>JAVKEP010000046.1:0-26915 GCA_040221375.1 Cryomorphaceae bacterium
AAATCCATTGCAGTGTTTTACGGGATTGCAATTGCGGTCATTTTTGGGATGATTCCTTGGCCCTTCTTGAAAGCGTTTGGAAATTGGTTCTGATCAGCGCCATTATTTCCGGATCTAGCAAACAATATCCGACACGATGAAGGAGCCCTTTTCTACAAAAGGCGAAGTTGAGCGCGCTGTTCTAGTGGGTCTAGCACACAGAGAACAGTCGGCAGACAAGCTCGACGAGTACTTGGACGAGCTGGAGTTTCTCGCTACCACCCTAGGGCTCAAAACGGTGAAAAAATTCACCCAAACCCTGGACATGCCAAACCCAGCCACCTTTATTGGGTCTGGAAAGCTGCAAGATGTGAAGGCGTATATCAAAGAACACGACATCGACGTCGTGGTGTTTGACGACGACCTCACACCGTCTCAAATTCGGAACATCGAGAAAGAGCTGAAGGTCAAGATCTATGACCGTAGTCTACTGATATTAGATATTTTCCAATCCAGGGCGCAGACGTCTCAAGCCAAAACACAAGTAGACTTAGCGCGCTACGAATACCTATTACCTCGATTGACGAGGATGTGGACGCACCTTGAGCGGCAAAGAGGGGGTACAGCCACTAGGGGCGGTGCGGGTGAGAAGGAAATTGAAACCGACCGACGGATGATTCGCAACCAGATCGCAGTCCTGAAAAAGAAGCTGGAGAAGATCGATAAACAGATGCGAACGCAGCGGGGAAACCGAGGAATGTTGGTTCGGGTGGCACTAGTGGGGTATACCAATGTGGGAAAATCCACCATCATGAACCTCATATCGAAAAGCGAAGTGTTTGCTGAAAACAAGCTTTTTGCGACCCTCGATACTACGGTTAGAAAGGTGGTAATTGACAACCTACCCTTTCTGATGGCAGATACGGTGGGCTTTATCCGCAAACTTCCCCACCAACTTGTAGAATCCTTTAAGTCGACCTTAGATGAAGTGCGGGAGGCGGACATCTTGTTGCACGTTGTTGACATTTCGCACCCGCAATTCGAAGACCACATCCGTACCGTTGAAAAGACATTGGCTGAGATCGAGTCGATTGACAAGCCGACCATCTTAGTGTTTAACAAAGTTGACCTCTACCCGGAGCCGCCGAAAGAAGAATGGAAGTGGGAAGGTGAAATCAAGCCAGCGGTCCGGTTGGGCGACTTGGAGAAGACGTGGATGACCCGACAGGATCACCAGACGGTTTTCATTTCAGCGCATGAAAAAATCAATCTGGAGAAGTTCAAGCGCATGCTCTACAGTAAGGTTCGTGAAGTTCATATCCAGCGGTTTCCCTACAACAATTTCTTATACCAACTGCCCTCCGACCAGGAGTAGTTAGCCGCCCATATCACCAATTACCTGAACGGCCTCGTCAAGCATCAGGTCATTGCGCAGTTTTTTGATCCAGCGCTCATTGATTTCAGACTTCACGGAGTCTGTGGTGATGGATTCGATGTCGGCCGACACATTGGTTACTTCCAGGCCAAGGTTTACTTCATCCATCAACGTATCAAAGGCGTCTTCTTGAGCGTCGAGCTCCATTTGTTTCTGAGAAAACTCCTCATAGTTGAGCGACACTAGGGTCTCATCGCGCTGTTCTTTCAACCGCTTCGCATTCTCTTCTATCTTATTGAATTGAGCGCTTTTAGCAATGCGCTTCTGACTGCTATTAATGACCTCTTTCTCAGAATAAGCAGGCTTCCAGACGGTATATGGCGTTGGACGAATTTCATCCCATTCGAGCACAAATTCTTGTTCCTTCTCACCCATATCGAGGTACCGGTATTGGGTTGGGAACTCAATGTCTGAGGTAACCCCGCGCAATTGCGTGGCGCCTCCATTGATGCGGTAGAATTTTTGTGTGGTTATCTTGACGGCACCCAAAGGTCGATACTGACTGTACGATGCGTTTAAGCTTCGATCGAGCTCATAGAAACGCTGAACAGTACCCTTTCCGAAAGAGGAATTAGCGCCCATGATGATTCCTCGGTCATAGTCTTGAATCGCCGCAGCGAGGATTTCAGATGCAGAAGCGCTGTATTGATTTAGCATTACTACCAACGGCCCGTCAAAAACTACTTCCTTATCGTTGTCGCGCATCACATCGGCTCGAGAAAAACGGCCCTTTACTTGAACTACTGGACCGGTCTCGATGAAGTGTCCGGTCATTTCAATGGCGTCGCGCAGCGATCCCCCTCCATTGCCCCTTAGGTCAAGAACTACACCATCGACGTTTTCAGCCTTTAGCTTCACCAACTCAGCCTTTACGTCGGCGGCGGCAGAACGCCCCCCAGAACGATTAAAATCGGCATAGAACTTTGGCAATCGGATGTAGCCGACCTTCACACCGTTCTCTTCTATGATCGCTGATTTGGCGTACGTTTCCGCCAATACAACGATGTCTCGGACAATGGTTATTTCTTTGATCAAGCCATTGAGTTTCTTCACAGAGAGGATCACCTTCGTTCCTTTCGCTCCTCGAATCAGCTTAACAGCATCATCGATGCGCGTATCGGTAATGTCCACAGCAGGCTCTCCCTCTTGGGCTACTTTTAGAATGAGATCACCCTCTTCCAACTCACCCTGCAAATAGGAAGGACTTCCAGGAACGATATTTACCACTTTAATGTAACCATCCTTTTCCTGCAATTGTGCCCCAATACCTTCCAGTTGACCGCTCATTGAAATATCAAAGTTCTCCTTGTCCTTTGGTGGAAAGTAGCCCGTGTGAGGACCAAATACATTCATGATGGAGTTGAGGTAGATTTCTTTAAGGTCTTCTCGGGTCCACTTTTCGAGCCGGTCAAAAAAGCGGTCGTTACTCCTTTTCATGTTTTGACGGGCTTTGGTTTCCATCTCTTCGAAGGTCATGATGGTCAAGGTGTCGTTCTCAGAACTCGCCTTTTCTTGCTTCCTCTCCATTTCATGAATCCGCGTGAGTGCTTCGTATTTTAGGCTCTTGGACCAAAACGCAGCAAGCTCCTTAGAAGTCTTATAAAACGGACGCTTTTTTTCATCCAACTCAAGCGTTTCTTGTTGTTCAAAATCGAACGGGTTCTCCAAAACCCTGCTGTAGTAACTACGCGCCTCCTTCGTACGCTTCATGAATAGGTCGTAACTGAGGTCGAAAAAGGTGTATTGGCCGGCGCTGATTTGGTCGTCGATGGCCGTTTCGAATTCCTTCAACGCTTCAATGTCCTCTTGGAGAAGAAAGCGCTTGTTGTAGTCGAGACGCTCGATATACAAGGTGAACACATCTTTCGAAAAGGCGTCGTCGATTGTCCTAGGAGCGAGGTGGTTGCTCTTTAGGCTTTGCATCAAGACATCCATCAATACTTTGTCCTTGACCTCGTCGGTAGAACTGAAGGGGTTGCCTTTGTTTGAGCCCGTTTCGTAGAGGATATACGAACAAAAAAGAAGGGCAGCGGCAGAGGAAAGAAGCAGTTGAATTCCTTTGAATTTCATACAGAAGGATTGCGAAATGATACGTTATACAAACAAGGCACAACCAAGTTTGTTATCAAATGTAACATCACCAAGTTTACTTTTACCCGTCTTGAATGTGAAAAGAACCTAAGCATGATGAAAACAATACTCGCTGTGACCCTCGGAACCACGTTGATTTTTGGAGCCGCTTTCGCCCAAAGAGAAACGAGCAGTCCCACCCTTAAATTAGCTGGAGGAGCTTTCGAGATAGCAGAAATTCCCAACGACCTTTCCTCCTCCACCCTGCTTGCGGAATGGCCCGTGGTTGAAGGAAGAGCGTACGGCATCATTGCATTGGAGCACCTCCCTGACCGGCAGGCAAAGAAGAATCTGGAAGCGAAGGGCATCCGCATATTGTCCTTTTTACCAGAGCGATTCTATTTGGTTTCTCTCGCCGAAGGCGCCAACCTGCAGACTCTTGAAGATTACTCACTCACGCATGCAGGGCCCTATTTAAACGTATACAAATGGCTTGTAGACTACGAACAAGTCCCTGAGCAAGCGGTTTTGTCCAACAATAGGCGCTCGGTGATTTTGACAGGTTTCTCGGATGTGCCCTTACAAACCTTAGCAGAAGAAGTTCTGGCACGCGAGCAGGTGACCTTGCTCGAGCACAACGAAACATTCGGTTTTCTCAATGTCAGCGTAGAGGCTACCTTTTTGGAAAAGTTGTCAAAAATTGAATCGATCCAATCCATTGCTTGGGTATACCCGGAAGGCCAGGCAGAAAATTACACGAGCAGGACCCTCGCCCGTACGCGGTACTTGAGCCACGACAACTCCAACGCCATTGCGTATGATGGAAGTGGGGTATCCGTAGCGGTGCAAGACAACGGCACCATTGGCCCACACATTGACTACCACGGCCGCGTTTTAGGCCAATTCACGTCAGAAAATGAAGGTGATCACGCCGATCACGTCACCGGTACCGTTGGGGGCGCGGGCAATTTGAACCCCAGGCATCAAGGTCAAGCGGAAGGTGCGGACATATATGTGTACAAAGCATATCCCGATTATAACGCCATCAGCAACCTCGATTCACACTACTACTCCTATGACATTCACCTCACCAGTACATCGTACAGCGATGGATGTAATGCGGGGTATACTGCACGGGCTAGGTTGGTGGACCTGCAGAGCATTGCTTACGATAAGCTCATCCATGTTTATTCAGCCGGAAATGCGGGCACTTCTAACTGTGGATACGGCGCTGGAAACAACTGGGGAAACATAACGGGCGGCCATAAGATGGGCAAGAACGTAATAACGGTAGGAAACCTCTCGAAGGCAGACGTACTTGCAACCGGAAGCAGCAGAGGCCCAGCAAACGACGGAAGAATCAAGCCGGATATTACCGCGCAAGGTACCAGTGTTACTTCTACCATAGCGGGCAATGAGTATGACACATACAGCGGGACCAGCATGGCCTGCCCGAATGTTGCGGGATCCCTAGCCCTCCTTTATGAGGCATTTGAAGATGTGCACGGAAGCGCTCCTGATGGAGGGCTGATCAAAGCGATTGTATTGAACACAGCCCAAGACTTAGGAAATGCCGGGCCAGACTTTAAACATGGGTGGGGTCGCATCAACGCGAGGCGCGCCTTTTCGGTCATTGAACAAGAGAGCTTTAGTGTCGATTCGCTCGCGTCAGGCGGGGGCGCCAATACACACTTGGTTACGGTTTCTCCAGGAACAACTCGATTGCGAGTTATGGTTTATTGGACCGATCCAGCCGCATCTATTTCAGCCAGCACCGCTTTGGTAAACGACCTTGACTTGAGCGGAACCTCCCCCTCTAACGATTCACTTCTGCCCTACGTTTTAAATCCGAGTCCGAACGCCATCACGTTGGACGAACCCGCCTCATATGGGCAAGACCACCTCAACAACATGGAACAAATTGAAGTGCTTCAGCCAACCGCCGGAACGTACACATTTCAGGTATCGCCTTACTTAGTTCCGCAGGGCCCGCAGGAGTACTTTTTCGTTTATTATACCGAGGTTGACCCCCTGGTATTGACTTTCCCAGTAGGGGGAGAAAGTTTGGCGCCCCAAACGGACGAACTGATTCGGTGGGATGGGGACATGTCTGGCGACCTTACCATTGAATACACCACAGACGGCGGCTTGGAATGGGATACGATTGCGCAAGGCGTGGGCGTGGAACAGGGGTATTTTGAGTGGACGGTCCCAATGATTGCCGAAGGTGATGTACAACTTCGGCTGGCCCACGATTCTGTTTCGGTTACCTCTGATTCGTTTTCCATCATGCCCGTTCCTTCAAATTTGAACATCGCATTTGCATGTCCCGATGCCATCGGGTTGATTTGGGACCCTCTTGCTGCCGCACTTTCTTTCGACATCTACAAGCTCGGGTCGAAATACATGGACTCGCTTGGTACCTCTGTGAACAATGAATTCACCGATACCACATCCAACCCTTACAGCAACATGCTTTGGTATTCTGTCTCAGCCGATGGCCCTGACGGTGCGCGGAGTGAGCGGATGATCGCAGTGAAAAAACCACCAGGACTACAGAACTGCTTTCTTGCGAATGACCTGGGTGTCACCAAAGTGTTTCCAAACATTTCTCACGTGTTTGATTGCCACGGAACGGAGTCAAACATAGGTTTCGGTGTGGAAAACACTGGGGTTACGCCTTCGGGACCCTTTTTGGCTTCGTTTTATGGTCCCAGCGGGCTCATTGAAAGCGATTCATTTACCAACAGCATAGCTCCCCTCGAAACAGACACGCTCTTTTTCAGCAACGGAGTTGCTCTGGACTCAGGCGTCCACGAATACTATGTTTTGCTAGATATGAGTGGGGATCAAAACCCATATAACGATACGGCTAGGATGATTTTTAAGGCTGGGCTCCCCGAAGTTCAAGCCTTGGTTTGGGATGAGCATTTTGACCAAATGACCTTCGTCTGTGATGACCAGGCATATTGCGGATCGACCTCATGTCCGCTTCTCGGGGGGTGGATAAATGCTGAAAACGGAACATTTGACGACATCGATTGGCGAGTAAATAGCGGCGGAACACCTACAGCCAATACAGGGCCTTCTGAGGACAATACAACGCAAACTTCGTTGGGCAAATACATCTACTTGGAGGCATCAGAGAGTTGCTTATTTCAAGAAGCAATATTGATCAGCCCTTGCGTAGACTTGACAGGAGCAACAGAACCAATGCTCACGTTTTATTACAATATGCGGGGCTTTGATATGGGTGAACTGCACGTGGATGTCTTTGACGGATCCGTTTGGCATGAAGACCTCGCATTTTTTGAAGGACACCAAGGCACGCCATGGCGCTTCGTAGAGGTTGAGCTGGACGCGTTCAACGACAAGCAAATAAACGTGAGGTTTAGAGGAATAACGGGCGATGGTGTGAGAAGCGACATGGCGCTCGACGACATTTCGATTACCCACCCACCCGTTGCTGACTTCGAGTTTTTTACCCAATCAAACGGGCAGACCGTAGTGTTCAACGACTTAAGCGCGTACGCCGATACGATGGCATTCTACCTTGGCGACGGTTCGATGGTCTTGGACTCCGTCCCAGATGAGCACACCTACGCCCTGCAAATGAACTATACAGTGAAGCAGGTTGTGAGCAACACATTCGTGACCGACAGCCTCTCTCTCGATATCGTAAACTTAGGGCTCCAACAAGGCAGCACAGACGGGATCAGCATTTATCCCAACCCAGCGGCCGAGCGCATTTTGATCGAAACAATTGGCGGAGCGCGCTTCGAAGAGGCAGAATTATGGACCATGGACGGACGGCAGGTCGGGACCTACCAACGGGGTGAAGGCGGGCGATTTGAGATCGACGTACGAGCGTTGAACTCTGGGGCCTATACCTTAAAAGTCATCGGCGAATCTGTTATTCAACACCCCGTCATTATCGCGCACTGATCAGCTTGGCATTCAACTTGCTTGATAAGAAGAAAGGAGTCAGTTGGCATTGCGTTTACAGATTCCTTTTATTTGAACCGTCAAAATCTAATACATGAAAGGATATATGAGAGTTTTTATGCTAATGGCCATAGCGCTAAGTACATCACTGGCACAAGCACAGAATGAAGGGGTAGCAAGCGACAGAGATGGGGTCGTTTTCTATATAGAGAGTATGCCTGTCAATCAGTACCGACACATGGGTACGGTGGAGTGTTCAACGTTTAGCCCAGACGCAATTGACCCGTTGTTGGATCACGTCATCAAGAACGCCCGTAAGAAAAATGAAGAGTTCGACGCCTTGATTTTTAGGTCAGGCAAGGGGCTTTGTAAGGCAGACGTCATTCAGTTCTATCGCGACCCGAAGGAAAAGCGAAAGCGAGGACGCAGCACCGATGAACCTACGGTAAAAGCAGAGTACAAACTATCGAAGGCACAACCGAGAAAAGGCACGGTAGTCTTTATTAAAAACAATCCATCGAACCCTTACACCTTGCTGGGAAAGGTGGAAACGCCCGTGACATTCCGGTCCAATGATTTCGAGGAATTGGTAGACGAAGTAGTGCGCATCGCCAAGAAGACATACCCGGATTTAGATGCCGTTGTGATCATGGAGGGAACCGACCTCAGGAAGGCCAGCGCAATTAAATACAAATAGGACTCAACCTGCGGGCATTGAAATTCGTCTTATCTTTCGGTACATGATCACGGATGACGTAATAGAGGCCTGCAGTCGAAACGATCGCATCTCCCAACGGAAGGTTTATGAAACCTACTACCCCGTTATGCTTTCGATTGTACGCAGGTATTTGAGAGACGACGAGGAGGTCTTAGACGTTGTCAATCAGGGCTTTGTCAAAATTTTCCAGAAAGTAGATCAGTACCACTTCGAAAACTCCTTTGAAGGTTGGTGCAAGAGAATTGTCATCAACACAGCCTTGGACCACCTGCGGTCCAGTAAACGGTACAAAGACTTTTTCTCATTCGATGCGATCATGCCGTCTCATCAGATTTACAACGATGGGATGGACAACATGTCGGTTGCAGAGCTCATGCAGATCATCAACACCATTTCTCCAATCAGTAAATTGGTGTTCAACATGTTCGCGATTGATGGATACAGTCATAAGGAGATTGCTGACCGCTTGAACATATCGGTCGGAACTTCCAAATGGCACCTTTCTTCGGCGCGCAAACAAATACGGTCGAAGCTCAAAGTCGCATACCCGGATTTAGCATTGCTTTATGGATAGTCAGGATATGAACGATATAGACGGTGCCTTTCGAAGACGCTTTGAAGGACTGAAGGACCATTCAGTTGACCCGGCTACCCAGTGGATGGCGCTTGAGCAGTCGCTCACTTCGGTTGGGGCCGCGGCCGGCTCGGCTGGCGTGGCAACGAGTTCGTTTTGGTCAGTTGCGGCTTCAGCGGCCGGATTGGTAGCGGTTAGCGTAGTCGCTACAATGGATTCTCCTAAGCCCATATTACCTGAAAGGGCGACCGGATTTACGCATGTAAAGGATGCTTCAAGATCTATTGAGACCAAGAATAGTAAAGCGTTGAGTTGGTCGGAGGCTTCAGCAATCGCCGATGCAGATTGGGCAACGCTTTCGAGCCCCGCAGACGAAGCTAAGCTAGTCGCTGACGGCGCACAAACAATGGATTTCGCTGAATTTCAGGCGGGACCAAAGAGTATATACACACCGCAAGTACCACAGAAGATTGAATCCTCGGGAGTTGCAAACAACCAAGGGCGTGCGCTGCGAGACGAGGTACAAAGAATGGACCGACTTTCTTTGGCGATGGCTGAGCCAGACGTGGCTAAACGAGCTGAACTGAAGCGACCAGATGACCTGCGTGATATCGCTTCTATCTACACTGGAATGTACGTCAGAGGTGGAATCAGGGTCGGAAGTGGGGAGTCGAATTCTAGCTTCAAACCGGCCAAGTGGAGAATCAATAACGTCGTCTCACTCGGCTATGACCTTCCGCTGTCGGCATCAACTTCGATTTCATTCGAGGTCGGGCACCTTAGAAGGTCAGGAAATGGTATTGAGCGGTATAAGGAAATTGATTTCTCCCCGATCATTGGTGTCTTGGCATCGAATTTTGCTCAAGGAACAGAGCAGGGAGTTGTCGGAGACCTTGAAAACATTCACGAAAGCCTGGTCGCGACCACGATGGACTATATCCAGGCGCCCGTGCAGATCAAGCTTGAATTGAACAACACCTCCAAAACGGCCATTGGCTTTTTTGCAGACTACCTAGTTCGCATTAAAAATGAAACCTACATGGTCTACAACTCAAGAGACTACATCCGCGCCAATTTTGGAGCCAACGATGAACGAAACATTGAGGGTTTGAAGCGTTTGAGGTTTGGGTTGATGGCGAGTTATCAGCACAAAATTTCGAACCGGCTTGTGGGCGATGTCAGGGGAATGCTACCAATTACCAGCCAGTACGACAGAAAAAGTGAATTCAACATTCACGGGGAAGAGCCAAGCCAGTTGGTCGATTTTCAGCTTTCGCTTATTTACCGAATCTAGGTACAAAGAATCGCTAGAAGCTAGTCGCTTTTCGGCGCTTTCGCTTTTTTCCAAAGTCGAGCTTAGGCGCTTTGAATCGGCGCTTTGACTTCTTTATCCCCTTGTTGCTGTAAGATTTGTTTTTGTTCTTATCACGCTTGAATAAGGACCGCTTATTCTTGTTCGGAATAGCCTTCATCTTTCGCTTCTTGCTAGGCTTAAACGCTTTGTTAGAAATGGACGGTGTGAACGACTTACTCAAGGTGAATTGGAAGAACATGTAAGTGTCATTGCTGGTAGAGCCACCGCGTGGCTGGCCCTCTGTGTACCACTTGCGGTCAGGAACGTTCTGCAGCGCTACACTCGGATTGGCAAAATAGGCGGCAAGTTTTCCGTCTCTCGCCTGAATTGCATCAATATCATAGTAGTACCCGCTGGCATCGTCGACGTAATCTGAAGTCGTAAAGCGCATTCCAAAATCGAGGCCAGCCGTGATGTTGTGATTGAGCAACATGTATACCCCGCCCCCAACAGGCAGACTAACTGCAATGCCCAAGTACTTAGAAGGCCCGTCTTCGAACTCCTGTCCTTCGGTTCTCAACGGTCGTAGCTTATAGTACTGAGTACCGAGTTTTCCACGGGGGCTGTAATAGAAAAGCCCTGCTCCACCCGAGAGGTATGCCCCGAAGCGATTACCATCGAAAAGCTTGGTAGTATTGGCACCCGCAAAGTGAATATACGTTGGCTTAAAAAGGTGAAGTTCATAGATCGCCGCTAGTTCAACGATCGGTGACTTGAAGTTCAGGTTGCGGTATTGACGGTTGGGATAGCTTGTCAGCTTGTCCGCTCCTCGGACTTCAGCGTAGGACAGATAGCCTCTAACGGCTTGGTATTCGCGAAGAAAATACCGCACCCCAGCGGAGACGCTGTAGCGGGTCATCGTCGGCTCGTAGTCGAATACAAAAGGTTTGCCCGGAGTGTTTTGTCCCCCGAGATCGCCGAGGAAACCCGAAGCACCTCCCCCCGCCATGAATTCGAGCCGGGTAGATTTCCAGTCGATTTCACTCTCCTTAAACTTCGGATTCGAATACATCCGAACGGAGCTCTTTTTCTTAGGAACCTTAGGGTCCTTCAGCCGTTGGCCAAAGGCAAGTGTAGACGACAGCAAAACGGCAGTCGTAATCCACAATGATATTTGGAAGTATCTCAACATCAATCCAAGGCCAATCCAACAAAGGTAAGCGACAGAAGGGCTCAAACTTAGAACGTAGCAAGGATGCGGGGGTTGCTAGGCGCGCTCAAGCGTGAAAACGGAAATTTCAGGCAAGATCCCAAACCGCCCTGGATATCCGATGTAGCCAAAGCCACGATTGACATACAACTGTTGGCGCCCAACTTTGTACAAGTCTGCCCATTCAGGATAGAAATAGCGGACAGGACTCCATTTTATATTCCCAACTTCAATTCCGAACTGCATGCCGTGGGTATGACCGGCGAACATAGCGTCTATGTGTGGAAACTCAGGAATGACTTGCTCCTTCCAATGGCTTGGATCATGAGAGAGCAAGAGTTGCACCGTGTCGTCAGCGAGCCCCTCGGTCGCTTTTTCAAGGTTTCCGTATTTCGGAAAACGACCCTTTGCCCCCCAGTTTTCAATGCCCACAACAGATATCTGATCGCCGTTGCGGCGAAGGATACGGTGTTCGTTAATCAGCACATCCCAGCCGAGGCCATTCCGCTGCAAGTCGACAAGGTGTTCGAGGTTTTTTGCCTTATCTTCTGGTGAATTCCAAGGCACATAGTCACCGTAGTCGTGGTTTCCAAGGACGCTAAACACACCGTCTTTGGCTGTTATTTTGTTGAAAACATCGACCCACTCTTCCAGCTCAGAAGCGCGATTATTGACCATGTCACCGGTGAAGAATACAGCATCGGCAGCTTCATCGTTTATCATCTGAATGCCCCGTTTGACCGCTGACCGATTCCAAAAAGACCCGCAGTGGATGTCTGAGATCTGAAGAATACGATAGCCCTCGAATCCCGCAGGCAGGTTGGGAATTTCAAGGGTTCTTCTGCGAACCCTGTAATCGTGCGCGCCGCTGACAACGCCCCACGTCATGGAGAGCAGTGGCAATGAGGCTGAAATGGCTCCTACTCCGGCCAAGAATTCATTTCTGCTGATGCCCCCATCGGCGTTCTTTAATGGTGGATTCAATTTGTTCCATACCCACTGAAGGCCTCGAAAAGCATCGTCTACAAGCAGCCAAAGCGCGAAAATCAATTTCCCGAGAATGTTCGCAACTCCGATGGTGGCAAAGAGCATCAATACTTTTCGCCCTTGCACATGGCTCGAGAGCGGTTCGTAGAGGAGAAAGGACAACAAGGTTATAACGGACAAACCCCAGAACAAGACCTTGAAAAGGCGCTGAACAAGGCCTGGAAAACCAGTAATCACCACTTTTAGACCCTGATACGCGTAGATATCAAAAACCAGCAATGCACTAGAGAGGATAAGAAATAGCAAAAGTCGATTCATAAGGGCAGAGGAACAAAAAAACCCCGAATAAGTTCGAGGTTTCTATGCTGTTGGCATTTCTGAGGTCTCGAGCGGATTCGAACCGCTGTAGATGGTTTTGCAGACCACTGCCTAGCCACTCGGCCACGAGACCTGATAAGGCCGCGAATTTAGCGATTAATTCTGTGCGCGTTCAAGACTTGTAAAGCATGAAACGAAATCTACGTCGTGCTTTACCGGCGGCTTCATTTTCCGGATCGTCACATCTACTTTGAGCACCGATGAGAATCGCCGCATTACTTCTTGGGCAATCGTCTCGGCTACGGTTTCAATCAAATTTTTAGGGATGGACATTACTTCACTCGCAACTTCCATCAAACCCACGTAATCCACGGCGTCTTTAATATCATCCGTTTTGGCCGCGAAGAAAAAATCGCCGTACACGCAAATGTCAACTTCGAACAACCCGCCGGTCATTCTTTCTTCTTTGTGGCATCCGTGCTTAGCATGGATCCGTAACGATTTGACCTCTACCTTATTCATGAGATAAGGCTTCAATGCCAATACGCATGCGTTCGAGGGTTTCTTCCTTGCCCAGAAAGGCCATGATATCTGACATACCGGGCCCCATTCCTTTTCCTGTTACGAGAACCCTCAGCAAGGGAAGCGCCGCCCCCATGCCCAATTCGCGATCCGTGAGAAATGCTGTGAACGCTTCGTGCAGCGCATCAGATGAAAAGGGGTCAACCTGCTTGAATACAATGAGGAGGTCTTGCATCATCGCCGCCGAATCGGGTTTCCATTTTTTGCTTACCGTCTTCTCATCGTATTGAGTCGGCCTCTCAAAAAGGTAGCGTCCCTCAAGTAAGTCAGGGACGAAGGTGGCACGCTCCTTCATCAATTCTACGAATGAAGGCAACTGTGATGGCTCAAAGGAGAGGCCCGCTTCTGAAAGTACAGGTTGAACTTGTTCGACTAAATCGCTGGTCGCCTGCAATCGCAGGTATTGTTGATTGAACCAACGCGTCTTGTCCGCGTCGAACTTTGCACCGGACTTCCCTACCCGCTCCAAGCTAAAATCGTGGATCAATTCGCTCATCGAATAAAGCTCTTTATCGGTTCCTGGATTCCAGCCCAAGAAAGCGAGCATGTTGATGAAGGCTTCGGGGTAGTAACCCTTTTCTCGATAGCCTGAGGCCACTTCGCCACTGGCTGGGTCCTGCCATTCTAGAGGAAAAACTGGAAAGCCCAATCGATCACCATCCCGTTTGCTCAGTTTGCCGTTTCCATCTGGACGGAGTATAAGCGGCAGGTGGGCAAAGGCCGGCATGGAATCTTGCCAGCCGAAAAATCGATAGAGTAAAATGTGCAAAGGCGCTGAGGGAAGCCACTCTTCTCCTCTGATCACATGGGAAATTCCCATCAGGTGATCGTCCACAATGTTGGCCAAGTGATACGTTGGCATGCCGTCGCTCTTGAAGATCACCTTGTCATCTAAGGAAGATGAATTTACCTGAACCCAACCGCGGATTATGTCTTCGAAACGAACGTCTTCATTGCGAGGAATTTTTACGCGTATGGTGTAGGCCTCTCCGGCGTCTAAACGTTTCGACACCTCGTCAGCGGATAGCGTAAGCGAGTTTTTCATGGTCATCCGAACCGCTGCGTTGTATTGAGGGTTGGGCACTTTGGCCCGCTTGAGTCGCTCGCGCATTTCAACGAGTTCTTCAGGCGTATCAAACGCGTAATACGCATGGCCAGCCTCGATCAATTGATCGGCGTACTGCCTGTACATCGGTTTTCTTTCAGATTGACGATATGGCCCCGAAGGACCACCTTTCCATGGATCTTCATCCGTTTCCATACCGACCCATCTCAAGGCTTCACGTATATAGTCTTCTGCACCAGGCACGTAGCGGTTTTGGTCCGTGTCTTCAATGCGAAGCAGAAACTTGCCCTTGTTGGCTTTTGCGAAAAGATAGTTGAACAGAGCTGTGCGAACACCTCCCATGTGCAATGGCCCAGTAGGGCTTGGCGCAAACCTGACTTTAACTTCTCTCACTTTCTTTGGATTTTTAAGGGCGGCAAAGATAATCCTTGAGGCAGGCGTACTTCTCTGGCTGGGTATTTTCTTTAACCCCACTTAACAAGAAGCACAAAGTTTCGTTGGTATCTTTGACACTGACGCATGGACGGACTACGCACATTACACGAGAATATAGAAGCTTATTTGAGGAGGCATTACCTCGGAAGGCTGATCTCAGGTGTCCTCATCACAATGGGGGTTGTCTTGGCGCTTGGCGTTGTCTTTGCGCTGATCGAACACGTTTATCGCCTTCCTAACACACCTAGGATGGTCCTTTTCATCGGCTTTCATTTAATGGGAGGCGGCCTCTTCGTATTGCACCTTCTGATTCCTGGAGCGCAGTATTTTGGGTTTTTTCGCGGACTAAGTGAGCAGGATGCCGCTCGGTCGATTGGACGAGAAATTCCTGATATTGACGATCGGTTGCTCAACGCCATCACGTTGGAAAGGGGCGATTTGACCCGAAACGCATTGGTACAGGCTAGCTTGGATCAACGGGCGAAGAAACTCAACCTTTTCGACTTCAGAACCGCTGTTGATCTGAGGCGAAGTTTGCTCTGGCTGAGGCTCACCGCCGTTCCCGTGTTGGTTGTCTTCTTGCTTGTACTATGGAATAGCAGTGTGCTTACTGACAGTGCCCACCGGATAGTTCATTTCAACGAGAGCTTTCTTCCACCCGCCCCCTTCAGCTTTCAGCTCGACGCGAATGAACTGACGGTAATTGAAGGAAAGCCGTTTGATCTCAATGTGATGACGGTAGGGGACGCAACGCCTGACCAAGTGTTTGTTGAGGTAGAAGGAGCTCAATTCCGCATGAAACGAATGGGGGGAGGGAGCTTTAGTTACACGTTCAACAATGTGCGAAGCGATGTCCCGTTCCAATTGCGCGGCGCGTCCGTCTATTCAGATAAATACACGTTGAAGGTCTTGTCCCAGCCAAAGGTGCTCGAGAGCAATGCGCGATTGAGCTATCCCAGCTACACAGGCATAAAGGACGAACAGGCCAAGAACCGCAGCAAGCTGGTGGTTCCAGAAGGAACCGAGATTGCGTGGAGAATAGCGCTGAAGGATGTAGAAACACCCAACGTCAAGAGCAAAGGAGTAGAGTTGATAACGGAACGAGATGGAGCCTCTCTGTTGTTCAAGGACCGCTTCCTGAGTTCGCAGCAAGTACGACTGAAAATAACCTCACCATCCAATATTTCGGACAGTTCGATCGTGGACGTGGTGGTAGTCAAGGATGCCTACCCCGCGATCAATGTTGGAACCAGGGTTGACTCCAGTAGTTTGGCATTCTTCTTCAACGGCAGGGTGAAGGATGATTATGGGCTTACCCAACTGATCTTTACCGTGGAAAACGACCATGAAGAAGTGTTGTATCGCGAGGATTTGAACCTGCAAGTAGGATTGTCAGAACAGCCTTTTGCCTATTCGTTGTCTGCAGATAGCGCGTTATTAAGCCCGGGAGAAGCGTTGGTATACTACTTCCAGGTTTGGGACAACGACGGTGTGAACGGGGCAAAAATGACAACAACAGAAAAGTGGAAGTACGCGGCGCCGTCGCGTGAAGACCTGAAAGCTGAAAATGATCGCCAATTCGAGAAGACCAAGAAGGCGCTTTCGAAGGAAGAAAAAACACTCGACGAGTTACAAAAGGAACTTGAACGGGCGCGGAAGGATTTATTGGAAAAGAAAGACATCGAGTGGGAGGACAAAGAAGCGCTGAAAGAATTGCTTGAAGAACGGACAAGGATGCTCGAAAAGCTCGAGAAAAAGTCTGACCAGCAAAAGCGGCAAATGGAACGTTCCAATAAGTTCAACGAATATTCCGAAAAGCTGATGCAAAAGCAGGAGATGATACAAGAAATGTTTGATCGTCTTTTTGATGAGGAGTTCAAGGAGAAGTACGAAGAATACAATAAGCTCCTCGAAGAGATGACAAAGCAGCAGATGCTTGAGAAGTTGGACGAGATGGAATTGGACAACGAGAAGTTAGAAAAGGAACTCGACAGGACCCTGGAGTTGTTTAAGCAATTAGAGTTCGAGCAGAACCTCGAAGAACGAATTGAGGACCTGGACCGGATGATCGAGGACCAAGAGAAGCTGCAAGAAAAAACTGAGAACAAGGAGGCGCCCAAGGAAGAATTGAGTGAGGAACAGAAGGAGGTTGCAGAGGACTTGAAAGACTTTGAAGAGGCCATCGAGGACATGGAAAAGCTGAACGATGCGCTCGAGGAACCGAATGAGCTGCCAGAAGTTGGTGATAAAGTTGACGGGGCGCAGGAGGACATGGATAAGGCGCAAGAAGAGTTGAGTAAATCCAATGAGAAGAAGGCGGGAGATGAGCAGCAAAAAGCCAAGGAGAAGATGCAAGAAATGCGAGAATCGCTTTCTTCATTCCAACAACAAATGGCGCAGGATCAACACTCGGAGAACATGGAGCACATGCGCCAACTCTTGGAAAATATAGTCGACTTGTCAAAAGGCCAAGAGCGCGTGATGGAGGCGCTTAAGCCCCTGAAAGGCAACGACCCGAAGTACGTGCAATACTCCAAGGAACAAAAAGACCTGATGGACGACACAAAAGTGGTGGAAGACTCATTATTGGCATTGAGTAAGCGGGTACCGGAGATCGATCGAAAGATCAATGACGAGATCGCAGACGTAAAATTCAACATGGAGAAGGCTTTATCTAACCTCACTAATCAACCCCCGAATCAAGAAGAACGTTACAAGGCAATGGCGGCAGAGCGTCAGCAACAGTCAATGACCGCCCTCAATAACCTGGCGCTTTTGTTCGATGACATCATCAAGAATATGCAACAGCAGATGCAGTCGAGCATGCAAGGAAGCGGACAATGCAACAAACCCGGACAAGGAAGTGGTTCAAAGCCCTCCTCTGCCCAGATGCGTAAGATGCAGGAGAGCCTGAATAAGCAACTGGAGAAGATGAAGGAGGCAATGGAAAAAGGCGAGAACCCGAACGGTAAAAAACCTGGACAAAACCAAGGCATGGGCATGGGCGGTGAGAGCAAAGAACTCGCTCGCATGGCAGCTGAACAGTCTGCGATCCGAAAGCAATTACGTGACATGAGCCAGTCACTTGAGAAAAATGGGCAGGGAGGAAGCGCGAAGGAATTGATGGAGCAAATGGAGCGTTTGATGGAACAGACCGAAGAGGATATTTTGTACAATAAGATCAGCGCCGAAACAATGCTTCGACAACAGGAGATCCTTTCGAAATTACTGGAGTCAGAGAAGGCGGAGCGCGAACGAGAGTTGGATGAAAAGAGGGAGTCGAAGAGCGCTGGAAATAATTATCAGGTGCCGACGGAAGTATGGCAAGAGTATGAGAAAAAGAGAGAACAGGAATTGGAATTATATCGAACTGTTCCACCAAATTTGAAACCTTTTTACCGAAAAGAAGTAAACCGCTACTTTAGTAACTTTCAAGATTGAGTTGAATACACGCATTGCAATAAAGATTAACGCCACATTGGAGGACCTTTCTAAGGTAGAGTCCATCATCGAAGGCTTGCATCAAGAGGGTAAGATTCCGGATGAAGCGTATGGCAATGTACTCGTGGTAGCAACGGAGGCTACGTTGAATGCAATTAACCACGGTTCTTTGAGTGACGCATCGAAGCAAGTTGATTTTGTTCTGGTAATTGAGGGGAAGAAGATGACCTTGGAGGTCTCTGATACAGGCCGAGGATTTGATTATGAAAACTTACCGGACCCTACCGACCCCGCTAATTTGGAGAAAGTCAATGGGCGTGGAATTTATATCATGAAGAACCTCAGTGATGACCTTGAGTTTCTTAATAAGGGAGCTACCGTAAGGATTACCTTCGAGCTTGAAACGCCTGTTCCAGTAGCAGCGCGATAAATACTAACCGTGGAAGCTTACTTAATTTCCGAGAACGATGCATTCGTTCCTACCGCCAATGACGAGCGCGTGATGGAATTGCTCACGGATGTACTCAGCAAGTCGGAGAAGGTGGAATTTGGTGAAGTGGCCTTTATTGTCATGACCGATGCTGATCATACCGAACTGAATATCAGGTATTTAGATCATGATTATTCGACAGACATCCTTACGTTCGACCTTTCTTTTGACGAGTTGATCTCTGCGGACGTCTGCATTAATTGGGAGGTTTGTCTACAGAACGCCGAGCATTTTCAGGTTTCGGATCGGGCTGAGTTGTATCGATTGTTCGCGCACGGAATGTTGCACTTGGCGGGGTATGATGATTCTACGGAACGGGAGAGAGCGAAAATGCGGCAAAGGGAAGACTATTATTTACAGGTAATTCGAGACAAAGGTTTCATGTGAAACATGGAGAGTAGAAGCTATGATATCATCGTTGTAGGAGGTGGACACGCCGGTTGTGAGGCGGCTGCTGCGGCTGCAAATTTGGGTTCTAAAACCCTGTTGATTACGATGGATATGACCAAGTTTGCCCAGATGTCTTGCAACCCCGCCATGGGAGGAGTTGCCAAGGGACAAATCGTACGCGAGATCGATGCACTGGGAGGATATTCCGGATTGGTGAGCGACTATAGTGCCGTTCAGTTTCGAATGCTGAATCGATCCAAAGGCCCTGCGATGTGGAGTCCTCGTACCCAGAATGACCGCACCTTATTTACCTTGAAGTGGAGGGAGTTGCTCGAGGAAACGGATGGCCTTTCCTTTTGGCAGGATTCCGTTACCGAGCTCATCATGGACAATGGGCAACTTGCTGGCGTTCGCACTTCCCTTGGAATGGGGTTTAAGGCCAAGTGCGTGGTATTAACAAGCGGTACCTTTATGAATGGACTCATCCATGTAGGCTCGAAGATGCTCGGAGGAGGACGAATGGGTGAAAAGGCATCAAAAGGAATTACGGAGCAATTGATCGGCCTTGGATTCAAGAGTGGAAGGATGAAGACAGGCACTCCGCCTAGGATGGACGGTCGCAGTTTGGACTATTCAAAAATGGAGGTGCAAGAAGGGGATAAAGACCCATTTAAGTTCTCTTTTTTGGGGCCTGTTCGACTGCGAGACCAACTCAATTGCCACATTACGTACACCGACAAGCGGGTGCATGAAGTCATAGCAGAAAGCATCGATCAGTCGCCAATGTACAATGGCCAGATTGATTCGATAGGCCCGAGGTATTGCCCGTCCATAGAAGATAAGATCCACCGATTTGCGGATAAGCCAAGGCACCAAGTATTTGTAGAGCCCGAAGGTTGGAATACGCATGAGGTATACGTCAACGGATTCAGCACCTCCTTGCCTTTCGAAGTGCAAGAGCGCGCCGTAAGAATGATCTCAGGATTCGAGAACGCGGTGATGTTCCGTCCAGGATACGCCATAGAGTACGATTATTTTCCGCCGACGCAACTCAAGTTATCTCTGGAAACCAAACCCGTAGAGGGACTCTTTTTTGCGGGGCAAATCAACGGGACCACGGGGTATGAGGAAGCTGCCGCCCAAGGACTGATGGCTGGGATCAATGCCAGTAGAAAATGCCAAGAGAAGGAAGCTGTAGTCTTGGGTCGGAAAGACGCTTACATAGGTGTGCTTATAGATGACCTCATCACAAAGGGTACCGATGAGCCGTATCGCATGTTTACCTCTCGCGCTGAGTATCGCATCACCTTGCGACAAGATAGCGCGGCAGAGCGGCTCACGCCTATAGGGCATAGCATCGGTTTGGCCAGTGATGAACGGATGCGAGGCCTTGAGAATTTTTTAAAGCAACGCGCCACGGTGGTTAAGGCACTTTCTAAATATGCGGTAAAGCCCGACGAAGTGAATCCGTATCTTGAAGCAGTGGGTTCAAAAAAAATTGACCAACAGGTGAAGATAGCATCGGTGCTGACACGTCCTAATGTTGATGCAGAACGATTGATCGCTGTGTCGGAAGAGTACCAATCTAACATGGAGAATAAAACCATTTTCAAAGAGGTGTTGGAGTCGGCAGAGATACTTCTTAAATACGATGGATACCTCAGAAGGGAAAATGAATTGGCGGAAAAAATGTCTAACATGGACCGCATGAAGATCCCTGAGGGCTTTGATTACCGTAACCAAAATTCGATGTCGTTCGAATCTAGGGATAAATTGGCCAGCGTACGGCCTAGTAACCTCGGGCAGGCGAGCAGGGTGCCTGGTGTGAAGCCCGCAGACATTTCGGTCCTCATGGTGGCCATTGAACGCCATGTTTCACATGAAACATGATTCTTAGCCATAGATTTGTCCACGGTGCCAAATGGACCTGTGGGTTGAAATAGTGGAGATGACTCATCAAACAGCAAATGACAAGTAAAGCCCTGAAAATCAAGCAATTGATGGTTGAGAACAATAATTTTTCGCTCTTACGTTTCTCCAAGGTGAATTACGTACTGCTTTTTATCTGCGCGGCGGCTTCGTTTAGCCTCAACGCTCAAGTCGCTGTCGGCGATTGGAGATCACACCTACCGATGTCGAGGTTTGATTGGGTCGGCGAATTGGACGGCAAGATTTACGGCGCTAATTCGTTTGGCGTCATCGCATACGATACCGAAGATGGATCCATCCAAGACCTCACCAAGATCAATGTTCTCGCTCAAACAGGTATATCTTATTTCTCTTGTTCCTATGACGACGGTCGCTGTGTTGTAGGCTATGAGAATGGCAATCTCGACATCATCGATGATCACGGAGCGGTTACCAATCAACCCGCCATTGTTTCTAGCAACATAATTGGCGACAAGGCAATCGAAGACATTGAGTATTACAAGGGAAGCGCCTATTTAGCCACAGGAATTGGAATGTTGGAGCTGGACCTGGAGACCTATAATGTCAATGAATACAGCCAACTGACGTACCAAGATGAAAACCTTCAAATCAAGGTGGTTAAAATCCATCGGGATACGCTTTTTATGGTGACCCAAATCCACGTTTTTGCGGTTCCAATGTCCACCCTATTCATAGGACCACAATTGACGCGCATCCTCTCGTCCGGTGAATCTGAGCGCTTCACCGAACTCTTTAACGTAGACCAGCATTTATATGCAGTTTACAGCTCCCCAGGGTTTAGAGAAGACACGCTGTACGCATTCCAAGGAACGAATCTCTTCCCAATCGACCCGCTCGCGAATGCTGAAATCCGAAGCGTGGACCAGAAGGGGGATCAATTGCTTATTGCATCCGGCGATGAAGTGGGATTGTATTCCAAGGACTTTGTCAAAATCAACACGATCTTTAATTACGGGTCTGAAGGGATCGACGCCAATATGGCCAGGTTCCGGCACGAAAGCAACGAAGTGAACATTGCCGATGGCGTACACGGCGTAGTGGTCGCAAGCTTCGAGAATCAATTCAGTGCAACGCGTGTGAATATTTCTTCGCCCCGCACCGGTTTTATCGGAGAACTGGAAGAATCCGCCAAAGTCATCTATGCGATGCCAGGAGGAAACGACTTTACGTTTAACCAACCTTATCTGTTTAAATTTCAAGAGGAAACCTGGACATCCAAGCTCCTCTTGCTCGACACGAACCGCGGAGTCAGAAATACAGCATCCATAGTGGAACTTGGAGATAAGATCTACGTTGGCTTTGACGGAAGTGGGCTCATGATTCTGGACAAAGAGCTGAATGCTCTGCAACATTTCGACGAGCAAAACGCGAAAATTGAGGACGACATTGACGGTTACTATGGCATCCGGGGAATGGCATTGGACGATGATGGAAATCTCTGGATGCTCAATAACCGAGCGGCATCAACGCTCAGCATTTTGGACCCGGAAGGAAACTGGACCTTGATTTCGTTGGAGGGGTATCCCAAACCCATTGCCGACAATTTTATGCGCCATTCATCAGGCATTTTTGCATTCTCTATGAAGGAGCAGGGCATCGTGCTGTATGATCCAGCTGGAACGCCCACAGAAACATCGGATGACCGCTTCATTACGATCAATTCTTCGCCCACCAAAGGAAACCTACCCAATAATACCGTCAATTGCATCGAGGAAGACAAAGACGGCGAACTATGGATCGGCACTGACGAAGGCATAGGGGTAATCTACAATGTCGAGTCCATGTTCGAACCCAATGCCGATGACGTTCAGCGAATCATCGTCAACCAGGATGGATACAACGGATACCTATTTGAATCGGACGCGGTCATATCCATCGCAATGGATGGGGCCAATCGGAAGTGGGTTGCTCCAAGAGGAGCAGGCCTTTTCCTCATTTCTCAGGACGGACAACAACAATTGACACATTTTACCGAAGAGGATAGCCCGCTTCTCAACGACAACATCTTGGACCTTGTACTTCATCCAGCAACGGGCGAACTGTTCATCGCAGGTGAAAGCGGACTGCAATCCTACCGCACCGACGCATCCGAACCCGATGAATCATCCAACGCCATCCGAGTATTTCCCAATCCGGTCAAACCGGGCTATGGCGGATTGATCACCTTCAGCGGTTTGTCCAACGATAGCTATGTACGCGTAACGGATGTCTCGGGCAATTTGATTTTCGAAACCACCAGCAAAGGAGGCACAGCCACATGGAATGGGTTGGATCGAAGTGGTAGGAAGGTGACGAGTGGAATCTACCTGATCCAAGCGGCACGAAGGAGCGGACTCGGTGGCTCAATTGCAAAATTGATGTTCCTCAACTGACCACCATGATCAGCGATTGCGGCATCATTGTACGTTCGATTCCTTATTCAGACAGCGCGCGCATCTTAGGATGTTTCACAGAAAACCACGGCTTGGTTACCCTCTTCGCGCGAATTGCTAAAAAACGTGCAGTGGGACATGTTCAAAACGGAGCATTCATCCATTTTACTGCGAAAACGAAAGCAGGATCAGAAATGATGTCACTGATCGACTCCCGCTGGAACCCGCGCATTCCCACAGATCACCTACAGGGTGAAGAAGCAGCTCTTTGGTTGTTCATGGTCGAATTGCTCCAAAAATCACTGCGAGAAAAATTAATTCTACCCCAGCTCTACCACCGGGTTTCGAGCTACTACGGATACCTTTCTCAACGTGAAATTTCCCTGGACCCGCTTGTGCCGTTGGTCATGATATCACAGGAACTGGGGTTGAGTGATGTTGCCATGGTATTTAAACTCTCAGATCGGGAGGTTTGCGAAGCGCTTCAGATGCTAGGGGTCGGAAGAAACCTCGATGCATCGGACAAGATTGGTCAATCCAAGGAGGCATTTAACATTGAACTTCAACGGTTTCAGCAGCATTTTGGCGTCGACCACCTAGGGTCGCTTGAGTTGATCGACTAGCCAATCACCTATCTTAGTGGATTGTGTTGACCCGTCGTGTTTTACATATCGTACTCTTTTTAATGAGCGCCCAAATGCTTTGGTCCCAGAACTCTGATGAAGGACTAAAAGACCATTTTGGTAAACGCACGAAACCGAAGGAGAAAGAGGAGATGAGCAGCGCTTTTGGCAAGCGAAGCAAAAAGGTCAAAGAGCGAAAACCCAGCCCAAGCGCCTTCGGAAAAAAGGATAAAAAGCCGAAGGAACGGGAGCAATTAAGCAGTGCTTTTGCACAAAAGCGGGTAAAAAGCAAGGACCGTCAGGAGCTCGGAAGTGCCTTTTCTAAGCAGGAAAAAAGGAAAAAGGACAAGACAGCTTTATTGCCCGATTTTTATTCAAAGGCCGTGAAAAAGCTAGACGAGAGAAACCAGCTCCCATCCTTTTTCGCGAAGGCAATTAAGAAGGAAAGAGAACGAACCGAGCAGCCAGATTTCTTTGGTCGAAAGCGGAAAAAAGAGAGCCATGCCAGCCAAGCTGATCACTTTGGAGCCAAGGAAACTAAATCAAAACACGATGAACCGAAAGACCATTTTGGTTTTAAGGTTTCCAAAGAGAAGAAACGAGAGGCGCAAAAAGATCATTTTGCGAGCAAGGGGAAGAACAAGGAACGTTCAGAAGATGAAGTAGAGAGTTCCTTCGAGAAGAAGCGATTCTTGAAGAAGAACTTCATCGGAGAGCGATTCAAACTGTTTTCACGCGACCCAAACAGCAAGAAGAAAAAGGCAGTTAAGAAGGAAAAGCGCAAACGGAGAGATCATTTTGGCCGAGACGCAAGAAAGCAGAACCGGGCTCAAAACCCGAAAGGGCAGATGGATTTGTTCGACGGAAGCGTGTTGCCAAAGATGAAAGACATGCGATGATTCGCCGTTTTAAGCGATTGTTTCAAAACCCCATTCACTTTGTGAACGGGGCTGTCGTCGCTGTGCTCCTTCTCTTGGGCTCCCCGCCTGTGTCGGGGTAAACTTCTCACCCAAGTATTCATTGCCTTTGGCAATAAAAAACCCCATTCACTTAGTGAACGGGGCTGTCGTCGCTGCGCTCCTCCTCTTGGGCTCGAACCAAGGACCCTCTGATTAACAGTCAGATGCTCTAACCAACTGAGCTAAGGAGGAAAAAAATCAACATTCCTTCGAAAAGGGGTGCAATATTAGTGTAGAACTCTGAATCCTGCAAGCGCATTTTTTCGCTCGCAAATCCGCACATTTGCGGCAGTTTTCAAAACTCTTCAATCCAAAGGAAATGCGTAATTCAAAGACAGTTGTAGTTGGTACCATGGCGTTTGATTCTCTTGAAACGCCCTTTGGGAAAGCCGACAGCATTGTTGGGGGTGCCGCAACGTACATCGGGCTATCCGCAAGTTATTTCACGGAAGGCATTCAGATGGTCAGCGTTATTGGAGATGACTTTCCCGAGGAGTATTTGACTGGCCTGCAAAGCAGAGGCATCCGATTGGATGGTGTAGAAAAGCGCAAAGGAGAAAAATCCTTTTTCTGGGCGGGTCGCTACCACAATGACATGAATACGCGGGACACGCTAGACACGCAACTCAACGTACTCGCTGATTTTTCTCCCGTACTTCCTGAGGCTGACCGGAGCCCTGATTTTTTGATGTTGGGGAACCTCACGCCGTCCGTTCAGATGCAGGTGATCGACCAAGTGGAAAAGCGACCAAAGCTCGTGGTCCTGGACACGATGAATTTTTGGATGGAAGTGGCGTTGGATGAGTTGAAGCAGGTGCTGAAAAAAGTCGATGTTGTGACCATCAATGACGAGGAAGCACGTATGCTTTCAGGAGAGTATTCGCTTGTAAAAGCCGCTCAAAAAATCATATCCATGGGCCCTCGGGTGCTCATTATCAAGAAGGGAGAACACGGTGCGCTGTTGTTTAACAAGGAAGAGGTGTTTTACGCACCGGCACTGCCACTCGAAGAAGTTTTTGACCCGACCGGGGCCGGAGACACTTTCGCCGGAGGATTCATCGGACATTTAGCAGCTACGCAAGACATCGGCTTCGAAAACATGAAACGAGCCATCATCTTCGGCTCAGCAATGGCGTCATTTTGTGTCGAGCGATTCGGCACAGAGCGACTGCTCAACCTGACAAAAAAAGAGATCGACAACCGCGTCAAGCGATTCATCGATCTCACTCAAATCGAAATTGTTTTTTAAGGCCTTCGATCAGCTCACTTGCATTCTTTGTTCAATGCCGCGGTAACGAACACGGTTACATCTGGCCAAAGCACACTCTTGCCGTCGGCCCCTTTGTGTAAGTCCTCACAAACCTTATTCAATTCGTCGAGAGCCTCATTAGCTGACCAGGTCTCCACGTTCAACTCAAAACGCAACTCTACAGTGGCGTTGTTCACTTTGTAGACTCCGTCTATGGGTTTAGTCTGGCCATTCATGGTGATATCTGCCGAAACCGTGCCTGATATGTCGTCTCCATTGGCGGAATTGATGACTCCAGAAAGGCTTGCCCCGTTTTCCAATTTACCAAAGAATGAAGCATCGATCTTCGGGTCGCGGGTCGGGTCGCCAGAATTCGAAGACGCCGTGGCAATGCTCACTTGGGCTCCGGTTAGGGCATCAACCACCGTGCCCTTGCCGCCGGGCGTCACGGTTGATTCTTCGAACTTTCCTTTTACGCCGGTTTTGTCCGTGTATTTATAGGCAACCCAAAGCACTTCCACAGGGGCGTCAGAATAGGAGTAAGTGCACGTTTCCTTGGTTACCTCCGCCTCAGCTTCCTTACTCGTTTCGGGTTTTGCTTGCTCGCCCGCCCCCCCACATGAAGTAAGCAGAAAGGATGAGAAAACGAGTCCAGCGATGTGTTTGATCTGCATGGTGTTTTTATTCAAATGATATTAATAAAGTGTTCTTATCGATTGCATCGCCCTTGTTCACAGCAATCCCTTTGACTACCGCTTCCGCAGGTGATTTGAGTACATTTTCCATTTTTCATTGCCTCGAGCACAATCAGAGGATCACCCTCTTTCA
>JAVKEP010000047.1:0-11344 GCA_040221375.1 Cryomorphaceae bacterium
CAATCCATCTGCTGAATTTGTATAATATGCTGTGTTGGATTTCTCTCCGTTGTAAGTGAATTTTTCGGATAGTTACGCTGGGGGTGTTTAATGGCTCTGTGATTTAGGTGATAGTACAGGCAGCAACCTCCAGAATCCTTCCAAGGTCTTTCAAAACCAAACGCTTTTTATCAGCAATTATACCGTCAAACTATTTGTGACGGCACCAAATGGATGCGTAGATAGCACCGAGCAAACCATCACGGTTTATCCTGAACCGCTGTTCAATTTTCAGATCGTGCCGGACTCTGGCTGTAGCCCGCTGGTCGTTCAATTTCCTGTAGCTGTTGGTGCAGTGTTGTACGAATGGTCCTTTGGAGATGGCAATACCGCAAGCGGTCCGAATCCGAGTCACACCTACTACAACAACACCACAAACAACCAAATTTTCACCGCCCAGTTGATTGCTACTTCACCTTTTGGCTGTGTAGACACCGTTCAAGGAGATGTGAAGGTATTTCCCAATCCAACGGCTAACATTACCCCATCCTCGCAAGCCGGATGCGAACCGTACGTTGCGAATTTGGTCAACGCTTCGAATGGCGGTACCACTTATTTCTGGGATTTCGGGAATGGGCAGACGCAGACAACCAACAATATATCCGTCAACAGTATATACACTAATGGGAGCAACGACACATTGTTCTTCCAACCAATGCTTATTGCTACTTCAGACCAAGGATGCGTAGACACAGGGTTTTCTGAAGTGATTGTGTATCGGCACATTGAGGCGTCGTTCAGCGTTCCTTCGCCGGCGTGCCATCCGTATGACGCGAGTTTTACCGACTTATCTACCAATGCCGTCAATTGGAGTTGGGATTTTGACAACGGCCAGTTCTCAACCCAACAGAATCCGAGTTTATTCTTTCTCAACACCTCGACCACCGCTGACACCTTCAGCGTAAACCTAGAGGTTCAAAATCTTGAACAGTGTTTGGATGATACCGTCGTGAATGTGGTAGTTTTCCCAAAGCCTTCGGCGGTATTTACCATCAATAATTCGCCGGCTTGCCACGCTGAGCAAGTGGAATTGAACAATATGAGTAATCAAAACACCATCAACCAATGGCGTTTTGGGAACGGCTTGCCGTACATCGATAACAGTCCTGTGATTGACACTTCATTCTTGAATTTCACCAACAATCCTGTGTCGTTCAACATCCAATTGATTGTCGAAAACGACTATGGATGTTCGGATACGGCCCTTCAATCCATGCAAGTGTTTCCGTGGGTCGAAGCGAAGTTTGCTTCCATCGATGAAGGCTGTTCTCCTTTTGAAGTGGAATTCACCAATTTGAGCAGCGGAGGAAACCTCTTCGAATGGCAGTTTGGGGACGGTCAAGTATCCTTTTTGAACGAACCATCTCACACCTTTGTCAATAACGATACAGTAGATGTGGTGTACACCGTTGTGCTCTCTGTGACTTCTCCGTACGGCTGCATCGATCAAGACAGTTTTGAAATTCTGGTGCATCCAACCCCTAAGCCGCAATTCACCCTGAATCCTACTGCGCAAGTATTTCCTAATGCGACGGTAGCGTTCACGAATTTGACCAACCTTGGTCCTTGGACGTATGAATGGAATTTTGGCGACGGAACCGATACAACAGGACAGAATCCCGTAGATCATACGTATCCGACTTGGGGCGTGTATAGGGTCAGTCTTACAGCGGCATCCCCTTTTTGTGAGGATACGATTTCTCGGAAACTGATGATCGAACCGCCTTTACCGATTGCGGATTTCGATACGACTATCAATGAATGCGCACCCATTACCATCCAATTTTACAGCAAATCAGAATACGCTGAGGCATTTTTGTGGGAATTCGGCGATGGGGCCACAAGCACAGCCGAGAATCCGTTGTATACCTATCAATTTCCGGGTAGTTATAATGTAAAGCTGACGGTTACCGGACCGGGCGGGCAAACCGATTCGAAAGAAATTCTGAATGCGGTTCAGGTGAATCCTCAACCGCTTGCCAATTTCGTGCATGCACCCAGCGAAGTGAACATTCCATTAGAACCCGTCACTTTTGTGAACTACTCGCAATATGCCGACGCCTATATCTGGAATTTTGACGACGGAAGCACATCGGTCGATGACAATCCCCAGTACTTGTACGGTGAATCAGGTGAGTATTATCCATGGCTTGTCGCGTACACCCATCTTGGTTGTTATGATACTGCGTACAGTGCCGTTCCAGTTAGAGCCATTGAAACGGGTTTGCTCGAAGTGCCGAATGCATTTACCCCAAATCCCTTCGGGCCGAATGGAGGAATGTTTGATCCCAAGGCCTTTGATAACGAGATATTCTTTCCTATTCTCAGCGGTGTTTCCGCCTCTAATTTCACGTTGAGCATCTTCAATAGATGGGGCGAGCTGTTGTTTGAGACGCACGACGTCAATCAAGGCTGGGATGGCTACTATCGAGGTAACATTTGTCAACAGGACGTGTATGTATGGAAGGTGAGGGGTGTCTATGCCAATGGCGAACGATTTACTAAAGTAGGGGACGTCACCCTGATTCAATGAGATGAGCAAAGCGTTCCGTGATATACTGCTTGCTGGGATGTGCCTATTATGGTCAAGCGGCGGAAGCGCACAGCGACTTTCAACCGACGAGCGAGCCATCGTGGAAGAGGCACGGGCGTCTTTCGAGATTGGAGACTATGCGACGGTTCGTCGTATTTTAGAATCGGAAGTTTCTGATTTCAACGCTGATCCAGAACTCATGTATTTTTACGGTGGCGCGTGTTTCTACTTGAGAGAATTTCATTCGGAGGCCTTTCCGTTCTTAAAAATGGCGTATCAGATGGGAGAGAGCAGGGCGCTCTACATTTATGTCACGTCGTTGTTAGAACACTATCGCATCTCCGAGGCCCAGGAAATTCTTGAGAATTCGGGAGCATTAGATCTACCTGAAGGTCGCGAACTCTACGCCCAGGTTCAAACGGCCAAACGAGCCATTGCCAATCCGGTGTCATCTGAGGTCACTCCTTTGGGGCCAATGATCAACACTCCATTTACCGAACATTCTCCACTCATTTCAAGCAACGACTCTGTCCTGTACTTTACCTCCAGAAAGCCAATCGATAAACACGCAATAACTGACATGCTCGGACGATTCGATGAGAATATTTATCGGTCCATAAGAGATGAAAGTGGTTGGTCGATTTCGGAGCCGCTGGAAGGCGACATCAATGATATTTTGAACGATGCGGCGGTTGCGCTTTTAGGAGACCAAGAGCGAATGGTGGTCTTTAAAACTGCGCGCGACATGGAGTCGTCTGACTTGTGGATCTATCGGTTGAACCGCAACGGAAAATGGAAAAAGGATTCGAAACTGAGTCCAAGCATCAATTCAAATTGGATTGAAAACGGACTTACGGCCAGTGCAAATGGAGATGTGTTTATTGTTTCGAGCAACCGTCCGGGTGGGTACGGAGGGATGGATTTGTATAGAATTGTCCGCTTCGGTAACGGAGCGTTGAGTGAACCGATGAATTTAGGGCCATTGATCAATACCATTTACGACGAAATCGCGCCTACCCTGCTTTTGGATGACCAGACCCTATTTTTTTCAAGAAATGGAGCGGAGAGTATGGGCGGCTTCGATATTTTCAGGACTACCTATTTGGGAGATACTACTTTTTCTGAAGTAATCAACCTAGGATATCCGATCAACTCAACGAGAGATGACTTGCACATTTCGGTTTCACCGAGTTCCAGCAGGGCATACCTCACTAGGAGCAAAGAAGATCAACCAGCTGATTTCGATATTTATACGGCCAACCTGCCTGGTTTTAACTTACGAGCCACCGTTTACAAATTCAAGCTTTCGTCTTCGGCTGATTTGCCGTTGACCGAGGCAGAAGTAAGCTTATTTACAGCGGATTTTTCCGAAATTCAAGGTATGTACACGGTCAACGAATTGTCCGAGTTCATTGTCGTTTTACTTCCTGGTGAAAGCGGCATATTAGGGATTGATTTACCCGGAGCCCATAGCGAAGAGATCGAATTAAAGTACGTAGAGTCTGAGTCGATCGTAGAAAAAGTTCGGACCATAGAGTTAACACCCAACGAACCATGAGATGGTGGGCGTCATTCGCGTTGATCTTGGTTTCGTGGGCTGCGTGGGCTCAGGATCCGCAATTCTCTCAATTTTACAGCGCGCCGTTATATATGAACCCAGGATTTGCTGGGAATACCATACAAGCTCGGGGCGTAATCAACTATCGCAACCAATGGCCTGCTATGCCAGGTAAGTTTGTCTCTTATGCCGCCTCTTTCGATTATAACATCGAAGAACTCAATAGTGGCTTAGCCCTGTCTTTTCTTCAAGATCGTGCTGGTACTGCCGCGTTGCGGTATTCTAATATTGCGCTGCAGTATTCGTACACACTCCGCCTTGCGCGGTACCTAGCCGTAAAGCCAGGAATCAGCTTTTCCTATTCATTCCGAGACGTCAATCGATCTGAACTAATATTCGGCGATCAGTTGATCTATGACAATCCAACTTCACAATCTTCTACCCGGTTTGACTACGAACCCGTGCGTTATCCCGACTTAGGGGCGGGATCGATTTTGTACTCTAAAAATTGGTGGGCTGGGATTGCGTTTCATCACATCAACCGTCCCAACCAGTCGCTCATAGCGCAAGAGAGCAGGCTTCCCGTTCGTTTCTCGATGCACGGTGGTTATAACGTGGTGATGAAAAAGGATGTAAAGAAGAAGGACGTTTCGAGCTTCACCTTTGTCGCTCACTACAAGGCGCAGGGAAAGTGGGATCAATTGGACGTAGGGACATACTTTAAGTATAGAATTATCACGAGTGGATTGTATTACCGGGGGCTACCGTTGGTGAAGAGCAATGGATACAAGCAACCCAATCACGATGCCTTGACGGCGTTGATTGGTGTTGAGTACAAAGACCTGGCATTTGGCTACTCGTATGACTTAACATTGTCCAGACTCATCACCAACTCCGGGGGTGCCCATGAAATTTCGATTATTTACGAGATGGCGAGCGACCGGAAAAAGCGACGACGAAGGAGGAGCCGCTTCTTCATCCCATGCGCCAAATTTTAGGCCGTTAGGAGGATTGTGCCTTGATGTACACTTGCCATTTTTCCAGCACTTGCACCATGTCATCGGGCATGGGGCATTCAAATTCCATCCATTCGTTGGTTACCGGATGGGTGAAGCCAAGGGTTTTGGCGTGCAGCGCTTGTCTCGGCAAAATTTTCAAGCAATTGTCGATGAACTGCCGATATTTACTGAAGGTGGTTCCCTTCAAAATTTTATCACCGCCGTAACGCACATCACCAAACAAAGTGTGTCCAATGTGCTTCAAATGCGCGCGGATTTGATGCGTTCTACCTGTGTCGAGTTTGCACTTAATAAGGGTGACATACCCGAAGCGTTCGATTACTTCGAAATGGGTCACAGCATGCTTCCCCTCTTCGCCTTCTGGGTAGACCGTCATCTGCTTTCGATCGCTGTGTGACCTTCCAATGTTTCCTTTTATTGTTCCCTTTTCATCCTCGACATTTCCCCATACGATGGCGTAGTAAAGTCGGTGGGTGGTTCGATTGAAGAACTGAGCAGCCAGGTTGGACAATACTTCCTCCTTTTTGGCGATCACTAATAGTCCGGTTGTGTCTTTATCGATTCTGTGCACCAAGCCGGGATAGGCTACTTCACTTTTCGCATTCTTAGGCAGTTGACCAAAATGGTGCAAGAGCGCATTGACCAACGTGCCATCGTAGTTACCATGTCCTGGGTGGACCACAAAATTTGCGGGTTTATTCACCACCACCAAGTAATCATCTTCGTAGACAATGTCGAGGGGAATGTCTTCAGGAAGAAGCTTGAGCTCGCGCTTGGGATGTGGGAATACGAGTGAGATTCTATCCTCTGGCTTCACCTTGTAGTTTTGCTTCACGGAAATCCCATTCACCACCACATTGCCGTTTTTTGCTGCCGCGGAAATCCGACTTCGCGAGACATGGGGGATGCGATCAATCAAGAATTTGTCGATTCTCAACGGCGCCTGACCCGGGTCAGCGATGACTTGAAAATGTTCAAAGTTTTCATCTCCATCTTGGTCCTCAATTAGGTCTATGTCTTCGCTCATTTTTGGAGGATCAACTTTTGTGTATGCACCAAACCGGAAGATTCAATGACGCGAACGATGTAAATGCCGCTGGTCAATCCACTGAGATCAAAGTTGGCTTGATCGCCTTTTACCTCTTTGATCAATCTACCAGACAGGTCATATAGATGGATGTCTTGAAACGGGTCTTTTCCAATGATTTGGACTTGATCCCTTGCAGGATTAGGAAATACAAGGATTCCTTGTTTGTCAAGGATAATATCCTCCGAAGACATCAAGACATCCTTACTAAAGTTGGGACGCATCATGATCGCCCCTTTAAAGTTACTTTCAAACCATGTGTCTCCAACGCGGTAAAACGTGTGCTTCGACGCATTGGAATTTGCGTCAAATCCTATGTATATCTTCTTCGCTTCTTGTTGTTTGAAACCGATGTAGAACTCGCCCTGTACATACACTGCCTCGTCCAATTCTAAACGAAAAAATTCGTTGGCCTCTGTGTACTGCGGATTAACCCATTGGAGTCCTTCATAAACGGGAGGGGCATCGATGTCATCCCAAACCATGATTCGAATGGGCAATTCGCTGTTGTCGTCGTGTAAAATCTGAGGAAAATTGATGGAAACCGCCCTGAGGGAGTCGCCAATCGGCGTGTTGAACTCGTAGGCCAATTCGAGGCCTGCACCGGTGAGACCGTAGGCTTTTTCAGCCGTCCCGTCGTCGTAAGCGTAGTAATCTCGTAGTCGTTGTGTATTTGTATTGGTATCGTTGATGTAGTAGGTGTTTTCTTGACCTACCGAAGTGTACCGGGAACGAATCTGAAAATCAGCATAGGTGGTTCCTAGATCAGGAAATACGGGGGAATCGCTGATTGGGAAAATGGTTGTGAGCCGCGTGCGTGGACCTACCGCAGGAGCCGCAGTGATTTCGCCTGCTACTACATTTCCTGAAGGATCCAAGATTTCGTACTGGAATCCGATAAGAATGACGGTGTCCAACCCGAGATTAACGACGGTAAAGTCGGCACGGTCGGCTTCGAACGCGGCAGGATTAGTCAGGTAGTGCGTGTAGGGAACACTGTGATAGGGAGCGAGCATCGTCTGAATTCCACGAACGAAAGCAGCATCACGAATCAAGGAATCATCCAAAAGTGTATCCCTATTCTTTCCAAGTCGCACATAGTCGATGTGCCATTGGTCAAAATTACCGGATAGTGTGGCGTAGTTTAAAAACCTAAACCGGAATCCCGATTGGAGGTATTTTCTCCCATCCACTGGGATGAAAATTTGGTTGGTCCATTGGGTGTCCTCTGCAACTGGAGGCCTAACTCGGTAAGCCGATCGCCAAGTGGAATCAATCACATCGAAGAATTCAACAACTAGCGAATCCTCTTCGTCTGGAGCGTTACCGTGACCACCAGCCTGAAAGAAAAAACTTAAGAAAACGTCTTCCATGTTGGAATCAAGCCGAATGGGTTTCGACGTGAGCACGTCTGCAATGCCGTGGGATGTCGCCGAACTGATGTCATAGGGATACCCCATTGCGTCGGTTCCATCGAATGTCGCCACGCCTTGCGTTAGAGGGGTCTTGGCGAATCGGTTGTTGATGAATGGAATCGATCGATTCGAGTCAAATGTGTCGATGGGCCATGTCCAAAGCGTATTGTTATCTGCGACTTTGTAAAAAGTGTCGGGCGTATTGATCAACCTTTTTTCGGCGAGAAGGGTGTCAAAGGAAACCAACCCCGTTCCTTGATCAAATTCGGTGATGACATTCGTCCAACCCGTGTCCTGACCAACGGCCTTTCCATTTTGATAGAAGGTAATGAAGAGGGTCGGATTGGATTGAGGAATCAAGTTTCCATTGACCAATTTCAGTATTGAATAGGTGGTATCGCTCATGTAATCCAGTTCAATCGGATTCGTTCCGTTGACAGAAAAATCGTAATTGATCTTTAGGGAAACATTGGGGTCGTCTAGTTGGGCTTCGTACTCTTTGATTCTATAGGTCGAAAAGTCATCGAAGAAAGGGAGTTCGAGCGTGTCGACGACATAAATGAAGGGATGTTTGAGGATGTCGATGCGACTTGCCGGGGATTTTTCACTCGGTGAAGTGAATTCTTTTCCAACCCGTGTCAGATCCAACAATTCTTCCTGAGCAAAGCTTCCCTGAACAGAACCGAAGCAAACCAGCCATATGAGCAATCGTTGAGCCATCAATGAAATATCTGTGCCTTGATGGAGTCTATGTTCACTTCGGGGACTTTGCTCAGATCTTCGGACAGGAACAAATCGACCGAGGAACCCTTGGTGATCCTATCGTTGGGATCAGGGTCGGGAAGTTGCCGATAAATCCTTGCATCGGTAGAGTCTGCAGCGTCTTCACACGTCGGGCAGACGGTTGCGCCCACGTTCAGACCAGCGCGATTGAGCAGTTGCTGTGCTTCTTCTACCGTAAGCCCATAGAGCATCGGAATGCCGATGGCCTCTCCAGTTGCGCCTTCACCTACGATTAAATCAACCTTTGAACCTGCGCTGATGGATGCACCTGGCTCTATAGTTTCATTCTCAAATAGGACGCCGATGACACAATCGGTGCAATCGCTCGGTTTGTTGATGATTTCGTTGACTGCAATCCCGTAGGAGTTTAGCTTGGCAAGGGCAAGGGCAAGCGTTTGATCTACGATATTGGGCAGCTTGATCATCGGTGAACTATAACGAGAGATCGTCAGATATATTTTTCGATTTTCTTTGACCGTGGACTCGGGTTTTGGTTCCTGATCTACGATTTGACCGCCTCTCGTTTCAGGAAGGTAAAGCGAGTCGACGATGATGCCTTCCAGTGTGAACTCCTTGAGTATGGCCTCTGCTTCGACGATATCATACCCTTCCAATGATGGAACAGTCACCACACTCTCCTGCTCGGTGTAAAGCAAAAGGAAGTAATAAGCACCCGCAATGGAAGCCGTTATGACTCCCAGAGCCAGCGCCAGATTGAGAACGAATCGTTTGGAGAAAATGTCTTTGAACATTGAGACTTCAAATATAGCTTGCTCAAGGATAGAGAAGTTCCGATTGAGTACGAAAGAATTGCAGTGATTTTACCACATTTGCCACACTAAAGTTGGAAGAAATGAAGAATCAGAGAGTTGTCGTTACTGGAGGAGCAGGTTTTATCGGTTCGCACTTGGTTGCGCAATTGGTTGAGGCGGGGAATGAAGTCGTAGTGATCGACACCCTTCTGCGCGGTAATAAAATACCTCATGACGTTTTCAAAAAAGTTGAATTCCATAAGGTTGATGTCTGCGACCGAGACAAAGTCAGAACCATTTCAAAAGGAGCGGATGTAATCTTTCACTTCGCGGCAATCCTTGGAGTAGACATTGTGGCTGATAACCCAATTGAGACCATGGAAACGGAAGTCAATGGAATGCAAAGTGTAGCAGCAGCAGCTATTGAGAATAAGATCAACCGCATAGTTTATGCGTCTACAAGTGGCGTATACGGCCATTTGGCCTTGGAGAAAAGTGTTGATGAAGAGATCTTGGTCGACCCGAGAACGAGCTACGCAATGGCAAAAAGGTACAATGAGATCTACCTGGCTTCATTGTTCGAAGAAAAGGGCATTCATTCCATCGCGATTCGATTTTTCAATGTGTACGGATTGCGTCAAGACAACCGAATGGTAATACCACGGTTTTTCGAACAAGCACAGTCAAATGAGCCGTTGACTGTCTATGGAACAGGCGAACAAACGCGCGACTTCACGTACGTAGATGATGCGGTGAAGGCTTCCATTCTTTTGTCTTCTCAAGTGAAAGGCTTCGAGATATTCAACGTTGCCAATGAAAGAGAATCGACCATTGAAGAGTTAGCTGAAAAAATAAAATTGATGACAGGTTCCACTTCAGAGATCAAACACATCGACGCGCCAAAAAAGCGTTATGACTATGAAGTCGGACGACGATTTGGAAGCTCAGCGAAATTGCTCAATCACATCAATTACAAGCCCAATACCCAATTAGACGAAGGATTGAAGGTCATTTATTCCGACATGGTGAACTAACACCTCTGGTGTTGAAAATCTCCTTTTCGTTCTTCGATCGGTTTGCACCAGCGCTCTACATTTGAGCGTATTCAATTATCCAACTTGGCAAAGAAGAACATCGCAATCGTTTACGGCGGATTCTCCGGTGAGCGCGTCATTTCTGAAAAGAGCGCCCAGCTTGTGCAGCGCCACTTGACCAAGGAAAAATACAGCGCGTACCTCGTAGACATTGCTCGAGAAGGTTGGTTTGTAGATTTGGAAGGAGGTCGTGTTCCGATTGATAAGACGGATTTTTCGTTTCAGATCAACGGAAAAAGGCAATCATTTCACGGCGTCTTCAACGCAATTCACGGTACGCCAGGCGAAGACGGTAAGCTTCAAGGCTATTTTGACGTGATGGGGATTCCGTATAATAATTGTAGCGTAATTGCTTCGGCTATTTCGTTTAGTAAATCCGCATGCAACATCTACTTAGGCGCGCTCGGAATCAAGGTAGCGCGTTCGCATTTGATCAAGCTTGGCAAAAAGTATAATGCGAAGAAGATTATAGCGGACTTGGGATTGCCTTGTTTTGTCAAGCCCACCGATGGCGGTTCGAGTATTGGCATTACAAAGGTTAAAGACGCGGCGCAATTCGATGCAGCTGTTCGCAGTGCCCAAGCTGAGCACTCCGATGCTTTGGTCGAGTCCTTTCTAGATGGCGTAGAGGTGAGTTGCGGATGCATCAGCATCAATGGGCGTCCAAAAGCGTTGGCGGTAACCGAGATCGTTCCCGCCAATGAATTTTTTGATTTTGAGTCGAAATACACCAATGCCCAAACCCAAGAAATTACGCCAGCAAGGATATCCGAGGCCGACTATGGAGAGGTGATGCGAACGACAGAAAAGATTTATGGCCTGTTGGATGGAAAAGGCATGATTAGAATCGACTTTATGATCTGCAAGGATGGCATCTACCTCATTGAGCCGAACACAACGCCAGGGCTAAGCGAGGCGAGTATCTTGCCTCAACAGGCGGTTTACTGCGGATACGACTTGGATGGTTTTTTTGAGCTGTCGCTGACTGAAATGTTTAAATATCACTCAAAGCGCAGCTAGGAATCGAATCAATTGATCTACCGCCAGCGCGCGGTGACTGATGC
>JAVKEP010000048.1:0-29198 GCA_040221375.1 Cryomorphaceae bacterium
AGAGTCGGCGTTCTACAACGCGCTCTCCTACGCTGTTTCCAATAAGACCGAGAGCTGCAAACTCCCATTCAGCTTCCGTTGGTAGCCGGTACTTAGGAAGTAGGATTCCATCCTCCATACGTACATTTCGATAACCAGAACTGTTTGGATTCAAGTTGGGAAGACCTTCGATTCGTTTTCCAGAATTGTATTGGTTGGATAAGTAGGCATCGGTGTTGAAGTTGTCTTCACCGATCTGATCTGGGTAGTGGCTCAATATACCTTCGCGGATCAAGATGTACTCGTTCACTCGATCGGTCCTCCAACTACAAAAGTCGCTCGCCTGGAGCCAGTTGACTCCCACCACAGGGTAATCGCGGTATGCAGGGTGACGTAGGTAGTAATCTACATAAGGTTCGTTGTAGGCCAGTTTTGATCTCCATACCAATGTATCAGGCAAAGCCTTCTTATATAGTTCAGGATAATCAACTCCGTATACACGCTTGATCCAGTAGAGGTATTCCAACCAATGGAAATTGCTGATTTCAGTCTGATCCATGTAGTAAGATGAAACCGTCGCTCTTCGAGGAATGTTGTTCCAATCGTACATGAAATCTTGTTCGACCCGTCCCATCGTAAAGGTGCCGCCTTCTATGAGCACAAGGTTAGGTCCTGTTTCTTGCTCTTCGAATGGATACTTCTGGAATCCACCATTGTCAGGATCGTTGTAATTCCATCCAGTGATGGAAGACTTCTCGTACCCGCATGAAGCGAGAATAAGCGACACAACTAATAGAGCAAAAATGCTTTTTGCTTTCATAGTACTAGATTTTAAGGCGTAATTACGCTGATTTTAAAGAGAAACGAAGATAACTGAGTTTTTATTACGGCGCAATTAAAACTGCGGACACTTCATCTGACGGAATTTCCGCCGCGGTTCGCGACAAGGAAACAACATCGTAACGCTTATCTCATGAGAACCAAGGGTTTGCGTGCCAAGGGATGAGACGGTTACATCGTAGCTGTATCCAAAACGGAACTGGTCAGTGTACAATCCGACCAAGAATATAAGCGCGTCGTTCCATCGATACCAAACACCTCCTGTGATGGGGCCTTTGTTCAAATAGAGGCCCAAATTCAATTGGTCAAACTCTCCTTGGCGTTGGTAGATGATGTTAGGAGATATACCTCCATCCTCTGGATTGTCCTCATCTAGAGGAATCAAAGCTCCTGCGTGAGCGGTGTATTTCCTAGGCAGCGGGCTGTCCGTAGACTTGAAAAAGGATTCGTCAGGTTGGGTCAAGTGATGCGTTGCAAAACCCAAGTAAAATTTATCCGTGAACAAAAGGGCGCCTGCCGAGAAATCCAATTTATTGACCGGCGCCTCAATGGGAACTTCGCCCGTCGGAAAAATGAATCCATAACGCGCATCAATCATGTCGCCAAAGGTGAGTTGACTCCAGTCGATGGATTTATTGTAGAAAGTTGTTTGAAATCCTGCCTTCAGGCTGAGGTTTCGGTCTATCGCCAGCTGGTATGCGTACATCCCGCTGATGGAATTGGTGGCTATGATGCCGTTTCCTGCGCGATCGTGATAAGCTTGAATTCCGACTCCGCCACTGAGTGCATTGACATATTGATCGTATCCAGCCGAGTAAGTGACGTACGTAGAAGGTATGCCAGGCCACTGGTTCCGATAGTTCAACGATACCCTAGGACATCGTGCTGATCCCGCCAAGGCTGGATTGAGATAAAGTTGATTCGCGTAAAATTGACTGAATGCGGGATCTTGCGCTTGAAGGTCCATGCTGAGCATGCCAACCAATACCATAATTAAAATCCCGAGTCTTCTCATTTGTCAATTCCTAGTGAACTCCGCAATTATACGAATATATTTACCCCGCAAACTTTTACTTCAAACAATCGTTATCCTTCTGGCAATAACTTTTTTTCCAGTGCGTTTGCCGTCTCAGAAAAAAAGAATGACAAATATAACCACAAAAAACATTGATTGGTCGAATAAAGATGAGGATTAGTATTCGTTCTTATACAGGTCTCGCGTTGTTCCTCCTTCTCGGTACAGAGAGTTTGGGTCAATCTGTTTTGAAACCAGCAAGCAATTCCCCGGCGGATTTGGGGGGTGATCAGGTGAACGAAACCAAGAAAATACCGGTTCGAGCGCATTATATTAACGACTACCAAGTCAGAGGGTACCAAACCTTGGATGAAAGGACCGTGAAAGCGATCGATTGCCGAGGTTGTGGGTTGCAAGAAGACGGTATTCGTCCATACTGGGCGCATCGAAAGGAAGTTGCCTTACAGACAACCGCGATCGTCGCGAGCATTGTAAACGAGATAGTGGAGCCCGTATCCGATGCTGAAAGAGCGGTCTTAAACGGCTTGAAGGTCGAAGAAGAATTTAAGGTAACAACTTCTGTGGGCGTTGCCGCTCGGAGGAAGATTGGTGTTGTTGAAATTGATCCAATTCGTAAGCGAGGAAGTACGTTTGAACGCCTGGTCGCGTTCGACCTTCGATGGAATGAAATCCAAGCGCAAGATCGAGGAGGCGAACGGAGCGACCACCTATGGAAGTCAAACAGCATACTCGCTTCTGGCGATTGGATTAAGCTTGCGACTCCCGCCGACGGAATGTATAAATTGAGTTTTGCAGATCTTAAAGTATTCTGGCCTCAACTATCATCTTTTCCTTCGAGCTTAATCCGTTTATATGGTACCCCCTCGGGGATGTTAAATATGAAGAACAGCGCCGAGCGTCCGGATGACCTCGAACCCATTTCCATCAAGGTGGAAGACGGAGGAGACGGATCCTTCGGGAATGGGGACTTTTTCATTTTTTACGGGACCGATCAACTAACATGGAAACTCACAAACGATAAGTACACCCACGAACAAAACCCGTTCGCCGATTCGAACTATTATTTTTTGAACCTTGAAGGAGTTGGCCAGGGAAGTAGGGTTGCGATAGAAGCGGAAACTGGAGCGGTTAATTTTCAGTCGTCTACCTACGACTTCCTCGACCATCACGAAGTGGATCTATCAAATTTGATTAAATCTGGAAGGGTCTGGTACGGAGAGCAACTCGGTACGGTTGAAGAATTGGATTTTGGCTTTTCAGTGCCTCAAATCGATAAGAATAAATCGGTTCGAGTGACCGCAGCGTATGCCGCGAGATCCATCGGTATAAGTGGTGTTCAATTGAGGCTGTCTCTTCCGAACCAAGGGGGTGCGTCAGATACAGCCTCGGTGAGTCCGGTGGCAGATTTTTACGGCGCTTTATATGCTGATAACGGCACGTTGACCCTGTCCACCCAACCCCGTGACGGCGATTTATTGACTAAAATCGCCTTGAACAAGGGGTCCAACTCTTTGGCAACGGCGTGGATCGATTACATTGAATTGAACGCCCGAAGAAGCCTCAGTTTTTTATCGCCGAGTATGGCGTTCAGAGACAAAGAGTCGGTCGGTGCCGGAAGGGTGACGGAGTTCACAATACAAGCGAAAAAACCGATAACTGTTTGGGACGTAACGGATCCTCACGATGTCAAGGAGATGCCACTTTCTGGTTCCATTCAATCGGGCTTTCGCTTTCGACGAGAAACCGAGACGCTCAGAGAATTCGTTTGTTTCGATGGAGAGGGGTATTTGAAACCTCGGTTTTCGAAGCGGGTTCCCAATCAAGATTTACACGCCGCGGCGGATGTGGAATACTTAATTGTAGCACATCCATCGTTTGCCAGCCAAGCGGATCAATTGGCCGACCTCCACGAGAACATAGACGGGTTCAATTCGTTGGTGGTCACGCCAGATCAGGTGTACAATGAATTCTCAGGAGGTGCCCAAGACATCACGGCAATCAAGGAATTCATTCGCATGCTTTATTTCGAGGGAATTGAGAGCGGAGGCGCGCCCATTCGTTACGTGCTGCTTTTTGGAGATGCTTCTTATGACTATAAGGATCGAATTTCCGGCAATTCCAATTTTGTCCCAACCCATCAGATGTACAACAGTCTTTCCCCTACCGGGTCGATAGCGAGCGATGATTTTTTCGGATTGCTCGACGATGATGAGGGCGAAGCGGCTTCGGATTACCTCGATATCGGAGTGGGTCGGCTTCCGGTTCGGTCCAAAAAAGAAGCGAACGACGTGGTCAATAAAATACTCGCATATGCCAATAGTTCCAATTCTTATGGCGATTGGAGAAACGTGGTGGCGTTTGTGGCCGACGACGCTGAACCTGGACTCGTATTTCTCAAAGACTTTGAAAGCAACGGTGATATCGGAGAGCGCATCGACACAAGTACTGCGGACATTCTGATCCGCAAATTGTACATGGATTCGTACAAGCAGCAATCGGGATCCGGAGGGGAGCGCTACCCCGAAGGAGCAGAAGCAATCAGCGATCACGTGAACCGTGGGGCGTTGATGATGTATTACATCGGCCACGGAGGTGAATTGGGCTGGGCCCATGAGCGGATTTTAGAGGTGCCAACCATTAACAAATGGGAAAACCTTCCGAGAATGCCGTTGTTCATCACCGCCACGTGCGAATTTTCGCGATTTGATGATCCTAGAAGAACCTCAGGTGGAGAATATGCGTTGTTGAATCCCAATGGAGGAGGAGTTGGACTATTGTCCACCACACGTGCCGTCTACGCCGGGCCCAACCTGACACTGACCAAGAAATTTACAGAACAGGCGTTCAACGCAAATGATGTATTGATACCTCGCCTGGGCGATCTCGTATTGGAAACCAAAATACAGACCTTAGATGTAGGTCAGTTCTCGCAATTCAATAGCAGAAGTTTCGCCCTGCTGGGTGATCCGGCGCTTCGTTTGGTTCAACCCGCATTTGATGTGGTGATTACTGAAATTCCCGACACCATCCGCGCCTTGGAAAAAGTGAAGATCAGCGGATACGTCGCAGACTCCAACGGAGCCAGGGTCGAGGATTTTAACGGCGTCGTGTTTCCAAGTGTATTCGATAAAGAATCTGAACTGCAAACATTGTCCAATGATGGTTTGGGGCCATTCGATTACAAAGAGTGGAAGAACGTCATTTTCAAAGGAAAGGCTAGTGTAAAGAACGGCGAATTCACATTCGAATTCGTGGTACCGAAAGACATCAACCGAAAGTTTGGCATCGGTCGGGTAAACCTCTACGCCGAAGGAGGGAATCGGGATGCGAGTGGAGATTACAGGTCATTCATCATCGGAGGCTTATCAAAAAATCCAATCCAAGACGATGAGGGTCCATTGGTGGATCTGTACATGAACGATACAAAATTTGTTTTCGGCGGATTGACCGATGAGTTTCCAGATCTCTATGCCGAAGTGAGCGATGAGAATGGAATCAACATGGTGGGAAGCGGAATAGGACATGACATCACTGCAGTACTAGACAATGTTACCTCCAATACGCTAGTGCTGAACGAATACTACGAAGCGAAAATTGATTCCTACACGGAAGGTACCATTCGCTATCCGTTTGCAAACTTGGAAGACGGTCGGCACTCACTGAAACTGCAAGTGTGGGACGTAAACAACAATCCCGGCGAAGCATATACTGAATTTGTAGTGGCGAGCTCAGAAGACCTGGCTTTAGATCATGTACTCAACTATCCAAACCCATTCACGACGAGCACCCAATTTTTCTTCGAGCACAACAAGCCTGGTCAGCAGTTGGATGTGTCGATTGACGTGTTTACGGTTGCAGGAAAACTTGTAAAGTCGCTGGGAGGAAACTTCTTTTCAGAAGGATTTCGCGTCGGACCCATCGATTGGAATGGCCGAGACGAATACGGTGATCAACTGGCAAAAGGCGTTTATTTATATAAAGTCGCAGTAAAAACTCCCTTAGGAGAAACCGTTGAAAAATTCGAACGTCTGGTATTACTGAAATAGTGCCTGACCTAATAGCTATATTTGCCGTCTTATTTTTGACGCCTATTGGATCAATATCTACCCGAAAGAAAGGAATCGTATGAGAATTAGAATACTGACAGCACTGATTGCTAGCGTAGGTGTCATTACCAGCGCACAAGGTCAGCTGAACCTCAGTCAGGTGGATGGTGGCACCCTGCAATTGAACACTATTACAACGGCTGTCCCCTTCCTGATCATCAATCCGGAGACACGGGGTGGTGGCATGGGCGACGTAGGCGTGGCGACGAGCGCTGATGCCGCTAGCATGCATTGGAACGTTGCCAAATACGCGTTCATCAAAGACAAATCAGGGGTTTCCATATCCTACACGCCTTGGTTGAGGGCGTTGGTTCCAGACATTTCGATGTCATACCTAACCGGCTATTACCGGATCGATGACATGAGCACGGCGGCCGTTTCAATGCGCTATTTTTCGCTAGGCAGCATTCAGTTCACCGATAATTTTGGTAACAGTACCATTCAATTTACACCCAATGAGTTCGCTATTTCAGCAGGCTATTCGCGCCGTCTGACAGATCGTTTGTCAGGTGGTTTGAGTGCGAAATTCTTGAGTTCAAACCTTACGGGTGGACAGACGGTAGGAGGCGCGAGTTCGCGTCCAGGAAGGTCGGGTGCGGTTGACCTCGGAGTGTATTACGTGAATAATGACATTACCATGTTCGAGAAAGATGCGACCGTGGCGTGGGGTGTAGCGATTAGCAACCTAGGAGCTAAGATTTCTTATACGGACGCAACCAAGCGGGATTTTCTACCGATGAACTTAAGAATGGGGCCGCGTGTGACGTGGGATTTGAATGAGTCGAATAAATTGAGTGTTTCGGTTGACTTGAATAAATACCTCGTTCCATCACCTCCGCGCTATGCAAGACTGCCTGACGATGAAGGGGGAGGATTGCTCGAAGACGAAAATGGGCTGGTGGTATCTTCAGGCATGGATCCTGACCGACCTGTTCCATCGGCTGTTTTTACTTCATTTTATGATGCCCCAGGGTACGGAGCTTATGACGATCAAGGCGATTGGGTTCCTTATGGAGGCGGCAAATTCAGAGAAGAACTCAATGAGTTTTCAGCTGGCTTGGGATTGGAGTATTGGTACGCAGAGCAGTTTGCGTTCAGAATGGGCTATTTTACAGAACACTACTCAAAAGGAAATCGACGGTTTGTGACACTTGGAGCCGGCCTTCGATTGAATGTCTTTGGTTTGGATTTCAGCTATTTGATATCTACCTACAATGTTCGCAAACAACAAGGGGTGCAATCTCCGCTCGCGAACACACTTCGATTTACCCTTTCCTTTGACTTTGCCGAAGCGGTAAATAAGGATACACCCAGCGAATGAAAATAAAGGTCGGATTCGGCTACGACGTGCATCAACTCAAGGCTGGAAGGCCGTGCCGACTGGGCGGGGTTGACATGGAGTCTGAGCTGGGGCCCGATGGCCATTCGGATGCTGATGTGATGCTTCACGCAGTATGCGATGCTGTTTTAGGTGCGGCTGGGTTGCGTGACATCGGTTTTCATTTCCCTAATACCAGCCAAGAATTCAAAGGAGCCGATAGCAGAGAATTGTTGAAGGAAGTCATGCGGCTTGTATCCGAAAAGGGCTTTGCCGTCGGCAACATTGATGCTACATTGGTCTCTGAGGTTCCAAAGATTGCACCGCATATTGGCGACATGAAAGCGACCATTGCAAATCTTTGTGGCGTAGATGCGGAAGATGTCGGGGTTAAGGCGACTACCTCAGAAAAACTAGGGTTTGTAGGAGCAAAACAGGGCATTGAAGCCTACGCGGTAGTTTTACTCGAGAAAGCTTAGATTTCCTCTATGAAAAGGAAGATTATACTCACGTTTGAAGCGCTGGATTCCTTGGATGCTTTATCAGCAGATCAATTGAAACTGGTGGAAGCATCGCAAGAAGCATGTTCCAGTGCTTACGCCCCCTATTCGAAATTTCACGTCGGGGCAGCGGCACAATTAAGCGATGGCTCGATCGTGATGGGGAGCAACAAGGAAAACGCGTCCTTTCCAGCGGGAACCTGCGCTGAACGAAACGTGCTAAACTACATCGGAGACCACCACCCAGGCAAAACCATCCGCAGACTCGCAGTGAGTGCCGACCCCAAGGGCTTTGATATGCAAGGTGCACTTGCTCCTTGCGGTATTTGCAGACAAGTGATCTGTGAAGTGGAAACGGGACAAGGAACGGCCATAGAAATCATCATGCATTCGCCCGATGGATCGGTCTTGATTGTCCCTTCTGGATCAGACCTTTTGCCCTTTCACTTTTACCTACCGCAACTCAAGAAATAAGCAATTGCGCTTGAATGCTGTTTCAAAGTGTTCAAGTTATATTTTTGCCTCCCTGAAAGAAAGATCATGGCGAAGAAGAAAGCATCGGAAAAACTGGCGTTCAGCAAAGCTCAATACCTTAAATGGTATAAGGACATACTCTTGATGAGGAGGTTCGAGGAAACCTGTGGAAACCTGTACCTCCAACAAAAATTTGGAGGCTTCTGCCACCTCTACATCGGACAAGAGGCGGTAGCTGCGGGATTCGCTTCGGCCATGCAGAAGGGAGATAAGATCATTACGGCTTATCGAGATCACGCCCATCCCATCGCATTGGGAATGGATCCGAAATACGTGATGGCCGAACTCTACGGTAAGAGCACTGGATGTTCCAAAGGAAAAGGCGGCTCCATGCACATGTTTGACAAGGAGCTGAACATGATGGGCGGACACGGGATTGTAGGTGCGCAGATTCCGATGGGGGCCGGCATCGCCTTCGCAGAAAAATACAACGAAACAGGAAATGTATGCTTGACGTTTATGGGAGATGGAGCCGTTAGACAAGGCGCACTTCACGAGACGTTTAACATGGCCATGCTTTGGAAATTGCCCGTCGTATTCATCGTAGAAAACAACGGATACGCCATGGGAACTTCGGTGGAACGAACGACCAACGTGACCGACTTATCCAAACTAGGCCTGAGCTATGACATGCCCGGAGAGTCAGTGGATGGCATGAGCGTAGAGGCTGTGCACAATGCGATCAAGAAGGCCGCAGACCACGCACGCGAAGGAAAAGGCCCCTACTTATTAGACATCAATACGTACCGCTACAAAGGGCACTCGATGAGTGATCCACAGAAATACCGTACCAAGGACGAAGTGAATGAGTACAAAGGACGAGATCCGTTGGCTCAAGTTCTGAATACAATCATGGAGCAGGGATGGCTCAATGAGAGCGATGTCAAGAAAATTGAAAATGAAGTAAAAGATAAAGTGGAAGCTTCGGTGAAATTCGCTGAGGAATCACCGCTTCCATCGGATGAAGAACTCTACACCGATATATACGTTCAAGAGGACTATCCATATATCATGGATTAAAAGATTGAAAAATGGCTGAAGTAATCAGAATGCCAAAGCTGAGTGATACCATGGAAGAGGGTGTCATCGCATCTTGGCAAAAGAAAGTAGGAGATCAAGTAAATTCAGGAGATGTACTGGCTGAGATCGAATCAGATAAAGCTACCATGGAGTTTGAATCCTTCCATCAAGGAACCTTGCTTCACATCGAGATTGAGGCGGGAAAGTCAACGGTGGTGGATGGAGTGATCGCAATCATCGGAGAGAAAGGCGAAGATGTGAAATCGCTTCTGAAAGACGCAAAAAACGCCACTCCAACCAAGGAAGAAAAGAAGGAAGAGCCGAAGAAAGAGGCACCAAAGTCAGCTCCTGTTGCAGTGAAAACGAGCAGTGCCCTAGAGAAGAAAGCGCAAGCCCGCCCGGTGGAGAAGGCACAAAGCAAGTCGGCCGACATAGATGATCGGATGAAGATATCGCCGCTCGCTCGCAGACTTGCGGAAGAGAGTGGAGTTAGCCTCCGTGGTGTCAGAGGGTCAGGAGAAAACGGCCGAATCGTAAAGCGAGACGTCGAGAATGCAGCGAAACGTGCCATTCCACAATTTGAGAGAAGCAGAGATGTAGAAGTGTCTCAAATGAGAAAAACGATCGCACGTCGACTCAGCGAAAGCAAGTTCACGGCACCTCATTTTTACCTCACCATCGATTTGGATATGGACCGAGCGGTAGAGGCAAGGGGGGCAATCAATGAGGCGATCGCTCCTGAAAAAATTTCCTACAACGACCTGGTCATAAAGGCTGTAGCGGTTGCCCTGAAAGACCATCCAGATGTAAACGCAGGATGGCATGGCGACTTCATTCGCTACAATGAGCACGTTCACATCGGTGTGGCGGTTGCGGTTGAAGATGGATTGTTGGTGCCGGTAGTTCGGTACGCGGATGGAAAACCACTCACTCAGATTTCAGAAGAAGTCCGGGATTACGCCAAACGTGCGAAGACTAAAAAACTGCAGCCGGAAGATTGGGAGGGAAACACCTTCACCATTTCAAACCTGGGCATGTTCGGAATCGAGGAGTTTACCGCGATCATCAACCCCCCAGATAGCTGCATCATGGCCATTGGAGCCATTCGTCAAGAACCCGTTGTGAAAAATGGGGAGATCCGTGTCGGAAATAGAATGAAAGTCACCATGAGCTGCGATCATCGTGTCGTAGACGGCGCATTGGGCGCGCAGTTTCTCCAATCGTTTAAAAAGTACATCGAAAACCCGATTGTACTGCTCGGCATGAGTTCTATTTAAGTTCTTCGGTATGCGCGAGGTCTGGATCGGACGGTAAACCCACTTCTTCAAGTCGTTTCCTCCATCGATTGAGGTGCGATTCAAAGGCATCTTTGTAGGCGTCCTTAATCGGTTCACTCGGTGGAATTTTTTCCCTTCTGTGGTCTACTTGCTTTCCGTATTTCCAAAAACGGAAACACACATGAGGTCCTGTAGCAAGGCCCGTGCTCCCTACATAACCGATGGTTTGTCCTTGCTTCACTCGCGCCCCAGTACGCACTCCAGCCCCTATTTTACTCATGTGTAAGTATTGGGTGGTATAGGTGCTGTTGTGTTTGATCTTGACGTAGTTTCCATTGAACTTTGAATACCGTGCTTCCGTCACGATGCCGTCTCCAACGGCCATGATCGGCGTTCCAGTCGGCGCTGCATAGTCGGTGCCAAGGTGGGCCTTCCACCGTTTCTGAACGGGATGAAACCTGCGCATCGTATACCCCGACGTCATGCGACTGAACTTGAGCGGCGCCTGTAAAAAGGCTTTTCGCAGGCTGTTGCCCTCTTCATCAAAGTAATCGATCTTATTGCCTTGTTGAAACAGGAAAGCGTAGTAGGGCTCACCCATGTGGTCGAAGATTGCAGCTTGTATTTCGTCGATGCCTACGGCTTCGTTGTTGACCATTTTCACCGTGTAGATCGCTCTGAATCGGTCGCCTTTTTGGATGCGGTAAAAATCGATGGACCAAGCATAAATGTCAGACATCTCCATCGCCAATGCAGGACTCAGATGCTGATCGATCAGCGTTTGGTAAAGCGAGCTCGTGATTGTTCCAGAAGCTTCTCGTTCTTCGAGTTGTATCGGCCTAGAGCCGGTATATATGTCCAGGGTATCCCTCAAGTCAAAGACAATGTAGTCGATAGCCGACGACTCGTAAATGAAAAACTCGGCGTGGAGGTCGCTGTCGGTAGAACAAATCAAGGTATAGTTCTTTCCTGCATTCAGTTTCCGAATGTCGTAGACCTTCTTAGACTTTTCTGCCAGCCGTGTGATTTTCGGGTAATCGATGCCGTAGGGAAGTAAAATGTCGGCAAGGAACTGATTGGGTCTGATTTTCCCTTTCTCAACATGGAATCCGTCCAAGTCGATTCCAAACTCTTCATTACACTCTTCTACAATCAGCGAGTCAACCGCCTCAAACGTGTCCATTTCTTGATTGAACTGTCGTTTAGAGAGCATTGTACTCAGGGCAATCAGCCCAACGATGAGCAAGGGAATAATGAAATACCAGGTTCGTTTATGCACGGTTCGCTTAGTTTTTCACCTTGAGTTGGTCTGAAAACACTTCTTCTACCCAAGCTCGCCCCCAATTCGATAGTTCATCCTTTGACCAAAGCGAGGGATAAAAGACGCGCAACTGAAGACGTGGTGGTAGGTATTTTTGCCAGTTGGTTCCACCGGTGGCGGGAGCATCTCCTTTTTTAGACGCAAGGTATCTGACGGCACTCTTATAGTGTTGTAGGGGCCAATTGACGTTGACATTGACGTCGAGCATTCGCAGCTGACGAATCAACTCTGGGTCGCGTTGGTCCGAGTCGGAAAGCCCCAAATATTTCTGCCACATGTTTCTAGAGGCAAAGCCCTTGGCCATTTCCACGAATTGAGCACTGTACTTTTCTTCGAATTGCCTCAAGGTGAGGGTCTTCTTACCAGTAGCAGCCTCCGTTGCGCCTTGTTTCCAATAGATGTGCTCAAAAAGTTCTTCAATGCTTCGCCCATCTTCTGCGCCCGTTGCTTTGCGTTGCTCCTTCGCAACCAATCGTCCCATGTCGGTCGATGCGATTTCGATCATGCGGTATTGGGCACTCTGAAATCCACTTGCTGGGAGCAGAGCCATTCTGAACTTAAGGAACTGGTCCTTTTCCATTCCATCTACCATGATTTCAAAGCTCTTGGTCAACGCCTCAAAGTAGCTGTTGATCCTTCTCAAACGCTCGGTGAAAAAGTGCAGTTTTAGTTCAGTGTTCCAACCTTGGTCACGACCGTTTTCGCCCATTATTTTACCATTTCGACTGATCTGCTCGAATTCATTCAAGCACAATTTAAAGTAGAGTTCAGTAATCTGATGGTATAAAATGAAGATCTCTTCGTCAGGGTAATCCGTCCTTGGCCGCTGCAGCGTAAGCAAGGTGTCTACGTGTATATAATCCCAATACGTCAGATAATTGGAAAGCAAGAGCCCATCGAGGTAGGAATTGATGTCCTGCCCCATGGACTCGTACTTTTCATTTAGTTTCTTGATCTTGTCTTGGATGCTATCACTCACGATTGAAAGCCGATTGATGCTTCGAAAATACCATCAATTTGAGCGCCCTTTGTTCTGCTCGCGATACAGTTTCTAACAGTTGTTGGTGAAGCTGTCAATGCATTGAAACAGGGTTCGCGAGCCCTTTAAAAGACCTGAGTTCCATTTTTATGGACCCTACAAGGACGCTCGCTTTCGCCAACACAGGAATTCTATTCTTATCGTCCGTGACCCAGACCATCATGTCTTCCTCTTCCTTAAAAATGCGCCCTTCTTGTACAACAGGAACAAACAGCATGCAATCAAACGTCCCCTTTTCAATTGTAATGGATTCACGCTTGAGGAACTTGATTCTTAGCGGCCAAAGTTCATTGTCGACAAAGCTTTGGATTTCGAAGACTTGTCCTGGCTTGAGAGCCTTGAGGTCAAGCGCCCTAGCACTGTAAAAGGATGAGATCATGTCTTGAACGCCGAGAGGAACATCGTATTCCTTTCCCTTGTTTGTCTTTACCTTTTGGTTGTAATGATCAAAGGTGTACGACTGCTTCATTTTGAAGCCGCCCTCTTGGATGTCGCGAACAAATACCCAAGGAAAAACGCCTTCTTCATCCAAATAGGTTTCGTACCGATCACGAACCTTGAAGAACCAGTTGAATGTTCCTTGGGAATTCCCTGTACCTATTATGTGCAACACATCGCGTTGCGCGATGGTATGTTTCTCATCTTTTATCTCGATGATGGCTTCCCCGGCGTCTAACCAACCGTAGCTGACGTCGTACTCTAATCGTTCACCTCGTTGGAAGGCATTGTGCGAAACTGTGGGTAGTTGAACCGTCGGTTCGGCGACATCAATACTGATGTCGGTCGCGTCGGTCATTGGGATTGCTCCTTGCATTGCCACCAATGCGCTGGTAAGTAGGATGCTGTGCTTCATGATCCATGATTTCTCAATGGAAGACAAAGCGCATGCCAATCATTAGGAAGGGCTTTGTTGTCCCCTTCTCACACGGAGCCGATGGTAGACCGCAACTGTGCAAGCCCCGATGACGGTCTTAGCTAGCATACCAGGGATGAATGGGGAAACGTGGGTCGACCATTGGATTTCACTCGTTTTATATACCGCGATCCAACTCAAGCCAAGGACGACAAGCAAGATGTGTTGAAAGAGGAATATACCTAATAGGATGACCAACCTAGGCGAGGGGAATCGCTCTTTCCAGAGGTGGGTCGCTGCACTTATGACTGCAAAACCGATTAAGAATCCTCCGCTGTTTCCTGAAAAAGCCTCCAGGCCGCTTCCCCCGCCAGCAAGCACTGGAAGACCCAACAATGCGAGGAGAAGGTAAACCACAATTCCCAACGTCGCACTGCTTGTCCGAAAGGTCAACGGCAGTAGAATAGCGAACATGCTCTGCAGGGTAATGGGGACAGGAATTCCAGGCAGATCAATAGGGAATTGACCGCTGGCAGACATGATGACGGCGGTCAACAGGCATTCTAAGATGAATCTTGACGGGCCTTTCATGCGATCAGACAACCACATTTACAATTCTACCGATCACTACGATCACCTTCTTAGGGGTTTTACCATCGAGCCATTTTTGGGCGATTTCATGCGATAGAACCTCTCGTTCTACTTCTTCTTTGACCATGTCTGAAGGAAGTTCAAGATGAAAGCGCGTTTTTCCATTGATAGAAACCGGGTAGGTTAGGCTATCGTCTTTGAGGAATTCAGGGTTGGCCTCGGGCCATGGCTCTTCAGAGATCGAAGCTGGATGTCCAAGTCTCGACCAAAGTTCTTCCGCAATATGCGGGGCGTGGCAGCTCAAGATCACGGTTAGAGGCTCTAGCACGGCCCTCTTGTTGCACTTCAAGGCCGTCAGTTCATTGACCGCCACCATAAGCGCACTCACCGGGGTGTTAAAAGCGAATCGATCCAAATCTTCGCTGACCTTCTGGATGCATTTGTGAAGTGTCTTGAGTTCTGCCTTTGTTGGCTCATCTTCTGACACATCAACGATATCCCCATCGTGAAATAGCCGCCAAAGTTTCCGCAAGAATTTGGATACCCCTTCTATGCCTTTGGTGTTCCACGGCTTGTGCATTTCAATCGGGCCCAAAAACATTTCGTGCAACCGCAGTGCGTCGGCACCGTGCTCGGCTACTACATCATCTGGATTTACGACGTTGCCGTGTCGCTTGCTCATTTTTTGTCCATCTTCCGCTTGAATCATCCCTTGGTTGATCAATTTTTTAGCGGGTTCGTCGAAGGGAAGAAAACCGAGGTCATAAAGAAATTTGGTCCAAAACCGGAAATAAAGAAGATGACCGGTTGCGTGTTCGGCCCCTCCCATGTAGAGGTCTACTTGTTTCCAATACTCGACCGCTTCTGGGCTGACAAAAAGCTTTTGTCGTTCAGCAGGATCGCCATCCATCATGTAGCGGAGAAAATACCAACTGGAACCTGCCCAGCCAGGCATGGTGCTTAATTCCAGTGGAAAACCCTTTCCGTTTTCGACGACTTCACCCTTATCTCTGTCCCAATTCCAATGCGTGGCGCGTCCAAGGGGCGGATCGCCATCTTCCGTAGGTTTGAATTCATTTATTTCGGGAAGAACAATCGGCAGTTTGTCTTCATCAATGGTAAATGGTATGTCGTCCCGATAGTAGACCGGAAACGGCTCTCCCCAATAGCGTTGGCGACTGAACACTGCATCGCGTAGTTTATAATTGACTTTTCTATAGCCAATGTTTGCTTCTTCCACGCGTTTCAAGATCTCTTCGATCGCTTCCTTTACCGAGAGGCCGTTCAAAAAATCGGAGTTGATCATCACTCCATCTTTTCGCTCGTCAGCCCCTTCGCTTACGTCTTGCCCTTGAATTACGGGCGTAATTGGTAAGTGGAAGTGTGTAGCGAAGTCCCAATCGCGTTGATCTCCTGCAGGCACAGCCATTACAGCACCAGTACCATAACTAGCGAGCACATAATCCGAAATCCAGATAGGAATGGCAGCTTTGGTGATGGGATTAATAGCGTAGGCCCCCGTGAACGCACCGGTAATTATTTTGGTTTCAGACATCCGCTCCCGTTCCGAACGGGCTTTTGCATAGCTCTGGTAAGAAGATATATCCTCCTGTTGTCCTGCTGTGGTGATGTGTTCTACAAGTTCATGTTCGGGTGCTAGGACCATGAAGGTAGCCCCAAACAGCGTGTCGGGACGGGTCGTAAACACGTGGATTTGAGCATCGTGATTCTGGACGCCAAACGAAAGTTCAGCTCCTTCGCTTCGCCCAATCCAGTTACGTTGAATTTCTTTAAGAGAATCCGACCAGTCTACCGTATCCAAGCCATCGAGTAAGCGTTGAGCGTACGCAGTGATTCGTAAAGACCACTGCTTCATTTTTCGTTGCTCCACAGGGAAGCCGCCTCGTTCGCTCCGTCCGTTGACTACCTCATCGTTTGCCAGTACGGTTCCAAGTCCAGGACACCAATTAACGATGGTTTCAGCGCGATAAGCGAGCCGAAACTTTAAGAGCATTTCACGTTGTTCCTTGATCGAAAACGCATTCCATTCTGATGCTGTAAAGGATGCGTGTTCGTCGGCGACCGCATCCAATCCTTGGGTTCCCTTGCGTTCCAAGTGATCGATCAGCGTTGTGATGGGTTCTGCCTTGTCTGAAAGCCTATTGTACCATGAGTGAAAGAGGCGTACAAATATCCATTGGGTCCAGCGATAGAATTCGGGGTTGGACGTGTTTACTTGCCGCGTCCAATCAAACGAAAAACCGATGAGATCTAGTTGCTCTCGATACCGCTTGATGTTCTGATTGGTTGTTTTAGAAGGATGTTGTCCTGTCTGAATAGCATATTGCTCAGCCGGAAGGCCGAACGCGTCGTAGCCCATCGGGTGTAAGACATTAAAGCCTTGATGCCGTTTGTACCTCGCATGGATGTCACTGGCTATGTAGCCAAGCGGATGCCCCACGTGTAAGCCCGACCCGGATGGATAAGGAAACATGTCAAGCACGTAATACTTGGGTTTTGCGGATTGGTTCTGTGCCTTGAACGTTAGTTGTTCTTGCCAGAATCGCCTCCATTTAGGCTCTATGCTCGCGAAATCGTACTCCATGTGCGCCTCCAAAAATTGACCGCGAATTTAGCGTTAGTTGAAGTTTCACGTCGTACAATGGACGTACAATCTAGAAAACTTTGTTGCCATGGGTGGCGATCTGGAGTTTAAAACGGTGAATGCATGGTTGCCTGTGTTGTCCCTCGTTTATTGCTATTTGTCTGATTTATAAAATACTACATTTGCAGGCTCTAAAACCGAAAAGGCTTATCCAACCTTTTCGGTTCAGATTTCGTAAGTGTAATCGTGACACGAAGACTAAAGACTGATTAAAGTGAGGAGATTGTGCGTTTATATTTCATGGTTGTGCTGCGCATTGGTTTATTCAAGTGCGGGTTTGGCCCAGATTAATATTTCTGGGACCATCAATGAGAATACAGCTGTGACGTCGGTAAGTCAACCGAATTGCTCGGATTGCAGCCCTACATGTAAAGATACCATTGGTGTGGATGACGCATCCGCGTTTCAAATCGGTGATCGTGCATTGATTATCCAAATGAAAGGCGCCTCGATCAACACCACAAACACTTCTTCTGGCGGGCAAATTACTGCCATTGCAAATGCCGGTAATTATGAATTCTTCATCATTGATTCGGTTGACAATGCAGGGAATTTGATTTGGCCGGTTTACGGATTGGTGAAGCAATACGATGCGGCGGGTCAGGTTCAGGTCATTCGCATTCCAAACTATGGAAATGCAACGGTCACGGTAACTGGAACATTGACAGCACCTACATGGCAAGAATCTACCGGTGTTGGCGGTGTGGTTGCGTTAACGGCTAAAAAATTGATCCTGAACGCGGACATCGATGTGATTGGAAAAGGCTTTAAAGGCAATACCATGACTACCAACGGAACGCCGGATAATTGTTCGGTAGATCCAACTTCGGCATACACCTTGAATTCGACAGCTTCCCAAAGCTATACGAAGGGTGAAGGGATCGTTGCAGACAATACATCCTTCAACAGAGGACGTGCGCCTCGCGCAAACGGAGGTGGCTCTGGAATCTCTGGAGACTCAGGAGGGGGTGGTGGTTCAAGTTACGGTGCAGGAGGTCAAGGAGGCTACCGCTGGTGCGATGAACTCGGATCGCAAGATGGAGGCCCGGATATCCCAGCGGGAGGTCTCGGAGGTGTGTCGCTCTCATCCTATTTTACGCAAGACAAACTTTTTCTTGGCGGGGCCGGTGGATCCGGTTTTGTAACCACGAACAACCCCTCGGATGCTACCGATGGTGGTGGAATCGTTATTCTCTTCGTCGACACCTTGGTAGGCAATGGTTACTCTATCCTTGCGGATGGTACTACTCCAACCGCGGTGAACCCCGTTGGCGCGCCTGACGGTGGCGGTGGCGGCGGTGGCGGCGGATCTGTGCTGTTGAACGTTTTGGCCATTCCAGATACTTTGACCGTCACCGCAGACGGTGGAGACGGACAAGATTTAAATACAACAAACTATCACGGCCCAGGCGGCGGTGGCGGTGGCGGTGTGTTGCTCTACTCACTTCCATCATTGCCTGCTGCGGTGACCTTTTCAGCCGATGGAGGAGCCTCCGGTGTCCATTCCAATGGCTATGACAATGGCGCAGACTCTGGTGATGTCGGAGGAACGTTCGGACTTTATACACCGATTCAAAATGTCAACTATTTCGCTAACATTGACAACGATCCAATCGCTCCTGTTTGCGACATCGACGATGATGGAGATGGAATAACGGACATACAAGAAATCTATACTGGTGATCACGATGGAGATGACACGCTCGATTGGGCAGACTCTGATTTTTGTGCCGATATTTTCGATGGAGTTTCAGGATGGAGTTGTGCTGTGGACGGACTGCCGAACCCTACGGCCGATATGGATGACGATGGCTATGCCAATTTCATCGATAGCGACTTCCCATACTGTGGAACCTTCACATTGGGTGTAGACGAGATCTGTTCAAATTTTGATCCCGACGGAGACGGAATTCCTAGTCACTTAGACCTTGATTCTGACAACGATGGCATCCCCGATATCATTGAAGCCGGAGGGGCAGATACCAACGGCGACGGACAAGCCGATGTTACGACTGATACAGATGGTGATGGACTGTACGATATTTTCGACAACGACAATACAGATGGGCCCCAAGGTTCTAGCCCTTGTACGGTTCAGCCTGGATGCCTCGACTTGAACTCGTATTCCATCCTTCCGGTTCCGGACAGCGACAACGACACCATACCAGACTACTTGGATTCTGATTCTGACAACGACGGAATTCCAGATGTCGTGGAAGCTGGAGGTGTCGATAACAATGGAGATGGACGAATAGACAATTTTGGAGATGCCGATAACGATGGGCTTACCGATGCGATCGACGCTTTGATTTGTGAGGATAGTGTTGATATTGTATCCAGTAACAACCAGTCGTATGGAACTTACATAGCTGGGTCCTCTACGGGGGTAACGAATGGTGCGAATACTTCAGGAGCACCCGATGACGCCTATGGAGAATTGTATCAAACAGGAGATCGACTCGTTTTGGATTTTGGAAGTGTCTATCCAATCGGGTCAACCTACGTGTTGCGATGGAGAAGAAAAACATCCTACGGGTCGGGTCCTACGGCCGATATGGTAGTACAAGAGAGTTCCGACGCCAGCTCTTGGACAACGCATTCAACAACTCCTCAAGACAATACTCAGGTGTTTAAAAACACCGTCCTTACTACGGAAGTCGCAACCCGCTATTTGAGGCTCTATACGCTCACAGGAAGCAACGATGACTTTGACTTTGATGCGGTCACCGTTGGGGACTCTTCTATTAGTTACAATGTCTACCAAGTCTGTATTTCCAATACTCCAATCTTCACAACAGGGAGTGATACGGATGGCGATGCACTACCCAATTCATTGACGTATGGCGATTCTGATGGGGATGGGATCTATGACTATATCGATCTGGATTCTGACAACGATGGCGTGCCAGATGTTGTTGAAGCCGGAGGAACCGATAGCGATGGTGATGGTAGAGCAGATGGTTATGTAGATGCTGACGACGATGGATTCAATGATATCGTAGACGGTGACCCAACGAACGTTTTGGTAATTGCGGATGACAGCGATGGCGGAAACCTCGTAAACGTTCTCCAACGAACAGGCATCGATACAGACAACGATGGCAAACCAAATTCCATTATTTCAGACGACTTCGACAACGACGGAATTCCCAACCAACTCGACTTGGACAGCGACGGTGATGGAATCAGTGATGTACTTGAAAGCGGAGGCACAGATGCGAACAGCGATGGACTAGTGGATGGGACGGCGACCGATACCGATGGGGATGGGTTTGCAGATGGAGTAGACGGTGACGTAGGAAACGATGGCACGGCTGAAAACTCAGCAAATGCCTTAGTCGCAACAGGTGCCGATGGAGGGGGCGATGGTGCTCCCGATACCTATCCAAATTCGAATTTTGATTCGGATGGAAATTACAATGCCCTAGACATAGACTCTGATAACGACGGAATTACCGATAACATCGAAGGACAGACCTCTAGCGGATATGTTGCCCCGTCGGGTAACGACACCGACGGAGATGGCATCGACGATTCTTACGACCCAACCAACAGTGGAACGTACACGGTTCCCACCGATACGGATTCTGATGGCGATCCTGATTACTTAGACCTTGATTCTGACAACGATACCTACCCAGACGAAATCGAAGGACATGACATGGATGGCGATGGCTTTGCCGATGCTTCGAGTCCTTCAAATACGGGTGTATCCGGCGGGTCAACGGATGTAGATGGAGATGGTTTACTCGATGGATTTGACAACAATACTTCAAGTACGAACCCTACGAACGGTGGGCTGACTCCTTCCAGCCATCCAGATGTGAATAACCCTGGCGGCGACAGAGATTGGAGGGAATTTAAGGACACCGATTCGGACGGTATTTCTGATCACCTTGACCTCGATGACGATAACGACGGGGTTCCAGATGTTGATGAAGCATTGGGATACGATCCGAATGGAAACGAAGACGGAGATGAATTTCCGAACTGGTTAGATACCAACGATGACGGAAACGGCGGTGACGGAAGTACGACCGATTACACCGATGCCAATGGCGATGGAATTCCAGATGTTTATGACTTTGATCGCGACGGCATTCCTAACCACTTAGATAAAGACTCAGACAACGACGGCATCGTAGACATTCTAGAAGCTGGCGGAACCGATAACAATCAAGACGGAGAAGTAGATTACCCAACGCCCGGCGACGCGAGTACGATGGTAGATGCGGACAACGATGGATTGGCCGATGCGCTTGACGATGTCGACAGCGGAAGTGGCGGGGGTGAAGTCACTTCTGGTACGGCGCTCGCAATGCCCAACACCGACGGAACCGGCAATGCGGATCTACTCGACATCGACGCAGATGGAGACGGAATCATCGATAACATTGAGGCCCAGGCAACCACAGGATCACCCGTACAGGCTACAGCTGTGGATACCGATGGTGATGGAATTTCTGATGCATTTGACCCGGACAACGGGGGGACCTATTTATCACCTGAGGATACCGATGGAGACGGCGATGCAGATTACGTAGACACGGATTCAGATGACGATGGAGAAACGGACTTGATCGAGGGTTGGGACACCGACGGCGATGGGGTTGCCGATACATCACCAGCGAACAGCGATACAGACGGCGATGGACTTGACGACAACTTTGACAACGTCGCAAGCCTTAACTTGATTACGAATTGGTCGAATAACGCTCAGGACGCACTTGATTTCCCAAATACAGACGACGGTACTTCAGAACGCGATTGGCGAGAAGAACCGTGTGCAGGAGGGGCCATTGAGCTTGCACCTCTCAATACGACGACCACGGTCACGGACTTTTGTCAGATGGATGCCAACTGGACTTACTACTACGATCCAGGTGATCCAACGCAGCTGCTTTTTGCAATCGAACACACGCCAGCGGGAGGAAATACAAACGATTTCACAGCCGAAGTATCGCTTACGGTCTCGTCTGACCCTCAAACCGAAGGAGGTGTTTACAGCGCAGAAGACATTCCGAACGAGGATGCCACCTTCGTGATGGGTCGATACTACAATATCTCTATCACAAGCGGAAGCTTGAACGGAAACGTAAACATTCGGTTTTACTATGACCAGGTAGATGCGGATACATTATTAGCTGTGGCCCAGCGATGGAATGCCACGAATGCCGGTGGTACGAGCTTTGTTTCAGGATTGCGCTGGTTTAGTATGAACAGCGGAACGTTTGATCCAGGGTCGGCTGACCTTACAGATGAAGGAATCGCGAATTCCACCGAATGGTTCCCAACTTCGACCGGGACCGAAGATGGATACAACTTCGCTCAGTTTAGCTCCTCTTCGCTGACAGGCGGCGGGTTGGCCTATTCTGTTGGTACCAATTCCGTGATTCTTCCTGTAGAGCTGCTGAACTTTAACGCGTACGTAATTTCTGAAGACGAAGTGCGCTTGAGTTGGGCCACTGCTTCGGAGATTGACAATGATTATTTCATGGTGGAACGTTCGTCTGACCTAGACCACTGGGTTGACATCCAGAGGGTAGAAGGAGCAGGAAATTCATCCATGGTCCTATTTTACGACCAGCTGGATACGAATCCTTTGAATGGGCGTTCATTCTATCGTTTGAGACAAGTAGATTACAACGGTACGATTGACCATAGTGAATCGCGTGAGGTAGTCATCAACGATATGCTCGACGCGGACGGTGCATTCTTGCTCTACCCGAATCCATCGAGCGGTTCAGTGTTTATTCAGATCAATTCGGATGCTGCTCTTCAGTTGAGTATTAGAAATACCTTGGGCCAAGAAGTCCGTAGCTTGAATGCCCCCGGGAACGGAGTTATCGAGGTGAAAGGCTTGGCCTCTGGTGTGTATTTCATTTCGGCTGGTTCCGAGCATTCCATCAACCTCAAGTTCGTGATTACGGACTGAAATAGACGCGGGCGTACTACCTTAGCGCGATGATCATTTACAACGTTACCGTAAAGGTGGACAACGAAGCCCATGATGAGTGGCTCGATTGGATGCGCAGTACACACATACCGGACGTAATGGCGACCGGACATTTCGTCCATCATCAGATGGCCAAGGTCTTGGTAGATGATACGGATGGGGTCACCTACGCGATTCAATACCAGTGCGAGAACATGAAAAACTTAGAGGCTTACCACGAAAAGGATGCGCCCAAGCTTCAGAAAGAACATGCCGAAAAGTTCAAAGACCATTTCGTGGCGTTTAGAACCTTGTTGGAGCTGATCTGATGCGTGGACCGGTTCGAGCTAAAAAACACTTAGGCCAACACTTCCTTAGAAACGAAGAAGTGGCAATCGCAATTGTCGACGCACTTCCAAAATTGACAGACGAACAACTGATCGAGATAGGTCCGGGTGATGGAGTACTTTCGAAATACCTCTTGGAACGATATCCTTCCGTCCAACTTTTTGATGTCGATTTGGAATCAATTGCGCATTTGAAACAGCAATACCCGATGCATCGAGACCAAGTGATCGCCCAAGATTTTTTACATTATAAGATCGAAGGAAAGCATGCGATTATCGGCAACTTCCCGTACAATATTTCTTCGCAGATCGTTTTCAGAATCTTGGAAAATCGGACCGATGTGACCGCGATGGTTGGCATGTTTCAAAAAGAAGTTGCAGAACGAATAGCCTCAGATAAAGGAAGCAGGGTCTATGGCATACTAAGCGTGTTGACCCAAGCCTTTTATGACGTTGAGTACCTATTTACGGTCGACGAGCGGAGTTTTGAACCGCCTCCGAAGGTGAAGAGTGGCGTATTACGAATGATCAGAAAAGAGAATATTTCGCTTGATTGTGACGAACGTCAATTCTTTTCGATTGTAAAACGTGCATTCAATCAAAGGCGTAAGATGATTCGAAAATCGCTTCGTGATATCATTCCAGATCCGGTACCGAACAGCGTCGAGCCATACCTTACCCTTCGACCCGAACAACTTCATTTTTCTGATTTTGTTACCCTAACCCGAGCCTTGACGCCTAGCAAATAGTCTTACTTTTGGTTGCTATCCTAGGATCATGCAGTTCGAGCTGACCAAACAATACATCGAAGATCTCAAAGAGGCCATCGTGCGAAACGATGAAATCGCCTTGCTTGAATTGATTCAAGACCTTCACCCGGCGGATCTAGGGGAGATCTTGGACGAACTTGATGTGGTTGAAGCCAATGCGGTCTACAAAGTGCTAGATGGCGACCGGGCCTCCGATGTGCTGACACATATGGAGGAGGATCGGAGAGACAAATTTCTCGCTTCGCTTTCTTCCAAAGAGATTGCCGAACAACTAATCGACAACCTCGACAGCGACGACGCGGCCGACATGTTGAATCTCTTCACCCAAGAACGGAAAGAAGAGATCATTTCCCTGATCGAAGACCGAAAGCAGGCAGAAGATATCGTAGACCTCTTGCACTATGAAGAAGGAACGGCGGGTGCGTTGATGGCGAAAGAGCTCATCCAGGTCAACGTGAATTGGACGGTTTCTACCTCGGTGAAGGAAATGCGTAAGCAAGCTGAGGCAATTGAGCACGTGTATACGGTTTACGTCGTAGACGACCAAGGCTGTTTGATAGGCAGATTACCCATCAAGCGATTGCTCTTAACTCCGCTGAAAACGCGCATTGCCGATATATATGACCCGAAGATCCGCTCCGTTGGTGTGGATGAAGATCAGGAGGAAATCGCTAGCATGATGGAAAAGTATGACCTCGTGGCCCTGCCCGTAGTGGATGAATTGGGTAGGTTGCAAGGCCGGATAACCATCGACGATGTAGTAGACATCATCCGAGAGGAAGCAGAGAAAGACTATGCGTTGGCATCGGGTATTTCTGGGGATGTGGATTCTACCGATACCGTGTATCGACTGACCAGAGCTCGTTTGCCATGGTTGTTAATTGGACTTGTCGGCGGTGTGCTCGGTGCACTGGTGATTGAATTGTACGAAGGAGACCTCCAGCTCTATCCTGAGATGGCATTTTTTATTCCTTTAATTGCTGCAATGGGCGGAAATGCAGGAGTTCAATCCTCTGCAATCATCGTTCAAGGACTGGCCAACAAGTCCATGGGCATGACAGGGATTCTAGCGAAGTTGAGCAAGGAGTTCATGGTGGGATTATTGAACGGAATCGTTTGTGCCGCACTAATATTCCTCTACAACATTGCGTTTGGCGACTCCCTCGGATTGAGCTATACGGTCAGCGTAGCCTTGTTCAGCGTTATTGTCATTGCGACATTGTTTGGCACATTCGTTCCTTTGGTCTTAGACAAGTATGATATAGACCCAGCGTTGGCGACAGGTCCGTTTATTACTACGGTCAATGACGTGCTTGGGCTGTTCATCTACTTTCTGATTGGCCACATTCTATACATATAGGTTCATGCGACTTCTGGCAACGATTATCCTCATTGCGCTTGTGTTCCCGCTCTTCGCACAGGGAAGAAAATTACCCCCCATTAGTTTTCAGGAGCACTCCGTACTTTTTGCGGATGCAAATCGAACGTATTCAAACACCGGAGGCTTTACACAATCAGATACGTTGAGCGACGAGGTCATCTTAAACTCACTGGCTAAAATTATGGAGCTGAATCCGGGATTGACCATTGAGTTGACCGGCCATACGGCACTGAACGAAGTCGCCGATTTAGGAATGAGTCGAGCGATGGTCGTACAAAATGCCTTGATAAAAAGAGGGGTTGATGGAACACGGATGCATGTTGAGAATGCTGCGCATCAAGCTCCTATTTTCGAGGAGAAAGTCATCCTGAGCTTGCCTACAAAGCTAGAGAGGGAAGTAGCAAATCAGAAGAATAGGAGGGTAGAAGTGAGCGTCGTAAAGCCCGCGCAGGAATGAAGGTGTTGATCATCGATACGATCCACGAGGCATTGGTGTTAAAGCTGCGTCAAGCAGGGTTTACCTGCGAGATTCTTCCAGAAGAGAAACGTACAGTGGACGACGTGCGACGAATGCTTACAGACTGCCAAGGATTGGTCTTGAGGAGCGGTATTTCTGTCGATCGAGCGTTGATCGACGCGAACCCACAGCTCGCATTCATCGGGCGGGTTGGCGCAGGTCTTGAGCACATCCAAGTGCAATATGCACGCGACAAAGGGGTCGAGGTATTGAGTTCGCCGGAGGGTAACCGGCAGGCGGTTGCTGAGCACGCATTGGGTTCCTTGCTCTCTCTTTTCAATCGGCTGCACATTGCCGATCACGAAGTTCGTAATGGAACTTGGCTTCGAAAGCAAAACGAAGGCGAAGAATTGCAAGGCAAGACGGTTGCCATCGTAGGCTTCGGAAATACCGGATCAGCATTCGGAAAGTTACTATCAGGTTTTCAAGTCGAGGTCCTGACATTTGATAAGTACAAGGACGTGCAATCGACCAAAGGCATCGAACAGGTTGGCATGGAAGAAGTGTATCGACGAGCTGACGTTGTGAGTTTGCATCTTCCATACAATGATGAGACGCATCATTTGGTTGATGCAGATTGGATCAGCAGCTTCGAACGCCCGTTTTATTTAATCAACACTTCACGAGGAGGTATCGTTCATTCTGAGGACCTGCTCAAAGCCTTGGAGACTGGAAGGGTCAAAGGGGCCTGTTTGGATGTGTTGGAGTACGAAACGCAGACGTTGACAATGCCGGCGTTTGAGGACTTGCCAGAGACCGCTCGGAAACTGATGAATCATTCTAACGTGCTGCTCAGTCCGCATATCGCTGGGTTGACGAGGCAATCTTTCGAGAAGCTGTCCAGTATCCTGGCAGATAAAATCATCGCTCGCTTCAAGCCCGCATAAGGATGCGCATCGTGTGCCGAGTCTTCTGTTGAAGCAGGACCTCTTTCCCTTTGATCAATTCTCCCACAATTTTCTCGTTATAATGCCTGATTGTAAGCAATTCGAGGCCATCGTTGTAGAGTACTTGATAGTCTTTCTGCAAATCTTGAATCAGCGCTTCAATTTGGGCACGGTCATCCGAGACACTCACTGAAAAGCTGATCGCTGAATTCTGCATCGTCTGGATTTTGAGTTTGTGTTTCGCGAAAGAGGCGAAAATATCGCTGATGTGCTCTTCTACTATAAAAGAAAAATCCCGGCTGGAGATCGAGATCAATACCTGGTTTGTTTTGAATATATAGCTGGGGATTTTACTGTCTTCAGAGGTGTTGTCATTGATGATGGAGCCCGGGTCAGAAGGCGCCAAAAAGCTTTTGACGTAAAGTGGGATGTTCTGATTTTCTAGTGGTTTAATGGTCTTAGGGTGAATTACAGACGCGCCGTAATAACTCAATTCAATGGCTTCGCGATAAGAAATGTTCGGAAGGAGGGTCGTATTGGAAAAATGCTTTGGGTCAGCGTTGAGCATGCCTGAAACATCCTTCCAAATCGTGACGGATTTCGCGTTGAGGGCGTAGGCGAAGATCGCCGCGGAAAAATCGGAACCTTCTCTACCTAGGGTGGTCATCCGTTGATGTTCTCCACCCCCAATGAAGCCTTGAGTAATGATGGAATGCGGCGCATTTGATTGCCAGTGTTCTTGGATACGTTGCGTCGTACTTTCCCAATCGACTTTAGCGTCGCGGTACGAATTATCGGTTTGTATCAGTTTACGTGCGTCCGCCCAAACTACGTCGATGCCTTCGGCAATCAAGAATCCAGCGATGATCTTGGTAGAGAGGATCTCTCCAAGTGCAACGATTTGGTCATAGATAAAATTGAAGTCATTGCCCTCGTCCTGATTGAGGAAAGTGAATGCATACGTACGTACCTTCTCTAGGGCGATGCTCGCATCGTTTTCTTGGTCAGGTAACAACTCCTGAAGTACGTGAACATGAGCATCAAAGACTTCGTTCAAAGGACTTTTCCAATCGCCTTCATTCATAAAGGCTTCTACGACTCGTTCGAGTTGATTGGTGGTCTTGTGCATTGCAGAAACTACGATTACCTTTCTATCCGGACCGGCATCACGAAGGATGCTGACCATGTTTCTAACGGCATTGGCATCGCGGATAGACGCTCCTCCAAACTTGAAAACATTCATTTCTTCCATCTTCATTAATCAAAATAGAGGCGGCCGTTCAGCCATTCGTCTGAAAGATCAGCGCCATAGCGCTTGTAGAACTCGATTGCGGGTTGATTCCAATCCAAGACCTGCCAGCCCATACGTTTGACCTTTTCCTCTTTGGCCACTTTCACCACTGCATCGAAGAGCTGTTTGCCGTAGCCATTAGCCCTATGCGATTCGGCAATTACAAAGTCTTCAAGGTATAGGTACTTCCCTTTCCAAGTTGAATAAGCAAAGTAGTAAACGGCGATGCCTATGATCTCAGAATTGAGTTCTGCCACGATCAAATGGTAATATGGGTGCGGCCCAAAACCGTCGGCGAATAACTGTTGTTCTGTTACGATGACTTCCTCAGGAGCTTTTTCATAGAGGGCGAGCTCTTTGATCAACCTTAAAAGCACCGGGACATCTTCGGGTGTGCCTTTTCGAATAATGAGTGATGGTGCTTTCATGCCAAGGCAATATTCAGAAAACTTCGACGAATACGGAAACCATTCGCTTTTTGAATTAATAATCTTTGTCGGTGCAAGAAATTTCCGTGGCTAGAGGATTCAGTCAAAGCTACATGGTCTGAAATTTGGTCTTAATACCTAATATATATCATAGGATGCACGTTAAATCAAGAACATCTTTGCGGCAGAAAACTTGAAACTATGAGAAGGGTGAGTGCTGAAGAAGCGATGCAATGCTTGAAAACTGGCGATAATATCTATGTACACAGTGTAGCAGCAGTGCCAGTAGCATTGATCAAGGCAATGACGGAGCGCGGTAAGCAACTGAATGGGGTCAATATTTACCACCTGCACACCGAGGGTGACGCTCCATACGCAGCACGTGAATTGGCGACTAAATTTCACATCCACGCTTTGTTTGTCGGAGCCAATGTGCGGCAAGCGGTTAATGAAGGTCGCGCTTCTTACATCCCAGTCTTCCTCAGTGAGATGCCGATATTGTTTAGGGAGATGCACATTAAGCTGAATGTCGCCCTGATCAGCGTTTCTCCTCCAGATCAACA
>JAVKEP010000049.1:0-18753 GCA_040221375.1 Cryomorphaceae bacterium
CTACGACCTCAAAGCCACCAAGCCTCAGTACGGCGAACCGATGTATTTGGACACTGAAGGTCCAAACTTTGTAAGAAGCAAGTGGGCTGTAGACCCAGAAACAGGTAGGACGGCTCAACCTCAGCAGGAAGTCCTCTATACGGTGAATGCCGACGGGCTCGCTCCTGTTACTTCGCTTCAATTCAAAAATGCACCTCGCTACAGCAGCGGAGGGACCGTGTTTTACGGGAAGGGCCTATCGTTCGCATTGACCTCTCGCGACGGCGTTTCGGGTGTGAAGTCGACCCAATATGCACTCGGAGGAGGATACAGCGATTATAATTCAGACGTAAGTGTGAGTAAAGAAGGCGCACAATCGCTTTACTACTACGCAGTAGACTTTGTGGGCAATGCTGAGAAGACCAAGTCATCTGCCTTTACCGTGGACCTTACCGCGCCAAAAACGAATTACGAAGTAGTTGGGGTGAACAAAGGGGGAACGATTCTAGCACCAACTGCAAATGTGAAACTGAGCAGTACCGATAACCTTTCCGGCGTGCGGACGATGTACTACACCTTCGATGGAGGAAATGCCCGCGTCTATGGAGGGCCCGTGAATGTCGGTGGTTTGAGCGATGGCGAACATACTATCAAGTATTACGCAGTTGACAATGTGAAAAACATGGAAGGCGGAGAAGGCGGTGCAAATGCCTCCACCTTTAAGTTTTACATGGATAAAATTGCACCGGTTCCTACGCACCAAGTAAAAGGAGATCAGCACAAAGGGAACTACTTGTACATCTCTGCGCGAACCACCATCTCCTTAGCGGCCACAGACAACAAGGCCGGCGTGAAGAATATCTACTATCGGATCGATGGGGGTGAACGGAATACGTTTTCGAGCGATTTTAAAATGCCTCCCGTTCGAGGAAGCCACAATGTGAAGTACGACGCGAATGATCTGGTAGAAAACCTGAGCGGCAACCATTACATCAATGTATTCATGGATGTAGATGCCCCCGAAACGGGCATCGTATACGCCAACCCCCAGTTCATGGACCGCGATACACTGTTCATTACCAGTAAGAGCAACATTACCCTGCGTATGAGGGACGACGCTTCAGGGGTGCAGAAAACAGAATATCAAGTAGACGGAGGCGGATTCAAAACCTACTCGGCCTTTACCTTGCCTTCAGAAGGATACCACACGATCAATTTTCGATCTACCGATAATGTGAACAACCAAGAAGGCGATAAAAGCTCGAGTTGCTATATCGATAACACGGCGCCGGAGATCTTTGTGAAATTCTCAATCGAGCAAATCGGTACCAAGAATGGAAAACCGGTGTATCCAAACTACACCAGAATGTACGTCTCCGCAACTGACAAGAAAGTCGGAACAGAATCCATCACCTATGGAATGGACGGTGGAGCTCAGCAGCTCTATTCCTCGCCACAGACATTGGACGCATCGGAAGTAAGCCGATTCCGAAAGAATAAAAAATACGAAGTCAAGGTAGTCGCCAAGGACAAACTCGGAAATACCAGCGAAAAGTTGGTCGAGTTTTACGTCGGAAAGGACGCAGAATAAAAGAGCTATCAACCGCGATGGGTAACCCTGACCAGCAATGGTCGGGGTTTTTTATTTTCCTTCTTCTAGCCGTCCTAAACCCAGCGCAGCCAAATCGTATTGGGGGTTGATTTTCAGCGCAGCCCTGTAGTTCTCTTTCGACTTTTCTAGATTTCCAGCTTGCTCAAAGGCAAGTCCTCGATTGTAGTACGCTTCGACATAATTGGTCGGGCCAAATTCGATGGCCCTCGAGAAACAATAGGACGCGCTGTCATACTTTTCCAATTGGACCATGTATACGTATCCTTTGTTGTACCAGGCATCGAAATAGCTGCCTGCAATGGAAAGGATTTCGTCGTAGGTTTCGATCGCATTCCTCGATCGGTTTACGGTCTGCAGAAACAGGCCTTTGGCATACAGTGCTTCGACCGACTGGGGACGGACTTTTAGAGCGTTGTTGTAATAGTCTTCAGCCAATTCGTTTCCTACACTGGAATAAAGCAGCCCCAATTGAAGGTAGGAGTCATAGTCTTGCGGGTCTTGCTCCACGGCTGTTTGAAAACTTGACACCGCATTGGCTGTATCTGCCATGTACTTGTAATTAAAGCCTTTGAGGCGATACGCCGTCGCATTATACACGTCGAGCCTTAAGGCTTCGTTCAGGTATTTGAAAGACTCATCGGCATCCCGTACAATCATGTACAATTCGCCCAACCTGAGTAATACATCGATGTCATTGGGTGCAATTGCGTAGGCCTTGAGCAACGCGTCCCTGGATGCCCTACTTTCTTTAGCGATGAGTTTGAGATCGGCTAGCAACATATAGTAATCGGTATTGTTGCTGTCGAGTTTCAAGGCACGACCGACGTCGTTCATGCTTGTTTCTAAGTCGCGTTGATCGTAGTGCATCCTCGCCCGTTGAAAATAAAGATCTGGGTTGTTGGGAGATTGCTTGATCAATGTGTTGATGCTATCAAACGGGTCGACGATTCGCAGCTCGTTTCCTGTATCGAGCTTTGCGGTATTGTTTTCCTGGCAGGCTGTAATTACAATTAGGATGAGGAAGATTCCGGCAAACATTCTTTTCATGGCTCAAACTTAATTGGAAAAGGCCGAACCATGGGTTCGACCTTCTCAAGTTTTAGTTAACGGCTTTCGCTACTCCGCGGGTGCGCTCTCGGTGGCCTTTTCGGCGGTTTTCTCGGCGGCTTTAGGCTGAAATGAAGCAAAGATCTTCTCTTCTATTTCCAAGGCCAGTTCTAGATTGTCCTCGAGGAGCTGTTTCACTGCATCCCGGCCTTGGCCGAGCTTCGTATCTCCATAAGAAAACCAAGAGCCGCTCTTTTTGACGATGTTTTGTATGACACCGAGGTCCACGAGTTCACCCGTTTTAGAAATTCCATGGCCGTACATGATGTCGAATTCGGCCTTTTTGAAGGGGGGAGCCACTTTGTTCTTGACCACCTTGACACGGACGTTATTTCCTATGGCGTCATCTCCTACCTTGATTTGCCCTGCTCTTCGTATGTCTAAGCGGACAGAGGCATAGAACTTGAGCGCGTTGCCGCCTGTAGTTGTTTCCGGGTTACCGAACATCACACCGATTTTCTCCCTGAGCTGGTTGATGAAGATGCAGGTAGCATGTGTTTTACTGATCGAACCGGTTAATTTCCGGAGGGCTTGAGACATCAATCGGGCCTGTAGTCCCATCCTGCTATCACCCATTTCTCCTTCGATCTCCGCTTTTGGCGTGAGCGCAGCTACCGAGTCGATCACAACCAAGTCTACCGCGCCTGAGCGAATCAAATTGTCTGCGATCTCCAAGGCTTGCTCACCGTTGTCAGGCTGAGAGATCAAGAGGTTTTCTGTGTCAACACCAAGGTTTTCTGCGTAGAAACGATCGAATGCGTGCTCGGCATCGATCATCGCGGCAATTCCTCCTTGCTTTTGTACTTCTGCCATGGCGTGAATGGCCAGAGTGGTTTTACCAGAAGATTCCGGTCCGTAGATTTCCACTACACGGCCCCTTGGGTATCCTCCTACCCCTAAAGCGAGATCGAGCGATAAGGACCCTGTCGGAATCACGTCTATTGCCTCGATGGCACTGTCGCCCATCTTCATCACGGAGCCTTTTCCGTATGTCTTCTCTAAGCGATCGAGCGTAAGCTGGAGTGCCTTTAATTTGTCTTTTGAAACTTCTGTTGCCATTGTGGATTGTTTTAATCTTTCTACTTTCTGTTCTTAATTCATTTGAAGCGCCTCGAGAATTTCTTCTGAGTGTGCCTTTGTCTTCACTTTGTCGAAGCGCTTGATCACTTCTCCTTGCTCATTGATTACATACGTAACGCGATGGATGCCATCGTATACCCGGCCCATGAACTTTTTTTCGCCCCAGACTCCAAACGCATTGATGACCGCTTTTTCAGTGTCGGCAATGAGTGGAAACGGAAGGTCGTATTTATTCACGAACTTTTGATGTTTCGTTTCGGAATCGGCACTCACCCCAACTACATGTATGCCCTTGTTGAGAAGGACATCATAATTGTCGCGTAAATTGCAGGCTTCGGCGGTACATCCAGGTGTGTCATCTTTGGGGTAGAAGAAGAGCACCAATTTCCTACCCCGGAATTGATCGAGCGAAACGGTGTTTCCATTCTGATCTTTCCCACTGAAATCGGGAGCAATTTCTCCTTCGTTAATTTTGTTCATGTCGCAAATTAATGGGTTCACTTGTAAAAACAAATCACTGTTCGATTGTTTAATTCTTCGGCAAAGAAAAGCAAGGCAGATCGTAACCTATTTACGTTTACTACAAGAAGATGAAAAAACATTTCAATATCCGCGTAAGCGGTTTGGTTCAAGGGGTTTGGTTTAGAAAAAGTGCCAAAGCAGAAGCAATTGCCCTTGGTTTAAATGGATTTGTGCGAAATGAAAAGGACGGAAGTGTATACCTTGAGGCAGAAGGCGAAACGGCCCAACTGGATTCTTTGGTTGCATGGTGCCAGATAGGTCCGGCCAAGGCATCCGTAGAGCATGTAGCGGTGGAGGAGGGCAAGGTGCTTGAATTTCAAAGCTTTCAAATTCGATAGTACGGGATGACACGAAAAGAAAAAGCAGCTTACCTCATCGACAAACTAGAAGAGTTGTACCCGACGGTTCCCATTCCACTGGATCATTGGAGTCCGTATACGTTGACGATCGCCGTGTTGTTGAGCGCCCAGAGCACTGACAAACGGGTCAATCAGATTACGCCACTTTTGTTTCAGAAGGCGGATAATCCTTATGACATGGTAAAGCTTAGCATCGATGAAATCCGAGAGATCATAAAACCATGTGGTTTGTCACCAGCAAAATCGAAGGCGATTTGGAACCTGTCCAAGATCCTAATTGAAAAGCATGGCGGAGAGGTTCCACAATCATTCGAAGCCTTGGAGGCACTTCCTGGCGTAGGGCATAAAACGGCTTCAGTGGTCATGAGCCAAGCGTTTGGCGTTGCCGCCTTTCCTGTGGATACGCATATCCATCGATTGATGTATCGGTGGGGTCTCAGCAGTGGGAAGAATGTGGAGCAGACGGAAAAGGACGCCAAGAAACTATTCCCGAAGGAGAAGTGGAATAAGTTGCACCTCCAGATCATTTTCTACGGACGAGAGTACAGTCCAGCACGGGGTTTTCGGATACAAAAATCCCCAATCGATGGGGCGATTGGGGTTAAGTCCAGGCTTCCTAAAGCCTAAATGCTAGTTGAGATTCTGTTCGTATTGACCCAGTGTGGCTGAAGGCCGTACACTGAATTGCTTTGAAAATCCAAGGATTTTCTGAAGCGTCAGTTCAGAAGGCCCATCCTTACGTACTTTCAACCCAATGGATTCAAGTTCTGAAGCCTCCTCTCGTACAAAATTGCTGAGTGTTTCTAAAGAGTAATCGTTTTGCATGCAATACGTTGTTTAGGTTGTTCATGCAACAAGAACGGCCTCTTTCCTCCTTTATTGTACGCGCTCTGATTATTGGGTCAGCACCACATTATGTTCCTCGATCAGCTTTCGCAAGTTGATCAACGCATAGCGCATTCTACCCAGTGCTGTATTGATGCTCACGTTGGTGTCTTCGGCGATCTCCTTGAAACTCATGCCACTGTATAAGCGCATGCGCAGAACATCCTTTTGTTCGTCAGGTAGGAAGTCGATCAGCCGCTTGACGTCGGAATTGATTTGCTCTTCAATCAGTTGTTGGTCGATGTTCTTTCCATCGTCACGAATGACATTGAAAATATCGAAATCCTCACCGCCATCCACGGTTGGATACCGCTTATTTCTGCGAAAGGTATCGATGACAAGGTTGTGTGCGATGCGAAGAACCCAGGGAAGGAATTTCCCCTCTTCATTGTACCGGCCACGTTTCATGGTGAGTACGGCTTTTACAAAAACGTCTTGGAAAATGTCTTCAGCGAGTTGGCCATCCTTGACCATCATCCTAATGTAACCGTAAACCCTCTCACGGTGCCTGCGGAGCAGCGTTTCAAAAGCGGCTTCGTCGCCTGACAAGTACTTACCGACCAAGACTTGATCGTCTTCATTTCTATACATCATAATATCAACCTTTAGAGAGTTACGCGGAAAAGTGAAAAAAGGTAGATATGATGCTATAGGCCGATAATTTTTTAGTGATTTAGTACAAGACGTATGCCAGTAACGAATGGTTAGTGGGCTTATTGTATAGGACTAATCTTTTTCCTTCAACGAATGTACAAATGAGGGTTTTACCTTTGCAGGCCGTTTTCTAAAAATACGTGAAAAGGAGTAAAAAGGTTATGCAGGAAGTAGATCAGTTGGATGCTCGGGAATACATTGTTATTAAAGGCGCCAAGATGCACAACCTTCGCAGCGTTGACGTTGCAATCAGGCGAAACAGCTTCACGGTAATTACGGGGCTTTCCGGTTCAGGGAAATCGTCGCTCGCCTTCGATACGCTTTACGCGGAGGGACAGCGACGGTACATCGAGAGCCTTTCTGCCTATGCCAGGCAGTTTCTAGGAAAAATCGAAAAGCCGAAGGTGGACTATATCCGCGGGATTTCGCCGGCCGTGGCCATTGAGCAAAAGGTCAATACCCGGAACCCACGATCCACCGTAGGAACGTCTACCGAAATCTACGATTATATCAAGCTGATGTACGCGCGCATCGGGCGAACCTATTCGCCTGAGAGTGGAGAAGAGGTGCGAAAGCACAGCGTTCAGGACGTGATCGACGCCATCATGCAAAAGGAGGAAGGGGAGCGATTGCTCCTTACCGTGGCCATCGATTTCGACAATAAGAAGGAACTGGAGCAGCGTTTGCAACTGCTCGAGCAGAACGGATTTACCAGGGTACTCGTCGGATCCGAGGTGGAGCGATTGGGGAAACAAAAAATCGACGTGACTGAATCGTACCACTTGGTGATCGATCGGATCGTTGTTGCTAAGGACGACGAAGGCTTTCGAAATCGGCTCTCAGATTCTGTAGAACTCGCCTTTTACGAAGGACATGGAAATGTTTCCTTGCGTTCGTATGACCAGCCAGAAGAAGCTGCGTTCTATTCGAACCTCTTCCAAATGGATGGTATCCTTTTCGAAGAACCGGACGTTCACTTCTTGAGTTTTAACAACCCGCGCGGGGCCTGCAAGCGATGCGAAGGTTTCGGAAGCATCATCGGCATCGATCCAGACCTTGTGATACCCGATCGATCACTGAGCGTGTACCAGGATGCCTTGGTTTGCTGGAAGGGCGAAAAGATGAGTGCTTGGAAAGAGAAGCTGGTGCAGAGCGCAGGTCAGTTTGATTTTCCGATCCATCGCTCGATCGAGGAATTGACGGCTAAAGAAGAAAAGTTGCTTTGGACAGGCAATAAGCACTTCAATGGGCTGAATGCGTTCTTCCAACACTTGGAGGAAAAATCCTACAAGATCCAGTACCGAGTCATGTTGTCTAGGTACCGCGGTAAAACGCTTTGTCCTGAGTGCAACGGAACCCGGTTGAGGAAGGACGCGAACTACGTAAAGATTGCTGGGAAATCGATTTCAGAGCTGCTTTTATTACCCATTGATGCGTTGCGGGATCATTTTGACGGGTTGGAATTGAACGCGTATGAAAGCAAGGTAGCCAAGCGGCTTTTGATCGAGATTACGAACAGGTTGAATTATTTGTGCGACGTTGGGTTGTCTTATTTGAATTTAAACAGGCTTTCGAATACGCTCTCGGGAGGTGAGTCGCAGCGAATCCAGCTCGCTACCTCGCTGGGAAGTTCCCTTGTGGGATCCATGTACATCTTGGATGAACCGAGCATCGGTTTGCATCCGCGCGATACCGAACGACTGATCGGTGTGTTGAAGAATTTGCAAGCTGTGGGGAATACGCTGATTGTAGTGGAACACGACGAGGATATCATGCGGGCATCGGATGAACTGATCGACCTTGGACCTGAAGCGGGTGTGAACGGAGGACATTTGGTATTTCAAGGAGGAATGGAGGCGCTTGCTAATGAGGAAAACAGCATTACCGCCCGCTATTTGAATGGCTTGGATGCGATTCCGATTCCCGAATCGCGACGGCCGTGGAAGTACTATATCGAAGTGCTTGGCGCAAAGGAGAACAACCTAAAAAACGTGGATGTGAAGGTGCCACTCGGCATTTTGACCGTCGTGACGGGGGTCAGTGGCTCGGGCAAATCATCCTTGATCAAGAAAGTGTTGCACCCCGCGTTGGCAAAACGGATTGGCGGGCATAGTTCAGAGCAATCTGGAGCCTTCAGGGCCATCGAAGGCCACATCAATCGGGTGGATGCAGTGGAGTTCGTGGATCAAAATCCTATTGGTCGTTCATCTCGTAGCAATCCAGTTACGTTTATCAAAGCGTTTGACGACATCCGGAGTTTGTTCTCGAGCCAACCCTTGGCGAAAATGCGCGGATTCAAGCCCGCTCATTTTTCGTTCAACGTAGACGGAGGAAGATGCGAAACGTGTCAAGGAGAAGGGCAGACGACGGTAGAGATGCAGTTCATGCCCGACATTCACTTGACCTGTGAGTCGTGCGGTGGAAAGCGCTTTAAGGAGGAGGTGCTGGAAGTGAAGTTTCACGACAAGAGCATCAACGATGTATTGGAGCTTTCGGTAGATGAGGCCATTGCATTCTTTGAGATGCATGCACGCACAGCTTCGGAGAAGAAAGTCATCCAAAAGCTGATGCCACTCCAAGAGGTAGGACTAGGCTATGTGACCTTGGGACAAAGTTCGAGCACATTGTCTGGAGGAGAGGCGCAAAGGATTAAGCTGGCATCGTTCATAGGAAAAGGGCAGTCGGCGGACAATGGAGGAACCTTCTTTTTGTTTGACGAACCCACGACCGGCCTTCATGTGCACGACATCCGTAAATTGTTGGCGAGTTTCAAGAAGCTGCTCGACCTCGGGCATACGATTTTGGTGATCGAGCACAACCTCGAGATCATCAAACAGGCGGACTGGATCATTGACTTGGGACTAGAAGGCGGTGATCGGGGCGGTCAGGTAATTTTTGAGGGCACGCCAGAAGCGCTCGCGGCGCAAACAAAGGGACATACTGCTGCTTACGTAAAAGCCAAGCTTTTAGAGACGAATACTGCCGAGGTGAAGAGCGGGCTTTAAAGCCAGCCTTGCGTGAAGGATAGGAGCGGCAGCTGCTGCGCTCTTAGCGCAGGACTACAGCGGATAGCCTGACCTGCGCGCAGCGGAGGGCACGCCCTTCTTTTTGAAGCTAAATCGGAATCCTGCGAATGGGTATGCGCCTTGTTTGGGCGGTTGGATGTCAAACAAATTGCAGGTCGTACAATTTTTTGTAATGCCCGTCTTTCTGGAGAAGTTCTTGGTGATTTCCTTTTTCAATGATTTCGCCTTTTTCCATGACCATGATGACATCGGCGTGCTGGACGGTGGCGAGACGATGCGCGATGATGATGGAGGTGCGGTCTTTGGTAATTTGCTCAATGGCTTCTTGGATCATGCTTTCCGTTTCGGTATCAACCGATGAGGTAGCTTCATCGAGCACGAGGATGGAAGGATTGTAGATATACGCTCGGATAAACGCCAATAATTGACGTTGGCCTACGGAAAGCATGCCGCCCCTTTCTTTTACATTGAAATGATAGCCGCCTGGCAGCTTATCGATGAAGCGGTGTGCTCCAACTTTTTTGGCTGCGGCTTGCACTTCTTCAAGGCTGATTTTCGGGTTGTTGAGGGTGATGTTGTTGTAAATGGAATCGGAGAAAAGAAAGACGTCTTGGAGGACGACTCCCACTTTTCGGCTCAGGTAATTGGGGTCGAAATCACGGAGTTCGATGCCGTCTACCTTGATGTTGCCTCGGCTGTATTCGTACGACCGGCTGAGGGTGTTGATGATGCTCGTTTTGCCAGCGCCTGTGGCCCCTACGATGGCAACGTTCTGGCCTTCTTGTACGGTAAAGCTGACGTCTTTCAAGACCCACTCTTCGTTGTTGTAGGCAAACCAGACGTGCTCATAGGCGATGTGTCCTTTGAGCTCAGGGTGCAGGTTTTTACCGGATCCTTCGATGCTGGCCTGGGTATCGAGCAGTTTGAAAACACGTTCGCTGGCTACCATGCCCATTTGGAGGGTGTTGAAGCGGTCTGCCAATTGGCGAATCGGGCGGAAAAGCATGTAGATGTAGAGCAAGAATGCCACCAGTTGGCCGTATTCGAACGTGCCGGTAATCATTTCTTTGGCCCCCCACCAAATGAGCAATGCGATGGAGAGAGCGGAGAGGATTTCCACGACCGGAAAGAAGATCGCGTTGGCGAAAACGGTGCGGAGGTGGGCGTCGCGATGCCTTGCATTGATTTCCTTGAATTTCTTCATCTCCTGCTTTTCGCGGTTGAAGATTTGCACGATGAACATGCCCGTGATGTGTTCTTGGACAAAGGCATTGAGTTTGGCAACTTCGTTTCTGACGTCTTGAAAAGCGAGCTTGATGTAGTTCTTAAAGATGTTGGTCGCCCAAAGAAGCAGTGGAATCGGAATCAGAACTACCAACGTGAGTTTCCAGTTGAGCACCAACATGAAGGCAATGACCACAGTGAGCTTGATGATTTCACCGAAAATCGTGAGGACGCCTTCTGAAAAGATATTGGAGATGGTTTCGATGTCAGATACAGCGCGGGTGACCAAGGTGCCGATGGGCGTTTGGTCGAAGTACCTCAGTCGGAAGTGAGTGATTTTATTGTAGACATCAAGGCGGAGATCACGGATGACGGATTGGCCCAGCCAGTTGGCCAAGTAGGTTTGAGCGAATTGTACAACGGCTTCCAACACGAGCATCCCGATGATGATCATGGTCATGAACTCGAGGAGGTCGGGATTGGGAATGATCACCGATTGGTCCAGAGTGTACTGAATCAACCAAGGTCGCAGTGGGCTGATCGCTGCTGAAAGTAAGACCAAAAACCCGGTGAAAACGAAGAGTGTTTTATACGGATTGACGTACTTCATCACACGCATGAACAGGCCCATGTCGAAGGCTTTGCCGCTGACCGATTTATCTTTTTGGCCGCTCATGAAATGATATCATCTGGATAGGTGACTCGTGTGAGGTACAATCCGTGGGCGGGGGCAGAGAAGCCCGCCTTACTTCTGTCTTTGGATGCGAGGATTGCCTGCAGGGTTTCTATGTCTATCGTTCCCCGTCCCAGGTCGATGAGGGTTCCTACCATGGCGCGGACCATGTTTCTGAGGAATCGATTTGCGGTGACCTCAAACCTCAATTCAGAGCCGTTCTGTGTCCATCGCGCGAAGGTCAGATCACACAAGTTGGTTTCGGTTTGTGTATTTGACTTCGAGAAACATGAAAAATCTTCGTACGATGTCAGCGCTTCTGCTCCTAAATTCATCCGTTCCAAATCTAGTGATTCACGCATTTCCCACTTGCGCAAAACGGCGAAGGGATCTTTTTTTTGTGTAATCAAGTAAGCATACGATCGACTGGTAGCACTGAAACGGGTATGTGCGTCTGATGGAACGGCAAACATGCGATGCACGGCGATGGATTCGGGTAAAAAACGGTTGCAGCGAAAGGTCAATTTTTTCAAGTCAACATCACGCAGATCAGTGTCAAAGTGGGCAAAGAATTGCGTCGCGTGCACGCCGGTATCTGTCCGGCCACAACCCACCGTATATATTTCTGTTCGAAGAAGGGTAGAAAGCGCTGAGTTCAGACTTTCCTGAATAGTTTTGGCGTTCGGTTGGATTTGCCAGCCGTGGAATTCGCTGCCGTCGTATGACAGCTCTATAAAGTAGCGGTTGGCCATAAGCGGACAAATGTAGCCAGAATGGATGTAGAGACATTGAATAAGGAAGCATCAAAAACAAAAGCTTGGCTAGGAGCCATGCGCCTCAGGACGTTGCCGCTGGCATTGGCATCTACCTTAACGGGCGGATTTCTCGCTATGAACGACGGAAGTTTTGACGTGGGCGTGCTCGTCCTCACGGCGCTCACGACGGTATTGCTACAAATCAACAGCAACCTGGCAAACGACTATGGAGACTTCAGCCACGGGACTGACAACGACGAACGAATTGGCCCTCAGCGCGCAATGCAGTCAGGGATTATCTCAGGCAGAGAAATGCGTAATTCAATCGGCATTGCCTCCGTACTCTCATTCTTGTCGGGCATCACTTTGCTCTACTACGCTCCTCTCGACTGGATGACAAGTGGGTTGTTGCTCGTTTTTGGGGTTGCGGCGATCGTGGCGTCTATCCGATATACTGCAGGGAGGAATCCATACGGTTACCGGGGCTTGGGTGATGTTTCGGTCATGGCGTTTTTTGGGGTCTTGGGTGTAGTTGGCTCCTATTTGTGTCAGATGGGAAGCGTTGAAATGGACATACTCCTGCCTGCCATTTCCATCGGGGCTTTTAGCACTGGCGTATTGAATGTCAACAACACCCGTGACATTGAGAGCGACCGGAATGCTGGCAAGATCACGCTTGCGGTAAGAATGGGGCCGATCCGAGCACGTGCGTACCACGTTGTCTTATTGGCGATTGGTTGTACCGCTTTTCTGGGATATGCGATGAGGCATTTCGAATGGGGTTGGGATTGGCTTTTTCTAGCGACCTACCCGCTCTTTGCCTGGAATGCGTATCAGGTGCATTCGAATCGCATTTCGCAAGCCTTGGACCCGATGCTGAAGCAGCTGGCTCTTTCTACCTTTCTTTTTGCGCTCTTGATCGGGCTGGGGATTGCCTTGTGACCGGAGGCCGTATGCTCATTCTGGATGAGGGTTATTGGGACCATAGGCAACAAGCGCTAATTTCGTATGCATGAAGACCGTTTTTTTCACATCTCTTGCGCTGATTGCACTCACTGTACTTGGTGCATGTGCCAAGAAGGATGATCCTTTCGAATACCCCGACGGGGAGATCACACAACCTACGGTGGTTACTCAAATGACGCGGGTGATTGCCGAGGATGAACATTGGGTGGTGGAAAATGTAGCCGACGGTTGCGACGAGAATTTTCCGGCTAAGACATTTGCTATATCAGAATTGAGTTACACACGAGGCTTTGCAACCTTGTACCTCGTGCCGGATTCAATCGCATGCAGTCCGTTTGTCTCGGCTCTTACGTCGATTCGTTCTGATGAAGTGCCTTCTGATTATTGGGACAATTGGAAATTTGAGCTCACTTTTTCGGAGTTGCAGCTCAACGAAGCTTCTGAACTTCGTTTAAAGCTGGCATATCGCGAAGTGGAGATTGATTTGGATTTGGCCCCTTTTATGCGAGAAACCATCGCTCCGGATACGGCGTTGAATACCGATGTCAGCGGCTTGTTTTCGTTTGATATACAACAAGGCTATACCAACTTCCTGCTGAACGGCCTGCGTTGGGAGCCAGATTTTTCAGAAGATTCGGGCAATCGATTCGATCAGAATGCTTCAGTGGATGAGCCTTCCATTCAACTCGTGCTGAGTTCGGAAGGAACCGAGGCGCGCTCATTAATCGTGTTCACATACATCCGTGTGTCGAGCTATGGGGTTCCGGAACAATAGCCAACTTCTTTGTGGGCAATGGGTATGTTTGTGAGGTAAAATGACCGACCCGAACGATACCCCACTGGCAGAACGGCTGCGCCCGAAAACATTGGATCAATACGTTGGCCAGGAGGCCATCGTGGGTGCCGATGGACCGATTCGACTTTCGATCAAGGCTGGAAGTCTTCCTTCGATCATCTTTTGGGGGCCTCCTGGCGTTGGAAAAACCACATTGGCGCAAATCCTAGCAGATGAATTAGAGCGACCGATGTTTACGTTGAGCGCGATTAGCAGCGGAGTGAAGGACGTCCGAGCGGTAATCGAGCAAGCGTCGAAGAAGGACCTGTTGAGCACGAAGAAGCCGATACTTTTTATCGATGAGATCCATCGATTCAGCAAAAGTCAACAAGACAGTTTGCTCGGGGCGGTAGAAAAAGGCGTAGTGACCTTGATCGGCGCTACAACCGAGAACCCTTCGTTTGAGGTCATCCCAGCTCTTTTGTCGCGGTGCCAAGTGTATGTTTTAGAAGGTTTCGGTGTAGACGAATTGGATCGCATCTTACAGCGCGCCTTGGAAGAAGATGAATGGCTCAAGGAACAACAGCTCAAGATCGAAGAAAAGAAGGCATTGTTTCAACTCAGCGGAGGCGACGGAAGGAAGTTGCTCAATACCTTAGAATTGGTGGCTCAATCTGCCATTGCTGACCAACATCCAATTACCGATGAATTTGTCAAGCGGGTGGTCAAGCAGAAGATGGCGCGATACGACAAAACGGGAGAGCAGCACTACGACATCATCTCGGCTTTTATCAAGAGCATTCGAGGCAGCGATCCGAATGCTTCGGTCTATTGGCTGGCACGCATGATTGAAGGAGGGGAAGATCCTATGTTCATCGCACGTCGCCTGTTGATCCTTGCCAGCGAAGACATCGGCCTCGCCAATCCCACTGCCCTGGTGATGGCCAACAATTGCTATCAAGCGGTCCATGCCATTGGCTACCCTGAATGCCGGATTGTTTTGTCTCAGACCACGGTGTACTTGGCCACTTCACCCAAGAGCAATTCAACCTACATGGCGATCAATGAAGCGCAAGCCAAAGTGCGTGAAACGGGTGATCTCTCTGTGCCGCTGCCGATACGGAATGCGCCGACCAAGTTGATGAAAGAACTGGGCTACGGTGAAGACTACAAGTACGCGCACAGCTACGAAGGAAATTTCATCGAACATGAATTTCTTCCCGAGGAGATAAAGGGAGAGGTATTTTATAAGCCAGGTACGAACACGCGTGAAAACGGAGTGCTAGAATTCCTCAAAGCCCGGTGGAAAAAGTACAAGTATTGACGAGGCATGTGCTCGCGCTTTCTTAGCGAACGGGTGGTTTCTGATTGATTTCCAAGACGTTGATGAACGAGCTGTCGAGTAGGGTGTTGCATTTCTACGCGATTCCCGTTCATCCTTTTCGGAAGCCGCTGGTCATTTATCGGTCGGTAGATGATATTATTTTGATATCATTGTAATGTCATTAAAACAATACATCATGAAACAAGAACACATAGTGAAGATAACGAGTGGATATGCGATGTTGCTCGTGGCATTCTTCTTTTTAGCGGCTGTAGTGGTAAGCATTGTCATCAGTATGTTTCCGTTTGCGGTGGTATTCGCACTTCTTTTTTTCCTCACTGTACCTGGGTTCTTTTTCATCAATCCAAACGGGTCGATGGTGCTGACTTTGTTTGGTGCTTACAAAGGGACGGTGAAGCAAAACGGATTCTTTTGGGCGAACCCCTTTTATACGAAAAAGCGCATCTCATTGCGGGCTCGGAATTTTGACAGCGAGCGCGTCAAGGTCAACGATAAGCTGGGCAATCCCATCATGATTTCGGTGATTTTGGTTTGGAAGGTTGAGAACACTTTTAAAGCGGCCTTTGAGGTCGATAATTTTGAAAACTTCGTCCGCGTACAAACCGATGCAGCGGTGCGCAAGATGTCGGGCTTGTATCCGTACGATGATTGGGAAGACAGCGATGAATATAAGATTACCCTTCGATCGGGAATGACCGAGGTGAATGAAGCGTTGGAGGGAGAGCTAAGCGAGCGGCTAGAAATCGCGGGAATCAACGTGATGGAAGCCAGAATAGGCTACCTGGCCTACGCGGAAGAAATCGCCAGCGCGATGCTCAAACGCCAGCAAGCAACTGCCATCATCGCCGCTAGAGAAAAAATAGTAGAAGGGGCTGTAGGTATGGTGGAGAATGCACTCCATCAATTGGCGGATAAAAGCATCGTAACGTTTGACAACGACAAGAAGGCTAGCATGGTGAGTAACTTGATGGTTGTCTTGTGTTCGGATAAGGAAGTTACTCCAATTGTCAATACCGGTTCTTTATACCAATAAGCACATGGACAAGTACAAGATCATCAAGAAAGGCTTGTTTCAGAAACTCTCGAGCTTCGAAGAGGACATCAATGGGTTGTCGGCCGAGGGGTGGAGGGTAGTGAGTTCTTCATCGGACAATGCCACGCTCTACGTAATCATGGAAAGACAGCGATGAACTTATGGCTAAAAAAGCATTTGCTTTACGCGTAGACGAAGAGGTGATGAAGGCCATAGAGCAATGGGCGAATGATGAATTTCGCTCGGTCAATGGTCAGATCGAGTGGATGCTCACACAGCAACTAAAATCATCCAAGCGCATTCCAAAGAAGTAAGTAACTGCAAAAAAAAAGGCGACCCAATGAGGTCGCCTTTCGTGTTGAAGTTCTATTGTTCAATTATTTCTTGAACGGCATTTCGTCAGATACGGTCAGGCGTCTGCGTCCTTTGGCGCGACGACGAGCCAATACTTTGCGACCGTTCTTAGAGCTCATGCGCTCACGGAAGCCGTGCTTATTCTTTCGTTTCTTGATCGAAGGTTGAAATGTCCGTTTCATGATTTCGCTTATAAAAGGGGCGCAAAGGTAACGTTCTCTATTTAATGTTCAAGTAATTTATCTCTTTTCTTTCACGATCGGAACAGCGATTCTTTCCGGTCCCATTTTAAGGAGAATAGAATAGACACCTGATGGCAATGATTGGATGTCGATTTCGAAGGGGCCCGACCCATTGAGTTGTGGATGTTCGATTGAAATGATCGACTTCCCGAGCATATCAATGACAGAAATACGGTCGATTTGCTGGATCGCATTTGGGTGGGTAAATTCTATGAACACACTTTGATCAGCCGGTGATGGATAGACCTTAACGTCCATATTGTTCAATACGCTCACCCCAGTTCCTGTAACAATAAACGCTTCGGACCAGTCGCTCCAGCAGCCGTCTTGGTTGATGCGCACACTGTAAAATGCGTCGTCGGGATTCAGGTAGTATTGGCCTGCAGTTGCTGTGATGGTATCGTTGCGTTTCCATTGATAGATCGTTCCCAAAATGGTGCATTCTAGGCTGTCGACCAGCTGCGCGATGGTCGGAGTAGGCGGTATTGGAATTACGCTCATGGTAATCGTGCTGGTAACACCCGAACAGCCGTTGGTGTCAATGATGAGTACGTTGATGCTATCGCCATCCGCTAAGCTCGAAGTGACCCACGTGGAAGCAGCGCCGCTTTGCACTGAAGTGCCATTCAGGTGAAAATCGTGGTTGCTGATTCCAGAGCCGTTGTTAGAGAAAGCAACGGTATCGCCCTCGCAAATTTGGGATCCCTCATCAGAAGTGAGTTGGGAGGTTGGAGCCGGCCAAACGTTCAGGTTCAGTTCGGTGTCGTCTGTACACCCATTGGGATCTGTGATGTTTACTTCGACCACATCACCGGGTTGTACATTCGGAATCTCCACCGTGTTGCTCGAGCCGACTTGGAACAGCGAACCGTTGAGATAGAAATCGTACGCGGTCATTCCCAGGTTGGCCGATACGATGGCGGTATCTCCTTCGCAGTATTCGTCGTTGATGCTGTTTGACAGTAATACGGCGGCGGGCGTGTTGACGGTGAAATTACTGATTACCAAGGTAGAATCACTTCCATTGGAGTTTTCGACATAGAGGTACACATCGTAGGTGCCGGCAGCAGTAATCGTCATGTAGGCAGGTTTCGTATTGGGGTTGCTTCCGCTCACTAATGCGGCGCCTTTGGATGGGTAAACATTCCAGCGAAGCGAATCTACTCCGTACGCGCTCGTGCTCGTAAGTTTGAAAGTCCCCGGATCACAAGGTCCTGCGCCGTTCAGCTCGTAGTCGCCAAACGCCATTGCCGCCAAGTTTCCTGGATCGTAGAGGTCGCTTTCCCAAAGTCCTCTTCCGTAAGTGCCTGCGCGAAGCTTGCGGGCTTGCCAGTCGCCTTCTACGTGGTAGATTTCCAGTTCCGTGATTTCAGCGGTGGTCGGTAACCCGTCGTAGAATGGCACCCAATTCGAAAGGCTGTTGTCTTTGTAATAAACGCCGGCATCTGTCCCTACGTATAGCCCACCATCGGTATATGGATCAGCGACGAGGCAATTCTTGCTCACTCCGGGTAGGTTTCCATTGATGCTAAACCACGATGCTCCGCCGTTGTTCGATTGATACACAACGTTGCTCCTAATCATGAATATCCGGTTATTCGATTGCGGTGAAGTCTCAATGTCACTGATGTACCAGCCGGATGGCAGCGAGCTGCTTAAGTCTGTCCACGTGGGTGACGTGCCCAATGCATTGTCTGACCTGAAAAGTTTATTGTCGCTTCTGAGCGCAAACAATCGGTTGCTGTTGACTTTGCTCTGCCTAAGCTGCCTCATGTTACTTGAATTGGAACCAGCAAGGCTGTTACTAATGGCTGTAAAACTCGGAGAACTGGCGTAGGCATTGGTTGTTCTCCAGACGTTCTTATATCCGAAAAACATGGTTTGGGAGTTGCTATTACTCTGAATGTAGGGAGCGACCCAAGCCCCCGATTCAGTGATGCCGTTTACGTTTTGAGCAGCGAAGCTGCCGAAGCTATATCCACCATTCGTTGATCGCGCCACATTTCCGTAATAGACGGAGGCATACACATAATTATCGTTGGCGTAATCGATGATGCATTCCATGCCATCGCCGCCGCGCTCTGTTCTGAATCCGTTCGCATCCCAGATTGCTGTTCCATTGTCTTGGTAGCCGTTGATGACAAATGCTTCCGTGTTTTGGC
>JAVKEP010000050.1:0-25769 GCA_040221375.1 Cryomorphaceae bacterium
CGGGATTACTCCCTTCGGTCGAGAACCCTTTTGATTCACTTTGAATCTGTGCTCGGCTAACCTGCAGCACAAAGTCCCAACACACTTTTGAGCGAGAGACGGGAATCGAACCCGCGACCCCGACCTTGGCAAGGTCGTGCACTACCAGCTGAGCTACTCTCGCAAAAGGACGGCAAAAATAATTGTTTCTAGGATATTGGGCGCTTTACGGCGAAAAAAAACGAAGCTACTTAGAACCGGTGAGTTTTTTGATCTCATTCAGCTTGAAGAGCGCCTCCACAGGCGTAAGTGCGTTGATGTCTATGGACACAATTTCATCCCGGATTTGAGACAAAACCGGATCGTCGAGCTGAAAGAAGCTCAATTGCATGCCTTTGCTCGCCTCATTCAATGAATCTTTTGCCAATTCGCTGCGCTGAGATCGTTCTAGTTCGAGCAAGATGAGCTGGGCTCGCTTGATCAGGGAAGGAGGCATGCCAGCCATTTTAGCTACGTGTATTCCGAAGCTATGCTCGCTTCCACCGGGGATTAACTTCCTGAGAAACAGGATTTTTTCTTTGGTTTCTTGAATCGAAATGGTGAAATTCTTTATGCCCCCGAATTTAGCGGCCATCTCGTTGAGCTCATGGTAGTGGGTGGCGAACAAGGTCAAGGGCTTTCCGTTGTGCTCGTGCAAGTATTCGGCGATGGACCAAGCAATGCTGATGCCGTCGTAAGTACTTGTGCCGCGACCAATCTCGTCCAACAAGATCAAACTTCGATTCGAGAGGTTGTTCAGAATGCTGGCCGTTTCATTCATTTCAACCATGAAGGTGGATTCACCTTGGGAAATGTTATCGCTCGCGCCAACCCGGGTGAATAGTTTGTCAATGACGCCAAGGGATGCTTTTGAAGCGGGAACGTAGCTGCCAATCTGCGCCATGAGAGAGATCAGTGCAGTTTGACGGAGTAAAGCGCTCTTTCCTGCCATGTTGGGGCCCGTCAGCATGATGATCTGCTGCGATTCCTTATCCATGTACACATCGTTTGGGATGTAACGCTCACCGAGCGGCATTTCGCGTTCGATTACCGGGTGCCTGCCGTCTTTGATGTCGATGCAATGCGAATCGTTGAGCGCTGGTTTGCAATAGTTGTAGGCCGCTGCATTGCGCGCGAATGCACAAAGGCAATCGATGAAAGCGATGCATTTGGCTGTGCGTTGGATCGATGAAATATGCGTATTTAAATCGTTCAGCAACTGATCGTAAAGGCGGGTCTCTAAGGCGAGAATTTTTTCTTCGGCGCCGAGGATTTTTTGCTCGTATTCTTTGAGTTCTTCAGTGATGTAGCGTTCAGCATTGGTGAGGGTTTGCTTGCGCATCCATGCTTGAGGCACCTTGTCTTTGTGCGCATTCGTAACTTCTAAATAATAGCCAAAAACATTGTTGAAGCCGACCTTCAGGGAGGTAATGCCGGTGTTTTTTGATTCTTTGTCTTGAATTTCTAGCAGCTTGTCCTTGCCAGAGAATGCGATGTACCTCAGTTCGTCCAAGGTTTCATCTACGCCATTTGCGATGACGTTCCCCTTGCTCACTACCGCAGGCGGGTCTGATTGAAGGGTTTTATTGATCAATTTAATCACAGGGCTGCAATCGCTGAAGCCTTTGGCTAGTTCAGCGCCTGGCTTAAAGGCATTCAGGCTTTCTTCTATGGGACGTGCCTCTGCAAGTGAACGAGCGAGCTGCACGGCTTCTTTTGGGGCCAACTTGCCGATTGCTAGACGAGATGTCATGCGTTCCAAGTCGCCTACTTTTTTCAACTGATCGAAAATGCCTTGAGCCAAGTCGGTCTCATGGCAAAACATATCGACGTACGACAAGCGTCGTTGGATGTCTTCGATGGAATTCAACGGAAAGGCTAGCCAGTGCTTCATCAAGCGCGAACCCATTGGGGTGATCGAGGTGTCGAGCACGTCGAGGAGTGACTTTCCTTTTTCGGAGCTGCTGAAAAAGAGTTCAAGGTTGCGCTGCGTAAAACGATCGAGCCAGACGTGATCGTTCCCGTCGATGCGAGAAAGCTGGGCGATGTGTTGTATCCGACTGTGTTGCGTTTCGCTCAGGTAGTGCAGCGCAACCCCGGCAGCGATGGTCGCATGCTTTTGCTCCTCGATTCCGAATCCCTTGAGGGAATGTGTCTTGAAATGGCGGGTCAAGGTTTCGGTAGCCAAAGCCTCTTGAAAGACCCAGTCTTCGAGGTGGTAAGTATGGTATGCATTGCCAAAAAGACGCTGGTACCGCTCTTTTTTATTGCGCTCAAAGATGACTTCACTGGGGTTGAATCCAGCCACCAGTTTTTCGATGTATTGATCAGATCCTTCGGCGACAAAAAACTCACCGGTGGAAACGTCTAAAAAGGCGGCACCCATTGCATTTGCTTCAAAATGGAGAGCAGCCAAGAAATTGTTGCGATTGGCATCGAGGTGGGTGGTGTTAAAACTCACTCCTGGCGTTACGAGCTCAGTCACCCCACGCTTGACGATGGTTTTCGTCTGTTTCGGGTCTTCGAGCTGATCGCAAATGGCGACCCGCAGGCCGGCTCTTACCAGTTTAGGTAAATAGACATCTAAGCTGTGGTGAGGGAAACCGGCTAGTTCAATGGTTGCCGCAGCTCCATTTTTGCGTTGCGTTTGGACGATGCCCAAAATCTTCGCGGCCTTGATCGCGTCGGCGCCGAACGTTTCATAAAAGTCACCCACACGAAACAAGAGCAACGCATTCGGATGCTTTGCCTTGATAGCATTGTACTGCTTCATCAAGGGGGTTTCTTGGGGATCTTTCTTCGCTTTCGTAGCCATTTTGCAAAGCTTAAAAATATACAGGTGCTTCGGGGTTCTCTAATTCTGACTATCCTTGTTTTTAATAGTTATGAACAAGAAACGTACTTCAGAAGAGTTGCAACGGCCGGATCTTGACGCATACCGTGAGCAGAGAAAGTTTCCGGTTAAGGTGCTCTTGAACAATATACGAAGCCTATCCAATGTCGGCTCGATTTTCAGGACCTCTGATGCGTTCAATGTTGAAGAAGTCATCCTTTGTGGCATTACCGGCAAGCCGCCGCATAGAGAAATTCAGCGAACGGCATTGGGTGCAACCGAGAGCGTGGCATGGAGGTACAGTGAGTCGGCGGAATCGGTCGTCACCGAGCTCAAGGAAGACGGATACACAATTTTTGCCTTGGAGCAATGTGAAGTGCACGTGGCGCCTCAAGACGTGGTGTTAGAGGAAGGACAAAAAGTGTGCTTGATCCTGGGAAATGAAGTTGCGGGGGTAGACCAAAGTTTGGTCGATCGGTCCGATGCCGTCCTTGAGATTCCTCAATCGGGAACAAAGCACAGCCTCAACGTTACCGTGGCTGCGGGCATCGCCCTGTGGGAGCTTTACAAAAAATTTACAGAATAGATCAGGAGCGCGGAAACTAGAGTTCTTCGCATTCCCAGCCAGAACGTGTGTAAATCGTGATCTGATCTTCGTAATCACGTCCGGTTGCGCATACCTCATTTTCGATCTCATCACCGAACGTGGCAGGATCTTCTGATACCGTTGTACAGGTAGAGCACTTTTCACAAGCAGTGAATGCGATCCCAAAGAATGCTGCTAAAGCGATGGTGTAAACTGTCTTCATGTTGCTAGAGATTTGCAAGGACAAATATATGCGAATATCTCAGCGTCGGTCCAAGGAATGAGAATGCGGCGAATAAAAAAAGGGGCGTGATCATCACGCCCCTTTCACGAAAACCAAATGTTTTGCTTAGTTACCTACAACCTCAGTAAAGCTAGCATTGTCGCGGTAGCTCATGAACTCAGCGTCTTTCTTCGCCTTGTCCTTCAACGTCGCGTCTTTGCCAACGGCTGCTTTCAGGTTTTGGATGACCATGTCTTCGGTGCCTTTGCGAGCGCCGATGATGGCCTTTAGGTAATAACCTTCAGCCGTTGCCTTTGCGTCAGAAGCCTCAACGGTGTTGAGCGCCTCATCGTTGGATCCGTTGAGGACCTTAGCAAGAGCAGAGTTGAATGTGTTGTAACTTCCCATGTTGCTGACTGCGTCTGAGTACGAGCCGTCCATGATGTTGAGGATACCGATGTTGTAATTGACCTCTTTACCGGCGCCTTGTGCTTTTTCGTAGTAATCAGCCGCCATGTCTTTGTCGCCCATCAATCGGCTCACAACTCCCATGTTGTTCATTACTGCTTTCTCGTTGGCACTTGCGTTGTTTGCAGCCTCAAACTGCGTCTTCGCTTCGGCAACCTTGTTTTGAAGCACGTAAACGTAACCTACGTTGTTATGACCTCTCCAGTCAGCGGCGTGCACTTGAGCGCATGCTTTGTACGCCTCGAGCTTATCGTTGAGGTTGTTGTACAAGGTAGCGGTGTAAAGGATCTCTTCAGCCGTGAGTTCAGCAGGATTCTCCTTCACCAAACGCTTCAAATCCTCGTCTGATTTGGCTTTTTCTTCAGCATTGATCTTGATGACAGACCGACGCAATGGAGGAAGAATTTTTTCTGCGATCACCACGTAAGTAGACGCGAGGTTTTTAATCTCCTCTTCGCGCTTCTTGTCATCACTGTACATACCAAGAATACGAAGGATCATGTCCTTGTCGGCGATGTCAGACGCTCCCATTTTGGTCTTGAAGCCTTCCCAGTCTTCACCTTTAGGCATCTTTTTGTAAAGCCCATCTTTCTTGCCGGCCTCAATCTTCTTGCGAGAGAAAAGGCGCATCATGGCGTTGGAAGCACTGCTGGCTCGATCTCCAGCCAAGTTTTCGTTTAACGCAGTTTCACCGTCAGGAGATGCATACGACGTGACGTCTACGCTCTTCCATGTGTACTCGAACTTGACACCTTTATCCATGAAAGCCTCTACAGCCTTAATGTCAGCTTGGGTCATTTCAGATGGCTTGACAAAGCTCGACTGAATGTCGTAATTGATTTCAGCAGAAATCGTACGGGGAGAAACTTTGGTGAATTTGTCGGCACCGAGAATTGGCATCTCATCGCTTTGTACCCAAAGTGGAGTAGTAACGGTTCCTTTGCCAATGGCCACTGGATCGAAATCCATGGTCTTGGTTTTGAAACCTGCTGTAATGCGCACTTCTAGCGTTACGTTTTCCATGGAAGCTTCGTAAGGAACCTTGTTGGAAACGCTGAAGCTGCCTCCAGCCTTGTTGATTCTGGTTCCTTCGCCTTCCGCGACTTCACCGATCAAACGAATGGTTTCGAATTCTTTGACGACGTTGCCATTGGCATCTACCATAACGGGTTTGACGTTGGCAACGGCTTTTTTGTGGAAGTACTTTTCAGGGTAACGGCCACTTACATTAATGGCGACGGAATCCCCATGCATCTCCAGAGGATCTGGGGATAAGGTGTACTTCACGATGCCGTGTTTTTTGTTCATCTTGTTCAGTGGGTTACATCCCGTCACTGTAACAAGGGCAATCGCGCCGAGGAGCGCAATAGCGGAGTAGGTTGATCTCATTGTATTTGGTTTTCGTTTAGTCATAATTTCTCTTATGTCTTTCGAGGGTGCAATATTAAGTAATTTATCCATGTACCACGCGCGATACGGGTACATTCAATTTTCTCAATTTAACGAATATTGTGTGATCCCGTTCGGCCAATCTTGTTCGAGTACCTTTAAAACGATCGCGCAATTGTCTTCCAAATTTCTTTTGATGCCTTCGTTTTCTTGTAGTATTACTACGGGAAAGCGCTGCTCCTCCTTCAGATAGGCGAGGTACGCGGATTCAATCTTGGCTAAGTATTCCATTGGGATGGATAGCTCGTAATCTCTGCCGCGTTGCTGGATTTGCTCTACTATTTGTTCCAGTGGAAGGTGCAAATAGATCAAGATATCCGGACGAGGCATGAAGCGATCCATGATCCGAAACAAGTTTAAAAACAGTTCGTGCTCAGATCCACTCAAGTTTACGCCGCTAAAAATGGCACTCTTCGCAAATAGGTAGTCCGAAACGGTGTGGGTATGGAAAATGTCGCCCAATAAATTTTTAGACAATTGGTGGTAGCGCTCCGCCAGAAAAAACATCTCCACTTGAAAGGAGTACCGATCTCGGTCTCTGTAAAAGAGTTCAAGAAACGGATTGTTTTCAAACGATTCCAAGATCAATCGCGCGTCGAGGACCTCAGCCAGCCGCTTAGACAAGGTTGTTTTCCCCGCGCCGATGTTTCCTTCAATGGTGATGTTATTGTATCGAATGCCGCTCAAATCAGTTCCAAAAATGATTCATCCGGACAAACCCGTAGCAATGCCGCTTGCGTTTGTTGCAAGACGGGATGGATAAAGCCAGGATTCAGTTCGGCCATGGGTGCGAGCGCAAACCTGCGATCTTGTATCCGCGGATGCGGAATGACCAACTGGGGGCTTTGTATGACAGCGGCATCAAAATACAACATATCGATGTCTATGTTTCGCGATGTATACGCTTCATCTGGGCGTTTGGAGCGTATCCTGCCGAGGGATTGCTCTATTTCGAGGATCCGTGCGAGCAAAGCATGCGCGTCGAGTTCAGTGATTAGTTCAACGGCTTGGTTGTAAAACCACACATCTGCCTCCATGTTCCACGGTTCGGTCCGGTATAGTCCGCTGACGCTTTGAACGGTGCCAAGACTCGCTAAGCTAACGAGGGCCGCTTTGATCTGTTTCTCACGATCTCCTAGGTTTGATCCCAGCAACAAATAGGCCTGATGCGTCATTTTTCCTTTCAGATTCGTTTATCAACCACTTGTCAAATACATCTGCTCGGAGCTGTTTTGTCAAGGTAAGTTTGCTGCGAATATTAAAAACCAATTCGATGAAGCAATTTCTTAAATACTTATTTGCATCCACCTTAGGTACAATCGTAGGATTCGTCCTTATTCTCTTCCTAGGGGGCATTATTCTAACAGGCATCATCGGCTCTGCCATCCTGATGGCGGGCAAAGACAAAAGTGCAACCGTGGAGCCAAAGAGCGTGTTGCTCATCGATTTGACCGATCGCATTGTAGAGCGTACCGCCGCCAATCCTTTTGAAGAATTCCACATCAATGGATTTGACGCGGATAATGGAATGGAACTGCGTTCTTTCATCCGAGCTTTGGAGAAGGCTGAGAACGATACCAACATCCGTGGGATTTTATTGCGAGGCACCTATTTCAATGGCGGATTGGCGACCATGCAAACTGTGCGTGACCACCTACAGCAATTCAAAGACAGCTCAGGGAAATTTGTCATGGCCTACGAGGAAATGATGACGCAAGGAGCTTACTACGTAGCCTCCGTATCAGATGAGACCTATCTGTTCCAAGAAGGTGGGATCGATTTCCGCGGCCTCCGGTCAGAAACCCCCTTCTTCAAAGGAGCGATGGAGAAGCTCAACATCAAGGCCACCATCATCAAAGGCCCCGACAACATTTACAAAAGCGCGGTGGAGCCGTTTTACCGGGAAGACATGAGCGAACCGAACAAAGAGCAGATTTCGCGCATATTAAACAACGTGTGGGGTGAGATGTTGGCCGACATAGGAGCTTCTAGAAACCTTTCGGCAGAAGCGATGAATGCCATTGCCGATGAGCTGAGCATAAAGAAGCCTGAGGACGCAGTGCGTTTGAAATTGGTGGATGGATTGGTCTACTACGATGAAATTCAGTCCAACCTGAGAGGCAAGCTCGGATTGGAAGAAGACGATGACATCGAGGCTGTATCGATGAAAGCCTACGCGCGTACGCTCAAAGGGAAATCAAAAGCAAAGGGCGATAAATCGTGGGAACAGAAAGGCGAAGTAGCCATCGTCTATGCCGTTGGTGGAATTTCAAGTGGTAAGGGCGACGAAGAGAACATCGGCTCGGAAACGCTCGCAAAGGCGATTCGTGAAGCGCGTTTAGATGAAGAAGTGAAGGCCATCGTTTTGCGCGTGAATTCTCCTGGAGGAAGTGCCCTGGCGAGCGAAGTGATTTGGAGGGAAACGGTGCTGGCGAGTGGGGTCAAGCCGTTCATCGTTTCGTTTGGGGACGTGGCCGCTTCAGGCGGCTACTACATCAGCACGCATGCTGATCGAATTTTTGCTCAACCTACTACCATAACGGGCTCCATTGGTGCCTTTGGACTGATTCCGAACCTGCGCGGTTTTTTCAATGAAAATCTCGGCATCACGTTCGACGGAGTTAAAACCAACAAACACGCCGATTTTGGTTCCTTGGCCCGCGATTTTGACGACGAGGAATTGGGTTTGCTAGAGGGCTACCTCGAACAGGTGTACACCGAATTTGTGGCCAAGGTCGCAGAAGGACGTGGCACGACGTACGCGGCAATCGACTCGATCGGAAGGGGGCGCGTGTGGACCGGTTCTGACGCCTTACGCATCGGATTGGTCGATGAGATGGGCGGACTTGAATCGGCTGTGGCCTACGCTGCGGAGATGGCTGAATTGAACGACTACGACGTCATCGAAATGCCCAAGAAGCGAGATCCCTTTGAGAGCTTCATGAAGGACTTCTCAGGCGCTACCAAAACGTTGGTGGCCGGGTGGGTACTCGGTGAACAGGAAATTGAAATGTGGAAGAAAATAGAGGAGATCCGAGCCATGGAAGGTGTGCAGGCGCGCATGCTGTACGACATCAAAGTTTATTGATCGATAGTACTTCAGGGAGTTGAACGCTGGAAAGACGGGATTTGGGTAGATTACTCGGTCCCGTCTTTCGTTTGTACAAAGGGGAAGTTTATTTTCGTCGAGGATGGAAAACAAGGAGATTTCGGCTGTTCTTAAGCTCGTTGGACAGATCATGGAACTGCACGGCGAGAATAAATTCAAGGCGCGTTCGTACGCCAACGCGTCTTTCCAGATCGGCAGGCTTTCTGACCCGATTCGCGCTATGGACCCCACCGACTACGAGCGCATTCCGGGGGTGGGTAAAAACCTCGTACCCAAGCTTGAGGAATTGATACGGACGGGAGAAATGAGCTACTTGAACGATTGGCTCGCCAAAACACCTGAAGGCGTGCTCGATATAATGCGCATCAAAGGCTTGGGACCGAGTAAGGTTAGGCTGATTTGGCAAGAGATGAACATCGAGTCGGTCGGTGAGCTATTGTATGCGTGCAACGAAAATCGATTGGTAGACCTAAAAGGCTTCGGTGAGAAAACCCAACAACAAGTCATTGATGCCATCGAGTTTATGATGCAGAACCGAGATCGCTTCCTGTATGCCAGCATCGAACCACTCATGGAGGAAATTAAGCAATGGATCGGTGAGCAATACCCGTCTGCGTTGGTGTCCGAAACGGGTGCCATGCTCCGGCGCGATCCGGTGGTGACGGCATTGGAAATGGTGGTTTCGGAAGAAGCAGAAAGCTTGCCCGACACGTCTGAAAATAAAATCAGCGTCACATTCTACCGCTGTACGAAAGCACAGTTCAGCCAAGAAGTGTTCCAGCGCTCCAGCGAAGGAGAAGCCGACGAATCCACTGTGCCGGAAATGCGCAATGTAGCGTGGGCCAAAGCATGGCAAAGTGCCCACAAAAACGACGAGCTGATCGAGGATGCCGATTTGCAGGGATGCCTGCACAACCACTCTACTTACAGCGATGGAATGCACTCCTTGGAGGCCATGGCGACTCACTTGCGCGACCTTGGGTACGCGTACTTTGGCATTTGTGACCACTCCAAGACGGCGGTGTACGCCAATGGCTTATCGGTAGAACGCGTTTTGGAACAGCACGCTGAGATCGATCGGCTGAACGAGCAAATGGCTCCTTTTCGCATCCTCAAAGGCATTGAAAGCGATATCCTTATGGATGGATCCCTGGACTACGAAGAAGATGTGCTGCAGTCCTTCGACCTGATCGTGGCTTCGGTGCATTCGGTGTTGAAGATGGACGAGGCAACTGCCACACGCCGTCTGATCCGCGCCATTGAGAATCCGCATACAAAAATTCTAGGTCATCCCACAGGTCGGTTGCTATTGTCGCGGCCCGGCTACCCGATCGATCATAAGAAGGTGATCGATGCCTGTGCGTCAAACGGGGTAGCCGTAGAGTTGAACGCCAATCCGATGAGGTTGGATATTGATTATACATGGATACCCTATTGCATGGAAAAGGAAGTGATGGTCTCGATCAACCCAGACGCCCATAGAAAGGAGGGCTTTGATCACATGCGCTATGGGGTGATGGCTGCGCGCAAGGGAGGCTTGACGAAAGACATGACCCTGAATGCACTATCGTTGGAAGGCATGTTAACCTGGCTGAAATGATGAGGAGGGCTGTGTCATACCGCGTGAGGGATAGCAGCGGCAGCTCCCACGCCCATGGTGTGGGACTACAGCGAATAGCCCGGTCTTGCCTCGGCAAGGCACGCCCTGATGATGTCTCATTGGCAGACAGGGGTTTTGAATTGTGCAACCGTTATAATCCAAAGACAAATTGAGCATCATTAATTCCATTTTCGGCTGGTTTATCAAGAAGCGGATTCACCAGATTGAGTTGTTCATGAAGTACCCGCACGACGTGCAGAATGAGTGGTTTGAGCGATTGGTGCAAACGGCCAAGAACACGGAATGGGGACAGGAATTTGGGTATGTAGACATCCATTCGTTGGAGCGTTTCAAGGAACACGTGCCGATCAGCAGCTATGAGGACTTGGAGCCAAGGATTGAACGGATTTTACGTGGAGAGCAGAACATACTTTGGCCATCTGAGATCAGGATGTTTGCAAAGTCGAGCGGAACCACCGGTTCTAAAAGCAAGTTCATTCCCGTGAGCGAGGCGTCGTTGGAAGAATGCCATTACAAGGGGGGGAAGGATTTGATTGGCCTGTACTACAACGAATTTCCCGAATCGAAATTGATGTCAGGGCGTGGACTGGTCATGGGAGGGAGCTCGAACTTCGTTCCGCTGAACGAAGACACGTATTACGGTGACTTGTCTGCGATCATTATCAAGAACTTGCCTTTTTGGGCGCATTTGCATCGCACACCCGACACGGAAGTGGCGTTGAACCCTTCTTGGGAGGAAAAGATTGAGCAAATAGCGCATATAACGATCAAGCAAGACATCACCAATATCTCAGGCGTTCCGAGTTGGATGATTGTCTTGTTGGAACGGGTAATGGAAATCACGGGCAAGTCTTCGATATTGGAGGTTTGGCCCAACCTAGAGTGGTACGTTCACGGAGGAGTGAATTTTGCGCCGTATCGGACGCGCTTCCAACAGGTCATGGGGGGGAGGATCAATTACTCTGAAACCTACAATGCGTCTGAGGGATTTTTCGGCATTCAGGAGAGCACCTCCCGTGACGACATGTTGCTCATGCTCGACTACGGAATTTTTTATGAGTTCATTCCTATGTCAGAATTGGAGCGGGACCACCCGAAAACGCTTCAACTCGATGAAGTGGTGGAAGGGGTAAATTACGCCATGGTGATCTCGACCAACGGAGGCTTGTGGAGGTATAAGATTGGGGATACGATTCAATTTACATCACTTGAGCCATATCGGATCAAGGTGAGCGGGCGTACGAAGCACTACATGAATGCGTTTGGTGAAGAAGTGATCATAGAGAATGCGGAACAAGCCATCGCGCTTGCGAGTGCCAAATCGAATGCCATTGTGAAGGAATATACGGCGGCCCCTGTGTACATGGAGGCGGGAAAGGCGGGAGCCCATGAATGGTTGATCGAATTTGACAAGGCGCCGGATGAAATGGAATTTTTTACCGAATTGCTCGACAATGCGTTGAAGTCGCTCAACAGTGATTACGAGGCGAAGCGCTACCATGACAAGGTGCTTCAGATGCCGATCATTCGGGTGATGCCGATGGGTTCATTTTACCGATGGATGAAATCGAGGGGCAAACTCGGGGGTCAAAACAAAGTTCCTCGATTGGCCAACACGCGCGAATATGTGGAAGACCTCTTATCTTTTGAGCATGGTGCGTAACCTAACAATTCTTTTAGTATGCCTGAGCTGGGCGTGGAGTGCAAAGGCCCAGGAGGTGATTACCTGGAAGCAGGCCAAGGTGGTACATCAACCTGCCGTAGACGTGCGACTGGATCAGCTCAACAACCTCTACGCCGTACAGCGGGGCGAAGTGATCAAGATGGATCCAGCCGGAAAGGTGCTGGCGCGTTACAGTAATAAGCTGATCGGTGAGAAAGCAGAGCTGGACGTATCGAATCCTATGAAGGTACTTGTGTTTTCGGACGAACAGATGAAGCTGATTTTTTTAGACTCGCGCTTGGCGGAAATGAGGGAAGAGATCAACCTGTATAACGAAGGGTATGAACAGATATCGCTCGCCGCTACTTCCCATAGCAATGGGTTTTGGCTGTACGATCCGATTGAATTCAAATTAATCCGATACGACCAATACTTCAAGAAGGAACGTGAATCGCTGAACATGGCCCAGTTGCTCAGGGTTGCGTTTTATCCTGTAGATCTCCTCGAGGTGGATAACAGAGTGTATTTATCAGACCCTAAGCACGGGGTGTATGTATTCGACGTTTTTGGCACCTTCCTCCGGCGCATTCCGCTGAAGGGAGTGAGCCGGTTGAAGATTGCGGACAGTCGACTGTTTTTTATGCGCGACGAGCAGCTGTTTGCCTTCCATTTGGTCGACGGAACAGAGGAAATGGTTTCGGTGGTAGGAGAAATCGGCGAGCGATTCGATATGAACCGTGCGCGACTGTGCTCTGTGAGTCAGAAGGGGATAATTATTTTCGAGCCAAATCGCTGAAAGCTTTTTATTTTCAACGGGTTTGACTTAATTCGTAAGCTCATTCCACGGGACCCACCTTTGGGAAAGCAATGTAGTTATCGAAAGAATTATGGAGGATAAGAATAGCAACCTGCACGTAGCGGTTTCTGGAAATATTGGTTCGGGAAAAACAACACTGACGGGGTTGCTAGCGAAACATTACGGTTGGGAGACCCACTATGAAGACGTCGATGGCAATCCATACATCAATGATTTCTACGCAGAAATGCAGCGTTGGTCATTCAACATGCAGATCTATTATGTGAACAATCGCTTCAATCAGATTCTCGAGATCCGCGAGGGAAAGAAGAACGTGATCCAAGATCGCACGATCTATGAGGATGCGTACATCTTTGCTCCGAACTTGCATTCGATGGGATTGATGACCACGCGAGATTTCGAAACGTATTTTTCACTCTTCAATTTGCTGGATCGATTCGTTCAGCCGCCTGATTTGTTGATCTACCTACGCGCAAGCGTACCTAGGTTGGTCAGTCAGATTCAGAGCAGGGGTCGTGAATACGAAGAGGCGATCCGCTTGGATTATTTGAAGCGATTGAACGAGCGATACGAGGCGTGGATATCGACATACGACAAGGGCAAGTTGCTGATCATCGACGTGGATAACAACAGCTTCATCGACAGCCAGGAAGACCTCGGTGAGATCATTCAGAAGATCGACGCTGAACTGCATGGATTGTTTTAATGCATCCGAAAAATACTGCGCATGAAAAAGCCCCGAGTGTTCGGGGCTTTTCTTTTGTGTCAGTGGTTGTCTGGAACTAGTCAGACAGGACGATCACCTTGTTTTCAAGCACTTCGACCACACCTCCTTGGATGTCGAACGTCTGCTCTTCGTCGTCTTTGACGATGCGTACGATACCCGCTTTTAGCGTGGCGATGATCGGAGCGTGGTGCTCGAGTATTCCGAAGGAACCATCCTTACCGGGGAGTTGGATCGAATCCGCCTCGCCTCGAAAGATTTGTCGTTCTGGAGAAAGGATCTCTAAGGTCATGATTACGCTTGTTCTGCTTTGGCATCCGCGAGCATTTTCTTACCTGCCTCGATCACCTCTTCGATGTTTCCTTTGAGGTTGAATGCTGCTTCAGGGTACTCATCCATTTTACCTTCCAAGATCATGTTGAATCCTTTGATGGTTTCTTCGATGGGAACGAACACACCCGGGATTCCGGTAAACTGCTCGGCCACGTGAAAAGGCTGAGACAAGAAGCGCTGAATACGTCTTGCTCGGTGAACGACAAGTTTGTCTTCTTCGCTCAATTCATCCATTCCGAGGATCGCAATGATGTCTTGCAATTCTTTCATTCGCTGAAGGATCTCCTTTACGCGCTGTGCGGTCGTATAATGCTCTTCGCCTACGATGTCGGCGGTGAGGATTCGTGAGGTAGAATCCAAGGGGTCAACCGCTGGGTAGATGCCCAATTCAGCAATCTTACGGCTGAGTACGGTTGTCGCATCTAGGTGAGCAAATGTGGTCGCAGGAGCAGGGTCAGTCAAGTCATCTGCAGGAACGTACACCGCCTGTACGGAAGTAATGGAGCCGCGCTTTGTCGAAGTAATTCGTTCTTGCATTGCGCCCATTTCAGATGCCAGTGTCGGTTGATATCCTACCGCCGATGGCATACGACCAAGGAGGGCCGATACCTCAGAACCCGCTTGGGTAAATCGGAAGATGTTGTCGACGAAGAAAAGGATGTCACGTCCGCCGCTCTCTTCATCTCCATCACGGAAATATTCTGCTGCCGTGAGACCTGTGAGGGCTACACGAGCACGTGCCCCGGGAGGCTCATTCATTTGACCGAAAACGAAGGTCGCTTTCGACTCTTTCAAAGCTTCTTTGTCGACGGTTGAAAGGTCCCAACCGCCTTCTTCCATGGAGTGCATGAATGCATCTCCGTATTTCACGATGCCAGATTCTAGCATCTCACGAAGAAGGTCGTTTCCTTCACGCGTTCGCTCTCCTACACCGGCAAAGACCGAATATCCATCATGGCCTTTTGCAATGTTGTTGATGAGCTCTTGGATCAATACTGTCTTACCTACACCCGCACCTCCGAAGAGTCCAATCTTACCACCTTTGGCGTATGGCTCGATGAGGTCGATGACCTTGATTCCCGTAAGCAGTACTTCGGAAGCCGTTGACAAATCTTCGAACCTCGGAGCTTCTGCGTGGATGGGTCGTCCACCCGCTTGGTCTACTTCAACCATTCCGTCAATGGCGCCGCCAATCACGTTAAACGTGCGTCCTTTGATCTGATCGCCTACGGGCATTGTAATTGGCTGTCCGGTAGCTACTGCCTCCATGCCTCGTGTCAAACCTTCAGACGAGTCCATCGCAATGGTACGAATGGTGTCCTCTCCGATGTGTTGTTGGCACTCAAGTACTACGCGCTCTCCGGTAGCCTTAACCACTTCTAATGCGTCGTGAATGTTGGGAAGTTCGTTGTCGCCCGTGCTGAATCGCACGTCTACTACTGGACCGATAACCTGTGAAATTTTTCCTGTTCTGACAGCCATTGATGCTGAATTTTAGATAGTTACGTTGTTATACAAATCGTTCTAAAACGGGTGCAAATCTAGCTATTTCAATTTGTTAGAACTCGGACGAAATCATTTTTTTAATTGCATACATTTGGTGTGCGTTAAGAAAGAATATAAGCGTCATTAAATCAGTAAGTTAACAAATCAACAGGCGTTAATAAATTGCGGATATTTAAAGGGATAGACCGGTACGACAGGAATGGAGAGACATGTTTGACTACCGGAACGTTTGATGGAGTACATGTCGGTCATCGAAAGATCATTCAAATGCTGAATGACATCGCACAACGAGAAGGTCGGAGGAGCGTCATGCTCACCTTCCATCCGCACCCCCGCAAAGTGTTGTTTCCAGACGATCACGGACTGGAATTGTTGACTACGATGGACGAAAAACTAGACTTATTGGAAGAGGCTGGGCTGGACGATGTGATCATACATCCGTTTTCGAAGGACTTTTCGAGGTACAATGCCGTGGAGTACGTGCGTGATTTGCTGGTCAACGGATTGCACATGAAGCACATGGTGATCGGCTACGACCATCATTTCGGCAGAAACAGAGAGGGCGACATTCATCAATTGAGGGACATGGCGCCGCTCTACGATTTCGAAGTGACTGAGATCTCTGCGCAAGACATCGATGACGTTAACGTGAGTTCTACCAAGATTCGATCGGCCTTGAAAGCTGGCGAAGTTGTGACGGCGAATACTTATTTGGGATATCGTTATTCGTTTCGAGGCAAGGTGGTTCATGGCAAGCGGCGTGGGAAGGGCCTTGGATTTCCTACGGCGAATGTCTTGGTCGATGACGACACCAAATTGATACCCATGACGGGAGTTTATGCCGTAGACGTTGAATTTGAGCAGGTGAACTACCGTGGAATGATGAACATTGGGTACAATCCTACTTTTGGAAGCGAAGCGCAACAAACGATTGAGGTCAATCTGTTTGGTTTTGATCGAGAAATCTATGATCAACCCATCCGGGTGGAGTTGCTGAAATATTTGAGGGCGGAGGAGCGTTTCTCGGATGTGGAGGCCCTCAAAGCGCAAATGGAAAAAGATAAGATCGATGCGAGGAGCGCCTAAATACCTTATTGTACTGACATTGTGCTTTTACACCGCAGAGGTGTGGGCACAGGAAGCCGCCGAGGTGGTGTTCAGAAATTTGGAGAAAGCGCTCGAAGACCCCGAAGCCGTTGAGGTACTAAAGCTTCGCCGTGATCGACTCAAAGAATGGCCAGACACCTTGGCGTCGTTTCCCAATTTACGTGTCTTGGATTTGGGCCATAACAAGTTGCGGAAATTGCCTGAAGACTTGTCTGCGTATTCAAAGCTAGAACGCTTGGTGCTCACGGGAAATAAACTCGACTCGCTGCAAGGGTCCATTGGGGACTTGACTTCCTTGCGGGAGTTGTTGGTGGGCAATAACGAAATCTATCACCTTTCAGAGCGAATTGGGATGTTGCAAAACCTAGAATACCTTGAATTGTGGAGCAACAACATCTACTACTTACCGAACAGCATAGCAGAGTTAGTGAACCTGAAGGAAGTGGATTTACGTGCCATACAGATGGGTGAACATTATCAGATGGCGATCAAAGATTTGCTTCCACCAACGACCAAATTGCGGATATCTTCGAGCTGCAATTGCGATTAATTGCGTAAGCTTTATTTTTGGGTTCGATGAAAGTGAATCGTAAAGTAACGAGCGTGTTGGTCTTGGTCATCCTTTTTCTAGGGGTGTTGCTCGTCGGTTGTGCGTCTTCGTCATCAGGCTACCACAAAAAACCTACGGGCGGAAAACACTTCAAGTGTAAGTAAGTCACTCGAGTACGCTGTATTCGATGACGACGTCGTTGATTGGCCAATTCCCCGAATCCCTCTTTTCAGCCGCAATGGCCTCGACCACGTCCATCCCTTCCACTACTTCTCCAAATACGGTGTGCACCCCATCTAAGTGAGGAGACCCTCCAATTTCCTTGTACACCTCACGTGCTCGCGGAGGAATGCTAATCTGATACTCTTCCTCAACCGCGTCTAGGCCCGCATCGTTGAGCCGTTTTCCAATGACGATGTAGAAGCTGTATTGGGCTGATTTATGGTCTGGGTTGTCATCGTAACTCATTGCCATGGCTACGGCCCCTCTTTTGTGGATCAAGTCCGGTCGCACTTCATTTGTGATGTAGTAAGCGCCCGCTTCCTTTCGTTTTTCGATGGTTTGATCGTGGTCAGAATTTCCGCCTTGGATCATGAAACCGGGGACGACCCGATAGAAGATGGTGTGATGGTACAATTCCTCGTTTACGTTGTACAGAAAATTGGAACGGTGCACAGGAGTTTCTTCATACAAACGGATATCGATCTCTCCGAGACGGGTACTCAATCGCACAAGCGTCTCGGGATGTGCGTCTCCATATTCGAGAAAGAACTGCTTAATGTGCCCAGCTTGCGGCCTCGCCTTTTTCGGGGGTTGCGTTTGCTCAAAGGTGTCTTTTTGAATGCTCGATTTCTGGGGTGGTGCAGACGCAGCACGCTCAGAATTAGCAGGGCCTTGACACGCGGAACAAAGGAGGGCGAAGAAAATGCTGAAAATGACGTTTGTTGGCTTGAATGTGCGGAGGATGTTCATGAATCGCAATACCTTTGCCTGCAATGTTCGGAAGATTCGGGAAACTATTTGGAAAGAAAGAGCGATTGTTGGACGCGGCAGACCTGGGCAGGTTGAAAGTCGACGTTCATTCGCATTTTATCGACGGCATCGATGATGGTGCCAGGACCATTGAAGAATCATTGACCTTGTTGGCTGGAATGCGGGATTTGGGTTATAAGAAAGTCATCACCACTCCGCATGTGATGAGCGACTATTACCGCAACACTACTGAGATCATTACCCGCGGCCGTGATCGAATCGCTGAAGCGGCTGATAAGGCGGGAATCGATATTGAGATTGAGTGCGCCGCTGAATATTACTTGGATGCCGACTTCATGGCCAAGATCAAAAGCAAGGACATTCTCAGCTTTGGCAAAGGCTACGTATTGTTTGAACTGCCTTTTCTAAGCGAACCGCCCAATGTGGCTGAGATTATTTTCGAGATGCAACTCGCCGGATACAAGCCTGTGTTGGCTCATCCCGAGCGGTACGCATTCTGGCATCATCAATTTGAAAAGTACCAGGATATTGCCGAGAAAGGCGTGGTGCTACAGCTCAATATGAACAGTCTGACTGGGCATTACTCGCCTGAAGTGAAGGAGATGTCTAAGCGATTGGTCGACCATGGACTCATCTCCCTGCTGGGTTCTGATTGTCACCACGAACGCCACATTGGCCTAATGCATCAAGCGCGCCGCATGCCAACATTGCATCGCTTGCTCGATTCGGGCCTTCTACTGAATGAAAAGCTCTAAGCTTGAGAAACTTCCGCTTCTCTGTGGATTTTCTTCACCAAGCCAGAAAGCACCTTGCCTGGACCTACTTCCACAAAATGGGTAGCACCATCTGAAACCATTTGTCGAACGCTTTGAGTCCATCGAACAGGTGCAGTTAGCTGCGCCATGAGGTTGGCTTGAATCTCGGTTGGATTGCTCACAGCGCTGGCCGTAACATTTTGGTAGACGGGGCAGATGGGTTCGTTGAACACCGTGCTTTCTATTGCCTCAGCCAGTTCCGCACGGGCAGGCTCCATAAGCGGAGAGTGGAAAGCGCCTCCTACAGGAAGTTTCAATGCGCGCTTGGCGCCTTTTTCAGTCAATGCAGCGCAAGCAGCATCAATTCCAGCGATGCTCCCACTGATTACGAGTTGTCCAGGGCAATTGTAATTTGCCGCCACCACCACGTCCGCGATGGAAGCGCAAGTTTCCTCTACAATGTCATCTTCCAATCCAAGGATCGCCGCCATGGTTGAAGGATTCATTTCACAGGCCTTTTGCATGGCCAATGCCCGCTTGTATACCAAGTTCAATCCATCTTCGAAACGCAAGGTTTTGTTGGCAACTAAAGCCGACAGCTCACCTAAACTGTGTCCAGCGACCATGTCAGGTTTGAACTGCCCGATGGTGGAGGCAAGGATGACCGAGTGCAGAAATACGGCCGGTTGAGTCACTTTGGTCTGCCTGAGTTCTTCGTCACCGCCTTCAAACATGATGTTGGTGATCTCGAATCCGAGGATTTCGTTTGCTCGATCGAAGAGTGCTTTGGCTTCTCCATTGCTTTCGTATAGGTCCTTTCCCATTCCTGAGAACTGGGCGCCTTGGCCCGGAAATACATAGGCTGTTTTCATCTTAACTTAGGTTTGCAGATATCAGACTGATAAATTCTTTTCTGGTTGAGTCTTTTAAAAACTCTCCCGTAAAGGCCGAGGTGGTCGTCACGGAATTTTGTTTCTGAACCCCGCGCATTTGCATGCACATGTGCTGCGCTTCAATCACAACGGCAACACCGAGGGGCGACAAGGCATTTTGGATGCTATCGCGTATTTGATACGTCAGTCGCTCCTGTACTTGCAACCTCCGCGCGAAAACGTCTACCACCCGAGGAATTTTACTCAACCCCACGATTTGCCCATTTGGAATGTACGCAATGTGTGCCTTGCCGAAGAAGGGCAGCATGTGGTGTTCGCACAGCGAGTACATTTCGATGTTCTTTACCAACACCATTTGCTGATGCTCTTCCTGGAAGAGCGCAGAAGCTAAGATGGCATGTGCATTTTGCTCGTAGCCTTGCGTGAGGAATTGGATGGCTTTAGCCGCGCGCTCGGGAGTCTTTTCCAAGCCTTCACGGCTCAAATCCTCTCCTAGGTTTTGAATGATGGATGCGAAACCTGCTTGGAGTGCTTCCAAATGCTCCTCATTGTACGCATCGGTGCGCTCGTATCCCTTTCCTAAACTCGCTTCTTCAGCCATAATACTCAACGTAGTTATTTTCGGTCTCTTGCAGCTTTATGTAGTGCAATGAAGCGCCGTTTTCCTTTATCGGCCCTGCCAATTCTTCCCAGATGGCGATGCAAATGTTTTCGGTAGACGTCATTTTGCCCGCCATGAATGGCGTATCCAAATTGATGTTCTTGTGATCGAGGTATTGAATGACCCGCTCCTTAATGAGATCGCTCAGAAGTTTCAGGTCCATTACGAAACCTGTCTCAGCATTGACTTCGCCTTTAACCGTGACGAAGAGTTCGTAGTTGTGACCGTGCCAGTTTGGGTTGGCGCATTTCCCAAAAACCGCTAGGTTCTTTTCGTCGCTCCAATCTGCTTTCGATAATTTATGTGCGGCTGAAAACCGCTCGCGTCTCGTGATGTACATCGTTTTCGACATCGTTCAAAATTGGCCGCAAAGATAGGGTGCAATAATCATTGAATACCTTTGCCTTTCAAAGGGATTAAAATGATAGTGATTACTGGTGCTGCGGGATTCATCGGCAGCTGTGTGGCCAAGGAGTGGAAGCAACGTGGGGAAGAGATCGCCCTAGTGGATGACTTTTCGCACGACTCCAAGCAGGGAAATCTAGATGCCCTCGAAGGAACAAGTCACGTAGAACGCGATTTGTTTTTCGATTGGGCCGAGGACCGGAAGGACATTACAGCGGTAATCCACATCGGGGCTCGGACCGATACCACAGAATCCGATTATGCCTTGCTCGAACGGCTAAACGTATCCTATACCAAGCAACTATGGAGCTTGTGCACCCAGCGAAGGATCCCGCTGATCTACGCCTCATCGGCCGCTACATACGGCGGAGGTGAGCACGGATACGCTGACGGACATGAATGGGTTGACAAACTTAGTCCGCTGAATCCCTATGGCATTTCGAAGAACGAATTTGATAAATGGGCGCTCGCGCAGTCGGAATGCCCACCGCACTGGTACGGACTCAAGTTTTTCAATGTGTATGGACCCAACGAGTACCACAAAGGGAGAATGGCTTCAGTGATTTTTCACGCCTACCATCAGATCCGAGAAAAGGGTTCAATGAAACTCTTTCGATCTCACAATCAAGCCTACAAAGACGGCGAACAATTGCGCGATTTTGTGTACGTAAAAGACGTGATCAGCGTGATTGATTTTTTGATGAACGAATTGCCTCCTAACGGACTCTATAACTTGGGAACCGGCAAGGCCAGAACCTTCTTAGACCTGGTACACGCCGTCTTCAACGCAATGGGAAAGGAAGCTCAAGTTTCGTTCATCGATACCCCATCGGACATAAGAGATAAGTACCAGTATTTTACCGAGGCCGATATGTCGAAGTTGCGTGGAGCTGGCTATAAAAAGCCGATGACGGACTTAGAGGAAGGTGTGAGGGACTATGTTTCCAATTACTTGGTGCCGAACAAAGCGTACTGACTTAGAGCGATTCTTTCAAGTCGAGGAGCATGTCTTTCACATGTTTCAACGACTCGATCATCTCTGACTTTTCGAGCAACGCCTTGTGTTGGTCTTTGATCTTCTTCTTGGCACCATCGAGCGTAAAACCACGGTCTTTCACCAAGTGGTGAATGAGCTTCAAATTTTTTACATCCTGCTCTTTGTAGATCCGATTTCCTTTTGCGTTCTTCTGCGGCTTGACGAGATCGAATTCCTTTTCCCAAAAGCGGAGTAAGGAGGCGTTTACATTCAAAATTTCTGCTACCTCTCCTATGGAGTAATACAGCTTGAACGATTCTTTCTCCTTGAATGCCATGGTGCTAAGATCAGTCGAATGATTGGTTTTCCTGCGAGGCCAGTTGAATCATCATGTCAAACTCTTCTGGCGTAAGGTCACTAAAGTAAAAATTGATTGGGTTTACAGGCCGATCATTCTTATGAACTTCATAATGCAAGTGAGGTCCACTCGATTTACCTGTATTTCCAACGTACCCAATGATCTCGCCGCGGAGGACCTCTTGCCCAGGTTTCACAGCTATTTCGCTCATATGCGCATAGAGGGTTACGTAGCCAAAGCCGTGGTCAACCCGGACGTGATTTCCATACCCTCTAGCCTTGCGGTCGGCCCGGATGATGGTGCCGTTACCTGTAGCGTAAATCGGGGTGCCTGTAGGGGCGGTAAAGTCCATTCCTTCGTGGAACGCTGGCGTCTTGTAGTGTGGGTCAATCCGCATCCCGAATCCACTGGCCAGTCGAGTCAAGTCCTTGTTGGAAATGGGCTGAATCGCGGGTATGCTCGCTAGCATTTCTTCCTTTTGTTTGGCCAGGCTGTAGATTTCGTCAAACGATTTCGACTGAATGTAAAGCTGTTTAGCTAGACGGTCGAGTTTCTTGGTTGTGGCAATAACAATGTCAGCGCTTCCTTTGAACTTTTCTAAGTTCTTGTAACGATTCACACCGCCTATTCCAGCCCTTCTCAAATTGGCGGGAATCGGCTCTACCTCGAATACCGCTCGATAGATGTTGTCATCTCGGTTCTCCAGGTCAGCGAGGATGATGCTCATTTGATCTACTCGTTTACCGAGCAATTCAAGCTGTAACATCAGTTCTTGATTCTCTGCTTTGAGCTGACGATCTTTTGGCGAATCGTAGATCGTTTCGAAAACAATGTAGATGCCGCCAGCAAAAAACAGGGACGCCAATACGAAAATCACGGCACGGATCATTCGCTGTCCCGTGGAGACTTTCACCTTCTCATAACTGAGCGTGCTGTCGTTGTATTGATAGCGTACTTTGGCCAAGTGCGGAAAAATATAAGTTGCAAAAATAGGACAACCGCTACTTTTGCATCCTTTTAAGGGTGAATTTCAGCGAAATTAACAGACATGGAGTGGACGACGAATAAGGTTAGAAGGACGTTTTTAGAGTACTTTCAGAAGCACGGGCACACCGTTGTAGACTCCGCTCCTATTGTCATCAAAGATGACCCCACCTTGATGTTTACGAATGCTGGAATGAATCAGTTTAAGAGCATTTTCGTCGGAAATGAGGAGGCCCAGCAGAAAAGAGTTGCAGATGCTCAAAAATGCCTGCGTGTTTCCGGAAAGCACAACGACCTGGAAGAAGTAGGTCGGGACCACTACCACCATACCATGTTCGAAATGCTCGGCAATTGGTCGTTTGGAGACTATTTTAAGCAGGAGGCGATTGACCGAGCATGGGATTTGCTGGTCAATGTATATGGCTTGGATAAAGACAGGATCTACATCACCGTATTTGGAGGTGATGACGAGCTCGACCTGGGGTTGGATGAAGAGGCGCAAGTATTTTGGAAACGCCACATAGCCCAAGATCGAATATTACCCTTTGGCCGCAAGGACAACTTTTGGGAGATGGGAGAAACCGGGCCTTGTGGTCCTTGTTCAGAAATTCATGTAGACCTGAGGCCAGATGCTGAGAGGGCAAAGACCGATGGGAGAACGCTTGTTAACCAGGACGACCCGGCGGTAATCGAAATTTGGAATTTGGTTTTCATGCAATTCAATCGCCTCGAGAATGGAGAACTCAAGGCCCTAAAAGAAAAGCACATCGATACGGGGATGGGCTTAGAGCGTTTGGTCCGCGTACTTCAGGGCGTGGATTCAAACTATGACATTGATCTATTTCAATCTCTGATTGCGAGCATCGCCAAGGAGAGTGGCTTGAAATACAACGGAAGTGCCGAATTACCAGACGTAGCGTTCCGGGTGATTGCAGACCACATTAGGGCCATTGCGTTTTGCATTGCTGATGGACAACTTCCGTCAAATACGGGTGCAGGTTACGTCGTGCGCAGGGTCTTAAGACGGGCAATACGGTATGGGTTTAGTCAGTTAAATAAGTCGGAGCCGTTCATTTATATCGTGGCTGGCACATTGATCGACGAGATGGGTGAGGAATACGCCGAGCTGAAACGGGGACGCGATCTGATTCAAAAGGTAATCCGAGAAGAGGAGAACACGTTTTTGGCGACACTTGAGAGGGGATTGGATCGATTGAATTCACTCTTTGAAGCTGATTCGAAAAGCGTCGTAGAAGGGCCGGTAGCCTTTGAATTGTACGATACATTTGGATTTCCCATAGACCTGACGAACCTCATCGCAGAGGAGAAGGGATGGAGGGTCGACATGCCCGGTTTTGAAGCCGAATTGAAGAAACAAAAGGACCGGTCTAGAAATGCCTCCAAGACTTCCTTTGGAGATTGGACCATTCTGGATGACGGATCGAACTCCGAATTCGTCGGGTATGATGCCTTAGAAGTGAAAACTACCATCGCAAAGCATCGGATAGCCACATTGAAAGGAAAGGAAATCGTTCAGATTGTACTCAAGAAAACGCCGTTTTATGCGGAAAGCGGAGGCCAGGTGGGGGACAAAGGAACGATTGCGATTGAAGGGGAAGTGCTCCGCATTATGGATACTAAGAAAGAAAATAACGAGATCGTCCATTTCGCGGAAAAGCTACCTCAGGAGCTGTCCGGGGAAGTGTTGGCGAAGGTGGATCCCATCCATCGCGCTGAGACGAAGAAGAACCATACGGCTACGCACTTGCTTCACCACGCCCTGCGAACTGCATTGGGGAACCACGTGGAGCAACGGGGTTCGTTGGTAGCACCAGACAAGCTTCGATTCGACTTTTCTCACTTTGAGAAGATCTCGCAAGATCAACTCGATGCCTTGGAAACGCAAGTAAGGCAAATGATTGCGGACGATTACCGGGCTGATATCCGAGAAATGGACATCTCGGAAGCCAAAGCGTTGGGGGCGATGGCGCTTTTTGGTGAGAAGTACGGCGACCGCGTGCGCGTGGTTCAGTTTGGTTCTTCCATTGAGCTCTGCGGTGGTACTCACGTGGCACAAACCCAGGAAATTGGTGGATTCAAACTTTTATCTGAATCGAGCATTGCCAGTGGAGTGCGTCGCGTAGAAGCGTTGACTGGGAAGGCTTATCAAGCGTACGTAGACCGTAAGTTGTCGCTCTTGGATTCCATTGAGAACGAGTTGGGACATCCGAAGGATACGCTCAGTTGCATTGAGAAGCTCCAAGCGGACATCAAATTGTTGAACACTAGGTTGGATGGCTTTTTAGAGAAAGGGAAGCAGCTGCTCAAGGCAGAATTGGAGGCAGGCGTCGAAAAAGACGGCAGCCAAGCATCGCTCGTAAAGAAAGTAGTAGGAGTAGACGGTAAAACCGTCAAAGATGCCGTTTACGGCTTGACGTTAAGCCACAATGATCTATTGGCGATCGTGGTGGGCGAGTTCGAAGAAAAGCCGTTCATCGTAGTAGGTGTGAGCAAAGAACTGGTAAATGCCAAAGAAGTAGATGCTTCAAAGATCATACGGGAGTTGGCCCCTCATATCCAAGGCGGGGGTGGCGGGCAGAAATTTTTAGCAATGGCGGGGGGTAAAAACAAGCAAGGGCTCGACAGAGCCCTCGAACACGCTAAAGATTTTGTAAAGGTTCAGACGAGCTGACCCTCAAGTTTTTCTTTATCCTCTTTGTCGGTTTTCTTGCCATAT
>JAVKEP010000051.1:0-1148 GCA_040221375.1 Cryomorphaceae bacterium
GGTTTTCTTGCCATATACAGGCCCTTTGTAATTTTCTGAATACGAAAGACCTAAATGAAGGACGTAGAAACCGTTGAATAAAGTAACCAAGGCGTAGTCGATGAGTTTAAAGTGGCCAAAGCTCTGGCAAAGCTCAATGTAAACCTTGGTCATAAACAAGGCCCAAATTGCACCGAGTACGCCGGCTATACCATAAGCGACTCCAGTGTTGTCAACGTACATCAAGACCAAGAGGATGATGGGTGGAGGAATCATTACCATCAAGCTGTGGGAAGCCGGTCTGCCAACGATCTTTAAGAAGGTGATCACATTCTTAACTGGAATTACGCAATCAATCCCCGGAAGACCACACTTGTCGTACAGCGACCATTGTGCGAGTATTCCAACCACGGCAAAAGATCCAAGTGGAATCAAAATTCCTGGACCAAATGAACTTAGGAAGGGGAAGGTCTCTAGTAAGGTATCAAATACGTTTTGCATGGCGGTGAAGTTTGAGCTAAGTTACGATTTATTCCATATAAATGGATGTTTGTCGTAAAAAAATGATGATTGGTCGAAATGTATGTGTTTAGGATATCTAACAGTTTACGAAAGTGGATAATAAAAAAGCGCCCCATTTGGGGCGCTTTTTATAGAACTATGATGAAGTTGATTATCGTACGATCAACTGCTTCATTTGTGAATCAGCGTCGGTCACAACCTTCACGATGTACGCACCAGCCGCAAGGCCAGCAACGTTGATTTCGTGGTTGTTGCTTCCAGCGCTCATCGCAGCCTGAGCTACGGTTCTTCCACTCATGTCGAGGATGAGGATATTTCCTGCATCAACGTCCTTGGTCGCGATGGTTACTACATCGTTTGCAGGGTTAGGGAAGATGGCAAACTCTCCAGCTACTAGATCAGCGATTCCGATCAAGTCAGGAGCAACAATCTTGGTAGCAATGTCCACACCGCAACCATTGTTGATCTCTAAGCTCACAGAGTAAGAAGCTGGGTTGGATGGGCTAGACCATGGGTAAACCACCGTTTCCATCACATTGGTAGAAGTAGCAGGAGTTGCTCCAGCACCAAAGTTCCAGTTTACAGTACTCGTAGAAGTCAAGTAAGGAGAAGAGCTAGCATCGAATACGTAGATGAATCCGCTGTAG
>JAVKEP010000052.1:0-7263 GCA_040221375.1 Cryomorphaceae bacterium
AACATTCAGGCCAACGCTGATTCCATTGATGTGGTGGCGACTAACGTGGCTACGAACACAACGGACATCGCAACCAACGTGACGAACATTCAGGCCAACGCTGATTCCATCGATGTGGTTGCGACCAATGTATCGATCAACACAGCCAACATTCTGAGCTTAGATGCACAAATTCAAATCAATCAAGACAGCATCCAAGACCTCGATATCCGAATCGACTCATCCTCCAACGCCATTCAGGCGCATGTTCTCAATGATCTAGATACTGATACTACCAATGAATTAATCACGAGCAGTTATGAGCTAAACGACACTCTATTCATCGTAGAGGGTGCAACCACGTGGGAAATCCCCTTGACGGTTGGCGACAATTTGGGAGATCACGTTCTCGACTCTAACCTCAACCTCAATGGATTGTACCTTTCAGGGGATGGCGATGATGAAGGCATTCGGATTGATACTGGCGGAAATGTTGGGATCGGTCTTTCACCAAGCCCTTCATTTCGCTTATCCGTGGATGGTGCGGCATTATTTCAAACAGACCCTCTAGAATTTGTTCGAGTTTCTTCCTATGGCGGAGGGTTCGAGGTCGTTGATCCTACCCCAGGAAGTTATGTTCGACTCATTTCCGATGATGGTGGTCCGACCTACAGCGCAAAAATCGAAACCCAAACCCCGCAGAACAATGCCCAATTTGGTTCTGATTTTTACGGAGATTCTGCTTTCGTTAGAAGTTCGGGTCAAATCGTCTTTGAAACCAATGGCGGCGCATCTGAAATGTTACTCGACAACAATGGCCGTCTGGGTTTAGGCGTCACACCGAACCCCGACTCCTTGCTCGATGTTTTTGGGGGTGCGAGGGTCCAAGCTTTGAATATCAACAGTGCTTACTCCTTTCCGACTTCAGATGGCAACAATGACGACGTATTAGTCACGGACGGAGCCGGTCAATTGAGTTTTGTGGATCCAGCGACGCTGTTTGCTGCCGATACATTGCCCATTATTCGCAGCGGTGATTCATCTACTTATGTCAGTACGTCCACGCTTGGTCAGGTTGACATCGCGGTCAATGATTCTATTTCCTACATCTTTTATCAAGATCGCATTGTGATGGGCGACCAGTCCAGCATTTTCATAGGCGATGCTGCTACCGGTGCGAACAATACCAATATCAACAACATCGGAATTGGAGTAAATGCCTTAGGAGCCAATACAACAGGATTTGAAAACATAGCACTGGGTAGCAGCGCCTTGGCGCTGAACCAAGGTGGAATTTTGAATACTGCTGTAGGCGCCCTCAGCATGAACCAAAACGTAGGTGGAAATATAAATACCGCCTTTGGTCGAGCATCCATGAATCAAAACCAATCTGGTTGGAACAACGTTGCCATTGGTGCGGATGCACTTTTTCAAAATCAAAGCGGCAGCGAAAATACGGCCGTTGGTGCAGGAGCGCTTTTTGGCGTATCCGGAAACAGCATTTCTCAGAATACAGCCATTGGTTACTTGAGCGGAGAACAGAGCAAAGGGAATGGCAATGTGTTCATCGGTAACCGGGCGGGACAGCTCGATTCCGTGTCATCCAACCGATTGATGATCGACAATTCCAATACAGACTCATCCTTGATTTCTGGTGATTTTGCGTTGGACATCCTTCAAGTGAATGGCACCTTCAAGACGAATGGGTTGTTGGGAGATACACTTATCTACCCCAATAGTGACGGTACGGCTGGCCAGGTTATAGTGACGGATGGTTCGGGCAACCTCAGTTTTGGTACTGCCGGCGACTCAGATTGGGATACCCTAGGCAACTACGTCTACAACCTCTCCGATTCCATCGGCATTGGAACCAATACACCAGTGGGTGCCTTGGATGTCAGCGGGAACAGTGTATTTTGGGATTCAGTGGGCATAGGGATTGCGCCTCAACCTTGGGGTGGGCAGTTGACCGTAGACGGTTCTAAATTAGGAATTCACGTAGGCGTGGCCACTGAAGGTACGACCGTGGGATTATATGTAACGGCAGACAACGCAGGGACTGACACCTCGTTCGCGATAGTCAGTGACCCGAGTGACCAAGGGAGTACAGAGTATTCTTTTTATGGCAAGCACGGTACACTTTATAACCAAGGTGCAATCGGAATCGGCACTGACAATCCTGAATCCGACCTTCAATTTGGAATAGATGCTCATTTATTCAGGTACCTCGATCCAGGAAGTGACTCGGGAATTGTGATTTCTCACAACTTGAATAACAATATGCAAAACACCCACGATGGACCGGCTTCTTTCATAGCACTTACTCAAGATGCTTTCTACCTTTATACGATAGACTCCGCTGCAGCTGGCTCGTCATTTTCGGGAGCTCATCCCTCGTTCAGATTCAAGGATGCAGGCATAGGCATCAATGAAGACTCACCCGAAGCCGCTGTTGATATTGTAACCTACAGCGATAGCTTAGCAATTTTTGCGCGTTCAGGTGACGCCAGCTTCGGTGCTCCCGTAATGGCGTTTGAATCACCCGCCAATGGTAATCGCATAGGGATTTCAATCCCTGATTCCGTAATTGGCCCGTACAAGCTCATCCTTCCGGATACAGCTCCTACAAACGGTCAAGTCATGGCCTACAACAACGCCCTTGGGCGATTAGAATGGACGGCTGAGGTAAAGTCACCTTGTCCTTCAGGATATGCTTCGGCCAACGGAAGTTTCTGCATTGAAACTACCGCACGCACAGGAGACAATTGGTTTGAAGCGGCAGATACTTGCGCATCGTACGACGCGAAACTACCAAGTTGGTCAGAATGGTATGTGGGTACCCAAGTCGGCGGCGTTGATTGGGCCGGAACCAATGCCTGGGAATGGATCGATCAAGCGAGTCAAAACAATGCTTCCATTGTTGGAGGTGGCTCAGGAGCATCTACGGCAGACGAAAGACAAACCGTAGCTGCCGACGATCCCATATCACCGAGCAACACCGTTCAATACCGCTGTGTAGTTCGTATCCGTAACTAATTGAAGGATGATTCCAATGAAGCTCATTATTCAACATACCCCAGGATTGCAACTTCATCGCTCCATTGAGCTACGAATGGTTGCGTGTGCCCTGTTATTCTGGATGGTAGGGCTGACTGGATTTAGCCAGAGCATGAGCATTGGCGCTCAAGGCAATAAACCAGATAGCTCGGCAATGTTGGATGTCACTAGTTCGACACGCGGATTTTTAATGCCTCGGTTGACAAAGGCACAACGAATGGCCATTGCCAATCCAGCCCAAGGACTGATGGTTTTCCAAAAGGACCTTCTTCGTGGGCTCTACATCTACGATACGGCTTTCTCTGCATGGGATCACATCTTGGATAGTACGGAGATCAAACTTTTGATCGATAGCCTTGGCAGCTATGGCCTTGATTCCGTGCTGAATCTTGGAAATGACGCAGGTGGAAATGGCATTGTCAATCTGGATACCGTAGTTATTGGGGACAGTATTGGTGACTATGTTTTGCACATCAAGGATACTACCTCCAATTTGTCGGTCAATGCCTCGTTCGGAACTGGAATGTTGGTGACATCCAAGTACAACCCGCGTATCTACTTAGAAAATCAATCCCATTCTGACTCGAATAAGCTGATGAGTCTTGGATTCGATGGAGAGGAACTCTACTTCGGTAGTTTGCTCAACGATGGGCAGACTTGGAAAAACCAATTTAACTTGGCCATGTCAACCAATGGCCGAGTAGGTGTCAATCAATTGAGCTCGAACAACGCGCGGCTAACAGTTTTCAGATCTGCTATCGACTCAACCGATTTCGGTGCCGGGCATTCCACTATCTACGGCTACCGTGGCGGGACGAATACTAACACTTCAGGCGGCACCTCTTGGGCTGAAAATGGTGTAGATGCGGGGGTCAAAGGCTACTCCTATTGGGGCAACAACTATACCGCTGGGGTGGCAGGGTATAACTATATGGATTATGAACTCTCGGCGGGGGTAATCGGTTCGAGTCCAAGCGCAGTTACCATGGGTGCTTTGGCTTTTAAGGATGCATCGTCGTACCGATGGGGGATGTACACCAATGCCAGTGCGAACATCGATGACTATCTGGTTGTCAATGCTACCTTAGACAGCAACAGCCGTCTGTCAGTTGCGCGCGTTGCAGACGTAACAACAGGAGATTTCGGACCGGATCAATCGACTATCTATGGCTATCGAGGTGGCTCTGTTGTTGATACGAATGGTGGTTCCGGATGGTTTGAAGGAGGAATTGACGCCGCGATCAAAGGTTATTCGTTCTGGGGAAACAACTATACCGCAGGACTAGCAGGCTATAACTACAATGATTATAACCTATCTGCCGGAGTCATCGGTTCGGATCAAAGCGCTTCGTACTGGGGGGCCCTTGGCTTCAAAGATTCTACTGGAACTACTTGGGGCGTCTATACCGCTCAACGCGCATTTGTCGGAGATCGATTGTCCATCGGGGGCATTTCCCCCAACGCTTCGTTGAGTATAGAAAATAACGTTGGCGACTTTTTTGGTGGATTGAATCTTAAAGACAACATAGGCAACGATTGGTACATGTATCAAGACGCTACGCAAGGACTTAGGCTAAGGGATGATGCAACGGATGTAATGACCATTACCAATGCAGGTGACGTTGGCATAGGAACAATGAGTCCCGACGAAAAATTACACGTCGAAGGTCCAGCCATCCTCTCAACCACCCGGTATGAAAGCGGTACTTTTTTACCCGGCGTGTCCAACGCGCTAGGAACCGTAGTCGTAATAGACGTGAGCGGCGCACTCGGAGATTACTGGAATGCCGAGATAAGAGTAACAGGTCAATCCGGCACCGAACAATGTGGAGCCACATGGGTCGTTAGCAAGCCTAACCTCGCAGACGACGTGTATTTCCACCTCGTCACATCTTTCACAACCAGCGGAACATATCTAGCCATTCCTACCATAGCTTATAATGCTGGCTCGGATCAAATCACGGTCACCAAGCCTGCTTCAGCTCTGAGCAGCGGAGTGACCGTTTTTTTCGTAAACATGGAGTCTCAAGCATATAATTCCGTCCATCCAACTTTTAATTAATGATCAGCACTTCTTCACATAACAAACTCCGCAAATCAATTCAGCTTTCCATGGCATTGCTTATCGTGTTGTTATGCCAGCAGGAAAGCATAGCCCAGAGCATGAGCATCAATTCAGATGGTGCTAAGCCTGACACCAGTGCCATGCTCGATGTAAGCAGCTCCAATCGGGGCATGCTCATTCCGAGGATGACGCTGACACAATTAATTGCCATTTCCAACCCTGCCGATGGCCTGATGGTATATCAAACCGACGGAAACAAGGGTTTGTACACTTATAATGGAACGGCTGGTGCGTGGATGCATTTGCTCGACAGTACATCCGTTGCCAACTTAATCTTTTCATTGACGGATTCATCGCGGATCTCTGACGCAGATGGCAATACCAAGGTACAAGTAGAGGAATCTACGAACGAAGACATCATTCGATTTGACATTGGAGGTACGGAAATGTTTCGCATGCATGACCGAAGGATAGATTTCGTGAATACCGGCGGAAGTGTTTATCTGGGTGAGAATGCTGGAAACAATGACAATGCTGGCAGCAACCTCAACGTAGCAATAGGTGATCGCGCAATGGAATCCAATACGGGAACGAATAACGTAGCCATTGGGCGTTATGCGGCTCGGATAGGTGGCAACGTTTTTGGAAATGTCGCCATCGGTGAGTCTGCCTTGTATAGTAACTCCACTGGAACAGGCAATACTGCCGTAGGTTGGAGGGCAGGAATTCTAAACACAGCTTCCAACAACAACACGCTCATAGGCACGAATGCTAACTACTACGGCAATGGAGGCAATAACAACACAATGGTCGGTTTTGAGACAGGTTATGGCTCAGCGCCGCACTCCAAGAGTGGCAATATTTTCATCGGCTATCGAGCAGGCTATAATGAAACTGGAAGCAATAAACTGTACATCGAGAATTCGGCTTCAAGTACGCCGCTCATCTACGGTGACTTTTCAGGAGACTCCGTAAAGATCAACGGTACGCTCATCACCACTGGTAATGTTGGCATTGGGACGACCTCTCCGATAAGTCAACTAGAGCTTTTAAATACAGCCACTAATACCACATTGACCTTAACAAATCAAAACACCACTTCAAGTCCGATCGTTAACTTCAGACGCTCCAGAACTGGACAATCAGCAGTGGCCAACAATGACTTCTTGGGCATTATCCAGTTCAGTGGTTATACCGGAAGTAGTCACGAAAACGGTGCGCGGATCAGGGCCCAAGTAGAGGGTGCGACTGGCACAGGTGATTTACCAACTCGATTGCTTTTTGAAACTTCGGCTGATGGTACCTCCTCACCGATAGCACGAATGACCATTACCAATGCTGGCGATGTAGGCATTGGCACCACCTCCCCGGGCAATAAGCTCACGGTATTGACCGCAAACACTACCACTGCTGGAACGGCCGCCCTTCAATTCGGCGATGCCACAGGTTCAGCTTTCCTCGGTTCAGGCTCTACCTACACTGCCCTTTGGGACGACGGTGGGATCGCCAGGCTTTCTGTGCTGCAATCCAATGGAAACGTCGGAATCAACACCATCTCGCCTTCCTACACCCTCGACGTGAACGGAGCCGCGAGGGTATCGAGCTTAAGGGTGAACACTACCAATTTGCAGTACGGAGCCACAATGGAAGTAGATTCGCGAATGAACATCATCGGCAGTTCGAATCCTAACTTGTTCATCGGTCCGAGTGGAACCAACTACCTCCAAATCATGTACAACACAGGTTCGAACTATGCGCAGATATTCACCCCTGGTTCGCGTGATATCCTCCTCAGCCCTGGTGGAAACCTCGGCGTTGGCACCACCAATCCCATTCGGAAGCTGGATGTGGTAGACAATGGGAATTACGTGGCCCGTTTTGAAAATACCCAAACAGGAATAACCAGTGGAATATTGGCGTTGGTTTCAGGGGCTACTCTTCCCGGTGCGGCAAACTCTTTTGCCATATTCGTAAATGGAACCAATACCATCATCGGAGGAATCACTGGCAACGGCGTAGGTGGTGTCTTGTACAATACAACCTCTGACCGCAGGCTCAAAAGAGACATCCAGCCGATGGAAAATGCTCTGGAAATGGTGAATGCTTTGAAACCACGCTCTTACGAACGAATACAAAATCCAGGGAACCGTGAATTCGGATTC
>JAVKEP010000053.1:0-12915 GCA_040221375.1 Cryomorphaceae bacterium
CTGTGGCGCCGGAAAATCGACGATCAAAATGGAGTCGGTACGCGTGCATCCGTTGTCAGCCACAACCGCAATATGGACTTCCCCACCGACAGTGAATTGTTCAGTATTGCTCGTGGACCCGGTTGACCACGTAATCGATGCGTAGTCATTCAATATGGTCAATTCTAGCGAGTCCATCGGACAGATTCCAAACGGTGGATCGACTTCAAATTGGATCGGATCTACGTCTAGCATCTCTACCTGAAACGTGTCCTTGGCCGCGCAGCCGTTCGCGGTGTCGATTGCGTTTAGCCAGTATGTCCCAGGAACAGAAATTGTGATTGAATCCGTCACTTCTCCTGTGCTCCATGTGTTTGCACATTGAGGGCAATTATTCGCCGAAACGATCACCGAAGTGCCAAAGCAAAAGGTGGTGTCCGTAACATCGAGCTCGGGCGTTTCAAATTCGGCAATCGTGACACTATCAACCACTTGGCATCCGAGAACGGTGTCTGTCAAGGTGATAGCGTACACGCCCCCTTCAAAAAAGGTGGTACTGTCTCCAAAATCCCCGTTGCTCCACGCAAAGTGGGCTGAAGAAGTGTTAGAACCAACGATGAGAGCCAGCGATTGACTCGAACAAAAGCTTGTGTCTGACGGCAGGTTGAGCAATTCTGGTTTTGATCCTGGGCAGCCATAAAGTTGAAAACTCATGCCGGGGTACGTGGAGCCATAACACGTTGTAACCTCGGTCCAAGTAGGGCAGTTGTTTAAGGTAAAGCCGCCGCCCGGGTTTATCCAAAGTGCCGTATCACCCTCTGTTGAACTAGAACTGAACCACTGCCATTGTGTTTGGGTGCTCGCATAATCCTTGCGTGCCGCGGCCACAATCCAGTAGACTCCTTGGGTTAAAGTAAGACCGTCTTGCCAGGTGTATTTCAAGCTTCCATCGAAATCTGGGTCAGCATTCGCGCCTAACGTATCCGAAAAAACGACTGCGCCCGGAATTCCGCCGTTGTCCATATGAACCGAGATGACTATTCCCGCACCTGGACTGGGCGTTCCTGAGGGCGTTTGGTATTCACCCATGAATAGAACAGAGTCGACGACCCAGTTGCTCCCTGACGGCACGACTACGTCTTCAGCAGCGAATGAAGAATACGCTTGATAGGCGTTTTCGAAATCTTGGGCTACTACTGAGGCTCCTTGTTGACCTGCCGTTTGGTCCAGCAACAATACTTGACTAAACCCATGGCCCACCATGAGCGCGAGTGCGGTTGTCAAAAGCATTCGTTGCAGCATATGTCAAAGTTAGCTGAAGGCAGGCAACAAAAAAAAGAGGCCGGCGAGTAAATCGCCGACCTCTTTAGGTAGTAGGTATAGAATAGTTTTAAATTACCGTGTAATGATCAGGCTTGTTTTCCCTAGTCCTTCGGGCGATTGAATTTGCATTACATAATGCCCTGCCGCCAAGGCGCCTAGGTCAATCGTCTGTACCTGCTTCGTCGCGCTGAATTGAGTAAGTGTCCTTCCTTGAACATCAAAGACGGTAGCGCTCGCTTCTCCAACCCACTCCGCCGGCCACTCGATGGTAATCTGGTCGTTCGCGGGGTTAGGATACATCGTCAACTGACTTGAAATTGGATCTGCGACACCTACGTTGAACACGTTGTAGAATGTAACGCCTTCGCAGCCGAATTCATCCGTCACGGTTACCGTGTAGATGCCGTTCTGCGAAACGGTATTCGTTTGTCCAACGCCTCCATCACTCCACAAGTACGTAGCAAACCCGTCGCTTGCTTTTAGCTTCACATCACCATTCGATTGTGAGGTCGCTGTGATGGTTGGGTTCGGTGCAGGATGCTCGATGACTTGTGCAGTGTCAAATACCTCACATCCGTTCTGATCGAAGCCTGAGATCGCAACAAAACCGCCTTCGCTTACTTCAGCTGTGGCACTCGATCCAAGTGAGGACCAGTTGGATCCATCCGATGTAAATGCCCAAACATAATTGTTGAGCGTTTCTTGCACAGACACCGTTGTCGTTGTCCCCTCGCACAAGTCAATTACCGAGCCTGGGTCAATCGTAGCTTCTGCTGAAAGAACGGTCAAATAAGCGCTGTCCACACTGAAGCATCCGCTCACTGTGTCGGTAACCGTTACAACCACCCAGCCATCGCTGAACGATGAAAAGAACGATCCTGTAGAACCGTCGCTCCATGAAGTCTCACAATCTTGGCAGCCACCGATCGGTCCCCAAGTCGCCGGAATGGACGATGAACCACACAATGTGTCGTCATCAATCTCAGGCTCGGGTACAGAACCAATTCCCACATTATAGCTCGCTACTCGGCCACATTGTGTGATGCTGTCTACTGCCCAAAGGGTATAGGTGCCCGAGCCGGTAACTGTAATGCTCTGGGTCGTCGCTCCTGTGCTCCACTGATAGGTCACATTTGCTTGTGAACCCATGGTGTCTCCTGTTAAAGTAACGCTGTTAAACGCGCCAGCACACAGCAACGTATCGAATCCAGTGCCCACTGGCTTGATCGGACCATAGCAACCATAGAGGGTCATAGCCCATCCCGAATCAGGAATCGAAAGCGCTGCGCAGTTGTACATTGGAACCCAAGCTGTGCAGCCTGAGCCGAAGCCGTTTCCGGGATTTCTCCACAAGCCTGGATGCCCAGTAGAATTTACGTCTCGCACCCAGTACCATTGGCCGCCGCCTCCGGCAAAATTCTTTCGCCCATTGGCAACCAGCCAATAGTGCCCAGAACTGACAGCTAGCGGAGTACTAAAGACGTAGGTAATGTCTCCATCTCCATTCCCGTCTAAATCACTGTTAACGGTATCGCCAAAAATCACCGTACCCGGCTCACCGCTGTTGTCTGTGTGAATGCTGAACTGGATGCCACAAGTGGTAGCTGCCGTAGGTGAGTATGTTCCAGGAAGCACAATCGAATCCAGGTACCAAGTAACGCCCGAAGGAACGATAAAGTCATCGGCGCCTTGGGCGTCGTAAATGTCGTATGCAGCTTCAAAGTCCTGTGCCGTAGACGCCCCCGTAGATGGGCTGACAGGTGAGTAAAGCTCAACCTGTGCGAAAAGACTTGTAGAAAACACTGCTAAAAGAAACGGTAGAATATGTTTCATAGGTATAAATGTTTTATTGGAGGATGAATATATCACTTTTATCGAAACATTGTGCGGCGCTTGTGTATTTCACGTTTGCGTTTCTGCTTCGCTTGGAAAGCCGTCGGATATCAAATGCATTAAATAATGTGAAAGGAGGTCCAATCTGGCCAGCATTCAAGGAGAATTGTTGATTTTCAAAGTATATTCGCCTTCTTCAAGAATCGATGTGTCAGAAGCCCTAGTCATCATACCCACCTACAACGAAAAAGAAAACGTCGAACGCATGGTTCGTAAGGTGTTCTCCTTGCCGTTAGATTTTCATCTTTTGATTGTCGATGACGGCTCGCCAGATGGCACCGCGACGATCGTTAAGTCGCTGATGGAAGAGTTCCCTGGTCGTCTGCACATCCAAGAAAGAAAGGGAAAGTTGGGCTTGGGAACCGCATACATACACGGATTTAAATGGGGGTTGGAGCGGTCTTACGATTTCTTCTTCGAAATGGATTGCGACTTTTCACACAACCCAGACGACCTGGTTCGTCTCTACATTGCTTGCAAAGAAGGCGGTGCCGATGTAGCCATCGGATCGCGCTATGTGAAGGGAGGAAAGGTAGACAATTGGCCCGTGGGTAGAATTCTCATGTCCTATTTCGCCTCGGTATACGTTAGACTTGTGCTGTGGATGAACATCAAAGACACAACGGCGGGGTTCAAATGCTACAGAAGGCCCGTTCTTGAGTCGATTGCACTCGATCAAGTCAAGTTCATTGGATACGCCTTTCAAATCGAAATGAAATACAGAGCATGGAGACAGAAGTACTCCTTAATTGAAGTCCCAATCACCTTCACCGACCGGGTTTTAGGGGCCTCTAAAATGAGCACGGGAATTTTTAAAGAAGCATTCTGGGGGGTACTCCAGATGCGGTTCATCCTATGAAAAGGCTGATACAAAATGCGACCATCGTCAATGAGGGCAAGCGCTTTGTTGGCAGTGTTTTAATCAATGGTCAACACATAGAAGAAGTGTTCGAAGGCGCAATTCCTGCTGGATTCTCTGAAGTGGTGGAGCGCATTGATGCCAGCGGACTAACCCTCATGCCGGGCGTCATTGATGACCAGGTTCACTTTCGCGAGCCCGGGTTGACCCACAAAGCGGAAATCTATACCGAGGCAAGGGCTGCTGTAGCGGGGGGCACAACCACCTTTATGGAGATGCCTAACACCAACCCACAGACCACCACGCAAGCCGAACTGATCAAAAAATTTGACCGCGCCGCCGACGTGTCCATGGCGAACCACTCTTTCTTCTTCGGGGCGACCAATCACAACTTGGATGAAGTACTCGCAACGGACCCTAAGCACGTGTGCGGGATAAAGATTTTCATGGGCTCGTCTACGGGAGATATGCTCGTGGATCAACAACAAACGCTCGAAGGGATTTTTTCCAAATCAAGGATGTTGATTGCAACGCATTGTGAGGACGAGCAGACCATTCGAGACAACTCAGCCGTTTATAAAGCTCGGTATGGAAACGCGGTGCCCATGAGTGCCCACCCACTCATTCGCTCTGCTGAGGCGTGTTATTTATCCTCCTGCATGGCCGCTGAGCTCGCCACAAAACACGACACGCGGCTCCACATTCTCCACATTTCAACCGCCAAGGAAGCAGCGCTTTTTAGGAACGACATTCCCTTGAAAGAAAAACGCATTACTGCTGAGGCGTGCATTCATCACTTATGGTTTACCGATCAGGATTACCTGAGCAAGGGCACGCACATAAAATGGAATCCTGCGGTAAAAACCGCGGCGGACAGGGAGGGTGTTTGGGAAGCTGTACTCGACAATCGAATTGATGTAATTGCTACGGATCACGCCCCGCACACCCTTGAAGAAAAATCAAACCCTTACTGGTCTGCGCCTTCAGGAGGTCCCTTGATTCAGCATTCATTGGTGGCAATGTTGGACTTTGTGAAAGAAGGAAGAATTACCCTTGAGCGCGTTGCTGAGAAAATGTCTCACGCGGTCGCCGAGTGCTTTCAAATCCATAAGCGCGGGTTTATCCGAAAGGGGTATTATGCGGACCTTGTGCTAGTTGACCTCTCAACCCCGACCACGGTTACCAAGGAGTCGCTTCATTATAAATGTGGCTGGTCGCCCTTCGAAGGGCATATTTTCAGCTCAAGCATCGTAAAAACCTTTGTCAGCGGTCATCTCGCATACGACAGGGGCCGCTTTGACGAGGCCGTGAAAGGCGAAGCAATATCCTTTGACCGATGAGAATATTGGTAGTCTTAATTATGGCGTTGTTCTTCGGCTGTGGACAAAAAACTCCTCCTCCAAGAAAGGTTCCGTCTTCGGTACTATCAAAAGACAGCATGGCTTACTTCTTGAGCCAGGTGCACATTGTAGACGCAGCCATGAGGCACCGCGACGTGAGAAAGGAAAACCTTCAAGTGTACGCAAAGCGCGGCTTCATCGAGTATTTTGATACCGCGCAGGTTAACCGTGAACGATTCCTGGAAAGCTTGGCATTTTGGGGCGAGGACTTCGAAGAAATGAGTGGCATTTATGACATGGCCATGGAGCGACTCAGCACCCAAATGGCTCGGTTGAAAATGGAAGAAAAAAAGGCCGTTTCGGACGCTAAATCACGTTGATTCTAGTCGTTTTGATGTCGTTGGTACAATGATAATGTGTACGCGATCGCTTCCTGCATGGTTCGAAAAGTGAAGCCCCTCTCCAGGACTTTCTTGTTGGAGTAGCGGTTCTCTGCGATGGAGGACCTCAAGCTGTTGGCGTTAATCTTCAGGGGGTTCAAACTAAAGAATTCAAGGGTGCGCAGGATCGAAATTAACGGCTTCACTAGGCTATTTGCAACGCCGAAGCGCGGACCACGGACCCCTCCCGCCGACGCGAGTAACGCGAACATTTCTTTAAACGTCAGGTTTTCACCAATGAGCAAGTGCTGCCCGCGGTAGTTGACTGGATCTCGCATCATCCTCAATGAGATTTCTGCAATGTCCCTAGCATCTACAAAACCATTACTGCCTCGTGGGTATAACGACATTCCATTGATGCCTGTGAGAAATATGGACGTGCTGCTCTTTCCCCAGTTTCCTGGCCCAATGACGATTCCTGGGTTCACAATAACGGCTGTTAAGCCTTCTTCTATCCCCCTACAAACCGCTAACTCAGCGTATCGCTTACTCAGGGTATACGCTGCCTTTCCTTTGTCCGTTCCCCATTCGCACTCCTCATTCCGGACACCCTCGACGTTCGGGTCGCCAATCGATGCTGTAGAGCTGATGAAACAGAGTTCCGAACCGTGTGCAAGGCAGGCGTTGACCACATTTTCGGTTCCTTGGGTGTTGGCCTCTGCTAGGGAGCGCTCATCTGCCTCATTGAAAGAGACGAGTGCGGCCGCATGGTAGCAGGTGGTGCAGCCGTTAAAGGCGTCGTTTAAAGATATCGGATCCTCAATGTCGCCAATCACAATCTCGGGCTGTGCGGCTACGCCATGGTACTCAAGCAAGTCGGCGAGTACCCACAAGTGCTCTTCAGACCGGAGTAAGATCCGCACGGGCTCTTGCTGTTGAACAAGCGCCAATACGATGTGGGATCCTACGATTCCCGTTGCTCCGGTTACTAGGATCATCTTCCTATCAAAGCTTCATTTCGGGAACATCCCCCTCCACGACCAACCTTCCTTCGGTTGCGTTTTGTATGTCTTCTATACTGACGCCCGGAGCGCGTTCAACCAGCTTGAATCCTTGTTCTGTTACGTCCAAAACCGCGAGGTTAGATACCACCCGGGTCACGCATTTAACACCAGTTAGGGGAAGCGTACATTGCCTCAAGAGTTTGGAAACACCCGCCTTATTAGTATGCATCATGGCCACGATGATGTTTTGCGCGGACGCAACCAAGTCCATCGCCCCTCCCATGCCTTTGACCATATGTCCCGGAATTTTCCAATTGGCGATGTCGCCTTGGTCACTGACCTCCATTGCGCCCAATACAGTCAAGTCAACGTGCTGTCCTCTGATCATTGCAAAGCTGGTAGAAGAATCAAAAAACACCGCCCCTGGAAGCGCTGTAATCGTCTGTTTTCCGGCATTGATTAGGTCGGCGTCTTCGTTCCCTTCAATGGGAAATGGGCCCATGCCGAGCATGCCATTCTCGCTTTGAAATTCGACGTCGATTCCCTCAGGAATGTAATTCGCGACGAGCGTTGGAATGCCGATACCAAGGTTGACGTAAAAGCCATCCCTAAGTTCTTGAGCAATCCGTTGAGCAATTCCGTTTTTATCCAGTGCCATATTGTAAATGTATAGACATAGCCATTAATACAACCCTCGGGGCTGTCAGATCTGTAATTTCTTAAAGCTTCGTATCGTCAGATTATCCAGAGAATCGTATGCCGGACCCACCAACATCAAATCTCTTATGGCGCCGTTTTCATCCAAATATTGATCGAAACTCGATCCATCTTTCACCAAGATTACCCCTGGTAGTCCTTGAGTTCGTTTTAGAAATTGTTCCACGCGAACCCAGTTTATTTCTTCGTTCTTTGCGCCTGGTAAAATCATAATTTGACCGGGGTCAACGCCAACGTTTAGTGCAACATAGTACGTTTCTTGCCATCCGGTAAAATCTAGAATGAGCGCATACTCCTTCCCGCCGCTTGATCTTAACTGATTCACAATTTCTCTAGGCCGCTCGTCTTTCAAACGTGGAACAGCCTCGGCTTGATCTTGCCTGAAATAGCGCACCGAGCCGAACGACTTCTCAAGCTTTGGAGCTAGCGAAAACCAACGTTCCACATTATACCTAGACATGTGGTGCGATAAAGGAAGCATGGAAAGCGCAGCGACGGCTAACATAAATAGGGCCGGCCGCCTGTTTTCAAAGAGCGTTGGAATGAGGGCCGTAAAAGGTAATAACAGGAGCAATAGCGTGGATGAAAATCGATGCTGGAGTAGGAGTGTTCCATCGATGGCCTTGTATGTCACCAAAATGAACATAAAAACAAAAGGGATGGCCCAGACCCAATGTTCGCGACTAAGGGTTTTTCCTTTCCGATACAGAGCTATCAGCAGTAATGGTATGACCCAACCTCCTGTAGAAAGGGATAAAGAATAAGGATAAAACAAGAGGCGCGATATTCGGTCTGAGAATGTAACCCCCTCATTTACACCAGCAAGGACCAGGTTGAAATAATTGGCGCCTTCAATTCCTGCCATATAGTTTCCGTCTTCCAAATAGTTTCCTAAAATCCAAAAGGCTGGAAACGCTACAGCGATCAATGCATAGATTGGGGCTGTTCTATATTGCCTAAAAAGTAGGAGAATGACAAATAACAACCCCGAAATCACCCACGATTCATATCGGAAGCCGTTGGATACCGTCATAAACAAGGCTGCAATTACAGCATCCTTGAGGGATTGATTTTTTATGCTTCGCATTACAAACAAAAGCCCGAATGCTGCAAAGCAAAGTCCGGGAATTTCGGCCATGGCCATCAAGCTGTTTCGAAAAAAAATAGGTGATACGGCCAATAACAGCGCTGGAAACCACGCGTACTTTCTTTCAAACAGTAGTGCAGAGAAGTGATACACGGCCCACACCGTCGCTGTGGCCAAAACAATGTTCAGAATGATCGGTGTAATGGTAATCGAAGGAAAAACCCACAATAAAATTCCGTTGAAATACTGATGGAATGGAAGCCACGTTCCGTGCGAAATGAATTCGGGGTTATTGGCCCAATTATGCGCCATGAACACCCTCGAAACTGCATCTGAATCGACCGTGTCACTGAATGGAAAGGCGAGTAGTCTCAGGAAAAAAGCGAGCACCAAAATAATCAAGATCCCGGAATCGTAGAATAGCTTACCCCATTTATTTAAGCTCATTTCTAGCACTTTGTGCGATCTATCCACGCGGCCGAACCGTACGCTGCTCGATGCGCTTTTCAAATTTTTCTCCTTGAAAAATCCGTTGAACGAAGATCCCAGGAGTGTGGATTTCATTGGGGTCCAGTTCACCTACTGGAACCAACTCTTCCACTTCCGCAACCGTAATTTTTCCCGCCATTGCCATAGCGTGGTTAAAGTTGCGCGCCGTGGCGTTGAACATCAGGTTGCCCGCTGTGTCACCCTTCATTGCCTTGACAAACGCAAATGACGCGTTGAAAGCATGTTCCAACAGATGCGGCTTCCCATTGAACCAACGCACCTCCTTACCGATGGCTACTTCGGTGCCGTATCCAGCGGGGGTGAAGAATGCTGGTATTCCTGCTCCTGCCGCCCTGCACCGCTCGGCTAGCGTCCCTTGGGGAATCAACTCAACATTCAATTCGCCACTCAACATTTGTCGCTCGAATTCGTCGTTCTCTCCCACATACGAAGAAATCATTTTACGAATTTGTCTGTTCTCCAATAGAATGCCCAATCCAAACCCGTCCACACCTGCGTTGTTTGAAATGCACGTGAGGTCTTTAACGCCTCTCCTCCGAATTTCCGCAATCGAGTTTTCAGGAATGCCACAAAGGCCAAACCCGCCAAACATAAGCGTCATGCCATCATTGATGCCATCGATCGCAGCTTTCGCCCCGGAAACTACTTTGTTGATTGCCATCGGTCTTTAGTTAAATAGATCTTTCTCATCGACATCACCACTATCAAATGGCTCTTGGCCGGATGATCCATTCGTGCAGTCGAAGTTATCATTTTTGAGGGTCTCGGGTACATCAAACGGCCGAGTGCTCACTCCTAAGCTCGGGTCCGCCCATACCTTTTTCATGTAGTAGCACCATATTGGCAACGCAGTATTGGCACCTTGGCCCAAGGAGGTTCGGGTGAAGCGAACGCTTCTATCTTCTGCGCCAACCCAGACACCGGTGACCAAATCTGGAACAATTCCCATGAACCACCCGTCTGAGTTTCCTTGCGTTGTTCCTGTCTTTCCAGCTATTTTGATGTCCCACGGAATGCCGTCATATCCGCGCGATTCAACATCGTAATGCATCCGCATGGCGGTTCCTGTTTTTCTCTGCCTTCCTACCTCGGGGTCAATCGGCCCCCCGAGCTCACCCTCGGTTACGCCCATCATAATGTCCAGCATCTTGTACGCTTGCTCCTCGCTCATTACTTCCTCTATGTCTTGTTGAGACTCATAAATTACCGTACCACCGTTATCCTCTACGCGCAGGAGGTAAACAGGCTCCATTCTCATGCCTCGATTCGCAAACGTGGAGTAGGCGGTAACCATTTCGTGTAAGCTGAGATCGGCCACGCCTAAAGCCAACGAAGGAACGGGCTCGATGTGCGATCGAATTCCGCACTTATGCGCATAAGCAACCGCGGCTTCTGGAGTAAAGCGCTTCATCACCCACGCCGTTATCGTATTCATTGAATTCGCAAGCCCGTATTTCAACGTCACCTCGTACCCATAATCGTCTCCTTCATTCTTCGGGGTCCAGTCTTTGAGCAAGCCAAACTCTCCTTTTTTAAATGTGTACGGAATATTTGGCACCAAATGACAAGCAGAGAGGCCTGCCTCTAGGGCCAAGGCATACACAAACGGCTTAAACGTAGATCCTACCTGCCGCTTAGAAAGGTAGACGTGGTCGTACTCAAAATGCTTATGGTCGATTCCGCCCACCCAAGCCTTAATGTGACCCGTGTGCGGATCAAGGCTCATGAGGCCCGCTTGTAAAAAGCTCTTGTAGTAACGGATTGAGTCATTAGGAGACATAGTAGTGTCGATCTCTCCTTGCCAAGAAAACACGTGCATCTTTACTGGTTGGTCGAATACCACGTTGATCGAATCCTGCGGGATCACCCGTTTCATCTCGCCGCAGTCCTCCGCCGTACATACCCAATGGTCGACCCCGTCCACCGATTCTCTTTGGACAACATCGCCTCTGCGATGACAATTATGGCATTCCTTTCCCGTGAGAATCCGATACCTCCTGGTTCGTCGGCGAGCCGTATTCATAACACTCTCTACCTGTTTATCTGAAAGACTGGCGAAAGGAAAATTTGAACGCCGCTTCAACTCCGACGAAAATGTCGGTTGGAGGTACTCTTTTAGGTACTGCTGAACAGCCCACTCAGCGTGTTGTTGCATCTTGCTGTTGATGGACGTAAATACCCGCAACCCGTCACTGTAAATATTGTACGATTCTCCGTTTTCTTTCGCGATCAAGAACTCGCCCGTTTCGGGGTCTTTTCGGTTGAGTAATTCCTTTAGTTCTCCGCGCAATATCTCCCTGAAGTAAGGAGCAATTCCCTCGCTGTGATCCACTTGCTGGTATTTAATTCCCAATGGTAGAGCGGAAATCGAGTCGTATGCTGCTTCTGTAATGTAATTGTTGCGGATCATTTGACCTAAAACCACATTTCTCCTGTGCAACGTCGTATCTGGTCTGCGGATTGGGTTAAACAACGACGGGTTTTTGGCCATGCCCACCAACATAGCCGCTTCATGAATTTGCAATGAGTCGGTGGATGTGCTGAAATACACTTGAGCGGCCGACTTGACGCCTACTGCGTTGTTGACGAAGTCAAAGCGGTTAAAGTACATGGAGATGATTTCATCCTTGGTATAGTAGCGTTCCAGTTTTGCTGAAATGATCCACTCCTGGATTTTTTGGACTACCCGCTTTAACTTGTTCGTAGACCTGCGTTCCGTAAAGAGCATTTTGGCCAACTGTTGCGTGATCGTACTCGCGCCGCCGCGGCTTCCCAGATAGGCCACCGCACGGATCGTTCCTTTCCAATCGATTCCCGGGTGTTCTCTGTAACGCTCATCCTCGGTGGCTATCAACGCATTGATCAGATGTGGCGAAAGATCATTGTACCTGACATTGGTTCGGTTTTGATAAAAGTATTTTCCCAACACTTTTCCATCCGAGCTATAAATCTCACTCGCAAGGTCACTCTTAGGGTTTTGGAGGTCTTCAATGGTCGGCATGTTTCCTAACCAGCCTTGTTCCGCCATCCAAAATGTGGAAAAGAAGCCTACCAATCCTAAAAGGACAATCAACCAAAGACCAAGAATCAGTTTCTTCATACGAATAGCGCTACCACCGCAAATTAATCAACCGCCGCTTCGATGGCGATCCCAACATCATAAACTTCGTGAATGGTGTCTGGCCGCATGGCGTGTTGAATTTCGAATTTATAGGTCCCCTCGAAGGGCATTTGAACGTTTCTTTTGAACATGATCTTGTTGTCCATGAGGTCACCCAAGCCGCTGCCATACCATTTTCCGGAGGGGTCAGCGAGGGGGCAATCAATCGTGTCTGAGACAAACGTGTTATTCGGGAGATAGCTCTTGACGATGACGATTGCATTTTGGTAATTGTAGTTCCCTCCATGCCTGAGCAAGATGTAAAAGTTGTGTGGGGTAAGTGTATCATCCACATCAACCGAAAAGGAAACTGGCTCTCCAAAACCCCAATCTCCCCCGGGAATTTCGCGCGTTTCATTGATCATGTACGTGCCTCCACATGAAGAGAGTGCAATGATCAATAGGGTGTAGACTGCAAAGAACCGCGTCATGAATCACCGCCTTTTGGCTTGCTTTTTTTCCTTCTGAATGGGCGTTTTCCGCCACCGCCTGAGCTATCCTTAGCGGACCCTCCTCGAGATTGACCGCCTTGCCCAGATCCCTTCTTCTCAGACCGTCCCTTGCCGCCTCCCTTTCTCCGCTTGTTTTTGCTGTGTTTCGGCTTGTCGAACCTGGTCAGGTCTTCTTGGCCAACGACGTTATCGAACTTGAGTTCCGGCGCTT
>JAVKEP010000054.1:0-23885 GCA_040221375.1 Cryomorphaceae bacterium
TCACCCATTGGGGCATTAAGCAAATGGAGCGTGTACTGCGTCCGGGAATTGCCGAAATGTTAGAAGGAGCAGGGTTGGCGGAAAATGGCAAGCTGAGCAAACCAGTCCTCACGGTCAGCGACCTTGTATTCAAAATTGGTCCGCGCATCAATGCGGCCGGAAGAATGAAGCACGGGAGTCTTGCGGTGGAATTGTTGACTGCCAGTACCCAAAAACAAGCGGCGCTTCCAGCGGAGGCGGTGAACCAAAACAACCTCGACCGACGGGAGGTGGATATGCAAACCATGGAAGAAGCACTGGAAATGATTCGCTCGGATCAAGCCATGCTCGATGCGAAGTCGACCGTTTTGTTTGCCAAACACTGGCACAAAGGCGTCGTTGGCATCGCCGCATCAAGGGTGCAGGATCACTTTTACAGACCCACTATTATCCTCACAGAGTCCAACGGCAAAGCTTCCGGTTCGGCGAGGTCAGTGAACGGGTATGACGTGCATGCAGCCATCGAGCGTTGCCATGAGTTGTTAGAGAATTTTGGAGGCCACCCTGCTGCTGCTGGAATGACATTGTCATTGAAGAATGTTGAAGCGTTTCAGAAACGATTTGAGGCGGTAGTTGCAGAAACCATTGAACCGGATCAGTTGATCCCTACTCTACAGATTGACCTCGAAGTGGATTTCGTAGAACTGACCAAAAACTTGTTGAAGACCATCGACCGAATGGCACCTTTTGGGCCGGGCAATATGAAACCCGTTTTTGCCACCTATAAGGTACGAGATACGGGCAATAGCAAACGCGTCGGAGACGGCACCCACTTGAAACTCGAGGTAGAGCAGGAAGGGAACAAAGGCCTAAAATTTAGCGGCATCGCCTTTGGAATGGGTGACATGGTGGATCAAATCAAGGCGGCCGATACCTTCAGCGTCGCTTATACCTTAGAAGAAAATGTTTATCGAGGTAAATCTAGCCTTCAGCTCATGGTCAAAGACATCCATTTTACCGATTGAAGAAGCGGTAGCTTAAGCCAAAGCGAAGTTGGTGGTTGTGATGCTTCTCTTCTTTGTCGAAGAATGCATCATCGGTCAGATCAAAAAGTCCGTATCGGAGCTGTGCATCCACAAACCATCGAGAAGATACCTGGAATCGATATCCCAGTAATCCAGCGACATCGAAACTCGCAAAACCTGAGCGTGGACCATTATTGTCGATAACAACCGTTTCAGTTTCATATATAATTTGACTGACGTCTTCAGCTTTCATCCTCACCAAGGGGCTGAACGCCATACCAAATGAAATGCTGTGTCGCGCTCCGAAACGATAGCCGACCATTAAAGGAATATCTAAGTACCCCATTGAGCGGGATCGTAATTTCTGACTCTGAGTAATAACGCTAAAGCCTCCGATGATGGCCTCTCGCTGATTGTAAATCACTCCGGAAGAAGCAAAAAATCGTTCATTAAAACTGTAGCGACCTTGCAATGAGAGGACGGTTCCTTTGATCATACGTTGCATAGGGTTGTCAAGGTCTTGACCTGCGAGCAACCCAATTCCCGCAGAGAGTTCAAAGACAGGCGCGTTGTTTTCTAGTGCTTCCTTTTTAAGGTTTTGACGGGATAAAATACTAGGTCCTTCACCTGCTCCGAGACTTCCAAGAGCAAACGTTGGCATTTCATCAAGCAATGCTCGGACCGGCCGAGTGGTAGATTCCATCCTGTTCTCGGCACTGCTCGGTCGATGAGCAGAAGGGGTAGTAACCACCAGCGCTTCGGGTTGAGTAGCACCTACTTCAGGTTGAATTGTATTTTCCGAAGGGAGCATACCACCTGGAGATTTCTTCAGTGCCTCGGATGAATTTGACGCGAAGGCTCGTACGCTTGCATTCGATGGTTGATCGGAATTAGGTCCTTCGATGGCGCCATCTGGCGAAGAAGGGGCGTAAGAAAGCTTCTCAACAGGGGTTGACGGGGCGTTTACTAGATCGTGTTCTTCGCTTGTAGCCTTCCAAGGTGTTTCGCCAAGGCTTCGGTCGAATATGTTCCAAGAAGGAATGTTTGGTTTGCCATGCGCTTGAACTGAATCCGAAATGGCCACCTCTGACCGGATGGGGGACACAGTATGCTTGTCCATATCGCCGGGCAGGCTAAACCAGACGATTCCCAAAAGCGCAGCCACGGGCAAAGTGAAGAGAAGAAGTTTTTTGAAGAACAGGAATCGAAAATGACTGTCGAGCAGCGCCTTTGCGTTGCCCCAAGCAGCATCGGAATAGCCTCCAGCTTGAACCCCGTTAAGTTTCTCTCGAAACAGGTCGTCTATTTGATTTTGTTCGCTCATTCTGCTTATAACGTCAACGTCATCATTCTTTTCATGGTCTTTTTTATCATTTCTTGCAGCGATTTCCTAGCGAATGAAACGTGCCATTTACTCGTTCCATCACTGATCTCTAGCATATCGCCTATCTCTTTGTGCGAGAACCCTTCGATGGCGTAGAGGTTAAACACCTTTCGGCTCATCGTGGGCAGTCGCTTGATCATCTCTCTCAGTTCCTCAGCCTCTAAGTGCTGCGCTGCTTCATTGAAATCAACGCCACCGGTCTGCGGTATCTCGTCGATGTCGGCACCTGACATGTGCTCTCTTCGCTTCTTGTCCCTCCTAAACTCGTCAATGATGGTATTTACCATCACCCTGGATATCCAGGAACCGAACGGAATTTCTTCGTTGTACTTATCGAGGTTGGTGATGATCTTGAGGAATCCCTGATTCAAGAGGCCCTCAGCGTCTTCGCGGTTGTTGCAATACCTCAGGCAAATGGCCATGAGGTATCCGAAACAATGGCGATACAGCTCATTGTGAGCTTTGCGGTCGTTTTTGCGACACCGCGCCAAGATTTCGGATTGGACTTGCATGCTACTAAATACGCATCTTTTGACGTGCGCGTTGCAATTTCAGTCGATTTGCTATAACCTACTATCATCATTTACCTTTCGAAAGCACTGAAAAAGCTCTCGTTCGAAAGGGTACACGCAACGCAAAGAGGAAGGGTTGGGTGGAAAGAAATAAAAATCAGTGCGTCAATTCGAAATTGACAGGATCCACGCTTTTGATTTCCGGAACGAGGCGCTTGATGGCGTCCTCTACGCCGTTTTTGAAGGTCATGTTGTTCATGGAGCAAGAGCTGCAAGCACCAGTAAATTCAATCCTTAGGACGTTGTCAGGCGTAATCTCGACAACGTTTAAATCACCGCCATCGGCATTGAGGAAGGGACGAATCTCATCCAAGGCCTCCACTACTCTGTCCATCAGGTCTTTTTCCATAACGCATTCAAAGGTAACAACTGCTATGCAACTTCCGTGGCTTTCAGAAGGTTATCGATCAAAGCATTGAATGCCTGAGCTTGCACGGTGTCTTTTTGCAGGACGGCCGGCCGACCCACATCCCCAGATTCTCGAATGCTCTGTACGAGAGGAATCTGGCCCAATAATTTGACCTTAAGTTCTTCGGCAAGTCGTTTGGCTCCGTCCTTTCCGAATATGTAGTACCGGTTGTCGGGCAATTCTTCTGGAGTAAACCAGCTCATGTTTTCTACAATTCCGAGGACGGGAATGTTGATTTCAGGCAAGGTGAACATGCCTACACCTTTTCGCGCGTCGGCCAGGGCCACGTCTTGGGGCGTGCTCACAATGACCACTCCGTCCAATGGGATGTCCTGAACCAAGGACAAGTGCACATCTCCGGTCCCAGGGGGCAGGTCGATGAGCATGTAATCAATGTCTCCCCAAGCCACGTCGGCAAACATTTGCTTGAGCGCCTTACTGGCCATGGGCCCACGCCATACGATGGCTTGGTTCGTTTCAGCGAAGAACCCGATGGAAAGTAATTTCACTCCGTAGCTTTCTACGGGAAGCATTTTGTTGTTCTGTTCGGTGCCGGTCAAGGCAGGCTTTTCGTTCAATACATCAAACATCAAGGGCATAGAAGGACCGTAGATATCTGCGTCCACGAGGGCAACCTTGAATCCGCGCTCTGCCAACCCAGCTGCGATGTTTGCACAAACCGTGCTCTTGCCAACGCCCCCTTTCCCAGACGCCACGGCGATGAATTTTTTAACGGATGGTAAAAACCTTCGTTGCTCCTGCGGACGATCGGCGCTTTTAGGGAGTGCATCCACCTCTACCAGTACAGCCACGTCTGCACCTAAAAAGCGACGCACCTGATGAATGCACGCTTCCTCGAGGCGCTTCTTGTAGTGCATTGCGGGGTTGCTCGCTTTCACTTTGAAGGATACGGTATTTCCCTCCGTTCGGATTTCACTCACCAAGCCTAAGCTTACGATGTCTTTATTCAACTCCGGCTCTACCACATGTGAGAGCGCTTCCAATAATTGTTCGTGACTTGTTGCCATGGTAGTGTTTATGCTAGGTCTTCAAAAATGGCCTTGAGTTCAGTAGCATCTTTTGGTTTCATTCGACCGGCGAGAATGAGGCTGAGTTGACGACGGCGGAGGGCACCATCGAAGCGTTCTTTCTCGATGGCTGATTCGGGGGTGAGCGCTGGAACATCGATGGTGTTGCCTACTTGGTCAACAGCCACGAAGGTGAAAATGGCCTCGTTGCACTTGATCTTTTCCGTTGTCTTGTGGTTCTCCACCCATACTTCGATGAAGACTTCCATGCTGGAATCGAAGGCCCTAGAAACGTTGGCTTCCAACGTGACAAAATCGCCCAGACCGATGGGTTGATTGAACGAAATGCTGTTGACCGCTGCTGTGACTACCACCCTTCCACAATGGCGATGGGCCGCCACGGCAGAGATCACATCCATCCAATACATGAGGCGCCCACCCATCAAGTTGCCGAGTGTGTTGGTGTCGTCCGGTAGCACAATGTGGGTAGCTGTGGCACAAGATTCAGAAGGGGTTTTCGCTCGCATGACTTCTCAAAATATTTGGTGCAAAGGTAGAATCTCGAACGGGGTGACTTACCTTCGGCACCGATGTATTTCTACCTAAAAGCTTTGCACATCATTTTTGTTGTAAGCTGGTTTGCGGGCCTCCTGTACATGGTGCGACTCTTCATCTACCACGCTGAATCCGAATCCAAGTCGGTGGAGGAGAAAAGCATCCTTCAAGCTCAATTTAAGGTCATGCAGTATCGGTTGTGGTACGTCATTACTTGGCCTGCGGCAGTTCTGGCGACTGTGTTTGGATACTGGCTTGTCTACGAGATGGACCTTTGGACGCAGCCATGGATGATGGTTAAGTTGGTATTGACAACGCTGCTGTGGGGGTACCAACTGGTAACGCATCGGATCTTCGTACATTTTCAGAATGACCGAATTACCTGGACCTCCCAGAAGTTGAGGGTGTGGAATGAAGTTGCGACCCTTTGGCTAGTTTCCATTGTGTTTGTCGTTGTTTTGAAGGGAACCATGAACTGGATGTACGGCACCATCGGTTTTTTCGGGGTTGGTATCCTGCTTATGCTAGGAATTCGATTGTACAGACAGCTAATGAAATAATACATCTACACATAGTGTAAAAACATATATTTGTAGTTCAAGTCAATCCGATGGGAAGTATAGGGGAAGAAATCAAGCAAAAGGAGTTCAAAAACGAATACAGCAAACTGATGATCAACGTGCTGTACACAGCCAGTTGGTTAAACACGCTTCAGAACTCGATTTTCAAAGAACATAAACTGACACCCCAGCAATACAACTCTTTGCGCATCCTTCGAGGCCAGCATCCAGACGCGGCTTCGGTAAACTTGTTGAAGGATAGGATGATCGATAAGATGAGCAATGTAAGTAGGATCATCGATAAGCTCAAGGCGAAGGATTTAGTGACCAGAAAGCCGTGCAAACACGATCGCCGGCAGGTGGATGTGAAGATTACCGACAAAGGATTGGAGCTGCTCGAAGCCATCGATTTACAAATGGTAGATTGGGAGAAAAATCTGCACACCATTTCGCCCAAAGAAGCCGAAGCCGCTAGCGCTCTTCTCGACAAATGGCGCTCTTGAGGCGGTAGTCTATTACCTAGAGTCGACCAATGGGTTTTGGGTTGATTTTGACTTCGCTCGTCAAAGTTTTCAAGATCAAATTGTGAATTAGCAAATAATTGCTACATTCAGCAACCTTTTGATACCTAAACCAACCTTCTAACCTATAGCCTATGCGTCAGCTTAAGATAACCAAGCAGCTAACGAACCGCGACAGTAAGTCCATTGACAAGTACCTCAGTGATGTCTCCAAGGAGGAGATGATCAATGCAGAAGAAGAAGTTCGACTTGCCGTACGGATTAAACAGGGAGACGAAACCGCCCTTAACAAACTCGTCAGCGCGAACTTGCGTTTCGTCATTTCCGTTGCGAAACAGTATCAAGGGCATGGCCTTACGTTGGAAGACCTCATCGCCGAGGGCAACATCGGTTTGATCATTGCAGCAAAGAGGTTTGATGAAACCAAAGGATTTAAGTTTATCTCCTACGCAGTATGGTGGATTCGTCAGAGCATCATGCAGGCCATCGCTGAGAACAGCAGGGTGGTCCGATTGCCGCTGAACAAGGTGAGCGCCATTCAGAAAGTGGCGCAGGCGTTTTCCGCTTTAGAACAACGGTTTGAAAGACCGCCATCGAACGATGAGATCGGTGAGTTGTTGGAGTCAAACCCCGATAGCGTCAGCGACTTATTCGTCTATGCACAAAAGCAAGTATCGGTGGACGCACCGCTGATGGAAGGCGAGGACAACAGCCTATTGCACGTGATGGCGAACAACGATTCAGACATCCCGACAGATCTGCTGATGCACGAATCGTTGCGCCGCGACATCGAACGAGTTTTGGTGAACCTAAAAGAACGTGAAGCCGATGTTTTGAGGCTTTCATTCGGACTGAATGGCGTTCCTCCCATGACCTTGGAGGAGATTGCCAACAGCCTTGGCTTAACGAGAGAACGCATCCGGCAAATTCGAGAGAAAGGGTTGAGAAGCTTACGCAAAAAGGCCAATAGCCATTTGCTTAAAAATTACTTGTAGAGGAGCCAGGCTCCTGAAATATCTTTTTGATAAGAGGCCAGGGCAACCAAGGCCTCTTTTTTTGTGGCAAAACTTGCAATACTCACGCGCGTCAAACCGCCTTTTTTATCCAGAATCGAAGCATTGGATCCCCGCTTCTGGTAGGCATCTACCAATCCATTGGCATTCGACTCCACGCTGAAACACCCGCCGACGATATGGAAGCGAAGATCTGTATTTAAGGAGGCCTTGGCCTTAGCGTCCACCAAGCGAACGACCAATGTCTTATCGGGCGCATTGTCCATGCTCAGCTTCAAAAACGCTCCTTCATCTTCGATCACAACTGATTCGTTGGACGATAGGTGCTCCGGGGTAAAAACAGACGTACGCCCGTTATACCAACTGGGCACTCCGGTTGCGAACGGATTCAAATCTGAAAACTCAAAAGCAGCAGGCTGTTTAATCAACGGCGTGCTAACTGCTACCCACACCGCATAGCCAATGATGGGTAAGCCGAGCAATGCTGCAGCCGCGAAGGGCCATATTTTTCGTCGTCTTTCTTTTTCAGGCACCGCTACTTCAATCGGAGTTTTGACCTCCTTTTTTGGTTCAGGCTTAAGTTGTACAAGCTTCGGTTCAGGTTGCTTTTCTATGCTCGTATCCGTGACCTTTTCAGGCGTTGATTGAGGAATCCGTTTGATGAGTTCAATCGGAGTTTCCACGCGATTCGCTTTGGGCTCGGTTGCCGGAATGACCTCTGGCTTGCGCTGAATTCGATTGCCAAAGAACGCCTCCAGTCCAAAACCTTCTCGAAATAAAGCAGGATTCTTGACTTGCTCGAAACGAAAGGTCCCGTCGGATTGCATCAAGAGCAAGCCTACTTTTTGGATGGAAACTTTGTTGTGCGTTCGCAGCTCTTTCCGCAAGTAAAGCACATAATTATTGAGTTTCTTAACTGCGTCTTCGTACCGTTCTTCTTCCTTGCGCGCTACATAGGAAGCGAGCAGTCCATCATTGTGAACGAGCAGTTTATTGAAACTCACCTTGCGGTACGGCGGATCGAAACGATGGTTGATCGGATTGACTTTCGCCGAAGCGTAGTTCGCGACGAAGCCCCCGAAATCCGGCACAATCACACAATCGTGATCCTCAAGAAGCTCTGCTATGTATTGATCAATGTTCACTCGTAAGGGTGCTACAACAAAGAAAACAATTCAAGTGAGAATCAAGCCTCGTTTAAGATCTGTAAAACGCGATCCACGTCCTTGGGGATGTCAACCGAAATGGAATCGAACTCGGTGAGCTTTACTTGGATCTTGTATCCGTTCTCTAGCCACCTTAGCTGCTCCAATGATTCTGCCTTTTCTAAAGTGGACTGGGGGAGTCTGCCGACCTCTTTTAAGATATCAGTTCTAAAGCCGTAGATGCCGACGTGTTTTAGGTATTCATGGCTAGTGAGCCACTCTTCGGCAGGACGCTGTTGGTAGGGTATCGGATGACGGCTAAAATAAACACCGTGTTGATTGTTGTCGATCACCACTTTGATTTTACTCGCGTCAAAGAGGATGTCATTGGTCTTGATCTTAACCGCCAGCGTAGCAATTTCACAATCGTCATCGTTGAAGCAAAAAGCCAGCAAGTTTAATTGGCACGGCTTGATTACTGGCTCATCACCTTGGATGTTGATCACCGCATCAAACTCCTCGCCGATCAAATCATACGCCTCCACGCATCGGTCCGTCCCGCTTTGATGCTCGCGCGAAGTCATTACGGCTTCACCTCCAAACCATTGAACGTGATCAAATATGCGCGCATCGTCTGTAGCAACCACCACTCTGGCCAGTTGTTCGCTCTCCTTTGCGCGCTCGTATACACGCTGAATCATGCTCACACCTTGAATGTCTATCAACGGTTTCCCGGGAAAGCGAATGGAGTCGTAACGCGCAGGAATAATCCCTAAAATCTTCATAATCGCGGCGAAGTTACGCATCAAAATCCGAGTCAAATAGTATTTTCGTTAAACGGATTGAGATGGAGGAAAGCTATTACCAGATTGCTTTAAAAAAGCTGGACGGTGTTGGTGCATTGCGTGCACGAGCACTTGTATCCTACTGCGGTGGCGTACGTGAAATTTTCGAAGCGAGTAAAAAGGAGTTGGCAGCAATTCCTGGAGTGGGCTCACTTATCGTAAGCCGATTTGACCGTGATGCCGCTTTGAAACATGCCGAGGAAGAGCTGAAGTTTGTAGAACGAGCAAACCTGGACATCTTCTTTTACTTGGACGCCAAGTATCCTGCACGTTTGAAGCATTGTGAAGACGCGCCCATCTTACTGTATGGATCGGGGGCGATGGATTTGAATCCTCCGCGGGTCGTGAGTATTGTCGGCACGAGAAGGTGTACGCCTTATGGTGAACGGATGACCCAACGCTTGATTGAAGGATTAGGCGACTACGGCGTCTTGGTGGTCAGTGGGTTGGCCTACGGGATCGATACTATTGCGCATCGAACTTCTGTGGGTGCGGGATTACAAACCGTTGGAGTGCTAGGGCATTCGCTGGATCGGATTTATCCTTCACAGAACACAAGCTTGGTAGCGCAAATGAAGGAAAAGGGAGGTGTCTTGAGTGAATTCGATAGTGGAACCAAACCCGACCGCGAGAATTTCCCACAACGCAATAGAGTAGTGGCGGGCATGGCCGATGTTACCGTCGTAGTTGAGACCATGGTCAAAGGCGGATCGATGATAACCGCACGAATGGCTTCCGGGTACAACAGGGATGTGGCGGCCTTCCCAGGCGCTACCGATGCGCCCTATTCAAGCGGGTGCAACCAATTGATTAAATCCAATGTAGCGGCGCTGATCGAGGGGGTAGACGATCTCGCCTATTTGATGGGTTGGGAAAAAGATGAGCAACCAAAACCGACGCAGAAAAAACTCTTCGTGGAGCTGACCGATGTAGAGCAACGCGTGCTGGGTGTGCTCGAGAAAAAACAAAAGGAATCCATTGATATACTCAGCCTTGAAGCGGGGCTTCCCGCAAGTAAAATGGCCTCGACCCTCCTCGAACTTGAGTTCAAAGGTGTTGTAAAATCTTTGCCCGGCAAGGTGTACGAGGTGGCGTAATTCAGTTTGGCACGTCGATTGTTTTTACATGGGAGAACCAATAATAAGGGAAACCATGAAAAAAGTGATTCCATTCATCGCAATGCTCTTCGCGGTTGTAGCAACTGCCTCGGCATTTCCATACGGATCTTCTGCGTTGGAAATCAACGTATCAGAATTCGGTCATTTCACCATCGAAGTCAACGGACGGGCATACCAAACTACAAATGGCACCCTTAATTTGGATCGGCTCACAGCAGGCAACTATGACGTACGCGTGATCAAGCACGAACAACGTGGGCGTGGATACGGCGCAAGGGTGCACAATCGGGTCTTGTACCGCGGAAACGTGTTCGTCCCGCACAACACACGAATGCAAGGTCGAATAGATCGATACGGGATGCACTTTCAACCGGTATCTCAGGCCAGAGCGAGACACGGAGTAGTTAGGTCACATGGCCCTGCTTCTCCAGCGATGTACAATGCCGGACCGAGAGACATGCACCCGGCGGCGTTTGACGGGCTCATGCAGAGCATGCGCAGCACGCCATTCGACCGAACTAGGATGGAAATTGCGTGCGCAGCCGTCCAAAACAATTATGTCTCGACCCGACAAATAGCGGATATGATGAGAGCGTTTACGTTCGATCGCTACAAGCTAGAAATCGCAAAGCTCGCTTACCAGAGCTGCGTTGACCGGGAAAACTATTTTATCCTGGCGCAAGAATTCACTTTCGACAGTAACGCACGCGAACTGATGCGTTACATCCACTAACAGAGAGCCCCATCCGTGGGGCTTTTTTATTTGCGCTTCTGCAGCTGCGCAAACTCCTTTGCGAAGTAGGTTAGGATTACGTCCGCCCCGGCGCGGCGGATGCTCAACAGCATTTCTGGCATCGCTCGGTCGTATTCGACCCAACCGTTTTGGGCGGCGGCTTTGAGCATAGCATATTCGCCACTGACGTTGTAGGCTGCAATCGGAATGGGAAAGTTCTCTTTCAAGAGATGGATCACATCCAAGTAGCAAAGCGCAGGCTTCACCATCAAATAATCGGCGCCTTCTGCGTAGTCCAACTCAGCCTCCATCAAGGCTTCTGTTTTATTGGCCGGATCCATTTGGTAGGTCTTTTTGTCGCCAAACTTGGGAGCAGAGTCCAAGGCATCTCTGAAGGGCCCGTAAAAAGCACTGGCGTATTTGGCTGTGTACGACATGATGCTCACATCGGTGAATCCCGCAAGGTCGAGTTCATCACGGATATATGCCACCCGCCCGTCCATCATGTCCGAGGGGCCTATGATGTCTGCACCTGCCTCAGCTTGTGCAACGCTCATTTTTCCAAGCACTTCCAGCGTCTCATCGTTGATGATCTTTCCATCTTTAACGATGCCGTCATGCCCATCGCTGCTGTAAGGATCCATGGCGACATCGGTCATGATCACTGCTTCAGGAAATCGCTTTTTAACCTCACGGATGTAGTGCAGATAGAAGTTTTTGTCCGAGTAGCTAAAGGTCCCCATGTTGTCTTTGAGTGATTCATCAATGGCCGGGAAGAGATCGAAACACTTCACACCTAAGTTCATGCACTCATCCACTTCGTGGAGTAAATGGTCAAGGGAAAGGCGAAACTGCCCAGGCAAGGACTTTACCTCTGACTTCACGTTCTGACCGTCCACCACAAATAATGGATAGATCAAATTATCAACGCTGACATTCGTTTCGCGAACTTGACTGCGAATGACTTCGTTCTTTCGATTTCTTCTTGGTCTATGAAGCATGGTGCGAATTCTATATTTGCGCACGAAGTTAAGATTTGACGCTGCATGATGAACTTGCTATACATCACCTGGACGGTTGATCCGGTGCTTTTCGAATTGGGACCGATCGCCATTCGTTGGTACGGACTTTTGTTTGCTGCCGCCTTTCTCATCGGCTACTACATCATGCAACACATCCTCAAGCGGGAAGGATTGCCTCAAGAATGGATGGATAGCTTGTTGCTCTACATGATGGTAGGAACAGTTCTCGGTGCACGCTTGGGCCACGTGTTTTTTTACCAATGGGATTATTATTCTCAGCATCTCGGTGAGATATTGCAAATCTGGAAAGGTGGATTGGCCAGCCATGGAGCCACCATCGGCATCATTGTATCGCTGTGGATATGGAGCAAGCGTATCTCGAAAAAGTCGTTGATGTGGATCCTTGACCGCATTGTGATTACGATTGCCTTGGCTGCCGTTTTTATTAGGACAGGAAACCTCATGAACCATGAAATCGTGGGGGCGCCGTGGGAAGGGCCTTGGGCTTTTCTCTTCACGAAAGCCGGTTACCAAGTCCTCGAACCTAGGCATCCAGCTCAGATCTATGAGGCACTGGCTTACTTAGTTTTGTTTGGAGTTTTGGCGGTAATGTACTTCAAAGCCACCGCGGGCAGAAAGTCAGGTATGCTCTTCGGAACGTTTCTTATCGGCCTCTTTTCAGCCCGATTCATCATCGAGTTCTACAAGGAAGTTCAGGTGGCATTTGAACAGGACATGGCGCTAAATATGGGTCAATTATTAAGCCTTCCATTGATTGGCGTGGGACTGATTTTTCTGATCAGATCCTTTATGCTTAAGGACGAAGCCGGCACTGAGCGAACCCAGTAACCGGCTTCTAGCCAAACAAAAAAGCAAGAATTCCAATCATTCGAGCGAAAAGTCTTTGGCGGTTTCATTCTGCTCGCTCAACGTCCAGTCGTCGGTTGCGGTTGTTTGCAACCACAGGTTTCCGCTGCGTCGAAATACTTGCACATTGAGGCCATAATCGTCGTGAAACGCTTTTTCTAGCGTGCTGACTTTCTGGTTTCCGTGTATGCTCAGCTTTCCCGCCACGTGCTTGGTTCTCGCTGCACCAATTGTCTTTTTCACATGCACTCTTAAGGTTTCAGGTGTGCCTTCACCACTTGAGTGTTCGGCTTCGTAGAATTCAATCTTGAGAAATGAAAAATGGGATGAGAATTCAGATTGAATCTCTTCGATTGTCTTGTTGTCTGTGATGGCTATTTCGGTCATGGGTTCTTCGATTATTCCTTGAGTATTACATCCATTGGCTGAGAAAGCGCAGGTATGCTTGCTTGAAATCATTTACCATGGCACGATTCGTGTCGATCCGGACCCTTAATGGGGAATGGTCTTCGAAGAGCACACGATCCACGGCAACAGGGTTTTCCTTCGCATACTTGGCGATGAAATGCTCGTGCTCATTGACGTCATGTATCAATTGATCCAACGCATTTCCTTGGATGTAGATTTGATTTTGAAATTTCTCCAAGTCTTTCATCACTGCCATGGAAGTATAGCGCGAGGCAATCTCTTCGAGCCGATTGCGAAACACGGCGAGTTCGTCTTTGAAAAAGCGCAATTCACGCACCCACTGTTGATGTTCAAAATGAAGGTCATCGATGTGAACCCTGCTTGCCTTAGCTTCCTTAGTCAGTTGTTCGTTTTTCATGCAACAAAGGAGGCGATATCTTGCCTAGTAAAACATGACCGGTCTCACGACGGGATTTGATTTGACTCAATCGCAAGAAACTGGGGCTTTCGCACCTGCAACAAGGCCTGATGCGTTACCTTCGCCGCCTCAAATTAGGAGCTATGTTCAGAACGCATACCAACGGCGAATTACGCCTCGAACATGTGGGAAATTCAGTGACCCTTGCCGGTTGGGTGCAACGCGTGCGCAACATGGGAGGGATGACCTTCATCGACTTGAGGGATCGTTATGGAATCACCCAGTTGAGTTTCAACATTGAACAGGACAAAGACCTCTGCGAACAGGCGCGTAAATTGGGGCGTGAATTTGTGATTCAAGCGGCGGGAGAAGTGATCGAACGCGAAAGCAAGAACCGGCAGATGGAGACAGGTGAAGTCGAAATCAGGGTAAAGGAATTGCGAATTCTCAACGGTTCTGAAGTACCTCCATTCACCATAGAAGACGAAACCGATGGCGGAGAAGAGATCCGTATGAAGTACCGTTACTTGGACCTGAGAAGAGCGCCGTTGAGAAAAAACTTAGAGTTGCGCCATCAACTCGCCATTGAAACGCGCAAGTATTTGGATGACTTGAAGTTCATGGAAATTGAAACCCCGTACTTGATCAAATCTACCCCGGAAGGGGCGAGGGACTTCGTGGTTCCATCCCGTATGAACGAAGGTCAATTTTACGCGCTTCCGCAGTCGCCTCAGACCTTTAAGCAGCTTCTAATGGTGAGTGGATACGACCGCTACTTTCAAGTCGTGCGGTGTTTTCGTGACGAAGACCTCCGGGCCGATCGACAACCGGAGTTTACCCAGATCGACTGCGAGATGGCCTTCGTAGAGCAAGAGGACATCCTAAGCACGTTTGAAGGTCTAGTACGACATTTGTTTTCTTCCGTCAAGGGCATTCAACTCCCCGAGTTCAAGCGGATGACTTACGCTGAAGCGATGAAACGATACGGATCAGACAAGCCTGACGTCCGTTTCGGAATGGAATTCGTAGAGATGAATGACGCATGTCAGCAACAAGGCTTTCAAGTATTTGACGATGCAGAATTGGTCGTGGGCATTTGCGCCAAAGGAGCGGGAGAATACACGCGAAAGCAACTCGATGCATTGACCGAATTTGTCAAACGACCCCAAGTCGGAGCGCGCGGATTGATCTATTGCAAAGTCAATGAAGACGGAACGTATAAGAGTTCGGTCGACAAATTCTTCGGACCTGAGCAGCTCCGAGTGTGGTCAGAAAAAACAGGCGCAGAACCGGGAGACTTGATCTTGCTTCTCGCGGGAGGAACGGACAGCACGCGCAAGCAGATGAATGAACTTCGGCTTCACGTAGCGGATCAGCTTGGCCTTCGAAAGAAGGACGCATATGCCCCGCTGTGGGTCGTCGATTTCCCGCTGTTGGAGTGGGACGAAGAAGCGAAGCGATTCTTTGCGATGCACCATCCGTTTACTTCGCCTAAACCGGAGCACTTGTCCTTATTGGACACAGATCCGTCAAAAGTGAATGCGAATGCGTACGACATGGTGATCAACGGCGTGGAGTTGGGTGGAGGATCGATCAGGATCCATGACCAAGCACTGCAGGCCAAAATGTTCAAAATCTTAGGATTTACGGATGAAGAGGCGCAAAAGCAATTTGGCTTCTTGATGAGTGCATTTCAATACGGAGCACCGCCGCACGGTGGAATTGCCTTCGGCTTTGATCGCTTGGCGGCCATGTTCGGCGGAACCGACAGCATTCGCGATTACATCGCATTTCCGAAAAACAATTCCGGACGGGATTTGATGATCGATTCGCCTTCCACCATCAGTCTGGAGCAACTCAAGGAGTTGTGCTTGAAAGTCCAAATCGAATCCTAAACTTTGTAGGGTGTCAAAGGCATCCGATTTCATCGACCGAACCCGCACGCAGGTAGACCCATTTCTCCGTGAGGCGAATTCCAGGTGGGCCAAATCCATCGTGTTTTTCAATGAATGGAGACGGGAGCACCTCAGCGAACGGCAATTCACCTATTTCCTCGCCGTAGTTGTAGGAATCTTTTCTGGAATCATTGCCCTTACCATCAAGAACACGGTGCACATCGTGGAGCTCGTGCTGACCAAGAGCTTCTTTCAGCGCTACGAGTTTGTCCTCTATATTTTTTATCCCTTGGTCGGTATTTTATTGGCGCAATGGTTTATCCGCAAGGTGGTCAAGCAAAAGGTGAATCACGGGATCCCGAATACGTTGCACGCCATTTCTAAAAAGAACAGCCTCGTTCGAAAACATAACCTATACTCTTCCATTATCACTGCTTCATTGACAGTTGGATTCGGAGGGAGCGCTGGGCTTGAAGGTCCCACCGTAGGAACCACCTCGGCTTGGGGTGCCAACTTAGGCACCTTATTCAAGCTGCCCTATAAGACCAGGACGCTCCTGATTGGTTGCGCTGCTAGCGGTGCAATGGCGGCCCTCTTTAACGCCCCAGTGGCAGCCATCGTCTTCGCGATTGAGGTGATCATGCTTGACTTGACCACGGCGTCGCTGATTCCTCTATTGCTAGCTAGTGCTTCGGCGGCAATCACCTCCCAGTTCTTTTTGGGCGATGATATCCTCTTTCATTTCGACATTACCGAAAACGTTCGTTTCTCGCACCTTCCATACTACGTTGGCTTGGGTGTGTTTACGGGCATGGCTTCGGTGTTTTTTTACAGAAGTTTCACATCCCTAACCCGTTTATTTGACCGGGTGAAGCGGCAGCGGAGCAGGACTGTCATCGCCGGTACTCTGTTGGGCCTCATACTCTTTGTTCTTCCTCCGCTTTACGGGGAAGGATACCAAACGATCAATGCCATCATCGAGGGTAGAGCCTTTGATATTTTGGCTGATTCGCTGTTTGAAGACTACATTGGAAATGTTTTTGTCTTGTTGGCCTTTGTCTTGGCCTTGGGACTGCTCAAGGTTGTGGCCACGACGCTCACGTTCCGGGCTGGGGGGATAGGCGGGACGTTTGCACCGACGCTTTTTATGGGAGCCATGTTTGGATTCTTCTTTGCGCGCAGCATCAACCATTTCGGGCTGGGGGAATTGCCTGAAAGTAATTTCACCTTGGTTGCGATGGCAGGATTGATGGCAGGCAATCTACACGCCCCATTGATGGCGATATTTTTGATTGCAGAGATCACGGGAGGATATGAACTCTTTTTACCCTTGATGCTTACAGCGTCTATTTCTTTTTTGACGGTTAAGCAGTTTGTCCCCCACAGCATATACACGGCTCAGTTGGCAAGGAGGGGTGAGCTAATTACCCACGACAAGGATCAGGCGGTATTGACGTTGATGAAGCTTCACCGGGAAATTGAAACCGATTTTTTAACCGTAGGAGCCTACGATAAACTAGGCGATTTGGTCAAAACCATCTCCAAGTCAAAGCGGAACCTTTTTCCCGTGCTCGATGATCAGCGGAACTTCATCGGCGTAGTCGACCTCAATGAAGTGCGGCATGTCATATTTAATCAGCAGTTGTACGAGACCACTTTTGTGCATGACCTGATGAATGATGCTCCAGAATACGTCAGAAAGGAGGATACCATGGACATGGTGATGAATAAGTTCGAAACGAGTGGAGCTTGGAATCTGCCTGTGTTAGACGATCAAGGGCATTACATTGGTTTCGTCTCAAAATCGAAATTGTTCAGCGCGTACCGCAACATGCTGAAGGAATTTTATTCAGAATAATGGCTGGGATAAAACATGTTGGCGTATTGACGTCGGGGGGGGATGCACCGGGAATGAATGCCGCAATTCGTGCAGTGACGCGAAACTCAATATTTCATGGCCTCAAGGTATCTGGAATTTACCATGGTTACAATGGAATGGTCAATGGTGAGATGACAAGTTTGTCGCTGAGAGGTGTCGGAAAGATAATTTCCCTGGGTGGCACGGTACTTAAATGTTCCAGAAGTGAGGAATTTAGGACCATTGAAGGTAGACGAAGAGCCTATGGTCATTTGAAAGAACACGGCATTGATGCATTGGTAGTGATCGGTGGTGATGGTTCGATGCGGGGGGCGAAGTTATTTCAAGAAGAGCATGATATTCCTGTTATAGGAATACCTGGCACCATCGATAATGACATTTTTGGAACCGATTTCACTATAGGGTTTGATACCGCTGTAAATGTTGCTATGGAGTGCATTGATAAAATACGAGATACTGCCAGTTCACATGATCGACTCTTTTTGGTTGAAGTGATGGGGCATGATACAGGTCATATAGCTTTACAAACAGCAGTTGCAAGCGGCGCCGTGGCGGTCCTGATGCCTGAGAACCCAATGTCTGTTAAGGAGCTCTACGATCACCTGATGTATTTAAAGAAGAGAAAGAAGCATTCCAGCATCATCATCGTTGCAGAAGGAAATCCTACAGGTGACGCTTATGAAGTGGCGAAGAAGCTGAAGCATATGGAAGCTGATTACGACACAAGAGTGACCGTTTTAGGCCATATTCAACGAGGCGGGTCGCCAACGGCGAGTGACCGTATTCGTGCCGCCGAGATGGGAGCACATGCGGTTGAGTGTTTGCTGAAAGGAAAGAGAGGAGTCATGGTCGGAATCATCAATCAAAAACTCACCGAAACACCGATAGAAAATGCGGTGAATCATCGTACTGGATTTGACCAGGAACTTTATCGGATTTCAACTATTTTATCCAGGTAACAGACAATAAGAAACAAAAAGCCCTCTCGAAATCGAAAGGGCTATCCTTAAGCTGTTAGTGGCGAAAGGGATAAATTAAAGCGTTCCGCGGATGCCTTGTTCGTGCTCGATGGCTTCGAACAGTGCTTTGAAGTTTCCTTTTCCAAAGCTCCAGGCGCCCTTGCGTTGGATGATCTCAAAAAACATGGTAGGCCGATCAACGACAGGCTTGGTAAAGAGTTGGAGGAGGTAGCCTTCATCGTCTCTGTCTACCAAAATGCCGTGCTTGCGAATGACCTCAATGTCCTCGTCGATTTCGCCCACTCGGTCTTTCAAATCATCGTAATAGCTGTCTGGCACGTACAAGAACTCAACGCCCCGATCGCGCATTTGCGAGACGGTTTTCACAATGTCGTCGGTTGCTACAGCCACGTGTTGCACTCCAGCACCGTTGTAGAAATCGATGTATTCTTCAATCTGCGACTTTTTCTTCCCTTCAGCCGGTTCGTTGATTGGAAATTTGATGCGTCCATTTCCATTGCTCATCACTTTGCTCATGAGGGCGGTGTACTCGGTGGAGATGTCCTTGTCATCAAAGGTTACGATTTGGGCAAAACCCATGACCTTGGCGTAAAATTCAACCCACGTATCCATTTGGCCCCAGTCTACATTACCTACCATGTGGTCGATGTACTTCAGGCCAACTTCGCTTGGATTATAGTGAGACTCCCACTTCTTGAACCCAGGTAGAAAGACACCCTTGTAATCGTTGCGTTCCACAAAAATGTGCACGGTTTCTCCGTAGGTATAAATTCCTGAGCGAACTACGAATCCATTCTCATCTTCTTCTCTCACAGGTTCCATGTAGGATTTAGCGCCGCGCTTGGTTGTTTCTTCCCAGGCTTTTGTGGCGTCTTCAACCCACAAAGCCACGACCTTTACACCATCGCCGTGCTTGTCGAGGTGTTCGTTCATCCAACCTCCCGGCTCAAGCGGGGTTGTCAGTACCAGTCGAATCTTGTCTTGGCGAAGCACATAAGAAACTCGGTCTTTCACACCTGTTTCTAAGCCCGCATAGGCCATGGATTGAAATCCAAATGCTGTTTTGTAGAAGTGGGCGGATTGCTTGGCGTTGCCCACGATCAGTTCTACGTAGTCTGTTCCGAGAAGCGGAAGAAAGTCCTCTGCATCCTCGAAAATCTTGTCTGTGCCGTAGCGCACGTTATCCTTTTTCTTTGTGGTGTCCATACTATGCTGATTAGATGGTCAGAAAATTAGATATTCCGATGAGACTGTTTGCTCGCAACATCATATTTTGATATTAGGGCGCTTGTACTTTGCATCGTCATTCTTGTTCGCTGACCAAAAGAGTAAACTATTAGTGTATTTGTAATCGGCCTTGATTTATCGGTTAATCGGTGTTTTTCAAACCCAACTTTTCCAATAAGCGCCGTCGTCGATTGCCATCGCTTGTTTCGTGACTTTCAAGGGGGCAAAGGTGTCTACCATTACGGCTAATTCAAGGGTTTCTTTCTCGCCTATGCTCCGTTCCATCGCACCGGGGTGGGGTCCATGAGGGATGCCTGCGGGATGCAGAGAAATGAATCCTTTCTCGACATGGTTTCTGCTCATGAAGTCGCCGTCTACATAATAGAGCACCTCGTCTGAGTCAATGTTGCTGTGGTTGTAAGGCGCGGGAATCGATTTAGGGTGGTAATCGTAGAGGCGCGGAACGAAAGAGCATACCACAAACCGGGTAGTTTCAAAGGTTTGGTGTACAGGTGGAGGTTGGTGGATTCGGCCAGTAATGGGTTCGAAGTCATGGATGCTGAATGCGTATGGAAAATTGAACCCGTCCCAACCGACAACATCAAAAGGATGTCGATCATACGTGAGGGTGTGAAGCATATCCTGCTTCTTTACCTTCAGGGTAAATTCTCCCTTTTCATCGTGCGATTCCAACTCATGCGGTGGTCGAATGTCTCGTTCACAGTACGGCGAATGCTCGAGCAATTGGCCGAACCAATTGCGGTATTTTTTAGGCGTATAGATGGGTTGGCGAGACTCTACAATAAAGAGCCGATTGTCCGCAGTGTCGAATTGTATTTGATAGATCATTCCTCGAGGAACCAACAGATAATCGCCGTACTTGAAATCAATGTTGCCTACCAATGTCCGCAGCTTTCCTGACCCTTTGTGGATGAAGATCAGCTCGTCGCTGTCTGCATTTTTATAGAAGTATTCGGTGAGCGATTGTGTTGGAGATGACAGGATGATTTGCACATCGTTGTTGACCAATACAGGTACGCGGCTCGTCAAATAATCGGCCTCGGGTTTTACCTGCCAACCCTTTAGCATGCGCGCAGTCATGTTATTGTCAACGGCTATTTCGGGAGCCATACTCACAGGATCTCCTACTGAACTCACACGGGTGGGAGCATGAATATGATAGAGATTGCTTGACATTCCGTCGAAGCCAATGGTGCCAAAGAGTTGCTCCTGATAAAGCTCGCCATTCTCTTGTCGGAATTGAGTGTGGCGCTTTGGTGGAATCTTTCCCAGTTTGTGATAGAAAGGCATATGCGATTGTTTCTGAGTCACAAAGGTATAAAGAGTGCTAGCTTGGAATAGAAGTAAACGCAGTGTATTTCATGCTAGTCATCAGTTCACAGCGCTGTGTTCTTAATAATGCGCCCTCACCGTAAGGTGATTGTCCATGGCCAGTAGCTTAGCGGTATGAGAATGATCATCATCCTGATGCTCGTGTTTTCGACCGCAATCGGACATGCGCAAGAGCGGTACGGGCCAACCAACGATTCGTTGTACTTGGGATTTTTTAGAGACAGCTTAAGCATGCTGGAGCGCCCTAAGCTTTTGATCGTTCCTTTTCATCCGGATCGGTACATGAGCGAGGTCGATCAAGACATCGCTAAAGGAACTTCGTACACGTATCAACACACGCGTGGGTATTTCAGGAAAGGCTTGGACAATGCAATGATCATCGCTGCGAAACAGTACAACGACTATGTGAATTTACACGCCGATGATCCTGTTCTGAACAAGGATTTGGACTTTGTGTACAAGGTCACTCGATACAGGGTTGAGCCGTATACGCCCCCCGTCATTCATGAAGAACAGAGGTTCAAGAAAAAATTGGCGAATTATTGGATCAAGTTGCAAGGTGAGATTACGCCGGAGCCAGAACCCGGCACGCGCATAGAAAAGGGCCAATTGGTGACGGTAGAAGACAACCGAGAATTGATTACTAGGACGGAAATGCTCAACCCAATTCTCGTAGATTCACTGACCCCAAAATACAATGTGGATTATTTCGTCTTTGTGAGCGAAGTAGATATGTTGATTGCAACGACCGATCAATTTGCGCTTGCTTCAGACGATTACGGGAGGGTGATCAAGGTACATTTTACTGTGACCGATCGCGAAGGGAATGAGTTGTTTTCGCTCATAAAAAAAGAACCCTTTTCTTCTCGAGAGAATGATCTGGAGAACATCATCCGTCGGCATTACCTGCCGTTGGGATACGAGATTATTTATGCGATTGACAGTTATAGATTTCTGCAAGCGGGATTGACACCCTTGGTAGAAGAGGAGGAAGAGGTGACCAAGAGCAAGTCGCGCTTCAATTTACCAACTTTGCAGAAATTCAAGTAACATGACCGAGCTCAACGCGTTCCTGTCGAACGAGACCACGCCTAAAATTGCGAAAATTTTTTCTGCCATTGAGCAGGCTTCATTCATCGTGTCCAAGGAGGTCTCATACCAAGGATTGGGAGAGGATATATTGGGTGGCCGTGGGACCGAAAACAGCACAGGAGATCAGCAGCAAAAACTGGATGTTTATGCAGATCGCGTATTTGAGAGAGCGTTGCGGAATTCTGGAGTGATTGCTGGATGGGCGAGCGAAGAAAGCGACGAATTTGTGAGTTTCGAAGGCAACGAAGATGCGAGTTACGTCATCGTAATCGACCCGTTAGACGGATCGTCAAACATCGATGTAAACGTATCGATCGGAACAATTTTCGGCGTATTTGAACGTGTTTCTCCTCATGGCACACCCGTTGAGCTCAAGGATTTCCTGCAGAAAGGGCGAGCGCAAGTTGCAGCTGGATACGTGCTGTACAGCGTGAGCACGCAAATGGTTCTCTCCACTGGACACGGAGTGCACGTGTTCACGCTTGAGCCCTGGAAGCGATCCTATCACCGCGTCTTGGATCGAGTGAAGATGCCATACGAAGGCCGGGTGTATTCGATCAACGAAGTAAACCTAGATGATTTCGACCAACGGTTGAAGCGGTTCATTACCTATTGTCAGAAGAAGAAGAAAGCCAATGGTAAACGCCAGTATACCGGTCGTTACATAGGGTCGCTCGTGGCCGACTTCCATCGGAATCTGTTAAAAGGTGGGATATACGTCTATCCAGGAATTGAAGAAGCGCCGGAGGGAAAAATTCGACTGTTATATGAATGCAATCCGATTGCGTATTTAGCCGAGCAGGCGGGTGGGCAAGCGACCGACGGAATGCAAAACATCTTGGACATGGCACCGAAGGCCCTTCATCAGAAGACGCCGTTCTATGTAGGCTGCAACGAGATGATGAACGAGGCAATGAAGCCATAAAAAAGGCCCGGGACGAACCCGAGCCTTCTCACTTAACCTGCTAAGTCAATTCACAAACCACATTTACTTAGCAATCACAAACCTCTTGGTAAGAACCGTGTGGTCGGTTCTGGTCTGTAGAATATAGATTCCGTTTGGCAAAGCACTGGTGTTCACTTGCTCACGGGTGCTTCCATTGGCGCTGAATGACATCACTTGCCTTCCTTCCGTATTGAATACCACGATCGATTGAATCGGCGCGGTGCTTTCTACTGAGAGGAGGTTTTTCACGGGGTTGGGGAAGATGGCGAGGTTTGAAGACACTATATCGTTCAAACCGATGATGCCACATGCCTCACATGACTCCCAGCACACAACTGGCAGGACGGTGTCTCCTGATAGCTCGGCGTATCGATTGGTGAAAGCTCCTGTAGTCTTTGTACATGAACTGTTAGAGTCAAGCTCTTCTTGTCCAGTCCAAGTATCGTGAGAGAACTTGTATTCGATTGTGTCTGTTGTCAATGCAAGGGTTGTTGTCCAAATACTATCTCCTTCGGGATCTTCCAACACGTTGCAGTTTCCGCACCAACCATTGAACGTTCCGTTCACCTCAGGTGTCGTGTACGTTCCTGTATATCCGCGCATGTCTACTTGAAAAGTAACGTGGTTCGTGTCAAGAGCTTCCTGGCAAATCATACATGATGCCCAGCAAACTGCAGGCAGGGTGGTATCGCCGTTTATGGTAATGAAGCGATTGGTAAATGCTCCGTCGTCTTTGTGCAGAAGCTCCCAACCGTCAACTCTTCTTGTCCAGTCCAGTTATCATGAGCGAATTTGTACTCGATCGAATCCTGTGTCAGTGGAAGCGTAATTTCCCAAATACCATCGGCATTTGCATCCGTCATGGCATTGCAGTTTCCGCACCAGCCGTTGAAGTCGCCATTGACTTCTGG
>JAVKEP010000055.1:0-4274 GCA_040221375.1 Cryomorphaceae bacterium
GGCGGGTGTTGAAAATAGATCAAATCCCCCCTTGGTTGATAATTATATTGATTAAAGGCGACAGCAGCCGATGATGAAAAAACCTAGTTTTATCGAAACCTGAATCCAATGCTACGGAGTTCAATGATCGTACTAATCGCCAGCCTGAGTACGCTAGCCTATGCTCAGGTGCCGCCCAATTACATTTTTCAATCCTCTGTAATCAATCAGAACTTCCCTGAGCTAATGGCTCATCACGGTGCCTTGGACGTGAACGCTGTCGGACAACAGCAGTGGGCTGGGTTTGAAGGGTATCCAGAAAGCTACAACATCAATACCGCTGGTTACTGGCATGCCGCGCGCACTGCCTTCGGATTGAGTTACGAAAACGACCAACTCGGTTCATTCGAGTTTAACCGCGTTCAACTTGCAATCTCGCCAAGGTTTCAAGTGGGCAAGGACCTGGTTTTTTCATCATCGGCTGCTGTCGCCTTTAATCAATATAATTATCAACCAAGGGGGGATTTGATCTATTTTCAACACCCGCCAATCAAGGAAGTCCACGCAAGTTACCGTTTGGGCAGTGGTTTGATTTATAAGCAGCACTTCCTCGCGTTGAACTACCATTTTGATCTAAGCCCAAATGAGGAGAATCAACTATTCCGTCGCTATCAACTCCTGAACGTATTGCTCGGCACTTCATTCGATCTCGGAAATATTCACATCTCACCTCAACTAGAAGCGGTAAGCGATTTAGCCTCTATGCGGTTTCAAATGAGCATCACGAGCACTTACAAAGGCTTTCAAGTAGCGCTCGGCTATGACCATCGCGGAGACGTAAAAACTGCAGTTGGATATACCTACCAACAACGCTTCAGCATCCATTATGGCTATTCGATGGATACCAATCCACTGGCTGCCCCTTACATAGGAACACACTCCCTTGGCTTGCGGGCTGTGCTTTTCAAAGACAAGGCAAGAAAGGTGTTCTTAACTAATATCGGTTTGATATGAAATCATTTAGCCTTGTAACCCTGCTCACTTTCCTCATGTCTGGCGTTTTTGGGCAGGAAGTCACCCCAATCCAAACCCTTTTGTCTCCCGGTGCTGGATTCATCGCCCTAACAGGGTACCACGGCGCGATTCAAACCAGTCTCCAATATCGCAATCAATGGCCGGGAATTCCCAGCACGTTCGTCAATTACGACCTCACGGTCGATGCCTACCTGCCATCTGTGCGAAGCGGAATAGGGTTGGCCTTATCTCACGATCGCACAGGCAGCGGCCAAAGCCAGATCAACGGCGCCCAACTCAACCTCTCTCATCGCTACCTCATCAAAAAAGCCAGCCTGCTTGGAGGACTCAGTTATCAGTATTCTTCTTTGCGGTTGGATTGGCAATGCTTCTATTGTAACATCCCTCCGATTTACCCAATGAACACCGGAGGAATTCCCGTTGCTTCCACATTACCAGGTCACCGCTTGCAAAGCAGCGTCGGTGTTTTCGTCAGTGATTTCCTATTCCTCTACCAAGTAGGATATTCTACGAGGATGAGCCCTTTCAAGGACGAACCAAACTATGAACGTGTAACGCATTCTGCTTATGCAGCGTATCGATTCGCATTGTCTACCGATGTTGACATCACCCCAAGCGCTAACTTTAGAAGGGATTCATTCCTTCCAGATGACCATTTCAACGCGCTGACCTTGGCGTGCAACGCCCGCTATAAATTTCTGCAAGCAGGAGCCCTCTATCGCTGGGGAGATGCCGCAGGGGTGCAAATGGGAGCAATCCTTGCCAATCGATGCCTCATCAGCTACTCGTATGACATCACAGTTTCATCCTTGGGCACCCAAACCCTCGGCTCACATGAACTTGGACTAAGGTTGACGCTGAATAAGAATAAAGCCAAAGATGTGCTGGTTGAAAACCTCTGGGCGCTTTAGGCACAGCCATTGATCAAAAAAAAATCCCCACCTATTCGGCAGGGATCATACTATTCTTCAGTAAACGGAATCAAACCTAGCCACTAGCTCCTAGTGCCTAGCGCCTCTAAACAGTAACCCCCATCACTTCAGCCATCACCTTTCCGATGGTAGCTGGCGTCTCAACGACGTGAATGCCGTTCTCTGCAAGGATGCGCATTTTAGCTGCTGCAGTATCTTCTTCTCCACCTACAATAGCTCCGGCGTGACCCATGGTGCGGCCCTTTGGTGCTGTTTGTCCGGCGATGAATCCTACCACTGGCTTTTTATTGCCGGTCGACTTGATGTACTTCGCTGCTTCGGCCTCCAAGTTTCCTCCGATCTCGCCGATCATTACGATGCCCTCCGTCTCTGGATCGTTCATGAACATCTCAACGGCTTCCTTAGTAGTAGTACCGATGATTGGGTCTCCTCCGATACCGATGGCGGTGGTGATTCCCATGCCTGCTTTCACAACCTGATCGGCCGCTTCGTAGGTCAACGTTCCTGACTTAGATACGATGCCGATGTTTCCTTTCTTAAATACGAAGCCTGGCATGATGCCCACTTTCGCCTCGCCTGGGGTGATGATACCTGGACAGTTAGGTCCGATGAGCGTACAATGCTTGTCGGCGATGTATTCCTTCACCTTCACCATGTCGTTTACTGGAATGCCTTCGGTGATGGCAACGATCACTTTGATCCCCGCTTCGGCGGCTTCCATGATGGCGTCGGCTGCAAATGCTGGCGGAACGAAAATGATGGATACGTCAGCGCCTGTCTTTTGTACGGCGTCTGATACGGTGTTAAACACTGGCCGGTCTAAGTGCACTTGTCCACCCTTGTTCGGAGTGACTCCTCCCACTACGTTCGTTCCGTACTCGATCATCTGACCCGCGTGAAACGTTCCTTCGCTTCCGGTGAATCCTTGAACGATCACCTTTGATTCCTTATTGACTAATACACTCATGTTGCCATTTTTTTTGGAGCCTCAAAAATAGACATCCTTCCATCGGCTGCAAGTTGAAAATCCACATATTGGAAAGCGTCCGCTTCATACTGCTATTTTCGTCGCATGACGCGCCTGATCTTGGTCATTTCTCTTAGCTGTGCAAGCTGTTTTCCACGGAATGCATCCGCTCAATTGTCGGCAGTCGAAATCGGTGTCATGGCTGGGAATATGCTGGACATCTATCCAGGCATGCCCTCACACCGCACGCAAAAAAGCGCTTTCGGCGCGGTGCGATGGGGAAAGCAAAGTCCTTACAGAGAGTTGTATGGGAATCCAGAACACGGCGTCCTTGCCTCCTTTCACGACTTGGGGAACACATCCATTTTGGGATATGGCATCGGACTGCAATACCAGGTCTCTTTCAACCAATACATAACAAAGCGCTGGCGCACATTCGAGCGCATCAATGTGGGCGGTATTGTCGTGACGAAACCCTACCACTTCATCGACAATCCCCAAAACCTCGTTTTCGGCTCCTACGGCTCAGCCCTCATTACTGCCACTGCAGGCGTGCGTTACAAATTCAGACAAAACGCCATTACCGCACAGGCATCCTATTGGCACAGTTCCAATGCACATACCACCCTTCCTAATGTAGGCATGAACACGCCGATGCTCATGCTGGGCTTTGAGCATTTTTTCTGGATCGAAGACGTATTTGTGATTGACACAACCCACAAGTCCTTTACGCTGCCAGCGCAGTGGGGAATCATTGCGCGACTAGGACTGGGCCGAAACGAAGCGGGCGGAACCGTGCGCCCGACCAACGGGTCCAAGTACCACAAACAATTACTGGCCGTAGGTGCCAGTTATCGCTACAAGACCATTCATCGATTGAGCTTCAACATTGAAGCCTACCACGATGAAACTTATGCCCTGTGGAACGAAACCATGCAATGGTCGCAAAACAGTCGCTTCTTGGGGGCCAGCGCATTGATGTTTATGGTGGGACATGAGTTCATCTACGGGCATTTTGGAATGGTCATTCAAGCCGGAGTAAATGTGTACAATCCCACCTTGGGAAGGCTTATCGGAGAAGTGGAGCGACCAACATTTTCAAATCAATTAAAACGCTACGTACCCGGTCGATTTGCATTGAGGTACTACGTCAACAAGGATGAGAACAGCCTCGGGAGTGTCTTTCTTCAGGCGGCCGTTAAATCAAACATGGGGCAAGCCGACTTCCTAGAGCTCGGTCTAGGGACGATCATTTCAGGTCGTCAAGTAGAAAGGTGATGATGGCCCCGCCATCGGTTGCGATGTAGCAGCGACCATTGAGAATCAGCACATCGTTGAGGTCCTCCTTTCCTTCCACCTCA
>JAVKEP010000056.1:0-69555 GCA_040221375.1 Cryomorphaceae bacterium
ACTTGAGTACACCGAGCAAGAGGAGGTCTTCGGAAAACCGCGCCTTTCACCATTTGCTCTCAAATTATGCACAAAAAGACAGCCTTTTGCAGGAAATGAATCAAGCATTCAACACAGCTTCGGCGCTGGCTACTTTGCCGGAAGATCGAACCCAACGGATGCGTGAGGAACACCTGCGATCGTTGCGGGCGGATGGCCATACCCTTGCCTATCACTCAAAGAATCATGAGGTTCTGTCATGCTTGACGGGTGATACGCTTTCAGATGAAATCACTATTCCTCCTGCCTTTGAGGGGTTACTGACCGATGCATCATGCATCGCCATTCCTTTCGGTTTTGTTGGCACGTACGATCAAGATGTACTCCAAGTCTGTTCAGAGCACGGTTATCGAAGCATTTTTCTCAACGAACCGAGGAGCAATGTGGACGGTGTGTTTGGTCGCTATAACTTACCCAACTCGCCGTTCAGAGCAGACTGGTTGTTTGAAATCAGTCCGTGGAAAGCCATTCTCTCACCAAAGCATTGGTCATGAATACAACGTATCGTCTGAATCAACTTTTGAATTTTTTCTCCAACCGACGTGCCAAGAGAGTGCGTACTTGGATGCTGATTTACGGCCAACCGAGGTCAGGAACGAGCTACCTCTTGCAAAAGGCCTTGGCACAATCCAAATGTGGAATTGGCGATTGGGAACTCGGAAGGTTCATTCCAATTCTCAAGCTATTCGATGAAGAAAGCTTCAATCATTTTTCCACCTCAGAGTTGAAGCAAAGCATCTTGGAAAACGTATTGCGAAATGGGAACCCAGGTGCCGGTCGCGCCATCGATTTAACTGTCAAGCAAATCGACCTGTCGAAAGCACACTTCGACTTTTTGTGCGATGTTATGGGCTCAGCGCCAACGAGCATTTTATTTCTGTATCGCGCGCCAGAAAACTGGCTTCCCTCGGCCAAAAAGAAATTCAACTTATCCCATGAAGAAGCCAAGCAGCTTTATAAACGAAGCTTGCAATCGTTTCAGTTACACGGAGGCACTCCGATCGACTATGACGACATTAAGGGACATCCTTATTTGGCTGATTTGGGCATGGAAACACACGACTTTGATCCCAAATCGAAGACGGAGGAAATCGATGAGGAATTGCAGTCTCTCTATCGCAAATTCAAGGCTCAGCTCAAGAGCGAAGCATAAATGGTTTCTAGCTGAGCTAGGTGCAATGACAAGTTGTACCGAGCTTCTATCATCTTTCTGTTCATCGGCAAGCGCTTCCATTCACAAATCTCAATGATCTGACGGGCGAAGTTCTCTACATCCTTTTCACGGCATAGCAATCCATTGGTGCCGTGTGCTACTAATTCGGGAATTCCTGAGTGATACGTAGATAAAATGGGCAATTCCATTGCCATCGCTTCCATAATTGCATTGGGAATGCCCTCTTGGTCTCCGTTGCCGGCCGTAATGCTATGATGCATGAAATAATCTGCCTCTGCCAGAAGGTCAATCACTTCACTGGGTTGTTTCGCTCCGATAAACTGAACTAGATGTGATATTTTTAAGTTTTGAGCGCGCGCTTCAAGTTTCCTCTTTTCGGGTCCATCTCCGGTGAAAATAAAAACTGCGTTCGACAGAAGTTCGCCTTCGAGTTGGCTTGCTTTCGCGATTGCCTCCAACGAATAGGTGTGCCCTTTTTTCTCGGCCAAGGATGAAACCTGAAGAAAAACCTTCTTGTCGCTCTTTTTAGCACTTGACGGAGGAACAAAGCGTGTGAGGTCAATTCCATAGCGAAGCGTAAAGGCTTTGCTCATATCCACACCAGCGTTTTGCAACGCGATTTTCATAGCGTCAGAAACGACGATAGGCCAGACGTCGTGCTGCCGCCATACGGCTTGTAAAGCACGTATGTAGCTCTTCTTCAACAACATTTGAGAGGCGTCGTATCCGTGAAAATGGACCAGCACCGGTACGTTTGTTTTGACGTTCTGGAGGAGTTTCAATGCCTCATAACCAAAGTGGCAATGGACGATGTCGGGGTTCAAATCAGCGATGCCGGCGGATGCCTTTTTCCCAAAAACTGGATCTACAAAATTGCAGGCGAGGTCAAGTTTCCATAAATACCATTGGAGTTTAGACCGGATCAAACCTGGTGCGTACTGTAGCTCAAACGCATCCAATCCGTCAACTTCCTGATCGATTCGGCCTGCCATATAGGCCAACTGGCCTCGCTGAGCGAAGTATTCCACCTCGTTTTTAATAAACGTAGTGGTGAGGCTACCTAGGCTATCTGAGAACATCAAGACCTTCATTCAGACTTGGCTGAGGGGGTTATGCTTTTAAAGCGTTTGGAAAATTGACGTTTGATTCGCTGAGCCAAGCCCTGGCAGAAGGCAAGGGTTAGCCTATATAGCGATTGTGTCCCCAGCAAGCCCCAATCGTTCAATTGCTTCAGAGCTCGAGATAAATTTCCGATTGAAGCATGATCTCGCAACGCTATGGCGTGCAATTCAATCGTGGCCTTCTTCAGGCTCAAACTATGCCGATGTCCCATAAAGGCATCCAACGAAAGTAGCATCTCAGATAAGGAATTGACATGTTCCAGCGCGTGGCGTTTCCTTAGTTCATTGGTTACTCCTCCGCCATGTTGCCTGTAGACAGAAAGCACCCTATCCACGTATTTGATTCGCCCTTTATCCGCCATTAACAAGAAGAGCGGCACATCCCCCACTACGAAGGTTTCATGGTCTTCAGACAACTCGAAATCATTCACAAACAGCCAACTACTCGTATGAGGAAATAAGTGGGTTGAGAGGTCGTACACGGTCAACTCATCGCTGAAGCTTCTGCCCAGCCAATTCCACTTTATGTTTTTGTAATCGTAGGTCACCCGATCCTTTTCCCAGACTTCTGAGTTTGCGCAGATGGCAGAAAATTCGGGGTTATGATCTAAAAAGTCGACTTGGGACTGGAGCTTATCAGTACTGGTCCAAAAATCATCGCCTTCACACAGGGCGATGTACTTTCCTTTTGCTTTTGGAAAAAGTTCATGAATCAATGGGTTGCGGTTGTTGAGCTTCCATTGGTTTTCGTCTTGGTAAATCGGTTTTATAATAGACGGGTAAGCATCGGCAAACGCTCGAATGATCTCTTGACTTCCATCTGTAGAGGCGTCGTCGTGAACGAGCACTTCAAATTGAAAATCAGTCTTTTGATTTACGAAGCTCTCAAGGGTCGTTTTGAGGAACTCAACGTGGTTATACACCACGCAACAAACGGAAACTTTGATTGCTTGTTCCAACGCTGATTATGACTCAATGGCTACACAAAATCCGTTCACTCCAAAGCCATTGCCGTTGTAAAACATGAGCAATTTTCCATTGATCCGTATGATCGATGGATAGGCTTGCATCGTTTCATCATATGGGTCTACTTCCAACGAAGACGCAGGAGACGTCTCTATTCTTTGCCAAGTTGTGGGAGATTGAATGCCTGCCTCGGCGTATCCGATTCGGTAGCTATCCTCTCCATCGCGAAAGTCAAAAGAACCTCTGAAGGTGAACCACATTTTCAACTGCTCACCGTCCAGTATGACGGCCGGACGCGCGTTCGCTTCTGTTGGCTTGATCGGATGAATACAGGAAGCATTGTTGTGCTTCCATTCTAATCCATCTTTAGACGATGCGTACTTGATGTGGTAAATGGATTCAGGTTTGTCGTTCACCAAAATCCAATCCGTAGCCGAAGCATACCACATGTGCCACTCATCATGATGCTTCAACACCCATGGAGAAATAACGAAGTATGGTTCTTCTTTGGAGCGATCCACGATTGGCCCATCAAAAGCTCGTGTAAAGGACAAACCACCGTCGGTGCTGATTCCTACGCCTATCGCGTTTTTGTAGGGAACCTTATAGCTCACGCTGTAAGCGGTGTAGTAGAGTAAAATGCGCCCATTGTCTTCGACTGCACAAGTACATATCGTACCACAATCATCGAACATTCCAATTTTTCCAATATCCATGACCGGCGCATCGTGTACATAAATTACTTTGGAAGGGTCCTTTTTGTCCAGATCTACGAATGAGATTCTGCTCTGTCCGTTTTGATCCCTGCCCGTATAGTAAACCCGAATTTTATCCTCCAACTCCAATGGGGTTGGAGTCATTGCGTGGGATTTTAACCACCCTGGTTTGTGTGTCGTGAGGTCAAACACCAACCCTAATTTCTTCCATTTCATAGCCTAATTCTTAAAGGGAAATCCCCATCGCCCAAAAATCTTGATTCCACCAATGATTTCTATGGACTCCTTCTATGGTCATTCCTTGTTTGGTATAAAACTCGACGATGCTTTCTTTGGGTACCGTCAATTTTACTTTGTGCGCTCCTTTCTGCTTATAAATTTCGGTTGCCTTGGCAAATAGCTGCTGCCCTACACCCCGTTGTTGTTTCTTAGGGTCGACCAACAACCATATGATTGTCGCGACTCCGCCTTCAGGAGGCGTACCCAAGACCAGTCCGAGGTAGTCATCCTTCTCAGTAGCCAACAAAAACAGCCACTTGTCGGCGTTTTCAGCGACGCCTTCAGGACTCCACTGCCCTTTAAAATGGTCAATGGCCGCTTGAGGGAGTTCGATTGTGGACTCGATCAACGATTTCAAGCAATTGACATAGTCCGCTGCCTGCTGAGGACTGATTTGTTCAATCTTCATTCGCGCGGTTCTTTCATAACGTGGACTGTGTACTCGTAAAGACCATAGTCCATGTGAATGCGAATATGCCGAGAACAAGACTTTACAAGAAACGCAACCAATGCGTCCAGTTCCCAGTGAAATAAGTCGTCTCGTTTCCAATCGACATGCGAACTCATTATATTAAAGGCAATTCCCTTTTTTGCGTAACCAAAGGCTTCTGTGAGTATCGCTTGGGCAAATTCCACCATTTCGTGCTGCGTCATTTCCTGCTTTTCGGTAAGCAGGCCGTTCATGATTACGTAGTCAAAACTGTTGGTCTCATAGGGTGCCTTGAGGATGTCGCGCACTTCAAAATTGTGTCCTGGGTGCAGTTCCCTGCTGTATTCAATCATCTGCTCGGAGATATCTGCGCCTAGATACGTGCAGCTGGAAAGTTGACCAGCCTTCTTCAAGTGATCGATCAACAAGCCAACCCCACAGCCTAGATCCAACAATGAATAGGCGTCCTGGGTTCCGATTACGTCACTGAGAACTTTGAATCGCTTTCGCAAGTCGACTTCATTCGGCCAGTCCATGCCTCTTGCATTGGGGCCAAACTCCTTGAGTTTCTTTTCATAGTGTTTTTTCAGCGTACGGTAATCTGCCATGCTCAATTGCTTTTCCAATAAGCGGGAAAGTAGCCATTATCACTCGGTGCAACGCCAAAGCTCTTGCAAATTTCACCGTATACATTTTGATTCAACACCTCTTTCCAAATCGGAATGCTGTGCTTACGCCCACCAAATCTTCGCTTGAACGCTTCTAAATGATCGCCTTCGGATGATCCACCGCCGAGGTGAAACGTTTTGACCTTCATCTGAATCAACGACTTTGTAGCTTCCCACAACAGCAGTTTCGTATAAGAACGTCCTTGTTCATCGGAAGCATTGATGAAATACTCTGCGCAATCCGGGGTGTAGAGCACCATCAAAACTGCCATGATATTATCCTCTTTTGACACACCGATCAGAAGACAGTTATCGCGTGATGACAATTCCAAAAGCGTTTCTCTAGAGAAAAAATAAGATGATGATGCCCCCACTCGGTCAAGGGTTTCGTAATATAGATCCATCAGGCTGGAGGCCAAGCTTTCATTTCCAAACAAGAGCTCGTGATCCGTCGCTTCCTCCAATCTTCGAATTTCATTTCGATAATTCGGCCTCATTTTGGCCAACAGTTCATCCGTTCCGAGGTCCAAATCCAATGAAAATGAGGTGCGATGCGAAACTGCCTGACTCAAGCCATTTCCCAAAATTGGATGGCCCATCAAGTAGAGTGTAGTCACCTCATTTCGGCGAAAAAAAGAAATGATCGATTCGTACGCCCTTTCAAGTCCTACGTCTGTACCGGAAGCATAAAAGCCTCCAAAGCCGTAGGGCGAATACAGGTCCTTGGTCTTTCCTTCTTTTGATCGTTCCAAATAGGTGCACGCGATGACGCTCCCACCTGATTCAACAAGCAGGAGTCTGATCGGGTCGTCGAGCGTTTGTTGAATTGCGTTGCAGTATTCCCAAGAATGATACATACCACATGGAATATCCAACAAGGCACTGCGCCATTGGGCTTCGTCAGAAAGATCGATATGAATCAAGTGCGTAGAGATTATAAGAACATTCGCTTCCGATCCTTGTCATAGTACTCTTCGTAGGACGTCGGTGGTTGGCTGTAGAATCCCAACTTTTGAATCACTTTCTCAGAGTAGCCACTCAAGTCCAAGTCTTTCAATAGTCGAGGCGTATCGATGTATTGTTTCATCCAAGGGCGGCAGACGTTAATGGTCAGTGCATGGCGCCAAGAGTCGGAATTATTCGTTCCGCCCGCGTGCCACAATCGCGTGTTGAAAAAGAAGCCGCTTCCCGCCTTGATCGTCAGTCGATCAGCCCTCTTATAAAAATCCTGCTCCTCTGGCATTTGTTCTTGTTGATGGCTTCCATCGAGGTAGTAGGTCGCACCGTTTTCAGTTGTAAAATCGACCAAAGGCAGCATCACCCCCATCCTTAAGATGTAATCCTGAAGAAAAATCGGGCAATCTACATGGATATGACTCGAGTCGTTGCCTTTTGAAGGGGGCATCGAAGAAGAGGTATAGGAGTAAATGATGGAGTGCTCACCCAGCACCCAATTCATTGGGTCCGTCACCTTGTCGTTCTCGAACAACTCGAGGAAAGCGCCTCCGTACTTGGCATTGGACAGTACGTACCCATAGAAGCGGTAGTCCTTGGTGCCCATGAATGCTTCTTCCTTTTCCAGCGCTGCTTCCAGTTCTGTTTTCGCCTTCGCGATGAAGTCAGACGTCAGTACGTCCTCGACGATAACATATCCTTTTCTGTTAAACTCGTCCAGAAAAGTGTCCTTTGTATATTCACTCATGGTTTGCAATTCTATCTATTTCTTCGGCGTTTGACAAGATTGCAAAGCTACCGAGTTGATGTTTGACATCTTCAAGTGAGTTGAACATTAGGTGATCCAAGATCGATAAAAAAGGAACAAATCCGTCTACCTTATGCTGTTCATACCGGATTTCAGAGGTGCGTAAAAACGAAAGGCTGATTCCGACCTTATCGAAGTCTTCGAAGCGGTAGAGTGCGGCTCCGTTGATGGGGTTGATGTAGGCATCCGCCCCCTCTTGTCTGCATATATCAATAATCCGATCTTGCGCCGCCAGATGATCGTTGTTGTACTTGCGCGACGTTCTTACGATGTCGGTTTTCAATCCGAGGTGATCGTGCACCTGAATCAGTGAATGGCAAACGAAATCTGAAAGGTTTAGCGCTTCACATTTGAAAACAGCATCTACCAGCTGCATCACGCTCGAAAAATTGGGAGCCTTCTTATAGGACAGTTCGATTGTTTTGAGCAATTTCTCTTTCCATTTCGGATTATCGTCTAGCTGAATGTCCTTGATCTTGCAATTCTGGCTGGCATTCTGCAGCGGAAGGGTAAACTTGTGTTCCTTGCCTTGTACGAGGATCCTATTTCGATTGATCCATCCTCGGTTGATGTAGTTCACGTCATCGTAAATCACGAATCGATCGACCTCCCTCATCAGTTGGAAGTAACCGATGTAGGGCAAAAAATACGGTTGCATGATGGCCAGTTTCATGCCTTCAATCTGTTCAGCGTGTCAACAATGCGTCCAACGTCCGAAGGCGTTAGGCCAACAAAAAGTGGAAGACACAGAATACGAGCGGCGATGGATTCACTGATCGGCATTGTTTCGCCTGATACGTACGGTAGGTTATTCAAGGATGGATAAAAATAACGCCTCGGCATCACATCAATTTCTTTCAATTGTTCAAGGGCGTTGAGCAACCGGGCTTCGTTCGAGAACAGCACGGGGTAATAGCTATAATTCCATTCCGTCTCCGCTCTGATGGTCATTGCCGACAACTCGTCGAAATTCAGGGATGCATTGTACTGTTCAACGATTGCCTTTCGCTTGGATAAGATCTTAGGGATGTGCGGCAGGACGCATAGCCCCATAGCAGCCTGAAATTCAGACATTTTGGCATTGATTCCAATACCGTGAAAGGAGACATCGTCCTTGTGTCCGAAGTTGTGCCTGCTGAAGCATTCTTGATGGACACTGGGGTCGTTCGTAAATAACGCCCCGCCCTCGCCCGTGTGGAACAATTTAGTAGCGTGAAAACTACACGTACTCACATCGCCGTAGTGGAAAACGCTTTTTCCTTTGTGTTCAACCCCAAAGCAATGTGCTGCGTCATAAATAACTTTTAGCTGGTATTTTTTCGCGAGCTTCTCAATCGCCTCAACATTGCAAGGGTTTCCAAATACGTGCGTCGCCAAAATGCATGTTGTTCGGTCAGTAATCGCCCCTTCGATTTGGTGCTCATCAATGGTCCAATGCACAGGGTCCACATCCACAAATACGGGGGTGCAATGCTGCCATACGATGGCAGAAGTAGTAGCTACGTAGCTGAACGGCGTGGTGATTACTTCCCCTCCGTCGGCGAACAAAGACAGCGCCACCTGTAGCGGTAAGGTACCATTGGTCATCGCCAAGGCGTTGGGCATTCCAAGGTGGTTTTTTAAAGCCTCTTCCAACTCAAGAACCAAGGGCCCCCGATTCGTTATCCAGCCTGAATCCAGCGCACGATCTACCAATCGATGATACTCGTCTTTTGGAGGAATGAATGACCGCGTAACAGGAATCATAGAATGTCTTTGGTTTTATTTTCCCATGGAAAACTGGTGCGTCCAGGGTTGATGTTTAGAAAAGTACAAAAGTCAGCATATGCATTCGGTTTGCTCAAATCTATCTCCAGTAATTTGTGCGATCGGCCAGTAAATTGCCTTCGTACATTCTCATTGTGCGACCGGTATACGGCGGTTAGTCTTTCCGGGTCGTACGGATCCAACGCATTTTCATCCGCCCGAAAGACGTGAGAAAAACACTTCCAGGCCATTCCTTTCTCCACGTAATTGGAATTCTTTAGGTCTGCAACGGTGGTTCGCACTCCATCTCCGAAACGACGCGCATGAAACGATATCAGCGATTCGCACCACTGTTGCTCACTAGACCGAACGGAAAGGATGAATTTGGCATCTGGATACTTAGCGTCTAGGACGGAAACCATTTCGGGGAGTGAAAACGGGAAATCTTGAAACACCTCGCCAGTTTTAATGTACGCATAAAGGTCTTCGTATTTTTCTTGCAAGACCTCCTTGTACAACAGCTCTCCCTGACGTTCATTTCCAACCAAATAGCCTAGCCTTTCAAACTCCCTCCTCAAAGAGGTAGTTCCGGTTTTGTTCATTCCAATGCAAAATATCTTGGGCCGCCTTCGCATTGCCACCCGTACGGATCGGATGCCTCCGAAGACCCGCCAATACCGTGGATCGTACTTGATGCGCTCAGGAAGCAATCGCGAAATCATCGATGCCGTATTCATGCCGTTGTCAAACTCAAGTTTTGCCTTTTCTATAATTCAATTTCTGAGAGCACCAAAGAAGGCGATGCTGTCGATTTCTGCGCTCCAATTTCGTCGCCGAACTCGTCGTAGTACCATCGCCCGCAGTATCCTCCAACCCGCTCGGCAAGTTCCTTCATAGGCGACCTGTATCGGTCTCTAAGGTAGGCTCGCACTTCTTCTGGGCAATTCATCGGTTGCGACCGGTTGACCACGTTTTTTAATCGGGCGTTTTGAACTGGGCTGGATTCTGCGCCTATGTGCTTCGTCACATCGGCCAACAGCTCTGATGGGCTTTCGTAAATCGCATCATAAAAGCCAATCAATACCTGAGATGCATCAAAGACGCCCGCAAACTTCCGCATCGTGCTGAGGTAATCTGACCGCAGTTCTTGAGTAGGTCGTTGCATGAACTCGATGATCGATTCAGGCGAATCGTTGGATGCATCGTAATCGGGAATCAAACGTGTATAATAGCGGTACTGAGACCAAGCCCGATCGATCGGGTTTCTGATCATAAATAATATCCGTGCATCTGGCGCCAAGCGATGCATCTTTTGAATATCCGCTTCGTCTAAAATGGCATAACTAGGGGTAATCTCTCCTTGGACCCTTTCATTGTTCTGAAATAAGGATAAGTACCAAGCATCGTGATAATCGGCAGTGTACCATTTAACCATCCAAATCAAACGTCGCAGCCCTCCGTGCTTGAATCCGTTCCACATGCCCAGCACCGCCATCTTGACCCACCGAGCGCTCCGGAACCTCTCTGACAACGTCCGGTCAAGATGCGAGGGCGAAGGGTACTTGTTGCTCCGATCGAAGTAGTGCACCTCTTTGATGGGCAAGAGCGCAATGTGTGGGTTCTCTCCGAGTGCTTGGTGCAACCAAGAAGTACCTGCCTTTTGAGCTCCTATACCTATGAAATTTATCATCCCTTCTTAAAAAGCGCCAATCGTTCTTGGATCAAATTGTGTACGGTTGTCCACAAATGGTTACTACCCCTAAACTTAAACAGTGCATTAAGGACGACATACGTACCAATGAACATTGTGGTCAAGACCAATGCATTCAGTTCTGCCTCTAAACCCAGATACTTAACGGCAGCGATGAAGGTAAAAAAAGTAACTCCTGGGAATGCCACGCTCTTCAATTCTTCCAAGAACGGCACTTTCAAGATGCGGGCTACGAAGATAAAATTCATGAAGGTCACGAGAAGCGATATTGCCACCACCGACCAGAGGAATGCTTCTATGCCGTATGCATACAGAAATAAGAACGAAACAAGCCCGATCCCCTTTCTAAGGTTGCCGATCCAAAAGTTCATTTTGGATCTGCCTGAGCCATTAAAGGCACTCACGATCAGTACGTTCAATGGAAAGGCATAGGCCGTTAACGCCAGCAACTTGAAGAAAGGAACGACGCCCTCCCAGGATGCTCCGTATATCCACGGAATGACCTTACTTGCAGATAGGTACGCAATTCCGGAGAGGGCGAAGGCTACGTACGAAACGACTGACATCGCCTTCAAGAAAACGGGTTCAAACTGGCTTTTCTCGTTGTATAATTTTGAAAACAGAGGAAAAAATACCCGCTGAAAGCTCGATGAACTGTAGGTAGAGATCATCGTCTGAAGTGAAAGCGCCCTTGAATACAATCCCAATACTCCGGGCTCGAACAGCCTACCGATCATCAGGACGTCTATTTGTTTGTAGAGTTTCTGACCCAAGCCGCTAAAAAATACATACGACCCAAATCTGGAAAGAATCCGAAGCCGAACTACGGATAGGTACAGCCCAGGACGGAATGAAGAAGAATAAGAATAGAGCAGTAACAAAAGTGACGCTGTAATCAATTGTTGAACCACCAAACTGATGACTCCAAAATCGAGCAAGGCCAGCACAACTGCGACTAACCCTCCTCCGATTGAGGCGAGCAATTGATTCAAGGAGAGAGTTTTGAACCGAAGAGCCTGCTGGAGGACCGCACCATGGACAACGGTTAAACTATTGATGATAAAAATGGGCGCTATCAGCTTGAGAACCAAGCTGAGATCAGGCATCTCGAACCATTGAGCAACAAAGCCAGATAAACCAAATACAAGCACAGCGATAAGGATCCCGACGAGAAGATTCATCCAGAAAACAGAATTCAATACGAACACAGATTTGTACTGCCCTTGAATAATGGCTCTTGAGAATCCCCCCTCGATGAATATACCGCTCAAATTAACCAGTACCAGTGCAATGGCCATGACGCCAAAGACGGAAGGGAGAAGCAGTCTTGCGAGGACGACGGAAATTGAAAAAAGACCGATGCTTTTGAGAATCGTACCGGAAAAATCCCACATCAAGGAAGATGCAGTGCCATTCGATTTGTGTTGGGTCTCCTTTACGCCGCCCTTGTCATTCATTCAACTAGCTTGATTTAAAAGCCGAGTCTGCACCGTGATCATCGTCTGCCCACCCGTAGTCATGACCGCCATAACCACCGTAACCATAGCCGTAGCGGCTGTAATAGAAATCGAGCCTAGAAATCTTTTCTTCATTCAAAACTAACGCGCAATTGTCAATGCCATTCTTGTCAATGATGTTTTCGATGTAATCGATGGACGCTTTGCTGGTCGATTTAGAGTTGAGCACGAATAGTTTCACATCAACTTTTTCCATGAGCACAAGCCCGTCAGTAATCAATGAGATGGGCGGCGTATCTAAAAACACAAAATCATACGCTCCGGTAGCAAAATCAAACAGTTCGTCTAATTGCTCTCTCAGGATCAGTTCCGAAGCATTGGGAGGGATGGGCCCAGATGTTATGACATCTAAATAAGCAGAATCCGTCTTTTGAATCACCTCTTGGACGCTGTGCTGACCGGCCAAAAATGAACTTACCCCTTTGTCGTTCTTCAATTCCATCGCCGTCGCAAGCCGCGGCTTGTGCAAATCGAGGTCGATGATGAGCACTTTCTTTTCTGCCAAGGCAATAACCGACGCAAGATTCACGCTCGTAAACGTCTTTCCTTCACCCGGCAACAAAGATGTTACGAGCACCTTGGTACATTTTGAACTCGGTGAAAGAAACTGAAGGTTTGTCCTGAGGTGCCTAAAGGCTTGTACAATCTCCGACCGCTCTTGGCTTTTGAGGATTCGGTAGGTCGAGCTGAAATCGCGTTTTCTCGGAATGCTTCCCAGAATGGAAATCTCCGTATGCGCTTGTAATTGCCCAACATTCTTGACCTTTTGGAAGAATGCTTCTTTTAGTACAATGATGACTACCGCCAATCCAAAACCAAATAAAACGGAGATCAAATTCATTCGCGTCTTGTCAGGATACACCACGCCCACTGAATGCGCGCGTTCAATGATCTTGGTCTCTGGAATGATTCCCGCCTTGGCAATCACCGTTTCTGCTCGCTTGGCTAAAAGAAAAGAATAGAGCTCTTCGTTGACTTGAAGTCGCCGTTCAATGTTTAGGATTTGTCGCTGGCTCTTGGGAATATTTTTAATCTTGACCTCAAGCGCTTGGATTTCGCTTGTAGCCTGCTTAACGCCACTCTCCAGTGCACGCGCTTGGGAGTCGATGTACCTCAGCACATCTTCCTTTTGTCGTTTGATGCGATCCAAGGCATCATCAATTCGCGGGTTTTTATCCGTACCGGCCCGCAACATTTTCGTGTACTCCTCTCGCAGGACATACAATGACCGGATTCGGTTAGTCAGATCCTCGTCCGTGTTGGTCACAAAAAAACTTGGTGGAATCAAAGACTCTATTTCCTCATTCTTCAATAAAAACGAGGTCAATTCATCGAGTACCCTCAGTTCATCCTTGTACCTTCTTAGCTGATTGTCAAGATCCAAGAGTCGGTTGAAATAATTCTCTTCTTCCCGCGGAAGATTTAAAATGGACTTTTGTTCCTTAAAACTCTCAAGCTCAATCTCAATCGTATTGATGATGCTTATTACCTCTTCCAATTGCTTGTCGATGTAACTGAGGGTGTTTTCGTTTACACTCGTTTTATTGTCAAGTGTGTTTTCAACGTACATATTGGCGAGGGTATCGAGTATCTCTACTGCACGTTCCTTTATTTCATCCTTCAGAGTAATTTCAATGATGCTGGTGTAAGGAATATTCTCAACATCAATCGAAGACTGGTATTTTCTAATTAGGCTCTCTTTCCGCTTCGCAGTGAACATATAGGCAATGTTCGACAACGTAGCAACCGACATTTCGTTCAAGTTTGCCTCTCTCATCACCCTGAGGTAGAGGCCGTTCTCCACAATCAGATCGCCAAATTTCAACTCCCTCTGAATCTCTCTTCCGTTGTATTCGTAGGATAAATAATACGTTGCTGTATCCAGTATGGACAGGTTAAAGCTCTTGCCAGCGGCTGCAGAAGATCGTTCATCAATCCATACAGTAAATGGCATGTGTTTGTAGACTTCGCTGACCTTTAACCTTCCTACAATGTAATAGGAAACATTCAAGGGTACGTGATCCAAAACTTCGTGGAGCAAACTCGACGATTTAATCACCCGCATCTGACTAGCCGTTTCCTCGTAACTAGCATACTTCGAGGTGAATCCCAATCCTTTGTAAATCTGCTGTTGGTAATCGTACGTTTCGTTCGATTTCAGTAAGATTTGGGATTTAGCGGCGTATACGTCCGATATTCTGTGCGTATAGATGTAGGAGATTCCGAACGCCAAACAGGGAACAATAATAAGGTAGTACCAATTCGCAACGACTACTGAGAATAGGCGGACGAGGTCCTTTCGGGAAATGATTTCGTTCTTCTCCTTCATGCTTAATGTGAATCGCGAAGTTAGTTTCTTATCCTAACCTTTTGACGAACTTCTACGTATTGACATTAGTTTCATATTTTTGAAGGCTGATACTAGATTGAATTAGAATGAATTTTAAGAAGACGCTCGTATTATTGACACTCGTGTCATGGCTCCCAGGCTATGCACAAACTGGTCCTGGAGGAGTTGGTTCTTCTAGCACACTCATTACTTGGTTGGATGCTTCTTCACTGTCCTTGAGCAATGGAACGGATGTTTCTAATTGGGAGGACCGCAGTGGAAACAGTACCGATGCAAGCCAAGGAACCTCTGCAGACCAGCCTACTTTCCTCACCGGGCAGATCAATGGTTTGCCAGCGATTGACTTTGACGGTACAGATTTCTTGAGCATTGTAAATGCATCGGTTTTTGATAACGAATCAGATTTGACTTGGTTTGCACTTGCCGAGACTGATAACAGCGCAGCGGCTCAATGCATTGTTAGTTCTGATTATTCTGGCGGAAGTGCATTCAATTACAAGCTTGCAACCGTCTTTAATCAAAATAAACATGAGGATCGAGTCAAGAACGACAACGGAAATGGTTTCAAACGAAACAATTCTCTCGCTGCAGGATATAATTTAAGATCCAGTGTCATTGCTGGCAGCTCATCGGATACCTGGACACGCTTCGTTAATGGATCCCTCCAGCATACGGTCAACCTGACACCTTTCTCAGCTTCTACTCACGTACGAACCGTAATCGGTCGTAATTCCATTACCAACACGTGGTTCTTGAACGGCCGAATCCCTGAATTGATCATTTATCGCGATGCCCTCAACTCAACAGAGCGGAGCATTGTAGAGAATTATTTAGCTGCTAAGTACAATCTCACGATCACAAACGATGTGTATGCGTTTCAAGCAACGCATTCTAATGAAGTGGCTGGCATTGGACAGACTTCTGCCACTGACAATCACACGGATGCCCGAGGCCCAGGAATCGTTAGAATGAGTAGCCCTTCTGCCATCAGTGACGGTGATTACATACTTTGGGGACATAACGGAGGCGCGCTTACCGGCACTACGGTTGAATTTCCCGCCCTGATGACGGCGGCGGGAGGAAGCAGGTTGACACGCGAGTGGGTAGCCGATACAACGAATGGAAATTTAGGAACCGTAACGGTTAGGTTCGACTTAATGGGCTTTTCGCTTGGCGCAACGCCATCTCAATACCGCATCATGGTTGATGAAGATGGTAATTTCACAGATGGTGACACGTTGAGCATCGTTCCTACGGGTTCTACCACATTAACCTTCACCGGAGTCGATTTTTATTCTGGCGGAGCTGGAGGTACAGAAGAAGGACCTTTTTTCACCCTTGTCTACACAGGAAACACGAGTGACTGTTCTTCCATAAATGTATTCAGCACAAATGATTGGACAGATGGACCTGGCGGCGTGTGGGATTGTGGAAGCACTCCTGACAGTACCGTGAACGTGACCATTTCAGGACTAACAACAATCCAAGTAACCGGCACGCGGTCTTGCAACGATTTGATTGTCGAGACCGACGCTACGTTGGAATTGTCCAGTGGCGCTACGCTAATCGTCAAAGGGGATGTTGAATTGCAATCTGGAGCAACGCTTACTTGCAATTCCAATTCTACCATCATATTCAGAAGAAACGACGGTTCGATTCAGTTGGTGGATAACAGCTCTGGATCGGAGGTCACATTTGGCAGCGTTGTTTCAGCCAACGATGATGACGTGCGCTTTTTCGGAGGCACATTCGCCCATACCGGAGGAATATATCTGAATAAAGGAAATTTACAAAACACATCTACTTGGACCTTTGTATCCGATGTTTCGGGTACTGCACATATCGCCAACGTTGGTACAGGTACGATGACTGGTGGCAGTTATGTTATGAATCGCTTCATGGGCGCTAGAACGGCTGATTGGAACACCATAACAGGAATGGGACTTTCTACCATGACGTTGGAAGACATCGACGATGACATATTTATATCGGGCATTTCTGGAGGAGATGGTTATGCCTCTCCTACCGTAGGTACCGGAAGTTTTGTATCTGTATGGAAGTTCAACAACATCACGGATGCCTACGAAGCGCCTACCTCAACGGCTGGTGAAACCATGTCGCCTGGAATCCGCGGCTACGAGGCCTGGTTAGGAGACGACCTCAATACATGGACGGCAAAAGCATGGGACGCAACAGGATCTGCGCTGAACTTGAGCTCCACCGCAATCACGATTAACGGCGCTGGAGGAGGATGGAACCTAATCGGTAATCCCTTCCCCGGGTTCTTGAATTGGGGCGACATCAAGGGAACGTTTGCTGTAGTTGGAAATGCTTTTTGGTACTACGACGCCGACTCTGCCCAGTACAACTTCAGGTCAGGTAACACCTTTATCCCTCCCGGACAAGGATTTTGGGTGAATTCTAGTTCTAGTTACACCATGACGCTCACCACCTCGATGCTTCGATCTGATCTAAGTACAAGCGAATTCTTCAAGTCTGAACCCCTCGAAGAATTCAAAGTTGAGGTCAAAGGAAACGACAACATTTTCGGCAGTGCAATTAGGATACGAAAGGATGAATTTGCTTTCGTCGGCGTAGACGAGCAAGACATTCCACCGCTCAAAGTGCCTGATTCCAGGGCTGTCAATATGTGGATGAACTATGCGGGTGAAGAGATGATGGTCAACTACATCAATCCGGATGAGCAGCATGTAGAGATACCCATCGTCATCGAAGCTGGCCTTCCTGGTGACTATACTATGAATTTCAAAGGGCTTTCGAAGTTCCGAGATTTTCAATGCATGAATCTTTACAATGTGCAGACAGGAGATCAAGTGGAGATTACTTCCAAGTCGCACTACACCATCAAAGTGGATGAGGATTTAGCGCAGCAACACTTCAAGATTTTACTCAGCAAACACGATTACGATGATTGCCTCGCCCCGACCGATTTGTCGGATGAGCAACTTCGTATCTACGGAACGCAGAAAACAATCGTGGCTGACTTCTTCTTGGACCGCTCAGCAGTGGCTAAGTTGAATGTGTACGACGTACTAGGAAACCTCGTTTACACGGCGCAGGAAACGGTTGGTTATTCTCGTGAAAACATTGATCTTAATCATGTGCCAGGTGGAGTCTACTTCATCAACGTTGACATCAATGGAACCGTTAAATCTGAAAAGGTAATTTTGCAATAATGAACCGCAAGCAACTCGTATTTGGACTTTTTCTAGCAGTGCTTTTCTTCGTCTGTTCTGATGCTGTTATGGCCCAACCAGGTGGCGGACCTCCCACCGGAGGTGGTGGACCAGGTTGCTGGCCGCCTCCCTGTATTCCTATCGATGGAGGAATGAGCTTCCTGATTGCACTCGGCCTTGCCTTTGGGGGCAAAAAGATGATGGACCTTCGAGGAAAGTAATCTAGGATTCAAAAATTTTCAAAGCCAATCTGATTCAGGTTGGCTTTTTTTATGCGCAATCATCCGATGCGAGCTTTTCAGCTGAGTGTCGAACGGAAACGATTGTGAAACCATTCTTGTCCTGATTCTCTCAATTTTTTACCGTCGATTGCGAATGACCTCGATTCTCATTAGCAGGATTCGGTCTATACTATGAGACGGTGCTTATCTTCGAACCGTGAAGCTAAAACATCTTTGGAAAGATCCGCTGTATCAATTTCTCCTAAAGGCATTGGTACTCTATGCCGCATGGTATGTGCTGTACGAACGATGGCTGCATCCCATTGGCAGCCTAGATCGAATGGTCATACGATCCCTCGAACAGGCGTCCTATTTTTTATTGGAATTACTGGGTTTCTCGACATTGGCAGAAAGTCACGTGGAGAACATCCGCACGATTGGTATCGACGGAACGCACGGATTATGGATCGGTGATCCTTGCAATGGACTGACACTGTTCGCATTGTTTACTGGTTTTGTGATTGCCTTTCCCGGGCCGCTGAAGAAAAAACTTTGGTTCGTGCCCCTCGGAATCCTTGCGATTCATGTCCTTAATGTAATCCGTATTGTCGCGTTGTCGCTGATCATCTACTACTTCCCAGATCCAGAAGTATTGGACTTCAACCACACCTATACCTTTACAATGATCGTGTACGGCTTCGTCTTCTTTTTGTGGTACGTATGGTCGAGTAAACTGGCGGGCATGGACTTTTTAAAGAAAGATAAAGATGACCGCGAGGCGTAGAATAAGCATTCTTCTTTCGGTGGTCGGGGTGATCATTCTTGGATTCTACCGCGAATTCATTTTTGTGCACATCAACGAGCAACTTTTTGCGCTTTGGTATGATGAACCTTCGCGGGCTTCAGATATGATTCCGTTCTTGAAGTCGACCGATTACTATACGCTGTACTATTCGAAATGGGCATTGACCGTTCTGTTCGCAAGCCTCTTTTATGTTTCGGTTGGTGGGGTGCTCAAACTAATTTTCCAAACGACCTACTGGAAAGAATTGGGTATCGTCTACGCGTTTCTTTTTGGCGTTGCAGGCATTGCCCTCGGTATTGGATATCTATCAAACAACATTGATGACACATACACAGTGGCGCGTTTCTTCATGGGCATCGCCCAATCCCCTATTCTTCTTATGCTGATGATTCCTGCCATCCTGCTGAGGAACCACGCGACCGCATAGCTCTGTAGAGCAATTCTTTCGCAACCGCCAATTTTGACCACAGGGCGAGGGAGTCAACCGTTTAACGAAAAAGGACAACGCCAACGCGCATTTCTTCGTTTCTTCGCTTCGTAATAAATGGACTACATGAATATTGTGATTTACAGCATCATAGCCATTGGCTATTTCGTCGGATTCTACTTTCTTTTCCCGAAGGCCAACAGAAAGTCGTGGGAGGCGCTCATTCCAGGCTATAATTTTTTCGTTCTCACCCGCATCATTGAGAAACCCTGGTGGTGGATTCTTTTTTTAATCCTACCCGGTGTGAACATTCTCATGCTTATGGTGATGAATTCTAACTTGGCCTCTGTCTTCGGAAAGTTGGACAAGCAATCGCAGGTCTTCGCTATATTCTTACCGTTTATCGCCTTTCCGCTTTGGGGCAAACAAGACAAGTTGCCGTACGTAGGTCCGATCGATCGAAAGAAGTTCCCGAAGTCTTGGGCACGTGAATGGGGAGATGCAATCGTTTTTGCTGTTGTAGCTGCCAGTATCATCCGTACGTATTTTCTTGAAGCATTTACGATTCCAACGAGCTCCATGGAAAAATCATTGCTCATTGGTGACTACCTTTTCGTGAGCAAAATGGCCTACGGCCCGAAAGTTCCTCAAACTCCACTGAGCTTCCCTTTTGCGCATCACAGCCTGCCTTTCACAGAAACACCGAGCTACTTCAACTGGATGAATCTGGACTACTATCGCTTGCCTGGATTTGGAGAGGTTGAACGCAACGACATTGTCGTTTTCAATTATCCTGAAGGAGATACCGTCTTACTAGCATATCAAAGCAACCGTAGCTATAACCAAGTAGTGCGCGACTATATGAACGAATTGCGCAAACGAGATATTCAAATGGGGCAAGCTCCTAAGTCCTTTGACCAATACAACAAAGACGCGCGCAAGTTGCTCAAAGACAACATGGAATACACGGTACGACCCGTAGATAAGCGTGAGCATTACATCAAGCGCTGCGTAGCGATTCCAGGCGATAAAATCTTGGTGCAAGACGCCCAGCTCTACATCAACGACGAGATGGCCTTTATCCCACCGGAGTCACAATTTAAGTATGTCGTTGAGAAAAACGGATTTCTGAACAAGCGTATTCTCAAGGATCGGTTCGACGTGAACTATCAAGACTCTGATGCACGTGTAGCAGAGAGCCAAAAAGGCTTTCGCATTCCATTGACCCTTGATGCTGCCACTGAGCTGGAGTCGCTTGATGGCGTTAAAAGTGTGACGTTGGACGTAACTCCGAAATCACACGACCCCATCTACTCCATCTTCCCAAATTCGCCTGCATACGATTGGTCTGTTGATTACTGGGGCCCTTTGACCGTTCCCGGGAAGGGCGAAACTGTAGAACTCAATCTGCGCAACCTTCCTTTTTACGAACGGATCATTTCAGTTTATGAAGGCCACGAACTTAAGATCAAGGATGGTAACATCTTTATCGACGGTTCTGAAGCGAACTCGTACACATTTGCCATGAATTACTACTTCATGATGGGCGATAACCGTCATAATTCGGCCGATTCGCGCTACTGGGGTTTTGTACCTGAGGATCACATCGTAGGGAAGGCAGCATTCATTTGGTTGTCCATGGACCCAGAATTGGATCTACTTGATGGCCGCATCCGATTCTCACGTATGTTCTCGATTCCTGAATAATCGCTCATGGCGCTATTTCCAATCGTCTACGCAGGAAATCTTAGCTATTATCGATCGCTCATTCAAAACGATGAAGTCGTTTTCGAAGCGCACGAACATTTTCCGAAACAAACCTATCGGAACCGAATGGAAGTTCTCGGTCCCAATGGCTTGCAAAAGCTGGTTATTCCAACGGTAAAGACCGGATCGCGCCGAACGATGAATACGGTTAACATCAGTTATTCGGAAAATTGGCAAAAGGATCATTGGAAAAGCTTAGAGGCCGCCTACCGGAGGTCGCCATACTTTGAATTCTATGAAGACAACTTTCAGCCTTTTTACATTGAGAAGATCGAATCGTTGATGGAATTCAACCTAAGTCTGCATCAAACGATTTGTAGTTTGCTTTCAATCGAAGTCGACCACAGAATGACAAGTAACTACGAGCAAAAAGTTGCCGTCGACCTGCGACATTTCTCATTTCAGGAAGCTTTTCCTCCGGTTCCGTATTTGCAAGTCTTTAGCGATCGGCACCCATTCACTCCGAACCTGAGTATATTGGATGCACTGTTCAATCTCGGCCCCCAGACCCTCTCCCTCTTACGTCAGAATACGTAGGGTATCAAAGCGTAGGAGTTTGCCATATAAGCATAGTAATCTTCACCATAGTGCTTGATCAGTAAGCGTTCTTCATGCCGCAATTTCATCAACTGATTAAAAAGAAGAACGACAAACACTGCCAATCCAGCTTCTTCGAATCGATCAACTGCCAAGGTTCCACAGACCAAGAGCACCGCTGTATACATCGGATGTCGGATCAGTTGGTACGGACCACTCTTTAGGAGTTTACCGTCTTTTCTAGGCTCGGGAAACACCGAAAGTTTTTCCCACTTCATGGTAATGATTGCCCAAAGCCCTAGTGCAATCCCCCCTATTTCTATTAACAAGCCAAGCATGGAATGCGCCCAAATCGGACCTGTTACAATGAAAAAGGCAATGCATGCAAACTGAACAATAACCAATACTAAGGATCGAGACATGCGGCAAAGAAAGCGACTCTGACTGTACTTGGCATTAAAGGCCCGTAACTCAACATTAACCGAAGGCATCACCAGGAAGACAATGCTCCCTTTCTTGTTGCCCGTGATTTCCATGAATGCTTACTTTGGTCCAAACCAAGAATTCGTGAAAGATAGACGCACATTCATCAAGCAAGTTTCGGCCTTGAGCGCAGGAGTTTGGGCCTGGCCACTGATCGATCAGGGTTATGCGGCAGATGCTGCTGACGTTATGAAAGACCTACAACTTACGCCACCCTCAGAGCTTGCGTCGAACGAAGATTTTTGGAGCTGGGTGAGGCACAATTACACGGCATCTTCCAACCTCATCAATTTAAACAACGGCGGGGTGTCGCCTCACCCGAAGGTGGTCCAAGACGCCGTCACTCGTTTTACCGCACTGAGTAATGAAGCTCCGTCCTACTATATGTGGAGGGTGTTCGAAAAAGGTCGAGAATCCATCCGTGAAAAACTTGCCGAGGTAGCCGGGGTTAATGCCGAAGAAATCGCCATAAATCGGAACACAACCGAAGCTTTGGACACCATGATTTTTGGCTTAGACATGGATAAGGGCGACGAATTTGTGACGAGCAACTTTGTGTATCCCAACATGGATCAAGCTTGGAAGCAGCGAGAACTAAGAGAAGGCTTGGTTCGCAGGGTCGCCAAATTGCCCATGCCGAGCACAAATACCGCGGCAATGGTAAAGGCCTACACGGATCAATTCACTCCAAAAACCAAGGTTGTTTTGATCGAGCATGTAGTGAACTGGACCGGACAGGCATTGCCCGTAGCTGCCATCGCGGCTGAGGCAAAAAAACGCGGTATTCTGGTCATGGTAGATGGTGCGCACAGCTTTGCCCATCTCGTATTCCGTATCCCTGACCTAAACTGTGATTTTTTCGGAACGAGCTTGCACAAATGGCTATGTGCTCCCTTTGGCACGGGCATGCTTTGGATGAAAAAGGAGTATATTGCCAAGCATTGGGCTTTATTCCCCGGACCGGAGCCAAGTTCAGACGACATCCGAAAATTTGAACATCAGGGAACACGGGATGTGCCTGCAGAATTGGCCATTGGTCAAGCCATCGACTTTCATTTAAGCATCGGTGCCGAACGGAAGTTTGAGCGACTCCACTACCTCAAGCAATACTGGGTCAACGCCGTGAAGCAGCGGCCGGGCATACAATTTTGGTGTCCAGAAGAATCGCAATTCAGCGGAGCATTGACCACGTTTGGAATCGAAGGAATGACCGGACCCGACATCCATAATTTCCTTTGGAAAGAAGCTAGGATTCACACCACTCCAATCTCGCACGAAGGCGTAGAGGGCGTACGTGTTACGCCCAACGTCTACACATCGATTGGTGACCTCGACAAACTGATTGCCACTGTTCTGAAATTGGAGGCTTAAGGGATCAGCACTTTAAAAGAGCTATTGCCATCTGCATACTGCATATCCGCAATGATAAATCCTGGCGGCAAGAAGATTTGATGCCGCTCTCTTTGGGCCATGTTTCCCAATGTGCTTCGGTGGATGATCGAGCCTGTTAGGTCATAAAACGTCATTTCAACGTCTCGCAGCACTTGGCTTTCACTCCAAAGCGTCAATACTCCATCGCCCACGGTATGCCTCAAGCTCACCTCGTTATCAACCGGCTCATTCACTGCAAACGGGTAGTCCAGTTGCTCCAAGGCAGACTCGTAGCGGGTTTGGATGTAGGGTTTGATTCCGTACTTCACATGAGCGCCCCATGCCGCCGTTGTGCTTAAGGCGTAGGCCTCAGAATCAAAACCGTAGTCAAGTGGGTAATACGAGTCGTTTAGAACCGCTGCCTCGTTTTGTTCGTGCAATGCGTCGATCAGCGGAAATATAATCTCAGGTTTGAAGGCGCCGTTCAGTAAAAACCACAAATTCTCAGTGTATTGGGCCCTGTATTCGGGAACATCGAGCACCCTCCAAAACATCGGTCGATCTTCTGAAGTACTTCCCCAATCGTACAAACTCCTGTCTCCCCAATCGATGCCAAACCAATCGATGCCGAATGTATTGTCCGGGTCGTACATGATGGGCTCAAAAAGCCCCGTAGCATCATTGTGGTAGAGGTAGTAATTGTTTTTATTGAACGAATAGCCGTCCCAATGCCCTGTTAATGCTTCTACCGCTAAGTATCTCAATAAATGATCAACGTCAAGCACGGCTTCAATTTCCTCCTTGAAGGCCTCATCCGTAGGAACATTGAGTTTTTCGATCAAGGCGATCAAATCCGAACGATCGTTTGCCGCTTCATTGGTCTTGAGCTCAAAGACATCATTGTTCCAGACGTCATCCGTTGAGCGCAATGAGGCGCCGTACAAGCACTTATAGAGATTTCCGGACTTAGTTCCAAAGCGGATCTTCATGAAATCATCATCGATCTGCTCGAAGTTTACATACAATCCACGGTACTCGCCGTTGATATAGAGCTCTACATTATTGATTCTCGGCGCTGCACCGCCCATGTCACGCATCAACAAGTAAGAAAGCCGTTCACGAAGCAAAGACGGGTCATTATGCGAACCTTTTAAGTTGAGCTTTTCAATGCCTTGCAGTTCCGGGCCACCAAATTTTTCGAGGTGGATCTTGAATGACTTTTTATCCGCATACCTCGACGTATTGCCCCGCAGTCGAATGCCGACGCTGTCTGATTCGAACGTGGCGCCCAGCATTCCTTCAAAGCGCAACGAAGCGAGGAGGTAATCGTCGTTTTGGAGGTTTTCTTCGGCCAGCAACCAAGTCAAATCCGCAGGTTCCATGGTGACTTTCAACCTAGGGATCACCTCTTGGGGGTACACCATGCCCCAATCAGGATTGCTCACTTGAGCATAGCATGAAAGTGAGATTATGCAAGTCAGGAGGACACCCAGCGCTCGAATCATGGACGTTTGTATTCGGCTTGCCGAACTAGGCTTTGTTGGATGCAATTCAGTCCGCATCCCGCGTAAGCTCAATCGATATGGCATCGCCGTTGTTTGAAATATGACTGAGGTAGACCATTTCTTGATCGGACGGGAGCTCACCTACTGCTTCATCTCCGAAGAACAAGTTCCAGCTCAATCCATCTATATCAAGTGTGTATTGATGAGCAATGGTAAGTTGTTCAGTATAATCAGACACTTTCCATCGTACCAAATCATCGAAGTCAGCAAAGGCATAACAGTCGCCCGTGTCTGCCAAGAGTGCATAATCTCGCTTCATCATGCGTTGATCGAAGGTGATGGTTCCATAAATACTCCCTGCCTCATCGTAATATTCTCCCCTTTCGTCGCATGCATTCAATAAGATGCCGGTGTATCCGGTCACGGTCCAATCGCCCACGAGATCTCGTTTGGCTTGGGACTTTTTGCAGCCGAAAAAAGCAATCGGTAAGGTGAGAACTAACGCGAGTAAAACAGTTGATTTCGACTGGCTCATAGGAATGTGCGATAAAGGATCGAAGATAATGCTGTACTTATCAACGTCCTAAGTTGATGACAATTTAAACATCTTTGAAGCAGAATCCGTTTTCTATTCCTAAACACAGACCATGTCGCAGAAGAAACAAAACCTCGAATTCAATAAGAACGAAGACCACATGAAGCTGCTTATCGCAGAACTGAAGCGGAAACTTGAGGCAGTGTATATGGGCGGCGGCGAAAAGAGGATTGAAAAGCACCATGCGAAAGGAAAGCTTACCGCCCGGGAAAGGGTTGCGGGCCTGTTGGATGCGGATAAACCAAAAATTGAAGTCGGCGCGTTTGCTGGCGACGGGATGTACGAAGAGCACGGTGGATGTCCGAGCGGCGGTGTGGTAGTCTTTCTGGGATACATCGGTGGAAAGGTTTGCGTCGTCGTTGCGAACGATGCTACGGTAAAGGCGGGGGCGTGGTTTCCGATCACCGGTAAAAAGAACCTCCGGGCCCAGGAAATTGCAATGGACAACTACATTCCTATCATCTACCTTGTAGATAGTGCGGGAGTATTTCTCCCGATGCAGGACGAGATTTTTCCTGACAAGGAGCATTTTGGGCGGATTTTTCGAAACAATGCTGTCATGAGCAGCCGTGGGATCAATCAAATTTCGGCGATCATGGGCAGCTGCGTAGCGGGAGGAGCCTACCTGCCTATTATGAGCGATGAGGCGATGATCGTTGACAAAACCGGTAGCATTTTTCTCGCAGGTTCGTACCTCGTTCGAGCGGCTGTTGGAGAAGACGTAGACAATGAAACCTTAGGTGGAGCTTCTACCCATTGCGAAATTTCGGGTGTTACGGATTACAAGTGCAAAGATGATGAAGACTGCCTCCAGCAGATCAAACGCATCGTTGACAAAATTGGTGGGAAGTCACGCGTGCCGTTTGATCGAAAAGAGCCGAAGCAACCCAAGCTTGATCCAAAAGAGATTTACGGCATTTTCTCGAAGCAGAATTACGATACAAAAGAGATCATCAAACGCATGGTTGACGACTCTGAAATCGAGGAATACAAAGCGTTGTACGGTAAAAGCATCGTCACTTGCTACGCGAGGATCGATGGATGGGCCGTGGGCATAGTCGCCAACCAAAGAACCGTAGTAAAAAGCAAGAAAGGCGAAATGCAATTCGGGGGGGTCATCTATTCGGACAGCGCTGACAAAGCAGCGCGATTCATCATGAATTGCAATCAAAAAAACATCCCCTTGGTCTTTTTGCAGGACGTCACAGGTTTTATGGTAGGTTCACGTTCTGAACACGGCGGCATCATCAAGGACGGCGCGAAAATGGTCAACGCAATGAGCAATTCCGTTGTACCTAAGTTCACCTTTATCCTGGGAAACAGCTATGGAGCGGGAAACTACGCCATGTGCGGTAAGGCCTATGATCCGCGATTGATCTATGCCTGGCCATCGGCTAACCTCGCCGTTATGAGCGGAAAGAGTGCGGCGAATACATTGCTCCAAATCGAAGTTGCGTCGTTGAAGTCGAAAGGCTTAAAGATTACGGACGAAGACCAGAAATCTTTGCTGGACAAGATCACAAAAAGATATACCGAGCAAACCTCTCCGTACTACGCAGCGGCGCGCCTCTGGGTGGATGGCATCATCGACCCGCTCGACACCAGGACGGTCATCAGCACAGGAATTGAGATGGCGAGTCATGAACAAAACGTACAACCTTACAACGTGGGAGTGATTCAGACATAGGTCCGTGCAAACAAACGTGAAAGCACGTTAAATTAAATTAAGTCGGCAATGTCTCTGAGTTGTTCGTGTTTGTAAGAAAATCAAATTCCTTGCGCTATGACAGACAGCAACCCTCCTACGCCTACCGACCCCACTCCATCCGCCTTTGATCGCATCAACCACTGGATAAGCAGTTCCATGAGCCTCCGTTTGGTCATCATCGGAATCTTGATCTTGATCTTGCTGATCCCATTAGGGATGATCCAGGAATTGATCAGAGAACGCATGTACAGACTTGAAGACGCCAAGAACGAAGTAGCCAGACTCTGGGCGAACGATCAGACCATCAGCGGACCGTATGTGGCTGTTCCCTACACGAATTATGACATGGAAGGGAATCCAATCAGCGAAGGAAACCTGCATTTGCTTCCTGAGGACTTAGCCATCCAATCGAATGTGGTGCCCGAAATTCGCTACCGCGGAATATTCGAAATTCCCGTCTATCAGTCTGAGAATCAACTCACCTTTGTGTTCATTGCTCGTACCATACCACCCGTACCCTCGAGAAAAATGCATTGGAACCTCGCCAGAATCTGCCTTGGTCTCAGCGATACGCGCGGCATCACGAATACCCTTGAGCTCACGGTAGACGGCAAGCAATTGGAGTTCAATCCAGGAATTCCCGACAACAGCTTATTTGATCATGGAGTTTCCGCCCCGATTGCTCTGGACTGGTCAGACAGCTCTTCCAGTGCTATTAAAGGTTCGGTCAAACTAACACTCAGGGGAAGCAACAGCCTCTCGTATATTCCACTTGGAAAAACCACTACGGTAGCGATGAATTCCAGTTGGCCGGATCCAAGTTTTGACGGCGATTTCCTGCCCTTGAAACGGGAGATTGACAAAGACGGATTCCATTCAGAATGGAAAGTATTGCACTACAACCGCAACTTTCCACAGGCCTTTTATGGAACGCAGGAAGTGCATTCAAGTTCCTTTGGAGTCAACCTCTTTATGCCGGTAAATCACTACCAAAAATCCGAACGCAGCGCAAAGTATGCTGTGCTCATGATCGCGCTGACATTTATCCTTCTATTCTTTTCGCAGGCCATCAACCACATTCGCATCCATCCGTTTCAATACTTTCTGGTGGGATTGGCACTGAGTTTATTTTACACCTTACTCTTATCGATGAGCGAGCATCTCGGATTCAACGGGGCGTATAGCATCTCAGCTTTCATGGTACTCGCCTTGGTGGTCCTCTACCTCAAAAGGATCTCGAGTTCTTGGAAATATCCATTGATAACCGGCGCCGTGCTCGGGGGTCTGTACATCTATATTTTCACATTGTTGCAAATGGAAGATTTTGCACTGTTGATCGGCAGCATTGGCTTGTTCATCATCCTCGCCGTGATCATGTGGATGAGCACAAAAATCGACTGGAACGGCGAAACACATAAAATTGGAGAGCCAAAGGGTTGATGACAAAAGAGACTTGTACAAGTATGGGGCGTGAAACTCACCCTTCGCGCCCCTTTCTGTACTTTTACAGCTGAAATTACGTTCCAGCTTACGATCCTATGTTCAAGACCTTGCGAACACTTCTCATGCGACTTTCTTTGGGGCTCGGCACCCTCATGCTTCTGAGCATTGCAATGCCTGCGCGGCTGAACGCACAATCTGCACAAAGACTTGTGGCCGTGCGCATGATTCAAGAAGGCGACAACAACCTTCAACTCGGCCTATTCAACGATGCTATCTTTTCTTACACAAATGCCATCACAACGGATCCGTCTTACGCAGAGGCCTACATGAAACGGGCCAGCGTATTGCAGCGAATGGGTAGGTATACGGAGGCAAAACGGGATATGGAGAAGGCTAAGCAGATGAATCCCTATTCTGCGTACGTAATGGATGGCAGCGCGAAACTCAATTTCATTTCCGCAGATTACGCAAAAGGCTTAGAGGAAGTAGAAATTGCCTTACGCCTTGATCCTGAGAACTCCACTTTTCTTGACCACAGAGCAGACGGTTACATCCTGGCCGGCGAGTATGAGAAGGCAGCGGAAGATATTGAAGCGCTTCTTCAGAGGTCTTATCACCTTGAATTTACGTACCTCAAACAAGGATTGGTCTACTTCCTAGCAGATAAGTTAGAACTGGCAGATGAGGCATTGGTTCGGAGTTTGGAAATCTCGCCTAAGAACGCCTTGGCCTACGACGTACGCGGCATGATTCGATTAAAAACCAATGAGCTAGAAGAAGCGGACAAATTCTTTGATAAGGCATTGGAGATCAATCCTGATTTTAGTCTTGCCATATACAACAAGGGTGTCGCGAGCAAGATGCGCAATGAAAATGAGAAGGCGCTAGAGTATTTCGATCAAGCCATTCAGAAGCAGCTGGCAATTTCCAAGACATTCTATGAACGCGGCGTAGTGAAATCTGACCTAGGCAGGTACGCGGGATCCATCGAAGATTATTCTGAAGTACAAAAAATGGATTCCATCTACTTTGACGCCATTTACAATCGTGCGTTTTCGTACAAGATGCTCGGAAATTTCCCCTCCGCCCTGTCCGATGCAAACAAGGCCGTAGAAATGCGACCTCGGGATGCCAATGCCTTGGCGATGCGTGGAAATATTCACCTATTGTTCGGAGATTATAAACAGGCCGTTTCAGATTATGACGAAGCATTGCAATGGGTAGATGACGTCCCTGAGATTCGGTTTAACAAAGGATTGGCCTTGCTTTTCGATCATCGGTTGAAGGAAGGATGCGCCGAATTAAAGCGTGCCGTAGAAGAAGGCTATACCCGTGGCGATGAAGCGTACAGTAATTTTTGTGCTCCTTGAACAATTGCCAGGTACACCCATTCGGTGGTTCAGCATAACACATGGATTGAATGGACGGGTTGGAATGGAAGGTCAGACAACACAGCCCTTGCGCAAAGGATACGGGAGTCCGGCTGAGTAAGCCTAGATTCGTAACGCAATGCAAGGTTTTTTCATCAACGGGCGGTTTCTGAATCAGGCGGTATCGGGTGTTCAACGGTATGGCAGTACCGTATCTGAAAAACTTCAAAACGAGTCGTGCTCTACGTTAGCCCCGGATAAGTTGGGGATAATAAATGGGATACTTTGGGAACAATATGCACTTCCGCGGCATCTTACGAACATGGGAAATCCACTACTCTTAAACTTTTGCAACACAGCCCCGCTGTCGTATAAAAATCAAATCGTCACAATCCACGACCTCGCAGCAATCGAACACCCTGAATGGTTCAGCCGGCCTTTTTCAACCTACTACCGATGGCTGCTTCCACGTATAGCACACAGTGCCCTCAGGGTAGTGACAGTTTCTGAATGGTCGAAAAAGCGAATCTTAGAACGGTTTCGAATCGAAGCTTCCAAGGTCGAAGTCATCCCTCCAGATGTAAATCAAAACTTGATTGCAGCTGCGCACGAGCCCATGAATGGCTTGCACGAGGGATTCGTTTTGATGGTAGGTAATTTGGACCCAAGAAAGCAGTTTCACCGGGCGATTGAATCCCTCTTACCGTTGGCGCGTCAACGAGGCTTGAAAATCGTCTTGGCCGGATCCAAATCTCCCTCTTTTGGTAAGGTGGTGCTGCCAGCCGACGATAATTTCATCTGGCTTGATGCACCCAATGACGGTCAATTGGCTTGGCTTTATTCCAATTGTCAGGCGCTGGTGCACCCTTCGAGTTATGAAGGTTTCAGCTTGGTTCCCCACGAAGCGACAGCCTTTGGTGCGCTCTTGGTACTTTCGGATATACCGGTTCATAGGGCCGAGAATTTGTCGCATGCCATCTACTTTAGCGCGAAGGAAATGGCCTCCTTGCCGACAGCGGTGAGCGAATGCATCTCACGATCCAAGCCGCCTAAAAATCACGTGAGCACGGCTGAAGTCAACGGTTCGGCGGTGCAATGGCTGGCAATGGTTAATGGCATTCTAGAATCGGGGACAATGCCTACATTTCGCTCATGAAGGTCGTTTTCGTACATGATTGGTTCACGATTCCTGCTGGTGCGGAAAAGGTCGCGCGCGAGATCATCGACTTGATTCAACCTTCGCGAGTCTTGGCCCTCTTCAATTTCATGGATCCGAGTTCGCTCGATAGAATTACACAAGGCAGGGCGGTAAAAACTTCGTTCTTACAACGCATTCCGAGGGCAGAAGAGCATTATCGGCATATGGCTCCTCTCTTTCCTCGAGCGATTTCAAAATTGGACGTCTCGCAAGCTGATGTGATCATTTCTTCGTCGTGGATGGCAGCCAAAGGGATCAGCAAACGCAAAGGTCAAATTCACATTTCGTATTGCCACACACCTATGCGATTTGCCTGGGATTTGGAAGAAATCTATCTCAGTAAATACGGGTATACCTCAGGCCTAAAGCGCACGATTGCCAAAGCCTTGATCAAGCGACTCAAAAATTGGGATAGCAATACGGCGCATGAAGTCGATCATTTTGTTGCGAACTCACAATTTGTGTCTCAACGCATCCAACGAGCATATGGAAGAAGCAGCACGGTCATCTATCCTCCCGTTGACACCGCGCGCTTCGCGCTGCACGAAACGAAAAAGGAGTATTATTTCACCGCCGCGCGTTTTGTCGATTATAAAAATCTTGAACTGCTTATTCGGGCGTTCAACAAACTGCCAGAGAACAAGTTGCTCATCGCGGGGAGGGGTCCGCTTGAAAAGCAGCTGAGAAAGCTCGCCGGACCGAACATTGATTTTTTAGGCTGGGTTACGGATGAGCAGTTGGTCTATTACATGCAGCGAGCAAAGGCATTTGTGAATGCCTCCATTGAAGACTTCGGCATTGCGGGGTTAGAAGCACAGTCTTGCGGCACACCGGTGATTGCGCTGGGAAAAGGCGGATACACCGAAACGGTTGTTGAGAACGAAACCGGTTTGTTTTTCCATCGAGAACACCCCGAGGCATTGGCGGATGCAATCCTTCGATCAGAACGCATGACTTTTGATCCTTACGTCGTGCGGAAGAATGCCAAGCGATTTGATCGAGATGTGTTCAGGGAGCAGTTCCTCAACTTTTTCTTAGACAAGTGCTTTACACACGCAAATGCGTTGGTTTAATCGCATCGAACAAACCCTGGTTTTTGCGCTAGCGGGTTTTCTCTTCTGGCCCAATATTGTTTCTTCCATCCTCTTGATTGCCTTGGTAGTAGTTCGAATCCTTCGAAGCGGGAAAGATGCCTTGCCAACCAAACTGGAATGGTGGCTCACCACCCCTGCGGCACTCATTGTAGCGGCTTGGCTTCTTCACGGAGCTGAGGCCGAAGGAGTAGCAGAAGTTCAGCTATGGGCAACATGGATAGGCGCGATGGTCTATTTTAAGTCCAGTCCTTTCCGGAGCTTTTTTAAGCAGTCACTTGTAATCGCATCCCTTCTACAGGCCGCATGTATATTGATTGTGTTCGGTCTAGGCGGAATTGAAATCAACGAATCTTTCTCCCAAGATTTTCGCGATCAAATGGGTGTCCTATTTCGTGTTCACCCCACGTACGTAAGTGCCGTTTGGTTCTGGGCCGGATTGTGGTTGGTTTATGAAGAGCGATGGCGGCTTCGCTACCGAATCGTGGGCATCGCGGCTCTGGTTATCACTGCAAGCCTCATGGGCGGTAAAATGCCGTTTCTTGCCTTTACCATCGCCCTCACGCTCGTCGTATTCCTGCGGGTAAGCATCGTTCGGCTCCGACTTGCCCTTATTGGGACGCTAATGCTGGTCGCCGCACTGAATGCAATGTTCAACCCAGGTATCAGCGGACGCTTCAATGAACTCCTGAAGCCGGACATATCAAATACTGAAAATCATTGGCTTACGTCAACTGAACTCCGGTTGGGGGTCTGGGATTGCGCGGCTTCAGTGGCAAAGGATCATTGGTCATTTGGGCTGGGAACCGGAGCAACGCGCCCGGCCCTGGAAGCGTGTTTTAAAGAGTATGAGAACCACCAATATTTCGCCACAGAGTTCAACAGCCACAATCAATACATTCATTTTTGGCTGGTCGGCGGGGTATTCTGTTTCCTTTCCTTTCTGGGGTTTTTGGGTTGGCTGTGGTACGAGGCAATCAAACGAAAAAGGAGCGCATTGTTGGGCACTCTTTTATTTGTGTGCTTGTTGCTTATGACCGAGAATTATTTCAGCCGGCAGGCGGGAATGATGTTCATCTCCTTTTCCATTTTCAGCCTCCATTATCGTTCGCAAGTAGACGTGCGGTCGACTCCCAGCTCTGTCTCCATGTGAATTTCCAGCTTTGTCGCATGGCTGTTTTAGCAGCCTCCTCTCTGTTCAGTACGACAAGTTCTAGCAATCCTTTCACTATGCTTTCTGTTTGGTTGGGATCGCACAACAATCCGGATTCCCCGACGATTTCGGGTAGAGAACTTTTGTTGGAAACCAGCACGGGACATCCACAAGCCAAAGCTTCGAGCACTGGCAGGCCGAATCCTTCGTAAAGACTGACGTAGCAAAATCCAGACGCAAGGGTGTACAAGGCAGGCAAGTGATCCTCACTGACGTAGCCGATGAAGTGTACTTGATCCGTGCATCTTTTTGGCACCTTTAGCTTAGATCTCCACCCTTTTCGACCGGCCAAAACCAAGGGGTGCGCCTCACGAATCGATACATCCAACTCGCAGTACGCCAATAGCAATCGCTGAAGATTCTTACGTGGTTCTATGGTTGAAACGCTCAAAATAAACTTCCCGGTAGGGAGGCTGTACCGCCGTTTGATAAGGTCCTTTAAGTGCTGGTTTTGCGTAGGGTGAAATTTTCTTCGATCCACCCCTTCTGCGATTACCTCCGACTCAATTCCCTGTGCTAACAAATCCTGCTGAGTGGACTGAGAAACAGCAATCACCGAGCTGTCGTTTCGATTGATCCACTCCATGCCTTCTTCGGTGAGCCGAACATTATTGGATTGATGGAGGGACGGAAAAAACACATGTGTCAAGTCATGGACGGTTGCCGTTGAGGCTTTGAACGAAAAGCCATCTAGAAAGCGAGCGTTTTGCGGTAAGGTCAGCCATGCCCTATCGTAACGTGTTGAAGAAATGGGCTCGGAATGCACTTTTTTTCGCTTCACTATCGGAACGTTCCGAGCCATCCATTGATAAACTGCATCGGGAAGTATTGCTTTCAATACCGTTTTAATCACCTGCATTGGTGCAGATGCATGGTCTTGAGTTGCACCTATCCAATTCTCAACGGCTGCATCAAGGTCATGTACTTGTCCATCGATCAGTATGTCTAAGCTCACGTAAGGAGAAGGATACCGGCTGGCTGCCCGAAGCATTTCCTGCACGTAGCGACCAATTCCGTCCACGAAGCCATCCGATAGCTTGGTAGCTTCAACAAGCACTTTCTTTTCTGCGGTTCGAAAGTTCGGCCGGTGGGTAATCTCTCCAATCTCATTGTATCCCGCCCATTCCATGGTTTCGCCGTGAAGATGCCAGAACATGAAGGCTACCTCATCCTTCATTTCTTCCTTCCAATTGCCTACCTGTCCCTTTCTAAACCAGTACTTTGCTAGGCTTCCACCGTGCGTATACTTCCCACTCCCGTATTCAGGTACACCCTGTTTCAATTGGTTAAAATCAAGGAGTTTAGCGATGTCAGGCTGAGGCAAAGCCATGACGGACCTGAGTTGCTCACAGCACGCAATTGGATCTTTGATCAAGTCCTCAAATCGAATGACAACATTGGCCTTGGGCAGCCAAGATTCCACATGTTTACTCCACCCCCCAAAATGGCTTCCTTCGGCGGCGTATACTACCTCACGTAAATTTTGCTCGTAATCGCTTTCAGGTGCTACAATGTCTTTTCTGTGATGTGCAAATGAGACTGCGGCATCCCTGCCATCGCGAATGAGGTAAACAATGGGCCGCTCGTTAAGCGTCGACGGTAATTCTTTGGGTAAGTGATGCGTCTTTACCACGTCAGATGTCTGCCAATCTGCATCTGGGCCATGTCCGTCGGTCAGATAAGTGCTTGATTCAATTCCGTAGACATCTAGCAAGACGTTGCGGAGAAAGGTGTTTCCACTGCGTGGATATGAGACCAAGGTAATCATGCCGTTTGCGAAGATCGAATAATCGGGCACTAGGCCTATAAAAGAGGGTAGCTGAATCCAAACCCGCAAACCCTAAGCTCCAACTTCTTTGAAATATCAATGCTCGTGTGCGTATGACACAGGGAATTTGCAGTTTTGATGGATGACAACCTGGAAAATAACACGATCGTTCATATTACCTGTGATTGTGCTCATCTTGGTCCCGTGGTGCATTCACACCTGGATTGAACCCTTGTCTTTCACGCATTTGGTCACCGCTCTTTCAGGATTGGTTTTTCTTCTCATAGGACTAGGTATTCTGGCTTGGACGAATGTGTTATTTATCGTGTTTGGAGAAGGAACATTAGCTCCTTGGGATAAAACTAAAAAGTTGGTGATATTGGGCCCATATCGTTACGTGCGCAACCCGATGATCCTCGGGGTAATTACATCGCTTTTCGGCGAAGCGCTGTTGTTTGGCTCTTTCTATCTACTGGCTTGGGCGCTCTTGTTTAGCGTAGTCAACCACCTGTACCTATCCATTCGAGAAGAACAGGAGCTGACAGAACGATTTGGCGAAGCTTACACTCGCTATAAAGCAAGCGTACCTCGATGGCTACCATCTGTCACACCAGTAAATTTTGATCCTTGAATCTGGCATTGATTCTCTGAGATGTATGCATTTCTTTGTTTCAAGACTGCGAATTAGTCAATATGGATAAAAAGATAACTGAAGCAGGTTCCAATTACGACAAGCTCGAAGAAATGAGCTTCAACGAGCTGTTGGTAAACATGAACAACGAGGATAAGTCTGTGCCTCTAGCGGTAGAAAAAGAAATCTCAGCCATCGTGGCACTGGCAGATGCCGTGTACAAGCGCCTAGAATCTGGGGGGCGTTTGTTTTACATCGGAGCTGGAACTAGCGGACGCCTCGGAATCGTTGACGCGAGCGAGTGCCCACCCACCTACGGCGTACCTCATGGAATGGTGATTGGGCTGATCGCCGGAGGGGACAACGCAATCAGAAAAGCCGTTGAATTTGCGGAGGACGATCCAGACGCTGCATGGAACGATTTGCAGGAATTCGATGTCAATTCCAAGGACATCGTCATTGGGATTGCTGCTTCGGGAAGCACGCCTTATGTAGTGGGCGGATTGAGGACCTGTAGAGAGCACGGAATAACAACGGGATGCATTACGTGCAACCCTGAGGCTCCTGTAAGTCACGTTTCAGACTTTCCAGTGCAAGTAGTAGTAGGACCTGAATTTGTTACGGGAAGCACGCGGATGAAAGCGGGTACAGCGCAAAAACTGACGCTCAACATGATCACCACATCTGTGATGGTCAAACTAGGCAAGGTGAAAGGAAACCGGATGGTCGATATGCAACTGAGCAACGATAAACTCGTGGATCGAGGCACAAAAATGGTGATGTCAGAGACAGGATTGTCGTACGAAGCAGCTAAAAAATTGCTCAACTTGCACGGAAGTGTTCGCAAGGCAGTAGACGCTGCACCGTAGTACTTCAGGCACATTTAACAACTCAAAACCGGCTTCTCTCGTTCCTCTAATTTGTGGTGGGTAATTTTGCACTTGGAACATGCATAACATCGAACCATATTTCAATTGGCGGAACCTCTACACGGCGGAGGAAGATGAGCGTTCGCCGTTTTATGGAAGGGAGTATTCCGAGATGTACTTCACGGACTCAATCTACGATCATTACATCCACCCTCAGTGGGATAACATTGGCTCAACAACCCTCTTTATCAAGTTGCTTTTTGCAGACTATGATGACTCCTACGCCGTGCTAGAGCTGTTTGGTGAGTGGAATGACACCTTGCACAACGATGTCATGACCCTAAAAAGAGATTTCATCGACCACCTGATCGATGAAGGAATCTCAAAATTCATTCTGATTGGAGACAATGTCCTCAACTTTCATAGCTCAGACGATAGCTACTATGAAGAATGGTTTGAAGACATCGAAGATGGTTGGGTAGTGCTACTCAACTTTCGAGAGCACGTATTAAGGGATTTTTCAGAGACAGGAATCGACAATTACTTCATCTTCGGCGGGCCACTGAACGAAATGGAATGGGGTTCCTTTCGGCCCTTGCAACTTTACCAGAAGATTGAGGCTGTTGTAGAAAGGCGATTCGATACGGGATATTTATTAGACGAAGACCGTGGTGAAGAGGATTAGACTTGGGGACATCAGGCATCTTTTATGGAAAAGTAGCCGTCTTCTACTTGGACCTGCTTAAATTCGCGTACCCCCGACGCCAAAGGTTCATTACTTTCACGCCGAATTAGCCACTGACGCTAATGAATTGGCTATGTGTTACGCTTTAAAAAAGAACTTACTTACGATTCTGCTGCTCGCAGTTAGCTTGCTGCATGCAAGTGCGGTATTTGCACAGTGTGGTGATAGCATTGATTTAGCCACCTGGGTCCTTGAAGGCGATACAAATAACGGAAACTGGGTAGTGACCAGCGGAGGGAATACCGTCAACCAAACCATCAATGGTGATCCTACCTTCTACGTCAGTCCAGACAGCTTTATCAACGTAATCGTCACCGGTAATATCCAAGTCGCTACCACAGCCGATGACGACTGGATTGGATTCGTGTTTGGCTATGTTGACCCCGACACGAACAACCCTACCAACTACGACTTTTATCTTTTCGATTGGAAACAAAACAACCAAAATTTCGGCGGTTGGCTCGGACAAGAAGGTTTTTCCTTGTCGCACATTCAAGGCAACGTGACCAACTTTCCTCAGGCTTTTTCATCCAAAGCGGGACCGTTCGTCGACTTGATTGCTACGAACTATGGCAATACGCTTGGATGGAACGACCTTCAGACCTATGCATTTGCGCTTACGTATACGAACACAAGAACGGTGGTCGCAATCGATGGCGATACCATCTTTGATGTGTTCGGTTGCTTTCCTCCGGGGCGATTTGGCTTCTACAACTACTCGCAGTCGGATGTCAACTATTCCGACTTCTCTTATCGCGTAGCCGCCGCATTTGAAGTCCTGACTCCGAATGTCTGCATTGGTGATACCGCACGTTTCATAGCACTCAGTGACTCCTGCGAAAACGCCGCGGGTATCCCCGTCAATAACACGATTACTGGATGGTACTGGGATTTTGGGGATGGTAATACTTCAAACGACACCAATGCAAACCATTATTATCAAAATCCGGGCACATATCAAGTTCAATTGGTCGTAACGGACTACTTAGGATGTACAGACACTGCCATTTCATCGGTAGAGATTTACGATGTTCAAACCGATTTAGGAAACGACACCAGCATTTGTGTCAATGACGTCATTGTTTTGGATGCGGGCACGTCGGCTACGGCATATGTTTGGAGTACTGGTGCCGCGTCTCAGACCATCAATGCAAGTCTGCCTGGCAGTTACTGGGTGGCCGTTTCAGGTGCCGGAGGCTGCACGGATACGGATACCGTGGTGATTACAAACATTGCACTTCCGATTGTCAATTTAGGGAACGACACAAGCATTTGTAACAACGATACTATCGTTCTTCACGCTGGGAATGCGGGGGCTAGCTTTCTTTGGAACGATGGCTCTACACTCGATTCACTGGTACTAAGCGATTCGGGAACCTATCATGTCGCAGTGACTTATCCTTCTGGATGTTCAAATACCGATAGCATAGTAATCTCTAATTACGCCCAACCTGTGGTAACTCCACCGAATCCTGAGTTGTGCTATGGAGATACCATCAACATTTCAGCAGCCGGAGCCAACACCTATTCATGGTTTCCTGCTGCAGGGTTGAGCGCCACGACTGGCGCAGTAGTTCAGACATTTACGCTGGTCGATACCTTTTACAATGTCATTGGAATTGACACAAATGGTTGCACGGATACCTCCGTCTTTTTCGTAGACGTTCACGACTTGCCCACGCTTACAATAGTGGGGAGCGACTCTGTGTGCACGGGCGATTCTGTGAGCTTGAACTTTTTACTTACCGGCGAGGGGCCGTGGGACATCAGTTACTCCGTACAAGGAAATACATTCTTCATCAACGGCATTGCCTCAGACACGCATTCCATAGTGGTAGCGGACTCAGGCACATTCACGCCACTGACCGTGACGGACGTAAATTGCAGCAATACAGGCTTCGGGTCGGCATACGTGCATCACTACCCATTGCCCTCACTCACGTTGAATACCCTAGATACGGCCATTTGTATTCAAGATACTTTGCCATTGGTGATCTCAGGTGCACAAAGCTACAACTGGGCACCCATTTACAACGCTACTTCCCTGATTGGCGACAGCATCAGCGTCTACCCTACAGTGGATACATCCTACAGCGTCATAGCGATCGATTCCAATGGATGTGTAAACTACGATACCGTCAATGTGTTCATCGACACATTGCCTACCATCACCTTGGCAATGACGGGAGATTCCGTTTGTAAATTGGATACGACAACGATTACTGCTGGAGGTGCGGTTTCCTACTCATGGTCGAGTGCTCCAGGATTGAGCAACTACAACCAAGCAATGGTAAATGCCTTTCCGACGGCTACGACTATCTATGTGGTTACAGGGACGGATGCCAACGGATGTGAGAGCAGCAATGATACCACGGTGACTGTGCTCGTACTACCAGATATTGATGTTCAGCCCGGATTCGGAGAAATCTGCGTTGGAGAAACAGAGACCATCACCGCGCAAACGTATTATTCCTATACATGGTCTCCCCTTGCGACGCTGACGCTTGATGGAAACAACAACGATTCGGTCATTGCATCCCCTGTTGACACTACCGTATATACCGTGACCGCTACAGACAGCCTAGGATGCACGAGCGATACTACGTATCAACTTGCGGTAACTCCGCTACCGGTACTTACGCTTAGTCAGGACGACTCGGTTATTTGTCCCAACATCAACACGCAACTCCACGTAAGCGGAGGATTGTCCTACGTATGGGGGCCTAATTCTGCGATTTCAGGAATATTCTCTGACTCACCTACAGTCAATCCGGGCACCACTCGAGAGTACTTCGTCACAGCTACAGGCCCAGGTGGATGCCAGTCCGTCGCTTCGGTAACCGTAGCGGTTTGGGTGATTGATACCTTCTCAGCGGGTAATGATACGGCGATATGCAAGGGAGACACCATTCAGCTCAATGGATTCGGAGGAGTGAGCTATCAGTGGTACCCGAACCTCTTCATATCCGACGCAACGGTTCCGACGCCAATGTGTTTCACCTCGGGTACGCGGCTCTACTCGCTAGAAATTACGGATATCAACGGCTGCGTCAGTTGGGACAATGTGCGCATCTACGTCAATCCATTGCCTTTTGCACGGGCTGGGGCCGATGACACCCTTTGCGTTGGGGATTTAATTCAGTTAGGGGGATCCCCAACTGGACCTCCAGGTTCGAGCTATCAATGGACTCCTGCAACTGGATTAAACAATGCATTTCTACCTAATCCAAACGCGAACCCGTCTACAACAACTACCTACACTGTTTTGGTCACGGACACCAATGGGTGCCAAAAGCAAAACTCAACCGACATCCGAGTGAATGACTTACCGGAATTAGAATTGCTCAGCATTCCAGACTATTTATGCCAAGGCGATTCTGCATCCATCGAGGTCACCCCTGATTTAGAAACATACGCATGGCTACCGTCAGATCGAATTGTAGACCCGAGCAAGAGCAATGTAATTGCTTTTCCTAAGGACACACTTACCTACTCCGTGAGCGGAACGGATACGAATGGTTGTACGCGTACCATCGATGTTTACTTGCCGGTGAAACGTGCACCGTTTGTCAATATCCGAGGCAATTATGACATGTGCTTCGGGGATACCATTCAATTCGATGCCAACGCCTCAGCCGGTGAATTGAAATGGTCACCCTCTGAATATGTGTCTCAATCAGACACATTACTTCCTCTAGCCTTTCCTACTGAGCCTGTTTATTTCACGTTGAAGCTGACGGATGCGTACGGCTGCAGCAACGTCGATTCTTCCTTGGTCTTTGTTCACCCACTACCACGAGCTGATGCCGGCGAAGACGTGCGCAATTGCTACATGCAAGTAGTGTATCTCGGTGGAGCAAGCGTAACGGGGCCAGAGAATGAAATCCTATGGACGCCGGGAGAAAAATTGAACAAGACAAACATTGAACATCCGCGGGTCTTGAGTACGGAAATCGACACCTTCGTGCTGCGAGTTGAGAGCCCAGAGGGGTGCGTCAACTACGATTCAGTGATCATTAATTCAGAATGCTACGTCTCTCTCTACGCGCCGAATTCCTTCACCCCCGATGCCGATCAAATCAACGATGAATTTCGGGTGTACGGTAGGAATGTCTACAACCCACACTTGATCATTTACGACCGCTGGGGCAAAGTGCTGTTCGAATCTCACGATCTCGAAAAAGGGTGGAACGGCAATTTCGTCAGCTCCAATCTACCTGCCCCCATTGGAAGCTATTTCTGGCAAGTCACCTATGAAAGTGAAACGGGAAGAGAGCTGAGTCACCAAGGCCTGTTCAATTTGATCCGCTGAGAAATGCTTCTTTGAGCATGGCAGCCACAGTTTTATCTACGGGCCATGTAAAGTCTTCGGGCGCGAGCTTCGAAAGAGGAATCCAGCGCTGCACTTCAAACTTATTTCCTACTGAATCAGGAAAATTGAAAGGAATCGAAGACGTTTCAAACTTAAGCTCGCCCAAAAGCCGAACCTTGTAATAAATGCTCATCAACTGATCGTTCGTATTGAACGCGGACGCTTGGAAGTAGTGGGTTGTGTAAAAGTGTGCGCCGACTTCCACTTCTTGATTCAGCTCTTCCTTAAACTCTCGTTGTAAGCACGCCTCGGTGCCCTCACCCCATTCTAGCCCGCCGCCAGGAAATTTGGTGAAGCGAAGTCCTTTGATCAATTCATCGCTCACCAAGAGTTCATCTCGCTCGTTGATGACGATGCCGTAAACCCGAATATTGAATCGCTTGTCGCTCATGGTTTCGTTGCCCGCAGCATTTCTCGTTTTCCAGGAGGTCCCTCCAAACGCTCTACCAGAAATCCTGCCGCCTGCATATCACGCCTTACTTGCCCTTTAGCACAATAGGTAACCAGTATTCCACCAGAAGCCATGCACGCGTGGAGCTTTGCCCAAATGGCAGGCTCCCACAATTCTGGCTGGGCATGCGGGGCAAAGGCGTCATAGTAGACAATATCTATCGGAGGCAAAGCTTCTACGGCTTGCAAGGAGCACCTTCTCTTTTCCAACGTAAAGCCCTCAGTAATTTGAATTTTTTGCTCCCAGGCTGACGCGTGCATATCTTGAAATAACCTATTCACCCCTTCTCCATGAATCCGCTCAACGTAGTTGAGCCGAGAGGTGATGTCCACAGGAAGCGGATACGTTTCAAGGGTAATGTAATGCACTTGATTTCGCTGAGCCTTCAAGGCTGTGAGAAGAGCGTTCAAACCGGTTCCGAAACCTACCTCGAGTAGGGTGATATTCGCTTTTACTTTCAAGGATTCGAATCCCATTTTCAAGAATACGTACTCGCTCTCCTGAACGGCACCTTTGTGTGAGTGGTAGTGTTCATTTAAAGAATCCACACGCAAGGTGTGCGACCCGTCCCCGCTTTCTATGATCGTTGGTTTTAGTGGGTCTTTTTCCATTCGGTACAGGCCTTTATCAGCTTCGGAAAAAATCGATCGAAACAAGTATTCAACTCCACCCAAAAAGCGTCCGATTCATCCAGTGCTTTGACCATGTTTGAATCGAACGAAGTACGGTGATCCATTCCCAGAAAAACATTTTCAATGCCCTTTCTTGTCGCGTATTGAGTGAGAATTTGATTTTGAATCATGTACCTGAAAAAGCGTTCTGAGCGTATAGGTAAAAACCCATTTTTCTCATCAATCACGGCGTAGCATCGCCTCGCGAATTCCTCCAACGATTCCTCATGGTGTTCATCCCACTTCAGGGCAAGAAGGTGGTCAAACAAGACGTCCACGACTACCCCGCTGTATTTGGACTGGGATGGGTAAAACAGTTTCTTGGCGTTCAAGACATCATCATGTCCATCTGTAAACGTATCGATGAATCGATGAAAACGAACACCTCGCGCTATTTGTGCTGAAAACCGACGCAAATCACTTCCACGTACACCGTCTCCGATGAAGTTGCCAAACATCAAATCGGCATCTGGATCTGCCAGGTAAAAATGTGCGAGGTAGTTCACGTTCGCCAAAGGTACTGAACCGCTTCTCCTTGTTGATTCCCAATCGTGTAAAGTCCTGTGCCCGATTCCCCGAGCAGGTCTACATTTGACCCGAATGAAAACCTCTAGGTATTATTACAAGGCACAACTGGGTGGATGGTCTCTGTACATCCTCATTTCGGCCCTTGTCTTTCTTCAAGCTGGAACAGCCATCAGCATGGAAGTCATCGGTGGCATTTATTTGGTTTTCGCACTCGGTCTCATCGTTTCGCACCTTTATCGATATGCGATCATCCAATTGGGTTGGCTTGAGAAAGATATTTTCTCGCTCCTTCCGCGCGTAGGCTTTGCCAGCGTCATTTTGGCCCTTGGTTTTCACGGCGTCTATATTTTCTTGGGGAACCTCGCCTTTGGTTGGGACATGACCTATTCGTTGTCCGACGCCAATCTCATCACTTGGGCCATGCTTTTCTTCATTTGGAGCTTATTCTACTTCACGTATATCTTCTTTCAGCGTTTTCGAAAAGAAGAGATCAAAAACTTACAACTCGAAGCAGCACGAAACGAATATGAACTGAGAAGGTTACGCGATCAAATGAATCCGCATTTCATATTCAACGCCATGAATACCATACGCGCGTTGATCGATGAGGAACCGACAAAGGCAAAATTGGCAGTAACCCAATTGAGCAATGTATTGCGGTCATCATTACAGGCGGGCAAGCAAGAGCTCATTCCACTCTTCAAGGAAATAGAAATTGTCAAGGATTACCTAGAAATTGAGAAGGCGCGGTACGAAGAGCGCCTTCTGGTCACCTGGGAATTGGCCAAAGGCACCGAAAAGGTTGGAATTCCGCCCTTACTCCTCCAAACCATCGTCGAGAATTGCATCAAGCATGGAATTGCCAAACTTCCCGATGGTGGACGGATTGCGATTCATTCGACGTTGGTAGACGATGCCGTAGAAATTGACATCGTCAACTCCGGTCAGTACGACCCCCACGGCGAAAGCGATTCCTCTCTTGGATTAACAAATACCAGAAACCGATTGAGCCTTTCATTTGGCAAAGAAGCGTGGCTCACCATCGGCAATCACGGAGGTCAGGAAGTGAAAACTACCGTGCGACTTCCTCTTAAAACAATGAACGAATGATTACAGCACTCATAATCGATGACGAACGCTTGGCCCGTCAAGAACTGCGCACGCTCGTAGAAAAACTTGGAACCGTGCAGATCGTAGCAGAAAGTGGCAAACCCGAAGAGGCGCTTAACCTCATAGACCGCGAGAACCCCGACTTGATTTTTCTCGACATTCAGATGCCCGGAATGTCAGGATTCGAATTGCTCGATGAAATTGAGGGGAAGGCTCCCGAGGTGATTTTTGTAACGGCGTATGACGAATACGCGCTCAAAGCATTTGAGGTGAATGCACTCGACTACTTGATGAAACCGGTTGAAGAGTCGAGGTTAAGTGAATCTGTAGCCAAGGTTGCTAAACGCCTCGAAGCGAGGAAAGAGCAAGTCGTATCGGCGGATGAACAAGACGACAAGCTCGAAATTACAGATCAGGTTTTCTTGAAAGATGGCGACAAGTGTTGGTTCGTGGAGTTGGAGAAAATCAGGTTATTCGAAAGCGAAGGGAACTACGTCCGTGTCTATTTCGACAATTCGCGTCCGCTCATTCTCAAATCACTCAATTCCTTGACCGATCGCCTCAGTGAGAAGTTCTTTTTCCGTGCCAGTAGAAAGCACATCGTAAACCTACGCTGGATCGAAAAAGTTGAAACTTGGTTCAACGGCGGTCTCTTAGTCATCCTAAAAGACGGCACCAAGGTGGAGGTGTCTCGACGGCAATCCGTCAAGCTCAAAGAAATGATGGCGCTGTAATACCTTTCGCATTTCCGTCTGACATGCGCGTTGCGAGACCGCTCTGAATTGGCCGGTTGATGTCTGTTGGACTTTCTTCCAAGCATTTGCTTTCTATCTTCGCACCCTAAAGCAAACAAATCATGAACACACGTCTGGCCAGTATCCTCTTTTCATGCCTATTGATCGTAGGTTTCTCCGCATGTAACACCGGCAATTCCGACGCTAAAGCCGAAGCTGGTAAAGGCAGCGAGAGTGCACCCATCAAGGAGGTGAACTCGGGCAGCTTGAAGTTTGCATACGTGAATACCGATTCATTGTCATCGCGCTTTGATATGATCAAAGACTTCGAGGAGCAAATCCTTCAGGAACGTTTAGAAATGGAGAATCAACTCCAAGGAATGGTCCGCTCACTGGAAAAAGACTATACAGATGCCCAAGCTGGGGCCTCACAGCTATCGGACGAAGCCATTTCGATTCTGCAACAAAAGCTAGCCCAGAAGGAGCAGCAAGTGATGCAACAAAAAAATCAAATGGAGGAACGACTTATGAGAAGCGAGCAGGACAAAACGGGCCGCTACTTGGACCGTGTTCAGACCTTCTTGAAAGACTACGGAAAGGCCGAAGGCTATGACATCGTTTATGGTTTCAATGGCCTAAACAATGTTCTCTTCATCGACGAAGCGTATGACATCACCGATCAGGTAGTGGATTCACTCAATAGCATTTACGCCTCCGAAAAACCTGAAAAAAGTCTCCAAGCGCAGAAATAAACATGTACATCGCCCGGAAATACAAAGAGAGCAACATCGTTGAGTACGTGCTTTACATGTGGCACATCGAAGAGCTTATTCGGTCGTTTAACCTGGATATCGAGGCGATTAAATCCGGCGTCATTGCAGGCTTCAACATGAACGAAGCCGCGAATAAAGAGATGGTTGATTGGTACAACGACCTGATCAAGCAAATGCGGCAACAAGGCATCAATGAGCGCGGCCATTTGGAAGAGCTGAACGAGATCATGACGGAACTGATCTACCTGCACCAAAGCTTGCTCACCGTATACCAAGACAAAGCCTATCAAACCCTCCTCGCCGAAGCACACGTCAGCCTAGAAGAACTGAAGCAGAAGTCGATGGGCGGAACGCGCTCTGAGGTTGAAACAGCGATGAATGGACTCTTTGGAGTTCTGATGCTGAAACTCAATAAGCGTCAAGTTTCCGAAGCTACGCAGGAAGCAATTACGTCCATCTCAAAGATGATGGCCCACCTTTCTCGTCAGTACCACAGAATGAAAGAAGGTTCGCTCAGTTTGCCGAAAGTAATGGGCAATTGACTAAGAATTGAACGCCGCGAGCAGCAGCTTTAAATCCTTGTGCGGTAGGTTCAATGATTCACCCAGGTACTTGTTGGTCAGGGTTCCATTGTAGAGGTATACACCGTTCTGAATACCGATGTGATTCCTGATCATGTTCTCCACCCCTCCTTCATCGCCCATCTGGATGATCAAAGGAGTGATTACATTGCTCAGCGTATGCGAGGCCGTCCTGCTCACCAATGAAGCGATGTTCGGGACGCAGTAATGGATGATGTCGTGCTTTTTGTAGGTAGGCTTGTTCAGGGTAGTCAATTGGGAGGTTTCAAAACACCCACCTTGGTCGATGCTCACGTCCACGATCACAGAACCTGATTTCATCTGCCTCACCATCTCTTCGTTCACGATGCAAGGTGTGCGGCCTGACCGGCTGCGAATTGCCCCGATGGCAACATCCGCCCTCATCAAGGCCTTGGTCAAGACTTTTGGCTGAATGGTAGAGGTAGAAATGCGAAACCCAATGTCGTTCTGAAGTCGTCGTAGCTTAGCAATCGAATTATCAAACACGCGAACATCAGCGCCCAAGCCCATGGCAGCGCGGGCAGCATATTCACCCACGGTTCCGGCTCCTATGATGACCACTTGCGTTGGCGAAACACCTGTGATTCCGCCTAACATGATCCCTTGTCCCTTATGGTTCATCAGGTATTCTGAGGCAATCAGCACCGCTGTAGTTCCCGCAATTTCGCCCATGCTCCGTACGATTGGGAGCACTTCATCTTCATCGGCAATGTAGTCCCATGCAATCGCCGAAACGCGCTTTGCCATGAGGTTTTTGATGTAATTCTTTGGCTGAACATTCAATTGCATGGCAGAGATCAAAATCTGCTTCGGCTTCAGGTGTTCCATTTCTTCGTCGGAAACCGGCTCTACTTTCAGAATGATATCTGCTTTGTATACGTCTTTGGTACTGTAGGCAATTTCAGCACCGGCTTCACTGTACTCATTGTCTTGAAAATTTGAAGCCTTGCCGGCATCCGTTTCCACTACAACGCGGTGGCCATTGTTTACCAGCAATTGCACGGCCTCGGGTACCAAGGCGATTCGGTTCTCTTGCATCGATATTTCCTTCGGAATCCCAATGAATAATTGCTTGCGTCTGGAACCGACCGGTTGCAGCTTTTCTTGAGGGAGCATCATCACCGCTTCGCTCAATTCACGCTGGGTTTCTTTGGAAGTACTCATGCTTGGTAGGTTATGGTAAGAATTCGATGTTGAGATGGGTCCAACACTTCGATTGCTACATCTACAGCATCCTCAGGAAGCTGCGTACCAGCCATTTCTGGCCATTCGATAAAGGTAATTTTCTCTTGACTCAGGTAATCGTGCCATCCGATGTCAATGAGTTCTCTTTCTGACTTGAGCCGATAGAGATCAAAGTGAAAAATGCTCCCGACGCGTTCTGAATCGTACTCGTTGACGATCGCAAAAGAAGGACTGCTCATTTCGCTGGTTACGCCTAAGTCTCGGCATAATTTTTTGATCAACGTCGTTTTCCCAGAACCCAACTCACCGCGAAAAGCGAAGACTTGTCGCTCCTTGTACAAGTTGCGAAAGGCTTTGAAGAGATCATCACATTGATCCAAGTTGGGCACGGACACGTTCAGTTGCATCTTATAGCTATCTAAGATACCACAAATATCGGCCGCAATCGGTTACAATCCTTACTTCGGAGAACAGATGGCGAAGGGAATCACCACCTCTTCCAACGAAATTCCACCGTGTTGGAATGTATCTCGATAGTATTTGACGTAGTGGTTGTAATTGTTGGGGTAAGCGAAGAAGTCATTGGCACGTGCAAAGATGTAGCGACTGCTCACGTTGGCTCTGGGAAGAAAAGCATCTTCAGGATGCAACACCTCGAAGACTTCACGCTCCTTGTAGTTTAAGTTTCGGCCAATTTTGTAACGCAAGTTTGTGTTGGTATTGCGGTCGCCTACCACTTTTATTGGATGCTTCACGTGCACGGTTCCATGGTCCGTTGTGACGATCATCTTCGCTCCCATATCGGCGATGCTCTTCATCATATCTTTGAGCGGAGAGTGCTCAAACCAAGAGAGGGTAAGCGAACGATAGGCTGACTCATCGTCTGCCAATTCACGGATGACTTCCATCTCCGTTCGCGCATGACTAAGCATATCGACAAAATTGTACACGATCACATTGAGTGCATTCTTGGACAAGGAGTGGATGTTTTCACTCACCTTCTTTCCGAAGTTCAGGTTGGTCACCTTGGCATAACTGTGGTCAAATCGGTGGCCCAATCGTCGGATTTGCTCGCCTAACAATTCGCTCTCGAATTGATTTTTACTCCCTTCGTCCTCCTCGTTTCTCCAGTACTTAGGAAATCTTTTTTCAATCTCGCTCGGCAAGAGGCCTGCAAAGAGTGAATTCCTTGCATACTGAGTCGCAGTAGGCAGTATGCTAAAAAAGGTACGTTCGTCGTCGACCCTGAAATCATCGGTAATGGCGTGTTGGATTACGCGCCATTGGTCGTACCGAAGGTTATCTATGACCACGAGAAACAACGGCTTCCCGTCTGTGATTTCTGGCAGTATCCAGTTTTTAAAGATGGTATGCGACATTTCTGGCTTGTCCGATTCTCCAGCGAGCCAGTCGGTATAATGCTCTTCCACGAACCGGCAAAACTGGTTGTTGGCTTCGTCCTTTTGCATGCTCAAAATTTCGCGCATGCTAGGGTCACCGCTCTTTTCCAGTTCAAGGTCCCAGTAAATGATCTCCTTGTACAAGTCACTCCACTCCTTGTGGTCGAGCTGATCGTTGAGACGCATGCCAATTTGCCTGAACTCTTGTTGGTATCCAGAGGTAGTTTTTTCACTGACCAATCGCTTGCTGTCCAGGTTCTTCTTCAGGCTGAGAAGAATTTGGTTCGGGTTCACCGGCTTGATGAGGTAGTCTGAAATTTTGGATCCGATCGCATCTTCCATGATGGCTTCCTCTTCGCTCTTGGTAATCATGATTACCGGAATGGCTGGCTTGATCGTTTTAATTCGTGTCAGCACTTCGAGCCCTGAAATTCCCGGCATATTTTCATCGAGAAACACGGCATCAAAATCCGAGGCAGAAATTTCATCGATCGCCTCTAGACCACTGCTTACCGCCGTTACGGTGTAGCCTTTGTTCTCCAGAAACATGATGTGTGGCTTCAAGAGATCGATTTCGTCGTCCGCCCAAAGAATCTTCGCGTGTTCGTTGCTCATAAGTTGATTTTATCTTCGCAGTCAAAGGTAGACCTCGTGAGTATCCCTCCCAAGACCAATTCCATAAAGACATTTAACGACCCGATCTACGGGTTTATTACCATTGACGACCCACTTCTTTTTAGGATTGTAGAACACCCTCATTTTCAACGCTTGCGCAGAATTACGCAACTGGGATTGACCAATTTGGTGTACGGGGGAGCGAACCATAGCCGGTTTCAACACGCCATCGGTGCGATGAACCTAATGAGAAGCGCGGTCTACACCTTACGCAGCAAAGGAGTCGCCATTTCTGAGGAAGAAGAGCAGGCTGCAAAGGCGGCTATACTGCTGCACGACATTGGTCACGGGCCGTATTCGCATGCGTTGGAGAACACCATCGTACAGGGTGTAGACCACGAAAGCATCGGATTGCAGATCATGCACAACATGAATGTTGAATTTGACGGCGCATTGGAACTTGCCATCGCCATCTATACCGATGCATATCCCGTCCGATTTTTACACCAATTGGTGAGCAGTCAATTGGACACCGACCGGCTTGATTACCTTAAACGCGATAGTTTTTTTACCGGCGTTTCAGAAGGCGTGATCGGTTCAGAACGCATCATCAAAATGCTGAACGTGCACGAAGGCAATCTTGCCGTTGAGGCCAAAGGAATCTATTCCTTGGAAAAGTTTCTTATCGCACGGCGCCTCATGTATTGGCAGGTATATCTTCACAAAACGGTTGTTTCTGCGGAGTTCTTGCTGATGAATATTCTGATACGCGCCAAGGAATTGGCCGCAGGAGGCATGAAACTCGACGCGTCGAGCGCCTTGTCATTCTTCCTTTACAGAACTACGGAATGTAAGATGGATGAGAGCCAGGAGTGGCTCAAACAATTCGTCAAGTTGGACGACTACGACATGCTCTTTTCGATCAAACAGTGGATCGACTGTGAGGATCCACTTCTCAGCAATCTGTGCAAACGATTAATAAATCGAAATTTACTGAAAACCAAACACTTGGAGTCGCCTTTGGCGGAAAGCGATTTGGCTAGTATTCAGGCGCGGGGTGCTGAACAACTCGGTTTTGATGCGAAGGGTATGCGCTACTTAATTTTTCAGAAAAGCATTTCCAACACAGCCTACACAAAGAAGAACGATTCCATCACCATACTTTATAAAGACGGCACTGCCAAGGACATATCAGAAGCGTCCACCATTTTCCAATTCAGTCATTTAGAAGCCATCGAAACCAAGCACTTCTTGTACCACCCAGAAGGCGTGTCGATTCAGTGACTCTTGTTGATAACTACACACCCTGTTAGCAACATCCCGAACCTATCGCGGTACATTTGAACGTGGTTGGATAGGGGTTAGCTACCTTTGCCGCCAGATTCGAAGTTTTAATGGAATTCAGTGCTGGACAGATCGCAGAGATCCTAGGTGGAAAGGTAGATGGAGACGCGCAAGCGACCGTGAACAACCTATCACCCATCGAATCTGGCATCCCGAGTACATTGACCTTCTTAGCCAATCCCGTCTATACCGAGCACATTTATACTACGGGTGCTAGTATTGCCATTGTAGCCGATGATTTTACTCCTGAACGGAAACTCCCTCCCACCCTCACACTCATTCGCGTTCATGACCCACGCTTGGCTTTTTCTAAGCTGATGGAATCGTATGCTCAAATGCTTAAAAAGCCTGCTGGCATTCATCCTTCTGCCAGTATAAGCACTGGAGCCAGCATCGATCCCTCAGCGTACGTTGGACCCAATGTGGTGATAGAAGCTGGCGTAGTGATTGAAGCAGACGTAGCGGTCAGCGCATTGTCGTTCGTTGGCACCGAATCCATCATCAAGCGAGGCACGGTCCTGCATGAGCGTGTGCACATCGGCCATCGGTGCGTCATTGGTGCCTCGTGCGTCATCCAACCTGGCGCCGTAATTGGAGGCGACGGGTTTGGGTTTGCGCCAAACCGTGAAAATGAATACCAAAAAGTTGTTCATCTCGGAAACGTGGTCCTCGAAGATCATGTTGAAATTGGGGCGGGAACTACCATTGACCGAGGAACGCTCGGCAGCACGATCATTGGACGGGGAGTGAAGCTTGACAATTTGATTCAAATTGCACACAACGTAGAAATCGGAGAGAATACCGTCATCGCGGCTCAAACGGGCATCGCCGGGTCAACGAAAATTGGAAAGAACTGCATGATTGGTGGTCAAGTAGGCATCATTGGTCACATTACCATCGCAGATGAAGTGAAAATCGCTGCACAATCAGGAATTGGAGGCAGCATCAAGAAAAAAGGCGCCATTCTTCAAGGCTCACCTGCCTTACCGATTGGTGATTTTAAACGCTCATACGTCCATTTCAGGAAATTGCATGAGATCGCTGATGACCTCACTCACTTGAAGGATGCATCAACCAAAAAGGAAAAGCATGGCTGATAAGCAAAAGACCTTAAAAAGCTCGTTCTCTATTGAAGGAGTTGGATTGCACACAGGAAAGCAAACCAAGCTAGTTGTTCACCCCGCTGAGGCGAACACCTGGTACAATTTTAAACGCGTTGACCTCCCCGATGCACCGAGCATCAAGGCAGACGTTGACAACGTGATTAGCACTAAACGAGGTACATCCCTCGGTAATGACAAGATGGAGGTGCACACTACAGAGCACGTCTTGGCGGCTTTATACGGAATGGGCGTAGACAATGCGCTCATTGAAATGGACGGCCCAGAGGTTCCTATTTTGGATGGAAGCGCCAAACATTTCATCGATGCCATCGAAAGTGTTGGACTGGTTGAGCAAGACGCCGTTCGCGAAGTATTCGTGCTCAAAGACAACATTACGTTTGAAGATCCAGAGCGTGAAGTAGAAATGCTGGCTGTGCCCTCGCCAGACTACCGCATCACGGTGATGGTGGATTATCGCTCCCCGCTTCTCGGAACCCAGCATGCTCAGATGTTCAATATCAGCGAATTCAAGGATGAATTTTCAAGGTGCAGGACCTTCGTTTTCTTGCGTGAGTTGATGCAACTGGTGAACAACGGACTCATCAAAGGTGGCGACGTAGACAACGCCATTGTGATGGTCGACACCGATACATCTGAAATGTCAGAGGCAGATAAAGACAAACTCGCAGCGACGTTTCATCGTGACAAATCTGAACTTGAAGCAGTCGGAATTGGCATTTTGAACAACGTAAAACTGCATTTTCAGAACGAACCTGCTAGGCATAAGCTCTTAGATATCGTGGGCGATTTAGCCTTGATAGGAAAACCGATTCAAGGACATATCCTCGCGGCGCGTCCAGGCCATACCACCAATGTTGCGTTTGGCAAGATGCTCAAAGACCTCATCAAAAAAGAACAAAAAGCAGCTCCGAGCTTTGACGTGAATGCCGATGCAGTTTACGGCATTACCGAAATCAGTGAAATGCTTCCGCATCGCTACCCGTTTTTACTGGTCGATAAGATCATCGAAATGGGCGATGATTACGTGGTTGGCGTGAAAAACGTCACGATGAACGAGGAATTCTTCCAAGGCCACTTTCCAGGAAACCCTGTCATGCCTGGCGTTTTGCAGGTAGAGGCCATGGCACAGTGCGGAGGAATTCTGGTTATGAGCCAAATCGAGGACCCTTGGAACTACGAGACGTTATTTGTCAAAATTGATAAGGTAAAATTCAAGCGGAAAGTGGTCCCTGGAGACACCTTGGTTTTTAAGCTTGAACTCATTGCTCCTGTCCGTCGGGGCATGGTGACGATGAAGGCGGCGGGATACGTAAGAAATCAAATGGTAGCGGAGGGTGAATTGATGGCCCAGATCATTAAAGTGAGGAACGATGAGCGAGTTAAGAGCGAACATTCATCCTAGTGCAAAGATTGGTGACAACGTCACCATCGAGCCTTTTTCAACCGTCTACGCCGACGTTGAAATTGGAGAAGGTACTTGGATTGGTCCGAATGTGACCATCATGGACGGAGCTCGAATCGGTAAGAATTGCCGCATTTTTCCGGGCGCCGTAGTATCTGCCATACCCCAAGACTTGAAATACGCCGGCGAAGAAACGCACACGTTTATCGGTGATAATACCACGATCCGTGAATGCGTAACGATCAATAAGGGCACAACCGATGCCTGGAAAACAGAAGTGGGCTCCAATTGCCTCCTCATGGCCTATGTGCACGTCGCCCACGACTGCATCGTCGGCAACAACGTGATTCTGGCGAACTGTGTGAACTTGGCTGGACATATTACCATCGAAGATCACGCCATCCTTGAGGGAATGGTTGCCGTACAACAATTCCTACGCATTGGGGCGCACAGCTTCGTAGCCGGCGGCAGCTTGGTTCGAAAAAACGTTCCTCCGTACGTTCGTGCTGCTCGGGAACCGTTGAGTTACGTCGGTATCAACGCAATCGGCTTAAAGCGAAGGGGATTTTCGGAAGATGATATCCGCATCATTGAAGACACCTACCGCCATATTTACGTTTTGAATTCGCTCACATCGAAAGGCATCGAATCGGCTCTTCAAAACGTAGCAGAACACAAATACCGCAACGTTGTCATCGATTTCATCAACGCTTCTGAAAATGGAGTGATGCGCGGCCCGAATTCTTAGGCATGGACATCGCCCTTACCGACATCGGCAAGCAATACGGTTCGCATTGGATATTCAAGGGCATAAACGCCAAATTCAGTTCGGGCAACATCTACCCGATCATTGGCAACAACGGAAGCGGAAAAAGCACCCTGCTCCAAATAATATCAGGCTACATAACACCCAATGTAGGAGAAGTAACGTTCCATGCAAATAAGCAATCTATTGGAATCGAGGATTGGTACAGGCATACCGCTATCGCTGCTCCCTATCTCAACCTGTTTGAAGAGTTCACGGTAGAGGAATCCATTTTATTGCACAGCAAACTGAAACCGCTTCAGTCCGATTCGCCCGAAGCGCTGATGAAAGAAATCGACCTGCTCAAAGACCGGAATAAGTCCTTAACACAGTTGAGTTCAGGGATGCGTCAGCGACTCAAATTGGCCTTAGCAATGTCGAGCAAAAGCGAAGTATTGCTCCTCGATGAACCGTGTTCTAACCTGGATAAGCACTGGATTGCCTGGTACAATGACGCCTTGCAACGGATGAGCGAGGAGCGCATCATCCTGATTTGCTCTAACAGCCAAGAGGAGGAACTTGTGAACGCAACGGCTGAGGCCTTAGATATCAGCGATCCTCGATTTCGTGGATGAGCGTCACGCTTCCGCGCAGCTCAGGAAAATGCGATGAGATGAGAACATAAAAGTAGGTGCCGGATGGATGGTCCAACGGAACCCACTCGTTTCGATACGGCATCGCCTCAAATACTTTTTGTCCCCAACGGTTGTAAATGAATAAATGTGCGTCAGGAAACTCCGTTACATTATTGATATAGAAAGCATCATTCAACCCGTCGCCGTTCGGGGTGATTACGTTCGGAATACTGATGCAATGCCTAACTTCTAGGCGTAAGGTATCGGTCGTGGCATTGCCACATTGATCAGCAACTCGAACGTAATGCGTATTGGTTTGCCGCGCGATCACCCGAAACGTACTGCTGTCGATTTTTTGGTACGATTCACCGGTGATGGGATCTTCGATTGAGAACCACTCAAACGTATATCCCCCCGCCCCACCGAGCGCCAAGGCCTTGATGAAATATTCATCGCCATAACAGAGTCGATTGTCACCAGAAAGGATCAAGTCGAGTTCAGACACTTCTGGGATGAAAATGTCTGCTGAGGCTACCGCCTGGGTGCCACAAAAATCTGTGACCGTGACAAAGACCAACTGGCTGACGCTACCAAAAAATACAATGGCGCTGTCCGTTTCGCCGGTAGACCATGCATACGTGAGCGGCGCTAATCCGCCTGCTACTCCTGGTTGAAGGGCAAACTCGGTTCCAGCACAAAGCGCCTCTTGGGCTTCTAAGTTTGCGGTCAACGAATCGATATCCAAGGCCAACACCTCAAAACTGTCGTAAAACTCACGTCCACAAACATCTCTCACCCAAAGGTGAATGGTGGTATCTCGGTTGATGGCCACGTTGATCACCGAGTCATTGCTATAACCCGTGTTGCTTTGATTCCAAGCGTATTGAAACGGAGGAACACCTCCACTAAACGCTGGGTTAATGTGAAGGAACGAGCCTTTGCAATAGATCAATGTATCTGGAAAGGCTACACTGAAAGAATCGGGCACCTTCACTCCGAGATAAGCCGTGTCATAACGCACCCTTCCACATGCGTCGGTCACGGCAATGGTAAATGACGTATCACCGAATACCAGCACATCCGTACTGCTGGAAGTATCTCCAGTGCTCCAGAGGTATGCAAGCGGCTCCGTACCAAAATCAACTACGCACTGGAGGTTGATGGCATCCCCGGCACAGTTCACGAGGGTGTCGTTCAAGATGTTCGGTACAGGGTCATCTGCATAGTTCTTATAGACCAATATGGTGTCATAAATGGTAGTCAGTTGACAACTGTCTTGTACGGCTACTACAAACGTATCTACTCCGCCATTTGGACTCAGTGAGGTCGTTATGGTGTCGGTGGTATCACCCGTACTCCACAAATAGGTGAATGGTGGGGGACCACCGCTCAGCGCCTGGGCCCAGAGCGTCAGAGTATCAGGCGGACAGGTGAAAGTGGTGTCCGGCGACTTGTCAAAGACAATTTGAGGCAAATCATAGATGTACATCGTGCCTGTGCTGATAAAGGTATCACCGCACAGCGTAATGCTCAGTGCTGATATCGTAACGTATTCCATCCCCTCTGCCAATCCATCCGCAAAAGGATTGATCGTAATGGTGGTGTCCTGAACCCCCGGGAGCAGCATAATGGTATCGGGAAGCAAGTCAAAATCAACCCCATTGGTTGCGGTGCCAGTATATGTCAAGTATGATATGGAGGTATCGGTTGTATCACCACGGGTAAAAACAATGTCGGCAGTTCCACAGCCTTCGTTGATGGTGCTATCCCCATTCACTGTTTCTATTTGAACTTCGATCAGGTTAGAACTAAAACTGCCACCTTCCAGAAATACACCTGAGTCAAGTACTCCATCTCCTGCATCCGCAATGGCCATCTTGATGTGGTAAGTATCCCCACAGATTACTTCGGCGATGGCCTCCAAGGCTACGGTCAATCCGCCAAAGGCAATGTTGGTATCGGTAGGAGCCGTGTAGTTGTTTACGAAATACTGAGAATTACACGGACACGCAGGATTGCAGGCCGATCCACCTGGAATGTCATTGATCGTATTTATGGCGACAGGCGTGCTAGAGCCTGGAACAACTGCCAAGTTGATGGCGTTGTTGGAAAACGGGCCGCTGATGCCTGGTCCTGATAAAAAGAACCCAAAAACGTCATTGAATTGCGAGCAAACGTAACCCGGATACTCCAGGCTGGCGAAAACATACTTAAACCGAATCGTATCGCCCTGAGGGACGAAATCGAATTCAAGCACTGCACTGTTGTTTAAGGTGAACGTAGGCAAAATCAATTGCAAGTCTGGATCGGCTACCGCGTCTGAGCCATTGGGTCCAAAATTCGGGTTTGGGTTATAGCCCGCCAACTGCTCCGTACTGCCAGAAGCGAGGAACAATCCAGATGGGATATCAACGACAGAACTCGTATTTACAAACTCCCCGATCTGCGTACTGTCATAGCCTTCTTGATGACTGAAATACGTAGTATCGCAACCGGTAAACGTAGCATTGAATGCGGTGACTCCCGTACCCAACAGTACTTCGTCAACGTAATAGTCTGCCCAATTTCCAGACTGCTTCGCACTGGTTACCGAAATCTGGGCGTGGACACGCGTGAAGAATGTGCACGATAAAAGCGTTATGAAAGCGAGTCTAAACACTGCTTTTTAGACGTGCAGGGTATGAATAGGTTGCACTAGGATTTAATATCTCGGGACATTTGCGCCACCTTCTCTTTCAAACCTGCCTTGTAGGAAATCACTTTATCCAACACCTCGGCATTTGACGCCCCGATGATTTGAGCAGCGAGAATTCCAGCATTCTTAGCCGCATTTAGAGCCACTGTAGCCACGGGTACACCGCCAGGCATTTGGAGGATTGACAGAATTGAATCCCATCCGTCGATGGAGTTGGACGACTTTACGGGTACACCAATCACCGGCAATGGACTCACAGATGCAACCATTCCAGGCAAGTGAGCAGCACCTCCAGCCCCGGCTATGATTACCTTGATTCCTCGTCCATGCGCATCACGGCCGTAATCCATCATCTTTTCGGGCGTTCTATGTGCCGAAACAATGTCTACTTCCACTTCGATTCCAAACTCTTCAAGAATATCAACGGCGTCTTTCATCACTGGAAAGTCACTCTTGCTTCCCATGATAATGCCGACTTGTGGTGTTTTTGCCATGCGGCTAAGTTACGCGATTACCTTTATTCCTTCTTTCACGGCCTTCGCTTTTTCTAAGGCTTCTTCCGACGAGTTGCCCACTACCGTTACGTGGCCCATCTTCCTGAACGGTTTGGTAACGGCCTTTCCGTATACATGAGGATAAACGCCAGAAGTGGCAATGGCGGCATCCATTCCTTCGTATTTGACGGGGCCCGTGTGTCCTTTCTCACCTAAAAGATTGATCATCGCAGCAGCAGAACGCAAGTCCGTATCGCCTAAGGGCCAATTGAGAATGGAACGCATGTGGATGTCGAATTGTGACACAAAGCAGGCTTCAATGGTATGGTGGCCGCTGTTGTGAGGGCGTGGCGCGATCTCATTGATCAAGACCCGTCCATCTCTGGTTAAAAAAAGCTCCACGGCCAACAGACCTACCATGTCAATCTCTACTATGAGCTTTTCAGCCAGCGCTCTCGCTTCCTTTTCTATCTCGGGAGAAATACGCGCTGGGCTAACCAAATAATCAACGAGGTTGGCTTCCTCGTTAAAAACTTGCTCGACGACTGGAAACGATTTCACCTCGCCCTTCTCGTTTCGCGCGACCAACACGGCGAGCTCTAGTTCGTAATCAACCCATTGCTCCAATACGGAAGGTGCGTCAAAGGCAGACGCTATATCCGCCGGTGTTTTGATAGGCGTAACCCCTTTTCCGTCGTATCCACCTACCCGCATCTTCTGCATCACCGGAAGGAGGTCTAAGTGTTGCTCGATCTCCGATTTATGGTCAACGAGAGCGAAAGGGGCGGTGGGAAGTCCGTGCGCATTATAAAAGTTCTTTTGCAGGCCCTTGTCCTTCACCATTTCAAGGATCCTCGGCTGCGGAAACACTTTCACTCCTTCCGCTTCCAGGCGCTTCAAAGCTTCCACCGATACATTTTCTATCTCAATGGTCACCACATCGCATGTCCGCCCCATCTTAAAAACAGCTTCTTCGTCGTTACGGTCGGCACAAACGAATTCATGTGAGATTGCGCTACACGGAGCGTTCGGATCCGGATCGAGTGTGACAATCTCATGTCCGTAATTCAAAGCGTTCTGAATGAACATCCTGCCTAACTGACCTCCCCCTATGATTCCGATCCTCATGTGCACTAGTTTATGCCGGCAAAGGTAGCCGCTCCAGAATGATGGCAATGCAGTGAATGAACGTCCCGAGAACTGACTTTCAAAGGCTACATTTGTGCCCTTCAAAAAATGCACGAATAAGAGTGATCCAGGTACGCGACAAAGAATTCGAAGTTTACATCTCCGACGAGCAAATTCAATCTGCCATTTTGGAGGTTTCGGCGAGGCTCAATGCGGATTATACCGATAAAAATCCTCTGTTCATTTGCGTTCTGAACGGTGCATTCATGTTTTTCAGCGACTTATTGAAGCACTTTAACGGAAACTGTGAAGTGGGATTCATCAAAGCCACTTCGTACGAAGGCATGCAATCAACCGGTGAAGTGCAATTCCAAGAAAGCGGTATCCTAGCCATGGAAGGCCGTGATGTTATCGTAGTTGAAGACATTGTAGACACAGGAAAAACACTGCATAAATTGTATGCCTATCTTTCAAAATACACTCCAAAAAGTGTGCGCGTTTGCACCTTATTGTTCAAGAAAGAAGCTTACAAAGAGTCCTTACCGATTGACTATGTTTGCTTCGAGACCGAAAATAAGTTTCTCCTCGGTTATGGTTTGGATTACGACGGCTTAGGTCGCAACCTATCAGAGGTATACATTCTAAAAGACTGATATGATCAACATCGTGATCTTCGGCCCTCCTGGTGCTGGAAAAGGTACACAGAGCGAAAAACTTCTGACACATTACAACCTCGTTCACATTTCTACAGGCGACCTCTTTCGGGCGCACATTAAAGGAGAGTCCAGTTTAGGCGTTGAGGCTAAATCTTACATGGACAAGGGCGAACTCGTACCTGATTCAGTGACCATTGGAATGCTGAGAAGTAAGGTGGAAGAAAATCCACAGGCCAACGGCTTTATTTTCGACGGATTTCCACGTACGACTCCTCAAGCCGAAGCGCTGGATGGACTGCTCGAGTCATTGGAAACGAAGATTCACGTGTGCCTTTCGTTGCAAGTTCCAGATGAAGAATTGATCGATCGCTTGCTTCAAAGAGGTAAAACCAGCGGCCGTGCAGACGACGCCAACGAAGAAGTCATTCAAAACCGATTGGCGGTTTACCGAAGAGAGACTGCTCCCCTGAAAGAATTTTATGCTCATCAAGACAAACTAGCCGAGATCCATGGCGTCGGAACGATCGAAGAGATCTTTGGACGCCTATGCGCAGCGGTTGACGCACAACACTGATGTCAAAAAATCGCAAAGAACAATCGAGCAATTTTGTTGACTACGTAAAAATATATTGCGCAAGTGGCGATGGAGGTGCCGGTGCCGTTCACTTCAGGAGAGAGAAATTTGTCGCCAAAGGAGGCCCAGATGGAGGCGACGGCGGACGTGGAGGTCACGTGATTCTCCGAGGCAATAGGCAACTATGGACCCTGCTCCACCTAAAATATCGAAAGCACATCAAAGCCAGCCATGGAAACCCGGGAGGAAAGCAAACGGCAACGGGCAAAAGCGGAGAAGACGTTTACCTAGATGTACCGCTGGGCACAGTTGTCAAGAATGCCGATACCAATGAGGTACTTTTTGAAGTGACCGAAGAAGGCCAAGAAGTCGTTGTAGCACAAGGTGGAATCGGCGGGCTGGGCAACTGGCACTTCAAGAATTCGACCCAACAAACACCGCGCTACGCTCAGCCAGGAACTTCGGGTATTGAAGGCTGGTTTTTATTAGAGTTAAAAGTACTGGCCGACGTCGGTTTGGTCGGATTTCCCAACGCTGGCAAATCAACATTGCTAAGCGTGGTCTCGGCTGCGAAACCCGAGATCGCTGACTATGCATTTACCACTTTGACCCCCAATTTAGGGATCGTTTCTTACCGAGAGAATCAATCCTTTGTCATGGCTGACATTCCCGGAATCATCGAAGGCGCCAGCGAAGGGAAGGGACTGGGATATCGATTCTTACGACACATCGAACGCAACTCGGTCCTCATGTTCCTCATTCCGGCAGACAGTCCAGACCACTATGCAGAGTACAAGGTGCTAGAACATGAACTTGAGAACTACAAAAAGGAATTGATGCACAAGGATCGGATCATAGCGGTCTCAAAATGTGACATGCTCGATCAAGAATTGATGGATGAGATCAGCAAGACCTTTCCTAAAGGTCTGCCACACATCTTTTTTTCGTCCATTACTCAAACCAACCTTCCTCAGTTAAAAGACCAAATCTGGGCGGCGATTAATCGGGTCCAAGACGGAGGAAATCAATCTGAATAGATTTAAGATGCTGAGACGATTGCGTATTTACTTCACAGGATTTGGAATTGGCTTAGTGATGGTCTACTTCATGTTCATGAGAGACGATTCGCGCGATCTGGATATTTGGACCCCTTCACAACGTGTTTTGGAAGACATCCGCAATGATTCGGTATTTCAAGCGACACCGAGATTAGCTTGTTTCCAGGATTGCAATGAAATTTCAGCAGAACAAATGCTAGCGCTGTGGACTGATTCTGAGGTAAAAAGCCTCAATCCGGGTGGCGACCCGTACCGGTATTTGGTAGAACTGGAAACCGAAACGGTTCATTTATCGGCCGAACTGGAGCGTCGAAAACGCTTTTCCTTGCTTTATATCAAAGACATCAACCACCCGAATCATTGCGACTGTGACTGAACGAATCATCGAATCGCCGTCGGATTGGAAGGCCTTTCTCGAAGAGCGTTCACCATCTCAAATCGTTGTTCTCACCGATGAGAATACGTCACTGGCATGCCTCACTGTCTTTCAAGCACAGTACTTACTCCCAAAAGACTTCCACCACGTTAGCGTAGACGCTGGAGAAAAAAGCAAAACGCTGGATACGGTCCATTCCATCTACCAAATCTTCATGGATTTGGCCATAGACCGCAGCGCGTTGTTAATCAATCTTGGTGGAGGCATGATCACCGACTTGGGGGGATTCGTAGGCGCAACGTACAAACGAGGCATATCGATGGTCAACGTTCCGACGACCCATCTGGGCATGGTGGACGCCGCCCTAGGGGGTAAAAATGGGGTGAATTTTAAAGGGGTGAAAAATCAGATCGGGGCGTTTTACCCCGTACAAGCCGTTGTCCTTCATCCTCAATTTTTGGATACGCTGGATGAGCGCGAATTGATGAGTGGATGGATCGAAACCGTCAAGCATGCGGTAATCGCCGATAGTTCATTGTGGGATTCGCTTTGCAAGGTTGCTCCCCTTTCACTGGCCAAAGACATAAACACGATTCGTCGGAGCGCTGAAATAAAATCGAGGATTGCTTCCGAGGACACCGCCGACAGAGGCATCAGGCAAGCCTTGAACTTTGGCCACACCGTCGGTCACGCGATCGAATCACAGGCTTCTTTATTGCATGGAGAGGCGGTCGCAATAGGAATGGTCGCCGAAATCTATCTCTCCCAAAAGGTAGCTGGACTCGACGAAGACACGGGAGCACAAATCATTGCTTACATCAAAAACCTTGGATTGCCCATTGGTGGGTATTCTCTTGCCGTAGATGCCGTTCTCGACAACATGCGGCACGACAAAAAAAATACGGGGGGCGAGCTTCGGTTCGCATTGATTTCTCATCTTGGTCGAGCAAAGGTCGGTATTGGGATTCACCCAAATCTCGTAAAGGAGAGCCTGGACTTTGCACAGCACCAATTGAGTACATGAAATTTATACTTCGAGCCAAAACACACTCTCTCAAAGGGACCATCGAACTCCCTGGCTCGAAGAGTATCAGCAATCGGATTCTGATCATTCAAGCGTTGGCTAAGCAGTCGTTTGAAATCAGCCAATTGAGCAAAGCAGACGATACACAAGTACTTACACAAGCCCTGGAAAGAAATGACATCATCACAGATGTAGGGCCAGCGGGGACGGCAATGCGTTTCCTAACAGCGTATTACGCCACCATTCCAGGAGAAAAAGTACTCACTGGCTCAGACCGAATGAAACGCAGGCCCATTAAGATTCTTGTGGACGCTCTCCGTGACTTAGGCGCCAACATTACCTACTTAGACAAGGAAGGTTTTCCCCCACTGCATATCGAAGGAAGGCGACTCAGCGGAGGCACGATCAAAATCAATGGCAACGTAAGTAGTCAGTTCATCACGGCTCTGATGTTGATCGGCCCTACCCTGCCCCAGCCTCTGACGCTGCAAATAGATGGAGATCCACTTTCGAGGCCGTACATCATCATGACCCAGCATCTAATGGAACGATGCGGTGCACAGGTGGATGTACAAGAAAACAGAATTGTGGTAAAACCTGGACGCTACCGGTCGAGCGCCTTTGTCATCGAACGCGACTGGTCTGCGGCTGCTTTTTGGATGAGTTTCGGTGTGCTTTCGAATCGGACCAATTTGTTGCTCGCTGGATTGACCCAACGATCCATTCAAGGCGATATAGCAGCCATCGACCTGTTTCGCAATTTTGGGATCGAATGCACCTTCGAAGAGCGCGGACTTCGCTTGACCAAATCAAAGACAGTAAGCGAAACGATTGAATGGAATTTTCGAAATCACCCTGATCTTGTCCAGCCCGCGGTATTTGCACTGGCTGGATTGAAGCGGAAATTCAGCCTACACGGGTTAGATAACCTAAGACTGAAAGAAACAGACCGAATCCAAGCCATTACTACCGAACTCCGTAAGATTGGGATTCACGCCTCCGTCGATGCAAATAGTCTTCACCTAGTTGGGGGCGATCTGAATGCTCCAAACGAGCACTTTGAATCCTATGAAGATCATCGCATGGTCATGGCGCTTGCTCCTCTGAGCATGTTATTTCCCGAAATGTTGATCGAAGGCCCCATGGTTGTAGCCAAATCGTACCCGGGTTTTTGGAAACAAGTAGAAAAATTTGTAGACGTAAGACCGATTCGCTAGGGCTTCACACTAAGGCAGTTAATGCAAGGATCAGGACATGTATAGCCACTCTCATTCTTCTTCCAGTGGTTATAGTCCCGGACGAAAATTTGAGAAGACGCCAGCCTCGAAACTTGTATTCTAAGGTGCGACGACACGGTCACATCCTCTAACGACACGACCACGTGCGAGAGGATAAAAACTACCAAGAAAACCGAAAAAAGAACTACTCCTTTCTTCAGCAAACGCTCTGCTTCATCATTCATAGATGTTCGTGCCTCTGTAATCTTTTGAGATCACAATCAACCCGCCTGAAGCACTTTAGTCGTACCAAAAATAGCATTCTATCAGATAGTTACAACTTGAAATGCAATTGTGCCTTCACTTGGGTTCTCGTCTGAGCGTTCATTTCATTCAATCCACTTCCGTTGACGTCGCGATCTGAAAAATACGTTTGGGCAAATCGCACACTGGCGGTACATCGCGCATGGAGTTTGTAATTGGCAACAAAATAAAAACGGCAACCGCGCCCATAATAAGCAGGAATGGATGAGGCAAACGGCACATCGTGTTCATAGGCGTAGAGCCTTGCATCGTACGCATCTGAATCAAACATTGCATAGCGAATCTTGAGCGTGTATTTTGAAGGGAAGGCGGGTTTCCAGATTAGGTCTTGGTAAATGAGCCATCCCTCACCTTGCTGATCTCCGATGTTGGTTATTTTGTGTTCAACCCGTCCGCGCAAGGTGATCCCTTGAATAGCGTTCGATTCCCAATTAAGACGGATCGCATACACTGTCTGATCCGCTACTTCATTGGTCGCAGCGTCTTCACCGACGAAATTGCGTGGTTTTTCTTGCAAGGAAATTCGGCAATGCATTGTCCACTCCCGGTTGGGACGGTATTCGATTTGGACCATGGTTTCTACACCCTCTGAAGGGGAGTCCACTTGATACCGAAGCCAAGGAAAGCGAAAGAGGTCCACAAATGCATTGAACTTCCACGCCCTACGAAGCCTTGAACTCAGGCCCAAGTAAGTTCCCATCTCATTGATCGACCCGCTCTTGGATATGGGATTCGAATGGGGCACCAAATAAGAAGGGCTGTAGTAGCGATGAAGTATGGCAATTCCCGTCTCCTTGCCTAAGGATACAAGGAGGCCATTCACCGATGCTCCTCCACTTCCCCAGCGAATACTGGATTCTCCAAACAGAAGAACATTGCGGACCAGCGTTTGGTAGTCGATGCCAGACACAATCGCGGTTGGAGCTGATGGATGAAAGGATTTATAAGGAACAGCTGATTCCAATAAAGGCAAATCATTGCCTGTAAACGTTGTGGTCAAGCCCATTTCTGTTCCCTTTTTGCCTCGATACCTGAGATGTCCACCGCATACGGTTGCGGTAGCGGCGTCCTTGGTTTCGCGCTGAGCGTGCGTCGCATGAAGCCCACTCAGGGGAAAGGACTGAATCCATCTACGCGTCGAGTCGGCGTGGATACGAGCATCGACTTTCTTATGGCTTCCAAAGGCACTGACATCAACGGGTCCAAAGCGCAACGTCATCCCTGTTCCGCGGAGGTACATGTTTTCGTCTGCAGAAGTAAAAGGGATGATCCCTCTAGCATTGCGCTTGATGCTTTTTATATCTCCAGACCTACCGAAGGCCAAACCCATCCATTGGGTCAAGCCTTGTCCGAACTGGGCCTGAAAATCACCGAAGGCCAGCTGGTGTATTTTGCCTAACCCAGAGAAATAAAGGTGCGCTGAGCCGTGATCAAAACCCAACGGGTTCTGGCGGCCCCCAAAAGGTTCTCCAGCGTCCTTTTCCAGCGTAAAGCCAGTAGAAATGTGATTCATGTACCGGAAGCGATACCGGGTGAGAAGGCGATACGGATTGCCCAGGTACCCATCAGAAATGGCATATCCCGCTTGAGGTTCTACGAAACGTTCTGCTCGCAACAATACCTCATGCCTTCCCTCTCGCTTCAACTGGCTCCAAGTGATGTCGCCATCGCCCATGGCATCGATCCTGACGAAGGGCAACATCAGCGAAACCATCTCTGCATCCAATCCTTCAATTCCTTGCAATTCATAGACGGAAACAAGACGACCTGCAGAGCTGCGGTGCTCGAGGATCGATTGAACTTGAAACTCATCCAAGAAGACCAACGAGCGCAACGCAACCGCATCGGCAGAGTTGAGGTGAATAGGCTGTTCGTGCAGTCGCTCTAATTCCTCCACAATGGACATGTAATCCGCGTCCTCCTCTTCGATGTTTTCGGACAAGTATTCGAGCATGCGTATGACATTCAAAGGCAGCTCCTGCGCGTACATGGAAGGCAAGACCAAGAACCCAACTATCGTCAAGAAAAGCTTCATTCAAGTCGTTTTCTACTTCCGAATTCATAACTAAAGGAAACCTCTCCACCAAAACCTAGGCGCTGATCCCACCGACTGCATATGTCCATCACCAAACGTCGCAGAGCTGTCTTGAATCCTAAAGAAAAACAACGGTTGAGGCTTGACGCCCCCGTGCGTAGGGTCAACGCACGATGCACTTGATACTCCACCCCTAAGCAGGCATTGATCGGATGATCCAACTCCTTATCAACTTGGATGAAGAACCGGGTATTATCGTGAAGGACTTGAGAGGCGCCGATCGAGAGTTGCGTTGGAATCCGTTGGTCACTCTTTCGACTCCATCTTGCGCGCGTAGGATTGCTCAAGTGTATTCCAACGTGCAAGTCTTCATTGGGCATAAACAACGCGCCTACCGCAGCGTCGATGGTCCATTTACTGCCATAGCCATTCCCAATACGGATGTGCATCCCATTGACCAAAGCACCTAGAGCGAAGTTCCTAGAGAGCAAACGTCCATAGCTCAGTCCTACGATGGTCTGCCCAAAGCCTTCAAAAGCGATGCTGTGCAAAGACGCTCCGAAAACACCGCCACCAGCAGGAAGTACCACACCGAGCGACGAAACCCCCACTTCAGGAAGGAAGTAATGGTTTGCGTAAGAAACGCCTACGGTAGGTCTTGTCACCAGACTCAGCGTCGCGGCGTTGTTGGTCCCGCTCCATGCATCAGACAACGTAGTACTGGCACCTCCCAGTGCGTTCGAACGAGCGCCTGCCTTCCCTCCTCCACCGGCGAGGGTTGTGCTGCAGAAAAGCATGAAAACAATAAAAATCAAACGGTTCCTCACTTCCGTAGTTTGAACTCGAAAAGTAAGTGCACTTTCTCCTGGAAGGAAACGAGTTTTTGCAAAGCCCTTCTCAGAAATTTGCATTATCGCCAAGAGCGGCATCAATGCTCAACGGCTTCATACATTCGCGGCTAAAGCCTACTTTTGAGCGGCAAAATCGAACGCATGGCATCAACATCAGACTTCAAGAACGGAATGACCATCCACTTTAATCATGATCTATATCAGATCACTGAATTCCTGCACGTAAAGCCGGGAAAAGGGGCGGCATTTGTACGAACCAAACTGAAAAGCATCAATACGGGCAAAGTCCTGGATCACACATTCCCCTCGGGAACCAAAGTGGAGGAAGTCCGCATAGAACGGAGGCCTTACCAATTCTTGTACAAAGATGAACAAGGATACCATTTCATGCATTCCGAGACCTTCGAACAGACATTCATCGGCGAAGAATTGATCAATGGGTACCCGTTTCTCAAAGACGGCCAGGAGGTCGAAATTGTGTTTCACGCAGACGAAGAGCGCGCATTGTTTTGCGACTTACCTCCGAGGGTGGAATTACAGGTGACTTACACCGAGCCAGGTGTGAAAGGAGATACCGCTACCAATACGCTGAAGCCCGCGACGCTTGAAACGGGCGCCGAAATTCGTGTCCCATTGTTCATCAACGAAGGCGACATGATCAAAGTAGACACGCGCGACGGTTCCTATTCTGAACGGGTAAAATAACATGAGACTTCTCGAGACCACGACGCTTGCCGAAGTGGCTGAACTGATTGGTGCGACGGCCATCGGTCCTGACGAACTGCCGATTTCAGGAATCAATGAAATCCATGTTGTAGACAAGGGCGATATCGCCTTTGTGGATCATCCGAAGTACTACGACCGAACCTTGACGTCAAAGGCTTCCGTAGTCATCATTGACAAGCAAGTTGAATGCCCAGAAGGAAAGGGTCTTTTGGTTCATCCCGCTCCGTTTGATGCATTCAATCGACTTTCTGAGCACTTCTTGAAAGCGAATGAATCCAGCATGGACGAAGAAGCATCGATCGGCAAGGGGTCGTTGATTATGCCCGGTGCATACATAGGGAAGTATGTCTCCATCGGAGAAAACACGGTGATTCACCCCGGTACGGTGGTGTACGATCATTCGGTAATTGGAAGCAACGTGGCCATTCATGCCAACACTGTCATCGGAAGCGACGCCTTCTATTTCAAACGCAAACCGACGCATCATGAAAAATTGCGTTCCATTGGCAAAGTGATCATCCAAGACGACGTAGAGATTGGCTCTGGATGCACGATTGATCGGGGCTCAACGGGTGAAACAATCATTGGAAAAGGAAGCAAATTGGACAATCAAGTACACGTGGGTCACGACACGAAAATTGGAGAGCGTTGTTTGTTTGCCGCACAAGTAGGCATCGCGGGCTGCGTGAACATTGGAAACGATGTTGTAATGTGGGGCCAGGTAGGTTGCGCAGCCAATGTCAGCATCGGCAACAACACGGTTATCTACGCACAATCAGGGGTACACAAGTCCATCGACGGCGGGCAAACGTTTTTCGGCAGTCCGGCCGTGGATGCCAAGGTTAAGATGCGAGAGATCGCGATGATCGCCCAACTTACGCGAAAGAAATAGATCAAAAGCCCTACTTTTAAGGAGAACTTGGCGAATCATGCGAGAGATCAAAAGCAGATCGAATGTGGGGTCATTGAAAGACTTCAAGCTGAGCACCCTATTGGAGCTCACTACCGCCATCAATAATAATCTCCCAGAAGAACGTCTCTTCGCCACCTTTGAATTCATTCTCAACAAGCAGCTCAACATCGGCAAGGCTGCCATCTACCTTCGACAGGATAACGAATGGAAAATTCCGCTCAAATACGGGATTCACAAGGCCGATCTCATCCTCAACATTGAAGAAGAATTACGAGAAGTAAAGGACATTACTGTACTGGATACAGGAGGTGAAGGATCTAATCAAAGCTTCGACGTGGTCATACCCATCTTCCACCAATCCAGCCCTCTC
>JAVKEP010000057.1:0-24319 GCA_040221375.1 Cryomorphaceae bacterium
GAGAACACCCGAGTTAGCTACCCGATCGATCACATAGAAGGGATTGCCAAGCCTTCCGTTGGGGGCATTCCAGAGAACATTTTCTTCTTGACCGCCGATGCGTTTGGTGTTTTGCCCCCCATCTCTAGGCTTACGCCTGGCCAGGCCATGTACCATTTCATCTCTGGCTACACTGCAAAAGTGGCAGGAACCGAAGAAGGCGTTACCGAGCCACAAACAACCTTTTCGGCTTGTTTTGGAGCCCCCTTCCTTCCGCTCCACCCAACGAAATATGCAGAAATGCTAGGAGAAAAAATGAAGGCGCATAATGTCAACATCTGGCTGGTCAATACAGGTTGGAGCGGAGGAGAATACGGCGTCGGGTCTCGCATCAAGTTGAAATACACGCGTGCAATGATCACGGCGGCCCTCACTGGTCAGCTTAACGACGTCGACTACAAGCGGCACGAAGTGTTTGGATTAAACATGCCGACTTCTTGCCCAAATGTTCCTTCTGAGCTGCTCGATCCTCGAAATACGTGGAACGACAAGGGTTCGTATGACAAGAAAGCCAATGCTTTGGCCAATGCATTCGTAAAGAACTTCGAAGAATTTGAATCCGGTGCGAGTGATGAAATCTTGTCAGCCGCTCCGCGCGTTGCAGAGACTGCATAATCGATGCTCATAAAAGTTTAAAGCCCTGCTCGTCGGGGCTTTTTCGTATCCATTACCTTCGGCACATGCACATTCCAGATCTTTTCCGGTTTTATCATCCTGGGGCGGCTTCGGGTGCAACGGTTGAACTGGATGCGGAAGAGGCCAAGCACGCCCGCGTACTCCGCTTCCAAGCTGGCGATGAGATGCACTTGGTGGATGGAAAAGGCAAGCTCTTCAGCGGAAAAGCCTTTCCCGCGAAAAGGCGCTTCGAGGTGAGTGAGTTAACTCTGATTACGAAAACCGAACGCCCGGCGCATACCATCACCTTGGCGGTGGCGCCCACCAAGAATACCGCTCGTTTTGAATGGGTAATCGAAAAAGCCGTCGAATTGGGCATTGGGAGCATCGTTCCGTTGGTTACCGAACATTCTGAACGCTCAACATTGCGGTTGGATCGCTTGGAGCGCATCGCCTTGAGCGCCATGAAACAAAGCAAGTCGCTTTGGATGGCAGAAATCTCAGCCCTTCAGCCTTTTCAAACCTACCTCGATGGCCTCGGAGACAATGCATGGATTGCACATTGCCACGATGAACTACCGAAGCAAAGTGTGCGAGAACTGATTGCCTTACCCAGTGAAAAAGAGGTTGTTTTGCTCGTCGGGCCAGAAGGTGATTTTAGCTCGGAAGAAGTGAAACTGGCATTGCAAAATGGATGCAAAGGACTCGATCTTGGCCCCAAAAGGTTGCGAACAGAAACCGCCGCGATTGCCGTAGCCATAGCAGCCGCCTTGATGCGCGCTTAAAAACGTATTTTCGAAAGATGAAGCAAGCCCTCGTACTGATTTCCCTTTGCCTGATTGCCTCCATCGGCAATGGCCAAGGCAGGTACACCTATGGCATCGGTTTGCTGAAGTACGGCGGAGGAGGCGATTGGTATGCAAACATAGAGACATCCCTGCCCAACCTAATCCGTTTCTGTAACGATGAGCTCGGGACAAACATCGACCCAGAGCAAGCAGTCGTCGAAGTTGGCGATCGTAGCTTGTTCAATTACCCTTTTGTGCATTTGACCGGACACGGCAATGTGATTTTTACCGACAAGGAAGTCCAAAACCTCCGCAAGTACCTTACCTCGGGTGGATTCCTACACATCGACGACAATTACGGTCTCGACCCCTTCATTCGCCCACAAATGAAAAAAGTATTCCCATCGTTAGACTTTGTGGAATTGCCGGCATCGCATCCGATTTTTCATCAGCGATTTGACTTTCCAAAAGGCCTGCCCAAGATTCACGCGCACGACGACAGCCGTCCACAAGCATTTGGGTTGATGTATGAAGGACAGCTCGTATGTCTCTACACTTATGAGTGCGATTTGGGCGATGGATGGGAAGATCCGAGGATACACAACGATACGCGAGAAAACCATCTAGAAGCATTGCAGATGGGCGCAAACATTATACAATACGTATTTACCAACGATGGAAAACCAGCTGGGTAAAAAGAGCTTTCGAAACAGACTCTACGTAATCATCTTCGGTACGGAAACAAGGTCGGGTAAGTACTTTGACGTCCTCTTGCTTTGGTTGATCGTCCTTAGCACGATCGTGGTCATGCTCGAGAGCATCACTGACTTACGAGAAGCTTACGGTCCCTGGTTCATGTGGGCCGAATACACCTTCACACTCGTCTTTTCGATCGAATACGGAATCCGCCTTTGGACCGCCCGTAAACCGATGGGGTACGCCCTCAGTTTTTATGGTATCATCGACTTTCTATCCATTTTACCGACCTACCTGGCATTGATCATCACCTCATCTCAATACTTGATGATCATTCGGATATTCCGCTTGATGCGGGTGTTCAGGGTGCTGAAGATTGCGCGTTTCATGAATGAGGCGGATGCACTTTGGAACTCATTGAAAGCAAGCAGAGCGAAAATTGGCGTATTTCTTTTTGCCGTGCTGAACGTTGCGGTGATCATGGGTACCGTCATGTACATCGTAGAAGGCGGAGAAAATGGGTACACGAGCATTCCTCGCAGCATCTATTGGGCAGTAGTGACCATGACAACGGTCGGATTTGGCGACATACATCCCCATACCGACTTGGGTCAATTCATCTCAATGATTCTCATGATCCTAGGTTACGGGATCATTGCCGTACCGACAGGAATAGTGGGCGTTGAAATGATCCGAGGTGCTGACAACAAACCCTCTGACCAAAAGCTGACCGTTATGAATACGCATTGTAACAACTGTGGGTTGACCGGACACATCGAGGGTTCAAAATTCTGCCGCCAATGCGGATCCCACCTTTAGCGTCAACATGAACTTTTCACCCCACTTAATTCAAGATCACGCCCTAACCTTTAACTTCGTGGCACGTCTATAATGCACGACCCACAAATACATAAACTATGAGAATATTTACTCGACTATTTGCCCTCACCACACTTTGCGCCATTGCCAGCCTTGGCTACTCGCAGACTTATGACCTTGCCGTTTCTGAGGTCGGAACCGCTTCTAACAGCAGCAACCAGATTCCAGCGGGAATGACCGCCCCCATCTTTTTTACGATCAAGAACAACGGAAGCAACGATATTCCAGCAGCAACTCAGATATGGATTGCCGTACAAGTGAACGCCAATTATTTCATTCAACCAGATACCCTCGCATTCACCGGAGCTTTTCCTGCGGGAGGCGAAATCACGTTGTACACGACAGCGGGCTACACTTACGAACCAACCAATCCGAATTATGAGATCTGTGCAGGCGCTTACTTTGTGAACACCTCCTTGGAGGCAAACCCGAACAACAACCTCAATTGCGATGACTACATCGCTTCATCGGCTGTTCACAATGACTGGGCTGCATTGTCAGTGAGCATCGAAGAGCCAAATAACCTCGACGGATTTGATCTGGACAACATGACCAATACGGTCCCAGATATCGATAGCGTTGTCCTCATCCTTCAAAACAACAGCAGCATCACCTTCCCAGCTTTCTATTACGTAGACTACCAACTGGCATTGAATGGCGATACACTCAACGTCGCTGGTCAACTGTCTGGCGACCTTGGGCCTGGAGAACAGACAACGCGCATTGTGAACAATGCCAGCATCATTCCTGCTAGTCCGCAAGATTCTGGAACCTATGAGTTTTGTGTCATTGCAAACGAAACAGGCGACAACACCGATTCAAATGACGTCACATGTGAATCATTCAAGATCATCGATTCATACGATCCCTTCCACCCATCGAACTGGCCTTTAGGATCAGAAACTTTGGCTGAAAAGAATTTGAAGGTGGTGCCTATGTTGGATATCATCCGCGTAGAAGGCGTTGAGAACCCAACAGAAGTTACCGTCATGGATGTACAAGGTCGACTCGTTCGAAACGTAACGCTTACCGAAGACGCGAGCATACAGCTCTCTGACGAAAAGAGCGGCGTGTACATCATCCAAGCTTCCGACGAAACAAGCGGTGCTGTGGAAACCAAAAAATTCTCTAAGCAGTAAGCTGTTTAGGAATATCCGTAGAAAGAGGCTGGCCAATTGGTCAGCCTTTTTTTTGGTGTCAAACCAACGTTAGCTACAACCCGTCCGTAGTAGGAATCGTATGTGTATTTTTCACCCTTAAACCAGAGACATGAGAACAAGGTGCTATTTGACCTGCTGGGCCGTACTTGGATCACTACTTCTATCGATCAACGCTCAGGCGCAATCGATCGATTTATCGGTTGTGGATGTCCACTTTTCCACGCCCCAGGGTTTGAACATGGTTCCGCTTGGACTGCGCTCAAGCATGGCCATTACCATCCAAAATAATGACAGTTCCATCCTAGAATCCGGCGAGAGCATTTCATTCTCCATATCGGTTGACGGCACGTCTTACTCCTCGCAAACGACCCTCAGCACTCCTTTGCAACCCGGTCAACGCTTGTATCATCCATTTGGAAACAGTTCCTTGCATTCGTTCCCAACAACGGCCGACTCGCATTCGGTAGTGGGCACGGTAAACCACGCGCTGGACTCAAACAGCGCAAACGACACCTTGTACATCGCATTTGAAACGACCGCTGGCGTAAGCAACGACTGGGAAGCTCTTTCCATCGAAGTGCTTTCGCCTGCTGGATTGGACAGCTTTGATATTGACAACGGCACCAATCAACCGCCTAACATGGACATGGTACGTGTGGTATTACGCAACAACGGTTCGGTGGAATACTTGAATGGAACAGCCGTTACCTATCGGATTGTTCTTCAAAATGACACGACCCTGCTCACCGGTACGATCAACGCAGACAGCGTTGGCAATGGCGACAGCACCGTGAGGATACTTTCTAATCAAGCCATCCTCCCGAATACACCTGACAGCGTGGGAACCTATGCTTTTTGTGCCATCAGCAGCGAATTTTGGGACAACAATCCGAGCAACGACACCACTTGCTTCCACTTCTCGATCGTTGATCTCTACAATCCCAATGATCCGGCTAACTGGCCATGGTCGATTGACGAACAAGACGTCCAGCCTTTTAGCGTGACCACCCAAGCCAACTCGCTTCGCATCGAGCATGTGCACCAAGCATTGGAGCTGCGCATTTTTAACCTGCAAGGAGGACTGGTCGCTTCAAAAAGCATCAATGCTTCGAGTACCCTGTCCACGCATGGCCTGGCTCCGGGTATCTATATGCTGCAGGTAGGCAACGCCAGCGGATACACGTGGACAGAAAAGTTCGTCAAGTACTAAGCAATCAGCGCTTCAAAATCCGTTTCCGATATGATTTTGACGCCCAATTTTTCGGCTTTCTCACGCTTTGAAGGTCCCATTCCATCCCCCGCGAGGACGTAGGTGGTTTTACTGCTTACGGAGCCCGAATTTTTTCCGCCGTTTTGCTCGATCAATGCCTTGAGTTCATCCCGGCTATGGCGCTCAAAAACTCCGGAAATGACAAAGGACGACCCTTTCAATTTGTCCGTTTGGCCGGCCAAATCTTCCTCTGGAATGGAGAAACGTAAGCCTGCGTCCATCAGTCTTTTGACCAAGTCTCGGTGGGCGTCCTTCGAAAAATAGTCCACGACGCTTTCGGCAATGCGCTGTCCGATTTCATCAACCGCTACCAAATCTTCTAGCGAAGCTGCCATGATTGCTTCCATCGAAGTAAAATGCTTGGCCAGTTTTTTGGCTACCGTTTCACCGACGTATCGAATCCCCAAGGCAAACAATACGCGTTCAAAAGGCACTTGCTTTGACGCCTCAATTCCACTCAGCATGTTGTCGACGCTCCTCTCAGCCATCCGTTCTAATGGAAGAATCTGTTCGCGTTGTAAATCGTACAAATCTGCCATGGTAGCGATCAATCCCGCTTCATACAATTGCTCGATCGTTTCAGCCCCTAAGCCCTCAATGTCCATCGCCTTTCGCGAAATAAAGTGCTCCATTTTCCCCTTGATTTGTGGGGGGCATCCTAGGTCGTTTGGACAATAGTGCTGAGCCTCGCCTTCTTCTCGTATCAGTTCCGTTTCGCATTCTGGACAATGCGTGATGTACGTAAAAACCCGCGCCGACTCGGACCTTTTGGTGAGATCCACTGCCGTGATTTTTGGAATGATCTCGCCGCCTTTCTCTACGTACACTTGATCACCAATGCGTAGATCCAATTTGGCGATCTGGTCTGCGTTGTGTAACGATGCGCGCTTCACCGTCGTTCCTGCGAGGAGCACCGGGTGCAGGTTGGCGACCGGAGTAATGGCGCCCGTGCGACCGACTTGGTATGAGACAGACTCGAGTTTGGTTGTGACTTCTTCGGCTTTAAACTTATACGCAATGGCCCAACGAGGAGATTTGGCCGTGTATCCGAGTTCCTCTTGTTGGCGGTATTGATTCACTTTGATGACAATTCCATCGATCTCAAAACCAAGGCCATGCCGGTGCTGGTCCCAGTACCCAATGAAGTCCATCAACTCGTCGACCGAATGACAAATACGAATCATGTTCTTATCGGCATTCGGAATTTTAAAACCCCAAGTTCCCGCCAACTTCACACTTGAAAAATGGTCATCCGCCAAGGTCGCCTTTGAATACACGCCGTAGAGATAGCAATCGAGTCCGCGTGATGCGACCACTGCCGAGTCCTGCATTTTTAATGTTCCGCTGGCCGTATTCCTAGGGTTGGCAAACAAGGCTTCTCCTGCCACCTCACGCTCGCTGTTCAGCCTTTGAAACTGATCCAGGGGATAGAAAATCTCTCCACGAATCTCAAAGTCAGCCGGGTAATCTCCACCCCTCAATTTTAACGGAATGGTACGTATGGTCTTTACGTTGGCGCTGACGTCCTCTCCTTTGGTACCATCTCCTCGGGTAACCGCTCTGTCGAGCTCGCCGTTGACGTAGCGAATGCCAATGGCTACACCGTCGTACTTCAACTCGCAAACGTATGCCAACTCACCATCTGCAATCTTTCTGATCCGCGTTTCCCATTCTATGATCTCTTCCTTGCTGTACGTATTCGATAGCGACATCATCGGGAAATCGTGGACGACCTCGGCAAACTTCTTGGTAATGTCGCCACCTACTCGCTTGGTTGGACTGTTGGGATCTGCAAATTCGGGGAATTGCTCTTCGAGCGCTTCTAACTCTTTCAATAGCTGATCAAAGGCGTAATCCGAAATGCTCGGGTCGTTGAGCACGTAGTAACGGTGATTGTGTTCACCTAGCGCTTGGGTCAGATCCAGGATGCGTTGTTGTGCTTGCGCTTCATTCATTCTTAAAGAGAGCTTTGAATGCTTCGTGACGTTTCTTCTTCCGATATGCGTAGTAGGCCTTTTCTTCTTCAATCTTCGACGGCTTAAAAATACTCTTCACGGCGTATCCAAGAAATAACTTGAGCTTGAAGTCGATGTAAGGAACTCGATAGGCAACCCTCAAATTCTCATCTGGTAGGTTTACCACGTTCCGATAGCCCACACCAGCGCCTAAGCCCAGCCATGGATATATCTTGAATTGCCCGTTGACGGCTACATCTCGTATCTTAACCTTCTCGTAAACATCCTGGCGAATGAATCGACTGATCGAGGCGTCGTTTGAAAAATTGTTGACCCTTAATCTCCCTCCCCCTGCCGCACCGATTACCGAAACCTCCCATCGAAAGCTCCGGTAAAACACGATCTCGGTAAAAAAGGTCGAATAGTTCAGCTTGCCGGTTCGGATGATACTGTCTTCGATCGCTGGATTGGGGATTCGATAGAAATTGTTGTTGGCGTAAAACCCGAAGCCAAAGCGCACTCGTTTATAGGATTCGAGGCCCAATTTCAATCCGTTCATGCGAGCTTTCGTACCGAAGTAACGTTCGTTTCGGTTGTCGAATTGAAATACTACGTTGGAAATGGCCCTAGCCCTCGGCTTTTCTGGAATGGCCGTCGTGTCCTCTCCTTCGGCCCGAGCAAGGAAAGGAAGCAATACCAAGATCAGCGGAATGAATGCTTTGAACACCATGCAAATTTCAAGAAACGAAGGCTAATCATACCGGTGCCTTTTGAGAAGATGTTCAGGATGGGTTGTCAGCAGCGCTCATGAGCAGCTCAACGAGGTCTTGCGGCGGACTCATCGGTCGCTGGCTGGCAGAATCAACAAAAACCAAGGTGGTAGTAGCTTTGTTGATGGGCTCGTTGGCTTCGTTGAAGGTGGTATAGCTGAAGTAGATCCGCGCACCTTTCACCTCTTCGATGTGGGTCTCAATGCGAAGCACTTCATCATAGAATGCAGGCTTGAAGTACTTTACCTGATACTCCAATACGGGAAGTACCACTCCGTCATCTTCCAAATCTTTATAGGTGACGCCGAGAGTTCGAAGCGCTTCCACTCGCGCTACTTCGAAAAATGCGGCAAAGTTCCCGTAATAACAGTACCCCATGCGGTCGGTCTCTGCGTACCGTACGCGCATCGTTGTCTCGAAAGTTCTCATTCAACAAAGATGCCGATTGTCTTCTTTCAAGGTTGTATATAGCCGGTCAAGGTGTTCACATAGTTTTCAAATGCTGTTCGGCCTTTTTTGGTGACCGTACAGGTGGTCAACGGCCGCCTTCCTTTGTATCCTTTGTCCACTTTTATGTACCCAGCCTCCTCCAATTTGGTGATTTGTACGCTGATGTTCCCCGACGTAGATTCCGTTTTCTCTTTTAAGTAGGTAAACTCAGCCCGATCCAAAGTCATCAAGAGCGACATGACCGCCAGGCGAAGCGGAGAGTGCAGCAACGGGTCAAGCGTGCCGAAACTCACGATTGCATGGATCTCATCATGAAACCTGGAATCACGTACCCCACGATCATAGAAAAAGCAAAGATCAATGAGGTGTACTCCTCCATAAAGTAAAGGCTGACAAAACCCAGAACCCAAAATACAATGCCTCCCCATTGCAAGGGTTTAAACCTCAATATGTAACCCGTTAAAAAAGTGGGAAAACCGGTGATGATCATGATGTAACTTCCAGGATTGATGCGATTCGTTACCCAGGCTACGGTAAGAATGATCAGAGTAATAAAGAACACCATCCAAATGGAAGAATACACGCGATCAAGATGCGTCGCCGGTTCTTTGCTGTATTCTTTGCGCGAATAGACCGCACTGAAAATACCCCCGAGAATGCCAACGATGGGCCAAGCGATCCAAGGCATCGGTAAATCCAATACTTGGCCAGCGACGTATTCGTAAACGGCAGAGCCAAAAAGCAATACTCCCCAGAGAATGAAATAAAAACTGCCGCGGCTGAAGTTGAACCGAGCCTTATTGATCATGTCTGTGATCAATGTGAGTCGCTGCTCGTTGGTCATGGTATCCTGTGTGTTCATGGTTGAATGTTTTGACAAATGTATAAATTAGTTTACATTATAAACTATAAAGAGAAAAAATATATCAATCCAAGAATCGTATTGTGCTGTGAATCAACTCACTAAGTACAACATCGTCTTCGATGAACGGCACGAATTCTCTCAGGTTTGTCCGCAACGACTCCAAAGAAGGCGATGATTTTCCTTCCCGAAAATCGGCGGCTTGGGCCGCTGCCAATAGCTCAATTGCATTGACCTTAACGAGGTTTCTATACACCCGCAATGCTTTCGTAGCGCCGTTCGCCCCCATGCTTACGTGGTCTTCTTGTCCGTTGGATGAATCGATGGTATCCACCGAAGAGGGCGTGCACAACTGCTTGTTCTGACTCACAATTGATGCGGATGTGTACTGCGCAATCATCAACCCGCTGTTCAATCCCGGATTGGCCACGAGGTAGGCCGGCAATCCACGTTGTCCACCGATTAGCTTGTACGTCCTTCTTTCACTGATGCTCGCCAACTCGGCCATGGCAATCGCCAAATGATCCAGGACCAACGCCAATGGCTGGCCGTGAAAATTTCCTGCAGAGATCACCTTGTCTTCCGCTGGAATGAGCGTTGGATTGTCGGTAACCGCATTGATTTCCACTTCTACTACGCCCTTCACATATGCAATCGCGTCTAAGCTCGCTCCGTGCACTTGCGGAATGCAACGAAACGAATACGGATCTTGCACGTGCTTCTTCTCTCTGCCGATCCATTCACTCCCTTCCAGCAACTCGCGCATGATCTCAGCAACTTTTCGCTGCCCGTGATGCGGCCTCACGGCATGTACCGCATCGTCAAAGGGTTCAATCCGTCCATCGTACGCGTCGAGCGACAGCGCTGCAATGGAGTGGAGTTTTTCCAAATGCAATTCTAGCTTGCCGAGCATGTACGCTGCGTAGGCAGACATGAATTGGGTGCCATTGAGCAAGGCCAAGCCTTCTTTTGCTCCCAACTCCAAGGTCGCGAGTCCTTCCGCAACGAGTGCCTCCCTTGCCGGGACAACCTCGCCTCCATAATGCACTTCGCCGAGTCCCAACAACGCCAACGAAACATGTGCAAGCGGCGCCAAATCTCCCGAGGCGCCAAGTGAACCTTGCTCGTATACCACCGGAACAATGCCGTGGTTGTACAAATCCAATAAGCCTTGCACGGTTTGTAACCGAACGCCTGAATGCCCTTTTGACAATCCCAGCACCTTTAGGAGAAGCATGTACCGCACGATTTCCGGGGCTACCACATCACCTACGCCGCAAGCATGCGACTTTACAAGGTTTTCTTGCAACATGCCCAAATCTGCCTTGTCAATCTCCGTATCGCACAAGCTACCAAAACCAGTATTGATACCGTAAATCGGTCGGTCCGCGCGGTCGATGTATCCCTCTAGAAAATTTCGACCTTCCTTGATCTTCGCGATAAGGCCCGCTGACAGCTCCAACTCCTCACCCGACGACACAATGTCTCGGATATCTGCAATGGAGTAATGGCGTTCGACGAGCTCGATCATTTGCGAATGGATTGTTCGATAAAAGAAGTCAATTCCTTTTGGGCCACCAAGTCTTGCTCGCCCGACTCCATGTTCTTAACCGTAGCCGTATTGTTCTTTAGTTCCTCCTCGCCTACAATGACCACCAGCCGCACCCCTTTGTCATCGGCGTACTTCATCTGTTTCTTCATCTTTGCTGCATCTGGATACACCTCCACTGAAATTCCTTCCGTGCGTACTTCCGCAGCCAGGTTCAAACATCGCATGGCCTCGGCTTCGCCAAAATTGACAAACAACACTTCGCTTGAAGCTTTGATGCTTTTCGGAAACAAGTCCTTCGCTTCCATCAAGTCGTAGATACGGTCAGCTCCAAGGCTGACTCCCACGCCACTCATGCCCTTCAATCCGAAAATTCCCGTAAGGTCGTCGTAGCGCCCGCCACCGCAAATGCTCGAAGGAAAATCTGGATGTCCGACCTCGATGATCGCCCCGGTATAGTAGTTCAGCCCCCGCGCGAGGGTCAAATCTAATTCAACTTTTTCACGTACCGCTTCTGGCAAGGCCTTCAGCAACGCGCGGACCTCGTCCATGCCTCTATACGCCTCTTCGGCTCCCGTTACCGCTCCCGCAAGCATTTTCAAGGTGCCAAAAGGCTCTCCTTTCAGCTTGATCAAATTCAAGGCCTTCTTCACTCCCGCCTCGGGCAATCCATTGCGGATCATTTCATCCTTCACTCCGTCTACTCCAATCTTATCAAGCTTGTCAATGGCCACCGTCATCTCCTGAAAGTAACCGCTCAAACCAGCCGAGGTAGCAATACCACTCAGTATTTTTCGATTGTTAATACGTATGGTAATGTCGCCCAAGCCGAGTTGATTAAACACGTCGTCAATGATGCACAAAAGTTCGGCCTCGTTCAGTAAACTATCGCTTCCAATCACATCCACATCGCATTGGAAAAACTCACGGTAGCGCCCCTTCTGCGGACGATCTGCGCGCCAAACCGGCTGTATCTGGTAGCGCTTAAACGGAAAGCTCAGTTCGTTTTGGTTCTGTACCACAAAGCGCGCAAAGGGCACGGTCAAGTCGTAGCGCAAAGCCCGATCGCTGATCTCCATGCTGAGCCCCTGTGAATCGCGTTGTTCAATTTTTTCGCCACTGGCCTTGCTCAGGTAATCTCCGTTGTTGAGGATCTTGTAAATCAGCTTATCGCCCTCTTCGCCGTACTTACCCAACAGCGTATCCAAATTCTCCATGGCCGGCGTCTCAATGGGCACAAAGCCGTAACTCTGAAACACCTGGCGCGCGGTGTCAAAGATGAACTGACGCTTCAGGCTCTGTTCGGGCAAAAAGTCGCGCGTTCCTTTCGGTATGGATGGTTTATTGGCCATGACCGCAAATGTAGGATGATGGCGCGATTAGCATATTAGAGAATGAGTCAATTAGCCGATTTGATGATCTAATAAATTCTGAACGGAAGGATCTCTGGGCGTTCCTCGCCTCCGGCGAGACCGCGCTATTCGCTGTAGTCACGCCAAGGGCGTGAGCTGCCGCTGCTATCGCTAACGCGGTTGCTGTCTTGCAACTCGATTAAACCTTTCCCAGCTTCTTATACCTAATGCGCTTCGGAGCCTCGTCTCCCAGTCGCTTCTTGCGGTTCTCTTCGTAATCGCTGTAACCTCCTTCGAAATAATAGACCTGGCTGTCTCCTTCAAATGCGAGGATGTGCGTACAAATCCTGTCGAGGAACCAACGGTCGTGGCTGATCACTACCGCGCAGCCCGCAAAATTGTCCAAGGCTTCTTCCAAAGCACGGAGCGTATTGATGTCCAAATCGTTGGTTGGCTCATCGAGCAACAACACATTGGCGCCTTCTTTCAAGGTCATCGCCAAGTGCAATCGATTGCGCTCTCCACCGGAGAGCACGGCCACCTTCTTCCCTTGGTCGTTGCCGGCAAAGTTGAATTTTGAGACGTAGGCACGGGCATTCATCTCCCTCCCTCCTAGGTCGATGTGCTCATTGCCTCCCGAAATCACTTCGTATACAGTCTTCGACTCATCCACATCTTCATGCGCTTGGTCTACGTAGGCTACCTTGACCGTCTCGCCCACCTTAAATTCACCCTTGTCGGGTTGTTGCTGCTCCATGATCATGCGAAACAGCGTTGTCTTTCCCGCGCCGTTCGGACCAATGATTCCGACGATACCCGCTGGGGGAAGTTTGAAGTTCAAGTCTTCGTACAACAAACGGTCATCAAAGCCCTTGCTCACGTCAATGGCCTCGATCACGTTGTTACCGAGTCGCGGCCCTGGCGGGATGTAGATTTCAAGGTTTTCTTCCTTCGTCTTCTGCTCTTCACCGAGCATCTTGTCGTAGTTCGATAAACGCGCCTTGCTCTTAGAGTGCCTTCCCTTTGGCGACATGCGCACCCAATCCAATTCGCGTTCAAGCGTCTTTCTTCGTTTGCTGGCCGTCTTCTCTTCTTGCGCCATGCGCTTCGACTTCTGGTCCAGCCAAGAACTGTAGTTTCCTTTCCATGGAATGCCCTCACCGCGGTCCAATTCTAAGATCCAACCAGCTACGTTGTCCAAGAAGTACCTGTCGTGCGTAATTGCGATGACCGTACCTGCATATTCCTGCAGGTGATGCTCTAACCATTCAACCGATTCAGCATCCAAGTGGTTGGTTGGCTCATCCAAGAGCAAGATGTCCGGCTGCTGGATCAACAAGCGACAAAGGGCCACACGCCTGCGCTCACCACCCGACAAGTTCTTGATCGGGGTATCGCCTTCAGGGGTGCGCAATGCGTCCATCGCGCGCTCTAGCTTTGATTCTAACTCCCACGCTCCTACCGCGTCGATTTTGTCTTGCAATACGCCTTGCCGCGCCATGAGTTTCTCCATCTTGTTGGCATCCTCATACACCTCTGGCAAACCAAAATCATTGTTGATCTTCTCGTACTCTTCTAACAATGAAGTAATCTCAGAAGCACCTTCTTTCACAATCTCCATGACCGTCTTTGACTCGTCTAGCTGGGGCTCCTGCTCCAAGTACCCAACGGTATAGCCATCGCTGAAACTCAGGTCGCCCTGGAAGTCTTTTTCCACCCCTGCGATGATCTTCAGCAACGAAGATTTTCCAGAGCCATTGAGGCCGATGATGCCAATCTTGGCACCGTAGAAAAAGGAGAGGTAGATGTTTTTGAGGACTTGCTTCTGCGGAGGATATATCTTGCTTACTCCTTGGAGGGAAAAAATGATCTTCTTATCGTCTGACATGGGTCAATTTTTTGGACGACCAAAAGTATAAGAAGCGCTTCAGCTCACCTAGAACCTGAAATAAATAAAAGGCTGGCCATCGCTCACGGCCAATTGTCCAAGACAGAGGAGGATAAAGAGGAAGGACACAATCGTCTTTACAATCATTCTACGTCCATCGTCGCCGTGGTAATGCTTGGCCGCATCGTGCATTGTGGGTGGCAAAAAGGCAAAGGTGATCGCCACTGCCAAGGTAAGCCACTGGCGTGACGTTACTTCAAACGCAGGCATTTGATTCCAAGACAAAAGCTCCCCAAGATAATGGATCGCATCGCCTAAGGTTTCCGCACGAAACCAAACCCAACTGAGCATTACCAACCCAAAGGTCAGAAGGCCGCCCACCCATGGGTTGTGACGTTTAAAAAAGTCCGTATTTCGATCCAACGCGATAAAGAATCCATGCCAGATGCCCCAGATGACAAAGTTCCAACTCGCTCCATGCCAGAGGCCCGAGAGCAGGAATACAATCCAAAGGTTGCGTATGGTGTTAGATTTTTCTCCGCGGTTGCCTCCCAGCGGGAAATAAACATAGTCGCGCATCCACGCTCCCAGCGTCATATGCCATTTTCGCCAAAACGATCGGAATCCAAATGCGGCATACGGCCAATCAAAGTTCTCAGGCAGCTTAAAGCCCATCATCAACCCCAAGCCTATCGCCATGTCACTATAAGCGCTGAAATCAAAGTAGATCTGAAAGGTAAATCCCAACAATCCGACCAGCGCATTCAGCATTCCGAGTTCATCTGCCACAAAAGCGTGATCAGCGAGCTGGCCCAACACGTCGGCGATGAGCACTTTCTTTAGCAACCCAAGGGCAAAACGCTGAAAACCAGCGAGCTTCAGCACCCATGTATCGTTTTCAGAACGGTCCTTGATCTGATGAGCGATCTCTTTGAACCGCACAATCGGCCCTGCAATCAACTGCGGAAACAAGGAGACATACAGCAAGTAGTCCAAATACGAATCGGCCCGTCGTGCATCTCCTCGGTAGACGTCGATTAGGTAACTGATTTTCTGGAACGTAAAAAAGGAAATGCCCAGGGGCAATGCGACCTGCATGTAAACAGGAAACGAAAAGCCTGCCAAATGGGCGATTGCTTGAGCATTATCAATGAAAAAATTAAAGTACTTGAATACAAACAAAGTCGCCACATTGAGACCTACACCTGCGATCAAGAGCCACCGAGAACCATCCTTCTTCAATCGGAGTGAAATAAGATAATCCAGCGCTGCACTGACGATCAAAACGCCACAAAACATCGGAGCTCCCCACGCATAGAAGACCAAACTACCCAGCAAGGCAGCAACATTCTTCAGCCGCTTTGGTGCTGCGTGGTAACCAAGCAAAAATATCGGGAGAAACCAGACAAGAAATATGGTAGAGCTGAAAAGCACGGGCCTAAATTAAGTGATGCCCGCTTAGCATGGTCGCATCAATCCATGCCATTATTGACGGCCCAATGCACAAGTCCGGCAATGTTGTGAACCCCAAGCTTCTTAAATATGTTGCCACGGTGCGTCTCTACCGTATGAGTACTCAAGCTCAAATCCGTCGCAATCTCACGCGTACTCGCTCCTCGGCTGAGCAAGCGAATGATTTGTTTTTCGCGTTCGCTCAATTCTGGAAAGAGTGGATTGGGATCCGCTTCTTTCACAATTCCATTCAGCTTGGCATACGCCTGGTCGGCTAAGTATTGCTCACCGCTTAATACGGTTTCGATTGCCTTGGTCAATTCGGCGTGCGTAGTTGACTTCAGAAGGTACCCATCGGCGCCGAACTTCAACATTTGCCTAACAAAGCGTTTTTCGTCAAATTGGGTAAGCGCGATGACCTTCACTGCCGGAAAGCGATCCTTGATGATCTTCAAGCACTCAATGCCGTCCATATGAGGCATGTTGATGTCGAGCAATACGCATTCTACGGTGAGCTCGGAGAGAATATCGATGCATTCCTCTCCATTCTGAGCTTCCGCAACGATCTCTATTTCACTGTCTACTTCGAGCGTAGCCTTGATGCCCTCGCGAAATATCGCGTGATCATCACACAACAATATGCGCGCCCTGGCCATGGTTCAATTTTACTGAACTTCTATGGGCACTGCAACTTTATAATGAACTCCTTGCTTGGGTTGACTGGTTAATTCGAGGGTTCCGTTTAAAAAATTGATCCTGCTTTTCAAGCCAGTTAGGCCGAAACGACTCGGATCCTCGAGCAATGTGGCATCGAATCCTATTCCGTCGTCCTTGTAATCGATGATCAAATGTTCGCCTTGCCGCTTGATCATCAATTTGATCTCCGAAGCCTCGGCGTGTTTGATGGTGTTATTGACCATCTCTTGAATCATTCGATAAATCATCACTTCCGATCGGTTCTCTAAACGCTGATCGAGCTCGTCGTAAGTAAAATTGACGGTGATTCCATTGCCCTCGCGCACACGATCGAAGAAATCCTCTATGCCTTCAAAGAGCCCAAGTTTCATCAAAACGCCCGGCATCATGTCATGCGCTACCCTTCGCACTTCCTTGCTAGCACGGTCAATGACTTGCTCGGTCGACGTCAAGAAATCCAATTCCGTCAACTTGCGCACTTCCTTCTCTATGTTGCTTATGTGAAGCTTGGCCGTGCTGAGCAATGCTCCGATGCTGTCGTGCAAATCACGCGCAATGCGCTGGCGTTCTTCCTCCTGGGCAAAGAGCATGGTCTGCAGACTCAGCACCTCCTTCTCCTTTTGCAAGGTTTCAATCTCTAGACGCGCTTGCTCTTTATTCTTGGCGATACGATAGAAGTAAAACCACGTGGAGAGTACGAGACTCAGCGCTATCATCAGTGCAACCACAATTAGCCAGTTGCGCTGTATGCGAGCGCTGCGCACTTCATTTTCTCGCTTTTCGAGGTCGTATTTGGTCCTTGCTTCTCCGAGTGCGCTCGCCATTTCCTCCGTATACAAGGAATCTTCAATTTCATCCATACGCTGGTAGGTGAGTAAGGCCTCGTCCAGCCTACCAAGCGCCTCAAGCGCCGCAGATTCGTCAAAGAGCGACTGGATCAAATTGTCTTGCTTGCTGTATTGTTCGGCCCACAACCGACCCGCATGCGCCATTTCGTAGGCTTCGGTCGCCTCACCTCGGTGGTCGAGCAAATAATACAAATTGTGAAAGGCCTCCGCCTTGCCTTCTTTTATTTCGGGATGGCCGATCAGTGCGTACAGCGTCGCGATGGCTTTGTTGGTATCACCGTTGGTGACTTGTTGAACCGCACGATTATTCATCAACAATCCGTGTAAATCGGGATCGTCCGTGTTTTTCCAATGCACTTCCGCACTGTCTAAAAACGCATAGCTGCTGTCAGAATCACCGAACTGAGCGTGGTAATTTTGAAGCGTGAAGTACACTTCTCCCCTGGCCAAATGGCTCAGCGGATACTTCAAATGCCTACGCATCGACCCCAGCGTTTCCCTGACGCTTTTGTCGAGCCCTTGTTGTTTGAACGAATAATAGAGGCTGCTCAGAACAAAGACCACGTTGTTGTGATCCTCTACACGCTCTGAGATATCTAATGCATCATAATACCTCGTCACGGCCGAATCGAACAAAGCGAGTCCATTGAAACATTTACCGATAGACAACAACGATCGTGCGGTCAGCGAATCGTGCGCAAGCGCCAGCGCGAGATGCATCGCTTTTTCCGACGCCCGCTTCGAGAACTCTGGGTAACGGACTCGATGCTCTTCTGCGAATTCGAGCAACTCGATGATCGACTGTTGGTCTTCTCCTTCAATTTTATCAAAGGCGTGTTTCACTTGATCAAACGCCGTTGGACCTTGGGCGTCAAGCCTTGTGAACGCGAGAAATAAACTTACAATGAAAAGGAGTCGGAGCATCGACAACGTCTATTTAGTTCCTTGCTTCTTCAGTGATCTATCCGCGTCTTTTAAAAATTTATCCTTCCTTTTTATTTCGTTGTACGTTCCTGGATTAGACGGGTCTTCCAGCATGATTTTCACGTCCAGTTTTGCCGCTACATTGATGGAATCGTCTGTGTTGTGCAGAATGGAATCGAATGGAATAATCGGTGTAAACTGAAGCGCGGGAAGGCCTGAACCGTCCTCTTTGATCCTTATTTCAAGGGGCGTGATCGGCCAATTCACGCTGGGAAAATAATTCTCTATGAATACATAGCTCTTGCCGGGGTCATTGAAGCTGATCTCCGTATGTACATCTTCGCCTAGGGGCCGAGCAATCAGATCGATAACCAAGGTTGACGATTGAATGGCCGCTCTTTCATCGCCCATAGGTTCCACGGCTTCTTTTGTTTCGGTTGAAGTGGAGTTTTCTTGTTGAGATTTACCGCCTCCGCTGGTGCAGGCTGAAAATGCAAAGAGCACCGAAGCGGTGCAGATGGCCATTGTTCGTTTCATAGGTGTAAGATTAAATGTTGAGGAAACTAAGTTAGGCGATTGTAGCATAGGTAAAGAGCGGGTTAAAAAAACTGAGCGCGTTGGCTCACCACAAGCCAACGCGCCAGTTTTGTTCTCGCAAGCGAGATATCGAGTCGCCTCGATAGGGTTAGCACATCCATTGTCCAAGTCAGTCGGACTAGAAAACGCCAGCCTAGAACGGGGGAGTTCTGGCTGACGTGTTCGCCTCAATGGTCCTCATTCGCACCATGGCATCAATGACAAGGTTTGCTATCAAATCAAAGGTCCTTTTCATCGAGGTGAACTTTTCTACCTCCAAAGTAAAGTGAGTCATTTGGAATGAGCACTAGCGGTTTTCCGCCATTTTTACATCAAGCTGCTTTAGCAGAATACAGCTCTCCGCTGCCAATTTTTCCACCATCGCGGAGCTCTTTTGCCTTCAATATATCGAGCCTTGCACCCGCTCTATCGCCCAGTGACAGGCGAAACTTACCTCTTAAGTCAAAAGCTTCTGCGTGCTTAGGATCCACCTTGATGGCCCGGTTGAGGTCGCTCATCGCTTTGTAATCCAAATCGAGCAAACGAAAAATATGCGAGCGCTTGATGTAGAATGCTGCGACTCCATCGTTGAGTTCGATGGCCCTGGAAAGATCTTCCAAAGCCCCTTTGTGTCGGAGGGCCTTCATCCTCAGCAAGGCTCGACGGTAGAAATTCATCGCGCTTTTGTCATCTACTTTCAGTGCTTTGGTAAAAAAGCGCTCTGCCTTATCGAATTGCTGGTCGCGGATGGCTCGAAAAGCAATTTCTTCCAAGTGCTTCTTCCAGCTTTTCACTTCGTCGTTCTTCACGTAACGAAGGAGCGATTCATCCTGCACGATGAGTTTGCCTTCGTGCGAGACGAGCATCAGGTACGATTCCTTGCACGTGATTTCCAGCACATCGTTCCAATCTTCTCCGTTGAGGTATGCCTCCCATACGCGTTTGGCTTGTGCGATGACTTGTTGCCATGCCGTATCTGAGAAATGGCTTGGACGGTTAAAAGAGTTCAGGAAAATATTAAGTTCATTGGTACTCATGGCTTCAGATTTTAAGTGATTCATCAATCTGAAACCAAAGCTCCTACCCGAGAACGTAACCTATTTACGCTGTGAAATTAAGTGGAGAGTTCTCCGCTAAACAACAGGAAAACCGCGGGCTTTTTACCAATGCTTTTTTTCGAACGCTTCCATTCTTCTGCGGACATGTTAACTATTTGCTGTTCCGGAGCCGTAAGGTCAATCGCGGTGCATAAGCGCGTTGAACCCGCCAAGTGCTTGAGCAAGGCGCTCAACAATTTATCGTTCCGATATGGCGTCTCTATGAACATGTGGGTGGTATTATTCTTCCTAGAGTCCTGCTCCATCTCCTTGAGTTGTGTGGCCAGTATGCGTTCGTCTCGATCGAGGTAACCGTGGAAGGTAAAACGCTGCCCGTTCATTCCGGAAGCCATCAAAGCGAGCAAGATGGACGAGGGCCCAATCAAGGGGACGACCTGAATACCTTTCCGGTGTGCGGCATCCACCAACATGCCTCCGGGATCCGCCACACCAGGAACTCCAGCTTCGGAAATCAATCCTGTATCGTGGCCTTCCATGCAAGGTTGCAATAAACGATCGGTATCGTCTAAGGCGTGCTTGTCGAGTTCGAGCATATGAGTATCGTCAAAAGGGGTGGGATAAGCGATGCGTTTGAGGAAATGCCGCGCCGTTTTCGCGCGCTCTACAATAAAGTACGTGAGCCCATGGGTTGTTTTCAGCGTATCGCCGGGAAATTGTGCCGCCGAATTCGCTTCGTGCAGCCAAGAGGGAATCAATATGAGCTTGCCTCTTGACGCCATTAGCCAAGCACTTTTTCCGCGGACCGCTGCATGAGGTCAAACACGTGTTCAAATCCGCGCTGCCCACCGAAATATGGATCAGGAACCGACATATCTTTTCCCGGGTACAATTCATTGAGGAGCATTTTCACCTTGCTCCGATCCGCTTGGTCTCGTGCCAGATTCAGCACATTCTCTCGGTTCGACTCGTCCATGACGTAGATTACGTCAAACCCATCAAAATCCGACACATCAAATTGACGTCCGCGCAGGTCACTGATGTCAACGCCGTGGCTCAGGGCTGTTTCTTGCATCCTCTTGTCGGGAGATTCACCTACGTGCCAGCCGCCAGTCCCAGCAGAGTCGAAGGTGATGTCGAGCTGCAGGTCGAGCGCGCGCTGTCGAAACACCCCCTCGGCCATGGGAGAGCGGCAAATGTTGCCTAAACATACAAAGAGTACTTTCTTCCTTTCCATCATTGCTACCAACAAAAAACCCAATCACGAAGTTCGGATTGGGTTTCTGAATTTAACCTAAAAGCCTATTGGATGGCCATTTTCTTCTCTAGGTCCGTGATGTAGCTGCGGAAATTTTTATCCGTTTCCATCAGGTTGTTCACGGTCTTGCAAGCGTGCAACACGGTTGCGTGGTCTTTGCCACCGCAGTGTGCACCAATGCTCGCGAGAGAAGCCTTCGTCATCTGCTTCGCAAAGTACATGGCGATTTGACGGGCTTGCACCACTTCACGCTTACGCGTTTTGGACTTCATCAACTCGATGGGCAAATCGAAGTAATCGCATACTACCTTTTGTATGTAGTCGATAGATACTTCGCGCGCCGTATTTCGAACAAACTTGTCGATCATCTGCTTCGCGAGATCGAGGGTGATGTTTTTCTTGTTCAAGGAAGCCTGAGCAATCAATGAAATCAATGCCCCTTCGAGCTCACGGATGTTGGTCGTGATGCTATAGGCGAGGTATTCGATCACTTCTTTCGGCAACTCGATGCCTTCGATGTACATCTTCTTTTCGAGGATGGCGATGCGCGCTTCTAGATCGGGGATCTGAAGGTCGGCGCTGAGGCCCCACTTGAAGCGGCTCAGCAATCGCTGCTCCATACCTTGCATTTCTACCGGCGGCTTGTCGCTCGAAAGAACGATTTGCTTTCCTGTTTGGTGCAAGTGATTGAAGATGGTAAAGAACACGTCTTGCGTTTTTTCCTTACCGGCCATGAATTGCACGTCATCAATGATGAGTACATCAATCATTTGGTAAAAGTGCACGAAGTCGTTGGTAGTCGAATTGCGGACCGCATCGATGAATTGGTGCGTAAATTTCTCCGAAGACACATACAATACGGTCTTGTTCGGATGGTTTTTCTTGATCTCGATACCAATGGCGTGCGCCAAGTGTGTTTTTCCCAAGCCGACGTTGCCGTAGATCAAAAGCGGATTGAAGGAAGTGCCTCCAGGTTTTTGAGCTACTGCAAACCCAGCCGAGCGTGCAAGGCGATTGCAATCGCCTTCTACAAAGTTTTCAAAGGAATAATTCGGGTTCAATTGTGAATCTACAACGACCTTCTTAAGTCCAGGAATGATGAATGGATTCTTGATGGTCTTGCTTCCAATGTCTAGCGGCATGGAAACCGAAGGATTCTTCACAGTACTGATGTTCGATGTCGGAATTCGAACAGTGTATGGCTTTGACGTAGTGTAGTTGTTTTCCATTACGATGCTGTACTCAAGTCGACCGTCGGAACCGAGTTCCTTCATAACGGTCTTTTTAAGTAGGCTGATGTAATGCTCTTCCAACCACTCATAGAAAAATTGGCTTGGAACCTGGATTGTCAGCGTGTTGTCCAGCAACTTTACCGGTTTGATTGGCTCAAACCAAGTTTTGAAGCTTTGCAGGCTTACATTGTCTCTGATCACCTCCAGACATCGGTCCCAAACTTCTTCTTGTGGTTTACTCATTGTGGAAAAAAGCTTTTCAAGGTCGCGATGACGAAGTCTCGCAACAATTAATTAAGGTTATGTTAAGGTCGGTGGTTTCGCAGATTGTGCATCCGGCGATTCACGGAGCAAATATTGACCAAAAAAAATGAATAAAAAAACCGACAGACCCTTGATTATGTGAAAAGTTTTACATCTAACAACTTGCGTGTAGCAACCCCTAAAAGCCGCTATTCATAAGTGATTGAATGATAGCTATTAGACACCATTCAATTGAAGTTAAAGAAATGAACACCATGTTGTGAATTGCACGTTAGCACCATCTTTTCACCCCTTCAAACGTCGCCCTTGGAATATTTTTTCAAACAGGTTGTTAACGTAGAGATCACTTCTTCTTTAAGCGAAGTGGGGGCCAGCACTTCTACGTCTTCTCCGTATCCGAGCACAAGGGTCAGCAACTCGATCGTTTTGAGCACGTGGATGGATAGTTCGCATTCGCCGGTAGGGTGCTTTTTTTCGATGGTTTGGGAACCGTGAATGGGGCTTGACATAACATAAGGTGCGAGCCGGGCAGAAAATCGGAGCCGAACTTCGATCGGTTCTTCTTGAGTTACGGTGATGCCCATGGCGTGCTTGAAGAACGATTGGGTATCAAAGGAAGCCTGTCGCTCAAAACGTACATCTCCTGTATATACTTGTGTCACTCGATCGAGACTGTAGGTACGCATGCTTTGCTTGGCATGCTCAAAACCGATGACGTACCACCTGCCGCCGTATTCTTTTAATAGGTACGGATCCAATTGAACCAATTGGTCATCAGCAGCACCGAATTTGCGGTAGGTAAGTTTCACGCTAAGGTCATTCTTAGCTGCCTTAAACAGCTCCCCCAAAAACTCACTGCCACGATCAGAAACACCTCGTTCAAACTCCAGCACATCGTGCACGGCCTTGTTCTCGTCAAAAGATGATATCCGCATACGGTCCAAGATCTTGTCAATCGCCGCGTCGAATTCTTTGAACAGTGGAATGTCCTTGAACTGAAAGAGCGTCTGGGCAGCAGTTTGAATCGCGTCGAGGTCATCATCGTTCAACGGAAGTTCGGAAATCGTATACTCAGGATTCTCATAAAAGTATCCTCCGTATTCCTTACTAAACTTAATGGGTGCATAATAGCCCAACTCTCCCTCGTTGCGCATCGCCCATAGATCCTTGTCGATGGTAGACATGGAAATATGCTCACCATCGCTGCCGTAAAGGGCTTCTTCACAGGCGTACCGCAAATCCTCCTTAGAAGGAAAAGGTCGTTGCTGATTCCGCAATCGCCGATCGATGATGCGGTACCGAAGTAAGGCGTATTTGTTTGCTGGCATGCAGGTTCGCTTTGCGTTAAATTAGCAAGCAAACATTCGCTTTAATTTTAAGAATAACAACTATATTTGCCGACCCAAAAGGCCTCGTAGCATAACTGAATAGTGCACCACATTACGGCTGTGGAGGTTGCAGGTTTGAATCCTGCCGAGGTCACAAGATGATCAAACCCGGTCTTCGCTATCGCGAAGCCGGGTTTTTTCTTTTACAAGCGCCGAGCTAGCTCGAGTGCTTGCAAAAGAAAAAACACGCATGGACGCGCCAGCGGACATAACCGGGGTTGATCCACTCCTCGGACAAGAAAGGATCACCAAGTAATCCTTCTTTGAATCTTCTCAACCGAATCAAAAACGCAAAAGAAAAAACACGCATGGACGCGCCAGCGGACATAACCGGGGTTGATCCACTCCTCGGA
>JAVKEP010000058.1:0-3067 GCA_040221375.1 Cryomorphaceae bacterium
GACATGGCTATGGGGTGTTCGGCCCTTTGTATAAACTTCCATCCAATAAAAGCGCCGACAATTCCGACCAAACCGATGCCTCCCAAAATGATGAACGTTGATGTTTTTGCTGCGAGCCGCCCGCCGGTTTCGGTGAGTAAATCCTTTAGGATGCCAAATTGAAGCAACACAGCAAGTGCAATCAGTCCGAGGAGGATTACCGCATCTACTACGCGTTCAGCGATGACGGTTCCGAATAGCTTCTCGAAGGGCTGTTTTTGGTAGCGTGACAGAATCGCGCAGCGGGTAACTTCTCCCAGCCTCGGAAAGGCCAAATTAGCCAAGTATCCGATCATGACGGCTGAGAAGCGATTGGCCATATTGATCTTAATACCGAGCGATTCAAGCGGGTACTTCCAACGATAGGCCCGAAAAACATGGCTCAGGACGGCTACCAATGTCGAAGCCGCAATCCACCAGTAGTTTGCTTCTTTTATGGAAGTAACCATGTTCAACTTGTCTTCTTCTGTCAGGTCCTTGTAAATAAACCATATCAGAAAAAACCCCAGCGTCAAGGAGAACAGCACCTGAAGTGCAGATTTCAACTTTGCGTTCAAGATGGAAGTGTATTGGATTTTTCGTCTGGAAAGATCACAAAAGGCTTGAATTTCTTAGCCTCTTCAAATTCCATGGAGGCGTATGATATGATGATCACAATGTCGCCTTGCATAACCCTACGCGCCGCAGGACCGTTCAAACTGATGATTCCAGAATTCCGTTTGCCCGTAATGGCATACGTCTCGAACCGCTCACCATTGTTGATGTTGACGATTTGCACCTTTTCACCTTCGATGATGTTGGCGGCCTCCATCAACGCCTGATCGATCTCAATGCTCCCGATGTAGTCAAGGTTGGCGTCGGTTACCTTTACGCGGTGAATTTTCGATTTGAGTACCTCTATTCTCATTGCGCGGCAAAATTAGGAATAAAAAAAGGGGACGTTCTCATTTTGATCCTCCCAAAAGATGCAATCTCAGACTTTAGTTCACTGACGAAGGAGGTCGGGTGAGCCCGCTTCGAGTGCTTATCCCAAAGATGAGCCACGAATGCTACGACTGTCATTCTCGGCTAAGCCAAGAAGGGCAGCTGAAAGCCGGCTTTTAGTCTGGAAGGAAAGAATGACATTACTTCATTCTTCCACGCGTGTTCCGCAGTCAGAGCAGTCGGTTCCGAATTGACAATAATCCGTGATCGAGTCTTCGCCACCGTCGTCGCAAACCCCATCTGAAGGCCAATAACAGGTGTCATCACACAGTTCGTTCTTGCACGAACTCAAAAGAAAGAGGCTGAGCAATAGGGGAGGTATGATGTATAAACGGAGCGTTTTCATCGTTTTATTTTCTTGATGATTCTTTTGCCGCAATCGGCACAATCGGTTCCGAATTTGCACAGCGAGCTTGTAGAGCCGTATCCTCCATCGTCGCATTCACCATCACTCGAAAAATAGCAGGAATTATCGCAGAAGACACTTGTGTTGAACTCTAGCTCAGGAACTTCTGGTTCCTCTTCTTCTTCTGGGTCCTTTTTACACGCAGCGATGGTAAGGGCTCCGATGAGGAGACAAAAAATTACGTATGTTGGTATTCGTAGCATCGCGTTCAAAGTTCGCCGTTTTCTTTCAAGTACTAGACGTTGCACAAAGGAAAAAGTAGGCGCAAACGCTTGAACGGTCAGTTCGATGATTTGGCAAAGGGGCGAAGAAGGACTCCAATGACCACATTTGATTGGAGAAAGAAGAAGTGCTGGTCTGCTCGATCCTGCTTATCGTGCGTAGTGCGTATGTCGGGCATGTAGATGAACCCGGTCTTCAGCTCAGATTGCAAGAAAAAACGATTCCAAAACGTCAGGTTGATCCCTACCATGGCGCCGCATCCAAATCCGGCCAAGTGAAATTCATCGTAGCGTTCTTTGCGCAACAGCGTTGTGTTGGTACGCGGTATCATAACGCCGAAACCCGCCCCCTCTGTCAGGTTGATGCTGATGTTTCCGAAGTCCTTCCACTCGTCAAAACGCCTGAGTTCGGCATTGACGTAGTTCAATCCGTCTGTGTGCTCGAACATTAAAAAATCACTTACCAACTCAATGGTTTCGTCGTCGTAAGTCCCGTCAAAACGCGTTCCCGAATCGATGATTTCACCTCGTATCGAAGCCGATTGTCCTTGATACATGACGTATTTCATGTGGTCAACGCCTAGGGACACATCCCAATGTTGGTCTACAAAAAAGCCCAAGCGGTAATTGTATTGTAGGATGGTAAACTTTGTAGGGTTCAAATAAACATCTACCGCAAATGGAGTCTGCCTATCTTTTGCGACTACGTCCTGTAGGGTGAAATCGTAGTTGGCTCCAACAAAGTGAATGGTGGAGGTTGAAAACCAACCTCGATTGTATCCCCAATAGCCATAGAACGACCACTTTTTATCATGTTCACTTGAATCTTCTGCGGATTGAGAAAACAACAGGCTCGAACTAGTGGTTACAATCAAAAATGAAAGCAGTAGAATCTTCACAGGGCTAGACAGCGCATTCATTTAGAACCAAGATTAAAGAAAAAGCCCCTCAGTACGAGGGGCAATATCTGTGGAGAATATCGGAGTCGAACCGATGACCTCTACGCTGCCAGCGTAGCGCTCTAGCCAGCTGAGCTAATCCCCCGTTTTCCTTTTGGAGGACGGCAAATATAAAAACTATCCTTCTTTGAGTAGCGCGTTGATCATTTCTTTGACTTCAGGCGCTGTTACCCTTGTCTTGGGGCTGAACGAAGTGCGAACGGTGCCGTCTTTTCCAATCAGGAATTTTTGAAAATTCCAACTTACATCCGCTTCTACGTTTCCGTTGCGTTCCTTCTCAGTGAGGAATTGGTACAAGGGATGAATGTCTTTTCCTTTCACATCGATTTTGGAGAACATAGGAAAGCTTACACCATAGTTCTTTTGGCAGAAGGCTTTGATTTCATCTTCCGAACCCGGTTCTTGTCCCATAAAATTGTTTGCTGGGAAAAGACATTCATCCCTTGTACCAATACCTC
>JAVKEP010000059.1:0-1144 GCA_040221375.1 Cryomorphaceae bacterium
ACTCGTAGGTAGACTTTAAGCCGACACCGAGCGAAATCTTGGAGTTCCAGCCCAGTTCGTGCAGCTTGCCCACGTCGAGGCGTTTTCGCGGCGTCCCATCGGGCTTTGAGCTATCGAAGATAAGCTCACCAGTAAAACCAACCACCTGTTTGATGTATTCGGCCAAGTCCCGGATACGGATATCCTCACCACACCCTACGTTGATAATCTCCTCGGCGCTGTAGGTATCCATCAAAAAGACGCTCGCGTCGGCAAGATCATCGACATGCAGAAATTCACGCCTCGGCTCCCCGCTCCCCCACACTTCAAAGTTGGCATCGCCATTCATCAGTGCTTCATGGCACTTCCTTAGCAGCGCTGGCAAAACATGAGAGCTACGCAAATCAAAATTGTCGCCGGGCCCGTACAGATTTGTCGGCATCACTGAAATGGCGTCGAAATCATGCTGCTTACGGTAGGCCTGACATGTCTTAATACCGGCAATCTTGGCTATCGCATACCATTCGTTTGTCGGTTCGAGCGGCCCTGTCAGAAGACTTTGTTCAGAAATAGGTTGCTCTGCAAACTTTGGATATATGCAAGACGAACCCAGAAATAATAATTTTTTGACGCCGTTTCTCCACGCTGAGTCGATAACATTTGATTGCATCGAAATGTTGTCATTAATGAAATCAGCAGGAAATTCGCTATTGGCAAGAATGCCTCCGACCTTTGCAGCGGCAAAGTACACCTGATCAATCGCATTGCTCTCAAACCAGGCCCGAACCGCCGCCTGATCCGTAAGATCAAGCGTTGCGCGATCGGCAACAAGTGGCTCAATGCCATCCTTCTTCAAGCGGCGGCAAATAGCCGAACCAACGAGGCCATTGTGGCCCGCTACATATACTGTGGACATAGTAATCCGCTACTTATTCATTGTAATTGAAACTTCGATACCCTGCTTTCTCGATCAAAGTATCCTTTTTGGCAATACTCAAATCAGCAGCGACCATCTCACGAACCAATTCTTCGAACGTGATTTCGGCCTGCCAACCAAGACGTTCCCGTGCCAGGGTCGGATCACCAAGGAGGGTATCCACCTCAGTAGGCCGGAAGTAACGCTGGTCGACATAGACAATTTTCTTACCAGTATTTTTCTCTATAC
>JAVKEP010000060.1:0-41249 GCA_040221375.1 Cryomorphaceae bacterium
TTGAAAATTGATACCCAACGTTTAGACGAGTAGAATGGTCTTTATCTTCACACCGCATCGTATCGTGACAAAGGCAAACCATATACTGCTCTTCCTTGTTTTACTGATTGCTTCCCGAAGCGCCATCGGACAGGGAATTCACGTACAATTCGTCCATGGGTCGGCAGATGTAGCATTAGAACACATTGATGTTTGGTCGGACTCGATCAAGCTCGCGGATAACCTTGCCTTTCGACAGGCTACTCCATTGCTTTTTGTAGAGGGCACGGGGCCGTATCGTTTTTACGTTTGTGACTCAACGAGCCTCGATACCAGCAATGCACTGCTTATCTATTCAGATAGCTTATCTCTATCGGAAGACCATGTCCTCATCCTGCTCGGCCTTCAAGATTCAACTGCCGGCTATTCTCATTTTGAACCCTTAGCATTCGAGCATATAGAAGTGGACTTGAGCGCCCCACAAACACAAGGAAACACGGACCTTTATCTCACGCACGGGGTGACAGATTTGGGTGCCACTGGACTGTCTGAAATTCGTGAAGATCTAGGTGAATTGCTCTCCGAACTTCCTTATGGACAAGTCAGTTCGGCTATTGAATTGTACGCTTCTCGGTTTCGTTTCAGCATCGAAGAAAACAATGAGGTAATCACACAGGTAGAAGCCGATTTAATTGGTGAAGAATTAAATGACAGCGTTGCGGTGCTATTACTGAGTGGGTTTTATTCTTCCAGCTCAAATCTCGACGGCGCCGAAATTCAACTCGACTTGGTGTTGAAGAGCGGAAGGGTCATCGAGCTGCCCGTGAGCACAGGCCGAATCCAATTCATTCACAATGCGTCGGACCCTGGCCTTGAGGCAATTGATGTGTACTTGGAGGACCAAAAACTATTGAACGACCTCGCTTTTCGTTCGGCTTCGGGCTACTTGGCCTTGCCTTCAGGCGTTGACCTTCATCTCTCTGTAGCGCGCGATACTGCTTCGAGCCATCTCGATTCATTGACTTCAATGCGCGTCATAGTAGAAGCAGAAAAGAGCTATGTGTCACTGATAAATGGGCTTGTATCTGCGGGGCTGGATCCTTTTGAACCGCTTCAGATGAGCATCAAACCATCGAGGCGCGAGGCGGTCAATCCGAGCCAAACGGATATGTTATTTCAGCACGGTGGGATCGGTGTTTCTTCTGCGTCCATTTACGAGAGTAGTATTCTGAACACGTATCTCGCGAAAGAAAGACCCTTTGGCTCATTCGATGTCTATCGAAGTCTACCGTTCTCAGATTACGTAGTAGATCTCATCGACGAAACGGACGGCTCGATCATCGCAACGTATGATTTCAATTTAACCCAATTCAACTTAGAAGGCGAAGCGATTACCTTGGTAAACTCTGGCTGGAAGGATACTACGAGCGCTTCGGGTCTCCCGGCGATGGGCCTTTGGATGGCCCGTGCAGTTTCAGGCAAAATGATTGCACTTCCTTTGCAAGTCGGGGTGGATGACCCTACTAGGCGGCGTTTAACTGTCTTCCCCAATCCTACGAGTCAATCTCTTCACCTGCGTTCTGAAGCAACGCTCGGTCATGTTATCATCCACAACATCAGTGGGCAACTCGTGTTTGAGGAACAATTCACAAGCTCATTTGCACACATCGAGATGAGTGGATTTTCGCCTGGTGTATACCTGCTTGAAGTCAGAGCAGGAAACCAAATCCACAGGCAACAATTGGTAGTTCAGCGTTGATGCCTTTGTTAAGGCATGTCCGTTAGAAAATTCAGCGCTGCGCATTCCATGAGGACCTCTTTTCGCACTACCATTGATTCATGATCGACGCTTTATCGAGACGGTTGTTATGGGTTTTACCCTTGGCCTTGTTGCTCTGCGCTACATCCTGCAGTTCTTCCAAGAAGAGTCGAAAGAAAAAGACAACAAAGGTCGAGCGCCGTGCACAACAAGAAAGCGGCAGCATGGACGCATTCGTCAGGGACTGGGAAGGCGTGCCGTATAAGTACGGAGGAACGAGCAAATCGGGGGTTGACTGTTCTGGTTTTGTGGGCGTACTCTACCGCGACGTTTACAAAAAAGACGTGCCACGGACTACAGAAGGACTTGCTCGATCTAGTAAATCACTCGACCGGAATGAGTTGGTAGAGGGAGACTTGGTGTTCTTTGACATTCAGGGTAAAAAGAAATCCCACGTCGGGGTGTACCTGAGGAACGAACAATTTGTTCACGCATCCAGCAGCAAGGGAGTCGTTGTATCAAGCCTGACCAACCCCTACTACCAAAAAGCGTTTTCGAGCGGTGGCAGGCCGTAAGTTACCCTCCATTCATCAGCTCCTTCGACCTTCTACTCACTTGTCCCGCGCACTGGCTGATTCTCACTGTTGCGCATGCATACGAGTGTTACATTTGGGGCTCCCAAAATCATGGCGAATATGTTACGTTGGCTACAAACCGTTTTTCTTATTCTTTTCAGTCTTGGATTGTTCGCCCAAAGCGGGACCATTCGAGGGTTTGTATACGACAAAGACTCGGGTGAGCCGTTGATCTTCATCAATGTATTCTTGAAAGACACGCAAATCGGCGCATCCACCGATGTGAATGGATACTATTCCATCACTAAAATTCCTCCTGGCGACTACGTGCTTACGATTCAGGCATTGGGATATGAAACCATCGAAGAGTCTGTGAGCATCAAATCTGGGCAGATGCTCAACAAAAAGCTCTACACCTCATCGCAAGCAAAGACCTTAGCGACCTTTGATGTTTCGGCCGAAAAAATAGAATCTCAAACCGACGTCAAGATGTCGGTTCAAAAAATTACCCCAAAAGAAATCGATCAACTTCCGAGCATTGGAGGAGAACCAGACATTGCCCAGTACATGCAAGTCTTGCCTGGGGTTGTGTTTACCGGTGACCAAGGCGGGCAACTCTACATCCGGGGCGGATCACCTGTTCAGAACAAAGTGATGATGGACGGCATGATTGTGTACAATCCTTTTCACTCCATCGGCCTCTTTTCGGTCTTTGATACCGACATCATCCGCAATGCAGATATTTATACCGGGGGATACGGTGCAGAGTACGGAGGGCGTATCTCTTCGATCATGGACATTACTACCAAAGATGGAAACCAGAACGAGTTTCAAGGCAACGCCAGCCTCAGCACCTTCGGAGCGAAGGTCAACGCTGAAATCCCATTACTAAAGCCCAAAAAAGTAGGTGGATCCAGCATATCCTCTATCATCTCAGCCAAGCACAGCTACCTCGATCAAAGTTCGAAGGTGGTTTATGACTACATCGATACGAATGGGCTCCCTTTTAGCTTTACGGATGTGTACGGAAAGTTGACCTTCAGTGGGGAGAACGGCAGTAAGGCCAACATATTCGGACTCTACTACGATGACCACGTTAGCTATCAAGCAATCTCCGACTTGAATTGGAAGAACTACGGTGCAGGAGGAAATTTCATCTTGATTCCTTCTGGGAGTCCCGTTCTGATTCAAGGTAATCTCGCCTACTCGAGCTATCAGATTACGCTGAAAGAGGCGAATTTACAGGATCGGACTAGCGCCATCAATGGTTTCAACGGAGGCTTGACCTTTACCTATTTTCTGGGCGATGACGAGATCAAGTACGGACTTGAAATCATTGGTTTCACCACAGACTATTACGTAACCAACCCAGCCAACCGAGTTATCCAGCAACAAGAGAGCACCACCGAGCTCGCCGGTTTTTTCCGTTACAAGAAAAAGATTGGAAAGCTGGTGATCGACCCCAGCTTGCGACTCCATTATTATGCTTCGCTGAGCACGCCCTCCTTGGAGCCGAGGATCGGAGCAAAGATCAACGTCACGGACAACCTTCGCTTCAAAGCCGCTGCCGGCATGTACAGCCAAAACTTGATTGCCGCCAATAGCGATCGCGATGTTGTTAACCTCTTCAATGGTTTTTTATCCGGGCCGAGCAACTTGCAAGACGAGTTGGTGCGACAGGATGGTTCTACCAAGGAACTCAAGCATTCGCTTCAAAAAGCAAATCATTTCATCGTGGGTGCAGAAATCGACGTTACCCGGCGCATCAACATCAATGTTGAAGCGTACTATAAGCAGTTTACCCAAGTCACGAACTTAAATAGGAATAAGATCTTTGATGATGATGATGCCAGCCAACCTGACATCTTAAAAAAGGATTTCTTGGTGGAAACTGGAGAGGCTTACGGATGTGATTTTGTCCTCAACTACGACCTAAACAACATCAACCTCTACGCGGTTTACTCCATCGGCAGAGTAACTCGGTGGGACGGTATCCAAACCTATTTCCCCGTCTTTGACCGTCGGCATAACGTAAATCTTGTTGGTTCTTACAAGTTTGGAAAGTCTCGTTTATGGGAATTTGATGTTCGTTGGAACATGGGATCAGGGTTTCCATTCACACAGACGCTTGGATTCTATGAGAAGTATGCTTTTCAGGATGGCACAGACAGCGACATTGTCACGGCTAATGGAGACATCGGCATTGTGTACGATGATTTGAACGGAGGAAGGCTTCCGTATTACCATCGCCTGGATGCAACATTGAAGCGTGAATTCGTTCTCGGCGTGAACTCCACCTTGGAAACCAACATCGGGATTACCAACGCTTACAACCGAGAAAACATCTTCTATTTTGACCGTGTGAATTTCGAACGCGTCAACCAGCTTCCTTTTATGCCTTCCGCTGGCATGAGCATCAATTTCTGATTTCGGCCATCGGTTGATATTTTTTGAAACTTTTCAGCCGCTACCCTAGGATGAATCCTACCTTTGTTTCCCGTATTAATAAAAACAAATACGGGTGTCAACAAAGTACATTTTCGTCACAGGAGGCGTGACCTCCTCCCTTGGAAAAGGGATCATTTCTGCTTCTTTAGCGAAGCTCCTCCAAGCGCGCGGATATTCGGTGACCATCCAAAAATTGGATCCGTACATCAACGTTGACCCAGGTACCTTAAACCCATATGAACACGGTGAATGCTACGTCACAGACGACGGTGCGGAAACCGACCTCGACTTAGGTCATTACGAGCGTTTCTTGAATGTAGCGACCTCGCAGGCCAACAACGTCACGACGGGTAGAATTTATCAGACGGTCATCAACAAGGAGCGCCGTGGGGATTACCTGGGAAAAACCGTACAAATCATTCCCCACATTACCGATGAGATTAAAAATCGTGTAACCAAGCTGGGAAATACGGGGCAATTTGAAATCGTCATTACAGAAATAGGCGGGACGGTTGGTGACATTGAATCGCTGCCATACATCGAGGCAGTCAGGCAATTTCGATACGAGCAAGGCTATGATAATGTCATGGTCATCCACCTTACATTGATTCCGTACTTGGCGGCCGCAGGCGAACTCAAAACGAAGCCGACCCAACACTCTGTAAAGACCTTGCAATCTCAGGGAATTCAACCAGATGTGTTGGTATGCAGGACGGAGTATTCTCTGACTGAGGAGCAAAAGAAAAAAATCGCATTATTCTGCAACTTAAGCGACAATTCCGTTATTGAATCCATGGATGCGGAAACGATTTATGATGTCCCTATCATGATGAAGAAGGAAGCCTTGGATAAGGTTGTCCTAGAACGGTTGAAACTTCAGCTACGGGATGAACCGTCGCTCGAAAACTGGAAGCATTTTCTTGAAGTCTTTAAAAACCCGAAACGCACCGTACGCATCGGTCTGGTAGGGAAGTACGTTGAATTGCAAGATGCGTATAAGTCAATCCAAGAAGCGCTGGTACATGCAGGGGTGAGCAACGAGTGCTCGGTAGATGTCATTTCGGTTCACTCTGAGGACCTCACGGCATCCAATGTTGCATCTGAGCTGGCTGGATTGCAAGGCATCATCGTAGCTCCCGGATTCGGACAACGCGGTTTAGAAGGAAAGATAACGGCCATCCAACACGCCCGAGAAAACGGCATCCCGTTTTTTGGTATTTGTTTAGGTATGCAGTGCGCAGTCATTGAATTCGCGCGCAACGTTCTCCACTTAGAGGAGGCGAATAGCACAGAAATGAATGAACAATCGCCCGATCCTGTCATCGACATCATGGAGGAGCAAAAGGCCATTACGAATATGGGCGGCACAATGCGCTTAGGGGCATACGCGTGTCATCTTGCTGACAACTCGCTTGCACACAGCGTTTATAAGAGAAACGAGATCTCTGAACGCCATCGTCATCGCTACGAATTCAACGATACGTACTTAGCTCAGTTCGTTGAAGCGGGAATGCAGGCAACGGGAAAGAATCCAGAAAGTGGCCTTGTTGAGATCGTTGAAATTCCTGCTCATCCATTCTTCATCGGGGTACAATTTCACCCAGAATACAAGAGCACAGTGGCAAACCCACATCCGCTCTTTGTGCACTTCGTGAAAGCTACCATTGCAGAAAGGGAGCCGGTTTCGACATCCTAATCACCACGCATGTTTGATGCACTTATTTCAATCGACCAAGCCCTGACCATCTGGGTCAATGAGGCACATACTTCGGCAGGAGATACACTGATGACCATCGTCAGTGAAAAGCGGACATGGGTTCCTTTATACCTCGGCCTGTTGCTGCTCCTAAACAAAGTATTCGGCTGGAAGCGTGCATTGATGGTCGTCGGATTCATAGTATTAAACGTCATTCTCACGGATCAGATATCGGTATTCTTCAAGGAGAGCTTCATGCGGCTTAGGCCGTGCCATGACCTTTTGATGATCGATCGTCTGCATTTGGTCGATGGGTGCGGAGGGCGTTTCGGCTTTGTTTCTTCGCATGCAGCGAATACGATGGGATTGGCCGTTCTTTTAGCCCTAGTGCTTCAAAACCGATGGATAACGGTTTCGATGCTTGCCTTTGCCTTGGTGAATGGATACTCTAGGATTTACCTAGGAAAGCATTTTTTCTTTGATGTGCTCGGAGGATTTATCCTAGGTGCATTGATCGCGTATGGCGTGTACAGACTGCTTTTAGTGGCCATCAAACGGTTTCATATACCATGAGTTGGACCAGCGCAATTGCCGTTTTTATCGGCGGAGGATTCGGGAGCCTATTGCGTTTTGCCATCAGTGCTGCGTTTCGAAATTTCGACGTCCAGACCATGGTTTGGTCCACCCTGACTTCCAATATTCTTGCCTCGGCATTTTTAGGATGGGTCGTCTTCAAATTGGCCCCTCTCACGGCTTCTCCGTTGTATCTTTTACTGGCAATTGGCTTTTGTGGAGGGTTTAGCACATTTTCTACGTTCAGCCTTGAGACCATGCACCTGATCAAAGAAGAACATATGGGCCTGGCCCTGTTCAACGTACTCGCGAGTGTCTCAATTTGCGTCGTTCTCTTATTCTTTCTATCAAAACTTCTGAAATGAAAAACATCCTCTACTCCATACTCTTTATTGGCCTTTCGAGTACTGCTCTTGCCCAAAGTCAACCCAAACTCGTGGTCGGTATCGTAGTCGATCAGATGCGGCAAGATTACTTGTACAGGTATTGGGAGAAATTTGGTGACGCTGGATTTAAACGATTGATCAACGAAGGACACATGTGTAAAAACGCGCATTTCAACTACATTCCAACCTATACTGGGCCCGGGCATGCGTCTGTCTACACTGGAACCACACCTATGGGACACGGCATCATCGCCAATAATTGGTACGATAAATCCACTGGTGAATCGGTTTATTGCGTTTCTGACTCCACGCAATCTACGGTCGGTGCAGAGGGAGAGGTAGGCAAGATGAGTCCAGCTCGAATGCTAGCTCCCACCCTTGGTGACGCGATTCGCATTGCCAATCAATTCAAAGGCAAGTCGATCGGAATATCCCTCAAAGACCGCTCGGCCATCCTTCCAATTGGCCATTCTGGAAATGCCGCTTATTGGATGGACTACGAAACGGGAGCCTTTGTCACCAGCACCTACTACATGGAAAAGTTGCCTAAGTGGATGGTGGCATTCAACAGACAAAAGCACGCGGATAAGTTGAGTGAAAATGGATGGGATCCCCTGCTGGCTATTGAAAGGTACACGGAGAGTACGGCCGACGATACTCCGTATGAAAAAGTGCTCAACCCCAATGGGAAGCCTGTTTTTCCGTATGACTTGGCATCGCTGAACAAGGACAAAGGTTACTACGCATTCGCAACCTCACCCTATGGCAATACAATCCTTCGTCTCTTGGCAGACCAAGCCATCGTCCACGAAGATCTGGGTCAAGATGAATTCATGGATATGCTTTCTATTTCATTCTCTACCCCCGATTTAGCGGGTCATTCATTCGGACCTCAGAGCATCGAAGTTGAGGATATTTACATCCGACTTGACGAAGAAATCGCACAGCTCTTGAGCTCGTTGGACGAGCGGGTCGGAAAAGGAGAGTATCTGTTGTTCTTGACCGCCGATCACGCCGCTGCACAAGTCCCAGCGTACATGAAAGACAACAAAATTCCAATGGATTACTTCGACGGAACGGCCTTTCTCTCGGGTCTTAAAGCGCATTTGAACGAAACGCTGGGGGAAGGCGAATGGGTGTTAAGCTATTCGAACCAACAAGTCTTTCTGAACCACGATTTGATTCGATCGCAAAGATTTGAAGCCAAAAAAGCGATGGAAGAAGTGGAACGCTTTGCCCTTGCGTACAAAGGAGTGGCGGGTGTTTTAAGTACTAAGCAGCTGCAACACCCCTTGCCCGAGGATGGCTTTTCAAGCGCGGCGAAGATGGGCTGGAATCAACTGCGATCTGGCGATGTGGTTATTCAATACCTGCCTGGTTGGATGCAATATGGCGAACAGGGCACTACGCATGGCACCTCCTATAACTATGACTCGCACGTTCCAATGATTTTCTACGGTGCAGGAATTATCCCTGGAACGACCTTGGACCCCGTCACCATTACACAAATCGCCCCGACGATCAGTTTAGCAACGTCGATTGCGTTTCCAGAAATGTCAGATCACAAAGTGGTCACAGGTGCACTACGTCCTTAGCGCTTCAGTCCATGGTGTGGATTACACGTATGGTTTGATCGATCATCTGATCGGTAACATCGATGTGGGTGACGAATCGTATCCTACCTGGGCCAAAACCAACGGTGTGTATTCCGGCTGAGCTCAGTGCTTCCAATCGCTCAGTTTGCTTAGCTGCATCTTCCAGCTCTGCTACGATGATGTTCGTCTCCACAGGAATCACGTGCTTTACCCAATCGGCGTCTGCCAATGCCTCCCCTAAGTGGCGGGCACGGGCATGGTCTTCTTTCAATCGATCGATGTGGTGATCGAGGGCGTAAATCCCTGCCCCAGCTAAAACGCCTGCTTGTCTCATCCCGCCTCCGAAAACCTTTCTGACACGTCGAGCCTTGTGAATGAATGCTTTATCACCGAGCAGCAATGAACCAACCGGACAACCGAGCCCTTTGCTGAGGCAAATCGAAATGGAATCGAACAAAGCGCCCACCATTTGGGTGGACTGCCTAGTCTCAACAAGGGCGTTAAAGATCCTCGCGCCGTCCATGTGGATCGCCAGCTGTTTCTCCCTGCACAGCTTTGAAATTTTCGCAATTTCCGCATCATCCCAAATTACGCCCCCTCCTTTGTTGCTGGTATTTTCAATGCTGACAAGTCGACTTACCGGAAAATGAGGGTCGTCAGGCAGAATGGCTTTTTCTACCATTTCTGCGCTAAATCTTCCTTTGTCTCCTTCGAGCAGTGTAACCGAGCAACCTGAGTTAGAGGCAATTCCACCGCCCTCGTAATTGTAGATATGCGAGAGCTTGTCGCAAATCACATCGTCGCCCGGCTGGGTGTGCACCTTGATGGCGATTTGGTTGGTCATCGTGCCGGAAGGAGCAAAAAGAGCGGCTTCCATTCCGAACATTTCGGCTGCTTTGGCCTCCAATCGATTGACCGTAGGGTCGTCTTGAAATACGTCATCGCCAAGAGGGGCTGCCATCATAGCCTTGCGCATTCCCTCCGATGGCTGCGTTACCGTATCGCTTCTAAAATCTATCATTCTTGCACCTTCTTTGCGATTAATAATCCATCCCTTACGGGCAACAATACCTGCTCGAGCCGAACGTCTGACTGAACTTGAATCGCATACTCATACAGCGCACGCGTATCGTCATCCATCTCTGCTGGAGCCATGGTAACCTTTCCACTCCATAGGACGTTATCTGCAATTATGTACCCTCCTAACCGCACTTTGCCAAAGACCTTCTTTAGGTAGTTCGGGTAATTGACTTTGTCCGCATCCATGAAAACAATGTCGTAATCATCGCTTAAATCGTCGATAATATCCAAAGCGTTGCCAATGTGCAATTGAATGGATTCCTTGTACGAAGAACGATCGAAAAAGCCTTGGATCTTTGGCTCTAATTCGTCGTCTATCTCAATGGTATCGATGCGCCCGCTTGGGCCTAGGCCTTCAGCCCAACAAAGCGCAGAATAACCAGTGTACGTACCGATCTCTAACACCTTCTTGGGTTGGATCATCTTGCTCAGCATGGCGATAATCCGTCCCTGAAGATGGCCTGCTAACATGCGAGGCTGCAGCACATTCGTATGCGTATAGCGATTTAATTCGTGCAAGAGTGGTGGCTCAGTCGCCGTAAATCGGTTGGCGTAAGCCTCTATTTTTTCGGGTAAGAAATCCATTTGATTGTGATTTTAGCGACAAGGTAAAAAGATTGCTATTGAGTGCTAGCAATCAACATAAGGAATGGCTATCCATTCGGAATGTAGCTCAAATAGGATATTCTCCCCTCGCCAAAGCTCGCCTCAGCGAGCTCTTGAATTTCCTTCGCTTCAATGGTCAAAATATCCTCCTCGATCTCTTCAAACAAATCTACCCGATCAAAATTCAACAAGGTTTTTCCGAGCGAAAGCATATAGTTCACTCGGTTTTCTTGCGACAAGGCAATCTGGCCTAGGAGTTGAGTTTTTGCACTTTTTAGGGTTCGCTCGGTCAGCTTTATATCCATCAAGGATGTCAATTCTTTCTGAATCAATTTGGCAACCTTTTTCTGGTGCCTTCGATCTGTACCGAAGTAGACTTGAAATGTACCGCAATCTGAGTAAGGTGTGTAATTGGATTCGATGTAGTAACAGTAGCCAAATTTTTCTCGAATATTCAAGTTCAGTCGGCTATTCAGCGCGGGGCCACCCAGAACATTGTTCATCAAAACCATGGCACGCCGCCGGTCGTCTTGCAATCCGATGGTCTGGCAACCCAGCATTGCGTGCACTTGATGTACACTGGTCTTTTTTGTGAGGTCAAAAAGCTCAGAAGTAGGTGTGTTTCGAGCGTGTTGGTCAGAGCCATTGATGGGAATCGGCTCCAATATTTTCTTGCAAAATGACGCTACTTTTCTGAGTGGAACGTTGCCTACACAAGCGAAGACAATCTCGTCGGTAGCGTAGTTGCGATGTACAAAATTCAGTAAATCCTTTCGCTCAAAAGCATTGACGCGTTGCTCGCTTCCCAAGATCGACCTTCCCAGTGCATGGCCAGGAAAAAGCCGCTCTTCAAATTCGTCCATCAACATCTCGTCAGGATTGTCTCGGTACGAATTGATCTCATCCACGATCACGCTTTTCTCTTTCTCAATCTCCTTATCTGGAAAAACAGAAGAAAAGGTTATGTCAACCAACAACTCAGCAGCACGGTTAAAATGTTCTTTCAAAGCGCTGGCGAAAATGCACGTCTCTTCCTTGGTGGTATAGGCATTGATCTCTCCGCCGACTGAGTCCAATCGGGTGAGGATGTGGAATGCCTTTCTGCGTTTGGTGCCTTTGAATAGGCAGTGTTCGATCAAATGTGCGAGCCCACTCTCTCGGTCAGATTCATCGCGCGATCCCGCATTGATGATAAAGCCACAGTGAACAGTCAGTATGTTGCGGTCCTCGACATGGACGATGCGTATTCCATTTTCGAGGCGAATGATGTCAAATTCCATTAAGAACTCAAAGTTAGTAAACCCTGAAGCTGTCGATTCAGTCGGGAGCACTTATTGATAAATTTGAGCCATTACCAAAGTTAAGCTTCATGCATCTGGGACCTATTAAGCACGTTCTAGCCATTCTTTTGATAACGTTTGCGTCTGTTAGCGTGGCACAGGACAATTTATCCGCAGCATTCAAACGCAGTCTCTACGATGCTGACGAGCTGTTCAATGACGCCAATTACCTTCGCGCCTTGGCAATTTATGATAGTCTCTGGGACCTGCGTCCTAACGACGTTTACCTCCAGTACAAAACCGGTATCTGCCATATTTACAAGAGCAATGGCCGAGAAAAAGCCTATGATATTCTCAAAGAGATCGTGGGCGTAGAGGGTTATAAAGATGTCATGTTCTACTTGGCCCGTTCAAAGCACCTCAACTACCAGTTTGAAGACGCGATCGACCTCTACAACGAATATCTTCAAAAGCAACGACCCAGCGGTACTCAGCGCATTATGACCCTGCATTACCTAGAAAATTGTCGGAACGGTATCGAACTGATGAAGCGACGCTTGGCGCTGAGCTTAGAAATCCTGACTCCGCCTAGCAACAACAATAACTCCCAATACAGCCCTGTGATCAGCACCGACGGTAAGCGCTTATACTATGTGAATCGGGGACCTGACAGTAAAGGCGAGTTGCTGGATGAAAAATCCAAAAAGTCAGCCACGGGATCATTTTATGAAGACGTATTTGTCGCCAAGCGACCGAGCTCAGAAGCTGGTACTCCATTCAGCCAAGGAAAGAGCATCAGCGATAACGTAAACCAAGGTGATCGCCACGAAGCTCCGCTAAGCATTTCTTATGACGACCAAATGCTCTTTGTCTATCTAAGCGGAAATAAAGAAGGTGAAGACATCTACGTGAGCTATAATGAAAACGATACCGGTTGGACAAAGCCAACCAAGCCCAAAGGATTGAATACGCCACAGTGGGAAGGGCACGCCTCCTTGGCTCCTGATGGCAAAACCCTTTACTTTTCAACTGACCGCCCCGGTGGATATGGTGGACGAGATATTTATGTAGCTACGATGAACGCTGACAGCACGTTTGGCGATGTCAAAAATCTCGGTTCCAAAGTGAATACGCCGTTCAATGAAGATTCACCGTTCATCTATTCCAATGGAAGTTCCCTCTACTTTTCTTCAGAGGCGCACGGGTCTATGGGCGGATACGACATTTTCTACATCAAGTACGACAGCCTAAAAGGTGAATGGCAAGAGCCCGTAAACATGGGGTATCCGATCAACACGACGGATGATGACCGCTACTACTACGTCTCTCCAGAAGGGGATTGGGGCTACTTCAGTTCAGCGCGTGCCAGCGGCGAAAACCTCCATGACATTTATCAAATCGCGCCGGGTACGTTTGAACGATTGAACGCGCTAGTTTTATTGGTTGCAACGGTCTACATCGACGAAGTACCTAGTTCTGCATTGGCTAAAATCATGGACGACAAGACAGGCGATGTGCTCGCAACTTTGATCGCGGACAGCACGTCAGGTGAATTCGTATATTCCTTGCTTCCGGGCAGGAGCTATAAAGTGAGTCTACTCGCAGATGGTTTTCCTCCAAAGGTTGAGTACGTGGAGGTTCCTCCACTGACCGAAGGAGTGAGTCGCATCGAGCATCGATTTGACTTCTACACCAAAGGATTTCTTGCTTCGCGCGATTCGTTCAGTCTTCAATCTCAAATTGACAGCCTCAAACAATCGGGCGAGTCGAATGATGGGAGTTGTATAGTTGAGAAAGACAGAGAAGCATTAACAGAAGCTGAGATTGCTACGGGCTGTTATTTCAGGGTACAAGTTGGCGCCTATCGCAATCCCGGGAAATTCAAGTACGAATTCCTACGATCCCTTGGAGATGTCGAGATCAAGGGATACTCTGACGGAATTACCCGTTACTTGATGGGGCAAAAATTCACCAAACGCTCAGAAGCCGAGAAGCTCAGACAACAGTGCATCTTGGCTGGGCAATGGGATGCATGGGTGACCGTGAGACGATAGGCAAATCCGATGCATCGATATAAAAAAAGCCCGCCTAAACCGCGGGCTTTTTGTTGGACCAATTTTTTGAATTCGATTCAGAAATTGTAGCGATTTAAGTCGATAAGTTTCTGTGCTATGTCTCTCCTCATGTCTTTCACATTCATCGGAGATGCTTTGGTAAATCGTTTCACACCCATCAACATCATGCGCAATTCATCTCCTTCAGCAAAGCTCATCAACGCTTCCTTTCCATTGCGATGTACGCGATCCGCAGCGTCGTGTACAAACACGGTTGCGATCTTCTTGTACACTTGGTTTGCCTCTTCACCGAGTGTATTTATTCGTTTATGCACCCTCAGCACAAGCGATTCGGCAACATAGGTGTCAATCGCCATATCTGCGATGTTCATCAGAATTTCCTGCTCTTTCGACAAATCCATCATCAGTTTTTGAGCCGCAGATCCCGCCACCATGAGGATTGACTTCTTGAAACCGTCAATCAATCTGTATTCTTCTTCAAACAACTCGCCAGATGGGTCAGAAAAATCTGGAATTCCCAGCAATTCGTCCTGCACAGACTTTGCCGCACCCATAAGGTCCAAATCACCCTTCATGGCCTTCTTGAGGATCATGTCTACCGTCAAGAGGCGATTGATTTCATTGGTACCCTCGAAAATTCGATTTATTCTGCTGTCACGGTACGCTTTCTCTACGCTCGTTTCCGCAGAATAGCCCATTCCACCGTGAATTTGCACGCCTTCATCTGTGATGTAGTCGAGTACTTCAGAACCATATACCTTCATCATAGCACATTCGGCGGCGTATTCTTCAATCCCATTCAGGGTCGCTTTACCTTTCTCTAGGCCTTCCGCTGCGAGTCCGTCGATTCGGTCTTGAATGTTTTGTGAAATCCGGTAGACGGCGCTTTCCAATGCGAAGGTTCGGATGACCATCTCACCCAGTTTGTACTTGATGGCGCCGTACTTGGAAATAGGCCGGCCAAACTGATTCCGCTCGTTGGCGTAGACCACTGAGGCGGTAACCACGTCCTTGGAAGCACCGAGGGTTGCGGCTGCCAACTTGATTCGACCTACATTCAAGATGTTTAAGGCGATTTTGAACCCGTTCTTTCGCTCGCTCAATTGCGCATCTTTCTCCACCAGCACGTCATTGAAAAATACTTGCCGGGTCGACGAGCCTTTGATTCCCATTTTCTTTTCCTCGGGATTGAGGGTTAGTCCGTCTACGCCCTTCTTCACGATGAATGCACTCAACACGTCATCATCCTCAATCTTGGCAAATACCGTAAACACGTCGGCAAAACCGCCGTTGGTAATCCACATTTTCTGGCCATTGATCGCCCATTTATCGCCTTGAAGAACTGCCTTGGTCTTTCCTGAATTTGCATCTGATCCGGCACTCGGTTCGGTCAAGCAGTAGCATCCCAGCCATTCGCCAGAAGCCAATTTTGGTATGTATTCCTGCTTTTGTTCTTCGGTACCGTAGTACAAGATGGGCAGTGTTCCGATTCCTGTGTGCGCAGAGATGGCAACACTGAACGAGTGCCCTCCTCCTACCGCCTCGGCAGCTAGCATGGATGCTTTAAAGTCCATCCCCATTCCTCCGTATTGCTCCGGCACAGAAATGGCGAGAATCCCAAGTTCACCCGCCTTTTTGAGTAGGGACGGCATGAATTCTGGATCCTCCATGGCGTCGATCTTATCGACGTGGGGTATCACTTCTTGCGCGAGAAAATCGCGGCAAGTTTGAGCGATCATTTTCTCTTCTTCACTCCACTCCTCTGGTATGAAAATCTCTTCTGGTCTCGTTTTGCGAATTAAGAATTCGCCTCCTTTGATTGCACTCATAATCGTTTCAATTCATTGTTATTATAACATCTCTATGACACCCGCTGCTCCTTGCCCAGTGCCCACACACATGGTCACTAAGCCATATTTCTGGTTTCTCCGCTTCAATTCATTCAGCACTTGAACCGTCAGCTTCGCTCCCGTACAACCTAAGGGATGGCCGATGGCGATTGCGCCTCCGTTAACGTTGACGATCTCGGGATTCAACCCCGTTTCGCGTATCACGGCGATCGATTGAGAAGCAAAGGCTTCATTCAACTCCACCAAGTCGATGTCGTTCTGTTTGAGCCCGGCCATTTGAAGGGCCTTCGGAATCGCCTCGACTGGGCCAATTCCCATGATTCGCGGAGGCACTCCAGCCACGGCGTACGATCGCAATCGAGCGATGGGCTGTACGCCGAGTTCCTTGAGTATTTTCTCAGAAACGACCATTACAAATGCCGCACCATCGCTCGTTTGAGAGGCATTGCCAGCCGTCACTGAGCCTTTCGCATCGAATACTGGTCTCAGTTTAGACAGCGCTTCCAAATTGGTGTTGGCGCGTGGTCCTTCATCGGTATCAAACAAGTAGCTTCTCGTTTGTTTCTTGTCATTCGACACAAAAACTTCTTCTACCTCAATGGGCACAATTTCATCTTTGAATGCGCCGCGCTTGATCGCCTCCAGTGCCTTCATGTGTGAATGGTACCCGAAGGCGTCTTGATCTTCCCTAGAAACTTTGAATTCTCGCGCAACGGCTTCGGCGGTAAGGCCCATGCCCCAATAGTAATCGTGGTTCGATTTGGCCCACTTTGCGTTGGGAACAATCCTCCATCCTCCAAACGGAATCGGACTCATTGTCTCAACACCACCAGCGATGATGCAGTCTGCCATCCCTGAGTGAATCTTAGACGAAGCAATCGCAATGGTTTCTAGTCCTGAAGAACAATACCGATTCACTGTCATTCCAGGAACCTTGTCTGTATCTAGGCTCATGAGCGAAATCATGCGACCTACGTTTAACCCTTGTTCCGCTTCTGGCGTTGCATTGCCTACGATTACATCATCGATCCGCTCCTTGTCGAGGTTTGGGACATCTTCGAGCATTGCTTTGATGACAGCTGCTGCCAGGTCATCGGGACGTGTAAACCTCAGTTTTCCTCGAGGCGCTTTCCCCACTGCAGATCGTTTTCCAGCTATGATATAAGCATCCATATTTTTAATGTTCTATTGTTCTAGTTCGTTGTATCAATTTCTGAGCACCTTTCCGGATTTAACCATGCTTTGTAGCCGTTCCAGTGTTTTTCTGGTCGTACACAGTTCCAGAAATGCCTTTCGTTCTAAGGCCAATAAATAGTGTTCAGATACTTCTTGAGGATAGCTGAGATCGCCACCGCTCATTACCCATCCCAACTTCTCGCTAATCAATCTATCGTGCTCGCTCATGTAATTTCCAGCAGCCATGGTCTCAGCTCCTACGTAGACCAGCCCGAGTCCTTCATTGCCTAGTACAGTGATGTCCGTGCGTTCTTTAGGACGGGTGTAGCCGTTCTGGGCCAAATGGAGTGCCGCCCTTTTGGCCGCTGTCAGTTGAAGCTCTCTGTTCATGACCACTTCGTCCACGCCCTGCCTGAGGTAGCCCAGCTCGAATGCTTCGTGAGCGCTCGTCGCTACTTTAGCTTGTGCGATGGTCATCAGTCTGTGCCGGAATTGATTGCTGCGGATATCTCCGTCTCTGAGTTCATCGCTGAGGCGTAGGGCAAATTCTTTCGTTCCCCCTCCGCCTGGGATCACACCCACTCCAAACTCAACCAATCCCATGTACAGTTCTGCATTGGCAACCACCTTATCGGCGTGTAGGCAAAGCTCGCATCCTCCACCGAGGGTAAGGTTATGGGGTGCAGCCACTACAGGTATGCTAGAATAACGCATGCGCATCATGGTTTGCTGGAACTGGCGAATGGCAAAATCAAGCTCATCGAGTTCTTGTTCGGCAGCCATCATAAAAATCAGACCGACGTTGGCTCCCGCACTGAAATTTCCACCCTCATTGTACACTACCAACCCTTCGTAATCCGCCTCAGCGAGATCAATTGCCTTATTGAGTCCAGCGAGAACGTCGCCTCCAATGGTGTTCATCTTGGTGTGGAACTCTACATTCAATATCCCGTCGCCGAGGTCTGTGATTGTGGTTCCCGTATTTTGCCATACGATTCCGGAATGCTTAGCGACAGCGAGGTCCACTACATTTTCTTGTCCAGGAATGTCGGCGTAGGCTCGAGTCGTACTGTCCCAAAACTGTCTTTTTCCATCGTGAATTCTGTAGAAGGATTCAGCGCCCTTCGCTACCATCTCATCTACCCACTTGGCGGGTTTTAGTCCGGCATCACTGATCGCCTTCAATCCCTCTTTTACGCCTATGGCATCCCAAGATTCAAAAGGCCCCATCTCGTATCCAAAACCAGCCTTGAGTGCGTCATCCAATCGATACACTTCATCGCTGATCTCAGGAATACGGTTCGTTGCATAGGCGAGAATGTTGGCAAAGTGTGCTCGGTAAAATTCGCCTGCTTTGTCTTTTGCATTGAACAACAACTTGGTACGTTCGCCTAGGTCATCGACCCCTTTGGCCATTTCCAGCGAAGGAAATTTGGGCCTAGTTCTAGCACTGTATTCCATACTAGCGAGGTCGAGCGATAGGATTTCGGATTTTCCGTCGGCGCCTTTTACCTTCTTGAAAAAGCCTTGCTTCGTTTTGCTGCCCAACATCTTATGATCCACCATGTGTTGGATGTAGTCCGGGATTTCGAAGAGGTGCTTCATTTCATCTTTGGGGACGTTGTCTTTCAAGCCATTCGCTACATGGACCAACGTGTCTAAGCCCACGACATCCGTTGTTCGAAAGGTCGCGGATTTTGGACGCCCAATGATGGGCCCCGTGAGTCGGTCAATTTCGTCGACCGTCCAACTGTGCTCTTTCACAAAGTGAAACATCCACATGATGCTAAACACACCGACGCGGTTGGCAATGAACGCAGGAGTGTCTTTGCACAGGACGGTAGTTTTTCCCAGGAATCGCTTGCCGTAGTCCATGAGGAAAGACAAGACTCCCTCATCGGTATCGGGTCCCGGAATAATCTCCAGGAGCTTCAGGTACCTAGGTGGATTAAAGAAGTGGCTTCCGCAAAAATGTTTCTTGAAGTCTTCGCTCCTGCCCTCGTTCATCAAATGAATCGGAATGCCCGATGTATTGGAGGTGATCAGGGTTCCTGGCTTGCGAAATTTCTCTACTCGCTCAAAGAGTCCCTGCTTGATGTCCAAACGTTCTACGATCACTTCCATCACCCAATCACACGTTTCAATCTGGGGCAAGTCATCGTCAAAATTTCCTGTTTCGATGAATTTGACTGCGTCTTTGGAGTACAATGGAGACGGGTTGCTTTTAACAGCCGCTTGTAAGCTGTCGTTGACAATTCGGTTTCGCACTGCTCTATCATCCAACGTCAGCCCTTTCGCCGACTCTTTGTCATTCAATTCTCTTGGCACCATATCAAGTAGGAGCACCTGAACGCCAATGTTTGCAAAGTGACACGCAATACGTGACCCCATGATACCCGAGCCCAAGACGGCTACTTTGTTGATCCTTCTCTTTTTCATTCTTCTTTCATCGTATGTTGATGGATGATCTGTATGACATCCTTGAAGTGTTCTAATTTCTTTTGATCTACGTCTGCAAGCAAGCGTTCATTAAACCCAACAACCGTTTTACGTGAGATGTTTCGCATGCGCTTTCCTTCTTCGGTGAGTTTGACGCGTACAATTCGTTTATCAGCCTCGTCTTGCTCTCGATTTACCAGTCCCCGTTCATCCATCGTTTTCAGTGTTCTGCTCAGACTCGTAGGCTCCATTCCCATCATCGGACCGAGTTGAGTCGCGGGAGTGCCATTTCTAGGGTCAATGTTCAAAAGGACGAAGCCGATCGATTGGGTCATCCCGTGTTGAGAAGCTTCTTGATTGTACATCTTGGCAATTCTCAACCAGGCCCAGCGAATATGAAAGTCTATGGTCTCTTCTGGTTTCATCGATTTAAACGAATATAATCAATATTACTATGCATGCATAGCTTTATGCTTCCTATGGTAAAAATTAACATCATCGTATCGTTAGGCGCATTAAAATTCCAACCGTTCCTGCTTTAAAAACGTCCGTTTATCCATTCCAAAACATTTGCTGTTTGAAGCCCGTTACATTTGCGACCGATTAAAAAGGATTGATGAAATACATTGCTACTGTTTGCTTCCTACTCTTCACTTGGACCTCCTTTTCACAAGATAAAGTAACGCTTTCAGGCTATGTGAAGGATGGCGACACCGGAGAAGGAATGATCTCGGCCACCGTCCTTGTCAAGGAGCTCGGCCAAGGAACCTCTTCCAATGAATACGGTTTTTATTCCTTGACCCTAGCGCCTGGCACCTACACGATTGAGTGGAGTTTTATTGGATTCACAACGTTTTCGGAGGTCATCAACCTGACGCAGAACACGACAAAAAATGTTGAAATCACTTTTGGTCAACAGCTACTCAATGAAGTGGTAATAACCGGGGAACGAGAAGATGAAGCCCTGACCAGCGTGGAGATGAGCGTAGAAAAGCTGGACATTCAACAGGTTAAAAAAATCCCTCAACTCTTGGGTGAAGCAGACATCATTCGTTCCATTCAGCTCCTACCGGGTGTGACAACCGTAGGAGAGGGAGCGACGGGATTCAACGTCAGAGGGGGCAACATCGACCAAAACTTGATCTTGCTCGACGAAAGTCCGCTCTTCAGTTCATCGCATTTATTTGGTTTTTTCTCCGTGTTCAATGCCGATGCAATCAAGGATACGAAGCTGTATAAAGGCGGAATACCAGCCAAATATGGGGGACGGCTTTCGTCGGTGCTCGACATTCGTCAGAAAGAGGGAAACAGCAAACGATTCAGCGCAAGCGGCGGATTGGGTCTCTTGTTTAGCCGACTCACCATCGAAGGCCCTATTCTAAAAGACAAGGTGTCTTTCATTGTCTCAGGAAGGCGGAGCTATTTTGATATTTTCTTTCCGCTCGCCAACAATGACGCGATCAATGACAGCAGATTGTATTTCTACGATTTGAACGGAAAAATCAACTGGACGATTAATGACAACAACCGTGTGTATGTCAGTGGTTATTTTGGCGACGATGTATTTAACTTGACGGACCTTTTCAATACGAGATGGGGAAACAAGACCTTTTCTGTGCGGTGGAATCACCTTTTTTCCGAACGCATTTTCGCCAATTTTACGGGTGTATTCAGCGACTATACGTACAACTTAGGTGCAGATATAGGCGGACAAGGATTCGACTGGAGGGCCAGCATACGCAATTACAGTGCAAAGGCAGATTTTACCTACTTTCTGAATCCGAGCAACAAAATCGAATTCGGTTGGCACAATATCCTGTACGATTTTGCACCTGGCAAGGCGAACGCGACGTTTGAAGTGGGAGACGAAGTGCAGGAGTTTACGTTTGAAGTCCCGCCGATTCCGGCCTTTGAAACCGCTTTGTACATCAGCAATGAGCACAAGATCAATACGCGTTTAACCTTGGCCTATGGCTTACGTTACAGTGCTTTTGCTCAATTAGGAGAAGGAACCATCTATGATTATGAGAATGACCAACCCGTTGGAAATCCGATCGTTGATTCAACATTTTTTGGTTCAGGGGAGGTCGTAGAGTACTATCACGGACCAGAGCCGCGCTTCTCTGCCAACTACCAGATCAATGAGGTTTCATCGGTCAAGGCTAGTTACAACCGAATGCGGCAATACATTCATTTGATATCGAATACCACGGCCGCGACACCGGTAGACATCTACATGCCAGCAGGTAAATACATCAAGCCTGCCATTGCAGATCAAGTAGGGTTGGGCTATTTCAGAAACTTCTTTGACAATCGGTACGAAAGCTCGATGGAAGTGTACTACAAACGTTTTCAGAACCTTGTCGACTATAAAGACGAAGCCGAATTGCTCTTGAACAACACCCTCGAGACCGAGCTCTATTCAGGAAAGGGTCTTGCTTATGGGCTCGAGGTACAAATTAAGAAGAAGCGAGGTAAACTAACTGGGTGGATTAGCTATACGCTTTCACGTGTGGAGCGCCAGGTAGAACAAATCAATGGTGGCATGGCCTATCCAGCAAACTGGGATAAAACGCATGACATCAGCTTGGTAGTCAGCTACGACGTTACCAAGCGGATCAATCTATCTTCCAACTTCGCTTACATGACCGGTCGGCCCATCACCTACCCCGACGGTCGATTCCAGTACGGCGGAGTTACGGCGCCTTTGTACACTAACAGGAATGGGGCAAGAACACCAGCCTACCACCGCTTGGATCTCTCCGCCTATGTAGCCTTGCTCGATCCTGAAGTAAAAAACGCGACCTTAGACCTGGCCTTCGGTGCATACAATTTATACGGCAGAAAGAATCCCTATTCCATCTTCTTCCAGGAAGATCCAGACAATCCTGGGATGACCCAAGCCATCCAGCTCTCGATTTACGCAACGGTCATTCCTTATGTTACGCTCAACTTTAGTTTCTAAGCCATGGTGAAATCATTCATAAAAAGCATCGCCCTTCTCGCTTGCGCTCAATGGTTAATTGCATGCCAAGAACCTATTGACCTCGAACTTGAAGACAATGTACCTGAATTGGTAATCGAAGGCTACCTGACCCAAAGGGATTACCTAATTCCTGACGAAGGCTTTGATTGTGGGGCTGGGTTTAGCCTGTCAAAATCTGAAATTAAGTTCGCAACCGACATCGCGGATGCCTTTCTCGACATCGACAGCATTGAGGCCCAGACGGATTATTTTCCCTTCAACAAGGTTCAACTCACAACCACCGCCAACTACTTCAGCGAAGGTTCATCCCCTCGTGTAAGTGGAGCAGCCGTAAGGTTGATGAAGGACGGTGCCTTGGTAGAAATTTTGGAAGAAGATCCAAACGAAATAGGGACCTATCGCATCACCCATTTCCCGGAAGTTGGGTCCTATTACCACTTGGAGGTAGAAGCATTGAATGCATTCTATGAAACCACCCCAGAGCTCTACAAGGCGGTTCCTCCGTTGATTGTGCTGCCTGATTTACCGAATGTGACGTACAAATCCAACTTCATTGGAGACTCTTGTCAGTATTTTGTCGGCATCAACACGTATGAGCCGATCGGCAAAGGAGACCATTACCGGTGGATGTTTTATCTGAACAACGAATACGTCAGCGACCCGGTGTTCATAGCAACCTTCGATGATTCTGACGTAGACGGCGTTTGCTTGCTTCAATTTGATATTTACGGAAATCCATTGCAACTTAGCGACACGCTCATCGTGTTTCAGATGAGCACGAGTGAAGGGTACTCCGGCTTCATCAATTCATTCAGGAACCAAACGGCGTTCGTAGGTGGTCCGTTTGACACACCGCCAGCGCCGATTCCTGGCAATATCAAGAACGTGACCACTGGAACAGATGCCTACGGGTATTTCATCTGTGGAGGTATCTCAGCCACTGCTGTCATCGTACCTGACACCATCCCATCGGGTGGATGTGGAATCGAATAAGGCGAAATGTTGATACAACTCAGAAAACTTTTTGATTTCTGCAGATAACCGTTTGGGTAAGGGAATTACCTTTGTTTAGAATTAGTCTAAACAAGGAATGCATCCCACACCGTCCGCAATCACATCTTTACCCCCTTGCATTGCGATCCAGTTCTACGACAACGGCGTTCTTCCTCTGGAATGCAAGAAAAAATGTTGTGGGAAGTATAAAAAGAAGGGGAAAAAGGCCTGTAAAGGGTGCCCCAAACGCTAGTTGAGCTTATTGTAATTCTGAAAGGCAAAGACTTGCCGACCCCCTAAGATATTTTTCTCGATCCAAGTGAGCACTCGATTCTTCCATTGCTCATGTTTGTGTTTTGGGCGTTTTCCGTTTGGCCGTATCCAAGGGTTCCAATGCATCTCTGCAATTCTTCCTTTGATCGCAACAGGATGTTCACCTTGAAAACGAATGCATGAAGCTGGATCACCGAAATCAAAGGGCCCCAAATAACGTTTTTCAGTGTGCGAATGAATTTGATCAAGGCGATTCATCTTCTCCGTCATTCGCTCGGGAGGACGGACCCAACCGTAATGGAAAATCCTGCACGGTAGTTCAATCACATTGAGCTTGCGTGTACCCTTTTTCGTACGGTATGATTTTCCGTCAAACGCCGGAATGACTCGAAACGACTGTGCGCTTTCCCATGAATGAATGGAATCCAGATTTCGGATCATTCGAATCTCTTTGGGGTACCAGCCATGCGACGCCACCAAGTGATGGTAATCGCCCCAGAAATGCAGGTATTGAAACAGGAATCCTTCTATTCGATTACCTTCAAGGTACTGCTCGCAGTGCGCCCGAATTACTGGAATATCTTCCTCATGAATGAGTTCATCAGCCTGCAGGTAGAGCAGCCAATCACCCGTACATTGAGACTTGGCCAAATCGGTTTGCTGGGCGTGCACTGTTCCGTTTGGAAAAGACACTACATCCCAATCAGACTCAACGATTCGAAGTTTAGGAGAGTTAATTCCGCGTACGATTTCAAGGGTGCCATCATCGTCATCTCCTTTTCCGATCACTACCACAAACTCATCCACCAACGGCAAGGCGGAACGAATACTTTCCTCGATAGGATAGTAAAGCTTTTGTGCATTTCGGCACATGGTGAAGGCAGAGATTTTCACAGGCCAAAGATGTCACTTGCAATTCAACCGCTCGAATGCCTAATGTACTATTAGCCGCATTCCTTCAGTTGGATGGTTTGCCAATCGCACGATGTATATTCCCAACGCGAAGTCTGAAACATCCAGCACTCCTATAGGCGAGGTGATTTTCTCCCTTCGAATCACTTGTCCTAGTTGATCGACGTACTCAACCGTGCTTCCGAGGTCTTCGAGCTTTACTTCGTAATGAACTGCATCAGTCACTGGATTAGGATACAAAGAAATTCTCCTTGTCTGCTCCACATTTTCCAATCCTGTGCAGAAATCTAGCAAAGTAGTTGCTACACCCGTACCGCAAACATTTTCGATTTCCAATGTAACTTCATGAAGACATTCCAGACCGCTCCAAGGAAATTGAACTATTTGGGTAACTGTAGTGGATGAGTTCGGAACGGCACCGTTGTTTCCAAAATTCCACGAAACGGTACTTCCAGGAGATAGGTACAATGAATTAGATGCGTCAAAAACAAAAGTGAAACCCGAGTTTATATAATCAATTGCCGGTGTAGGATCATCTAATAAGTACAGAATAAAGCTGTCAATTAGCGTGCATTCAAATCCATCCTGCACCATCAGAGAATAGGTACCGCTTGAGTCAAAATAATTGATCGGATTATTGGGAAACAACCCGCCGCTCCATGAATAGCTCACTGCATTTTGAAGACTGCCATCAATGGAGATTGGAGCGTTTTCTACGCAATCCTCTATATCTTCTATAGTTAGGACTGCCGAGGCTGTGATTTCCACGGTATCTTGCATTGTACATCCTCCTTCAGTCTTAATCAGCGAATACACTCCACCTTGAGAAACTTGTATGCTCGAGGCGGTTGAGCCTGTCGACCATTGATACGTAGCAATTGAATCTCCGCAAGCTTCAAGGACGAAAGAATCCAGTTGGCAAAAGTGAGAGTCAGAAATCAGATTAGGTCTTGGAATCAACGTGATTTGTACTTGATCATTTCCCGTTCCACAATTCTCAGTAGTAACGGTTGCAGATACTTGAAAGGTTACACTTGAACAAGTGGTATTCTCAAGCGCCACCGATTCACCTGCAGAGGCATTACCATTGACAGACCATGTGACGCTCATAGCTCCACCTAGAATCAATTCCACCTCATTTTCACAATAGACGGTGTCCGAACCTAAGAATGAGCCATCGGCATCTATGAATTCTGTGCATCCTGGATCTGGTTCCAAAACGCTCCTCGTGTTGCCATAGAGGTCATGTGTCACCTCCAAAATTGGCTCAGCAGAATTCTCAACCAACTCGTCGCACAGAAGACATTCAAGTCCATTCTCAAAAACTGGCGTATGCTCGATAGAACCACTGTCTAATTGAGATGCCGAAACGTAATCTTCAAGGGTCGCGTAGGCTGTATTTGCCTGGTAGATCACCATATTCGGCGCCGAGTAGTAAACGTTGTTATCAGTCTCCGCGGTAAAAAATGCCGAAGAAATTATCATGGCGTATCCTGAATCTGAGCCAATGATGTTATTTCTGGCTTTAATACCTCCTCCTGAATAAATTCCAAGCCCCATACTGTTGGTTGCTGAAGTCTTTACTCTAAGCGTGTTATGAAAAATATCTATCAATCCTGATAAGTGCATCTCTAACCCAGAGCCCGCGCTCGTATAGCCTTCACGCCCGGCCTGAATGCAGTTATTGATGATCTTACTTCTGTTCAAATTTGTACCGATTGCAGAATACAATCTGGCACCCCTTCTATACGCAACGTTTGCGTCAGTGCCAATCCTATTCGCTTTGATAATGAAATTATCTGAGTGGATTAAATCCAATCCAATATTGTCAGCTCCTATTGACGCTAAGCTGTCAGACGTAATTTGATTATTATAAATGACCACATGGTCGACGCCTACTAACTTCACTCCATCGAGTGTGTGATCGGTGATAGCACTGCGCATGAGTTTTAGTCCTTGTGAATGACTACTGCTCGATCCTTCGTAATACACTCCGGTTCGTCCTCCAACAATCTCGCAATCAGCAATCAACAAACTATCATTAGGACCGGTACTGTAAATCGCAGCATTGGAATCAATGAATGCAGAAACTTCAGACTCAACACTGCACTGAATCAAGTTGAAATGATTGGCATCGTTGGTGAGGAGCACAGAAATGCCGCAGGAAGAACTGCCTGAATTGACAATTTCAATATTTCGAAATGTTACATAGTCTGCGCCGTTCACTTTTACGACATAGTTATGGGGACAAGTAACCGGGTACTCCAAAATTACGTTCGAGGTATTCGAAACATCCGCTTTAAAAACGATGCTATCACTGGCGTTCGTTCCGCTGATCTCAGGTATTGCTATCTGTTCAGCATAAGTTCCCTCTGATACTAAGAAAACTGTGTTTCCGTTGATTCCAGATGATGACAAGGCAGCTACTGCAGCCGTAAACGATGTGAAATTATTGGACCCACTCCCTCCTGGATCGATGGTATAGTTACCACTCAGTTGCGCTTTTCCGTAGTGCATGGTGACCAACAATACCACAAAAGCAATGCTCTTTTTCATGGTAATGTGATTTGTTACAAGATAGTCTAAATACCTATACAGCAACACATTGAGGGAAATTCATCCGAAATTAAAAATTCAGAAGGGTGTCTTACGAAAGGTCTTGAAGTTCCACGAGTCGTCTATAAAGACCTCCAGCTTCCATGAGCTCAACATGCGTTCCGATCTCTACTATCTCCCCTTTATCGATCACAACAATGCGGTCTGCGTGTTGTACGGTACTCAGTCTATGCGCAATAATGAAACTCGTACGACCCTTCATCAAGCGGTCCAATGCGCTTTGAACCAAACGTTCGCTTTCCGTATCCAATGCCGAAGTAGCTTCATCAAAGATCATAATGGGAGGGTCGTTGAGAATGGCGCGGGCAATGCTGAGCCGTTGTTTTTGTCCACCCGATAATCTATTCCCTGCTTCACCTACGCTTGCATCCAAGCCTTCAGGTAAGGAGATGACAAAGCCATGGGCATTTGCCGTGTGCAATGCGTCGATGAGTTGTTTTTCGTCGGCTTCGCTATTCCCCACGAGCAAGTTGTTTCGGATGCTATCGTTGAAGAGGATGCTCTGTTGCGATACAATGCCAAATAGATCTCTGAGCTCGTAGACTTTGAACTCCCTGATGTCCTGACCGTCGATCTCAATGCTTCCGTCGACCACGTCGTAAAACCTAGGCATCAAATCTACCAAGGTCGATTTCCCCCCTCCTGAAGGACCGACCAAGGCAATGGATTCCCCCTGTTTGACTGTGAGGTTTATCTTCTTTAGGACGGCATCGCCTCCGTAGTTAAAGGATACATTTTTGAATGCTATTGAATCCTTGAATCCCTTGATCGACTTTGGGTCTTTTACCTCTAGCACCTGCTCATCTGCGTCCAATACTTCATCGATTCGCTCGCTCGCTGAAATTCCTCGCTGCACCCGCACAAACGATTCGGACAACGCCCTGGCAGGAGAGATCATTTGGGAAAAGATCACGACATACAATATGAAGAACTCACCGTTCAGCACGTTGCCTTCCAACACCAAGTTACCGCCAAACCACAAAATCATGGCAATGGTAAACGCCGACAAGGTTTCACCAATCGGAGAAGTCAAGTACTGCTTTCTAAATAGCCGAACCATCAACTTGAAGTGATTGTCGTTGACCTTGTTGAATTGTTGTGCAAAAATGTTCTCGGCAGTAAACCCTTTCACAATCCGTATGCCTCCGATGGTTTCTTCTAACGAAGTCACGACCTCGCCGAGTTCGTTTTGCCCTTTTTTTGCGGTTCGTTTGAGGGACTTCCCTATCCGACCGATGATGAAACCGCTGATAGGCAAAACGATGAGCACAAAAATCGTGAGCTGCCAACTGATGCCGAGCAGGGTGATAAGGAATATAGTTATCATGACAGGCTGCCGGAAAAGCGCTTCCAAGGCTCCCATGACCGACCATTCAATTTCGGCAACATCGCTCGTAAACCGCGTCATGATCTGCCCCTTTCGTTCGTCGGTGTAGTACGCCATGGGCAGCACCAACAGTTTTCGATAGATAGCACGGCGGATATCCCTCACTGCCACATTACGGAGGAAAGCCATTTGGTGTTGAGCGAGGTACCTAAACACATTTCGCATGAAGAACAGGACAATGATCGCTGTGCTAAAAACAAAAAGTGCCTCGGTTGGGCCTTCTTCTCGAATAAATACTTCAAAGGAATGATTGAGTTGGTCGAGTATGCCATTCCCCAATGCCTCGTCGTCTGAAACCCGGTCTTCTTGGCTATCGAAAAGGATCTTCAGAAACGGCACAATCGCCGAAAACGAAACAACCGAAAATGCAGCATTGAGCAAATTGAAAAAGAGGTTCAAGGCAATGCGGCCTTTGTACGGAGCCAGGTAGCGAAGTATGTGGAAGAATTTTCTCACGTAGTGGGCATGGTAAATACGCCAGTATAATTGTGAGGGGTAATCGATTTTAATTCTGCCTTCACCGCATCACTTACAGCCAAACCGTCAATGAATTGAACCAGTGATGCTGGGGTTACTTTAGCGTTTCCCCGAGTCAGGGCTTTGAGCGCTTCGTAGGGTTTTTCGTATCCCTCTCTTCGCAGGACCGTTTGGATGGCTTCAGCACAGACTTCCCAATGGTCATCCAAATCTGCTTTGATTTTGTCTTCGTTGAGAATTAGCTTATCGACTCCCTTTGAAATCGACGCCAGGGCAATCAACATATGCGAAAACGGCATCCCAATGTTTCTCAATACTGTACTGTCAGTCAAATCGCGTTGCAACCGAGATATGGGCAACTTCGTTGCTAAATGTTCATTCATGGCATTAGCGAACCCCAAATTTCCCTCGGCATTTTCGAAGTCGATCGGATTCACTTTGTGAGGCATCGCTGACGATCCTACTTCTCCCTCTTTGATACGCTGTTTGAAGTAGTCCATGGATATATAGGTCCAAACATCTCTACAGAGATCGATCAATATGTTGTTGATTCGCTTCCAGACATCCAAGAGGGCTGCTAAGTGGTCGTAGTGCTCTATTTGCGTGGTGGTCTGACTTCTGCTGAGACCCAATCCTTCATTCACGAAGGCATTTCCAAATTGAACCCAATCGGTTTTCGGATAAGCGACAGCGTGTGCATTGAAGTTTCCGGTAGCGCCACCAAATTTGGCTGCGATCGGAATGCGCTCAAGGAGCAAAAGTTGTTGTTCGAGTCGTTCTACAAAGACATAGAATTCTTTGCCGAGTCGGGTAGGACTTGCCGGTTGCCCATGCGTCCTTGCAAGCATTGGAACATTCTGCCATTCCTGCGATAGCCCCTTGAGTTGCTCGATTACCGTTTTCAATCCGGGTAGCATGACATTTTCCTGCGCCTCTTTGATCGAGAGCGGAACCGCTGTATTGTTAATGTCTTGGCTGGTAAGTCCGAAGTGAACAAACTCCAGCAAATCGGTCCGTTCTATTTTTTGCAATTGCTCTTTGACAAAGTATTCTACCGCCTTGACATCGTGGTTCGTGGTGCGCTCGATCTTTTTGATTGCTTCTGCATCTTGGAGGGTGAAATCCATGTAGACCCCTCGTAGCTTATACTGCTCTTGCTTCGTCAATGCCGCAACATTCTTCAGCCCTTGGTCTGATAAGGCGATCAAGTATTCGACCTCAATGCGCACCCTGTATTTAAACAACGCGTATTCGCTGAAGTAATCAATCAGTGGCTCAGTATGTCTAGCATAGCGTCCATCAACGGGGGAAACTGAGGTCAAGGCCTTACGTGGCATGGGCTGCGGAATTTAAAGATGGCAAAGGTATGATATCAAAGCATCAGAAAAAGGATAGCATCCTAGAACTGTATTGCCGTTGAGGGACAAATGTTACGCTGCATCTAAATCGGAAACCCCACATTTGCGGCATGGTAGAGATTCTCGGGTACCTCGGTGCCCTCATCATAGGGATTTCATTGGGCCTCATTGGAGGAGGAGGTTCTATCCTCACCGTGCCGCTATTGGTTTATTTAATGGGAGTATCTCCCGTTCTTGCTACTGCCTATAGCCTCTTCATTGTGGGATCATCTAGCTTGGTAGGAGGCATACAATATGCATTAAAAGGTTTGGTAGATTTCAAGACCACGATTCTTTTCGGCATTCCTAGCATTATAGCTGTCTATACCACGAGAAGGTTTTTGGTGCCTGCCATTCCAGAAACGGTATACACTTTGGGTGATTTCGAGCTCTCAAGAGACATGATACTTATGCTCTTGTTTGCCATCCTAATGATCGTGGCTTCAGTAAGCATGATTCGCAAAAAAAGTGACGAAAAGGAAAGCAAATTACCCATGGCCGGTTGGATCACTGCATCCGTAGTGCTCGGCGAAGGTCTCACAGTCGGCACCCTGACCGGACTCGTTGGAGCAGGCGGAGGATTCTTGATTATTCCAGCCTTAGTTCTGTTTGCTGGACTCAAGATGAAAGAGGCGATAGGCACATCGCTCATCATCATCTCAGCAAAATCCCTGATTGGGTTTCTCGGCGATGTATCCAATTACTCGATGGACTGGGGATTCCTGATTACATTCTCTTTCTTGGCTATCATTGGAATCTTTTTAGGCAGCTACATCTCCACTAAAATTGATGGCCCAAAACTCAAAGTAGCTTTTGGATGGTTCGTTCTGATTATGGGCATCTTCATTCTTTTCAAAGAATTGATCTGAAAGAGACTCTTCTAGTCTAACAAAGGTTGACTGTAACACAAGTCACTGTAGAGGTGGTCTCACACAACGATCTTTGTTCTGTTAAATTGAAAAAAGGAACACATGAAAATAGAACAGATATACACTGGATGTTTGGCAGAGGCTGCATACTATATCGAATCAAACGGCGAAGCCGCGATAGTTGACCCATTGCGTGAAGTAGAACCTTACATAGAAATGGCCAAGGAACGCGGATCCACCATCGTGTACGTGCTCGAAACTCATTTTCTTGCTGATTTTGTCTCCGGTCATTTGGACCTAGCGAAAAAGACCGGAGCCAAGATCATTTATGGACCCACCGCTCAGGCGAATTTCGACGCCTATGTTGCTGAGGATGGCGAAGAGCTTCACCTTGGAAATGTCATCATCAAAGTGCTCCACACACCAGGACACACCATGGAGTCTTCGAGTTATTTATTGATCAATGAAGACGGAGTACCGCACAGTGTCTATACTGGAGATACGCTCTTCATAGGAGATGTAGGCAGACCCGACTTAGCGGTTAAGACCCACCTAACCCAGGAAGATTTGGCTGGTCATCTTTTTGACTCTCTTAGGAATAAACTTATGCCTCTGCCTGATAGCCTGATCGTTTACCCAGGTCACGGTCAAGGAAGCGCTTGTGGAAAAAACATGAGCAGTGAAACATTCGACACGCTCGGGAATCAAAAGAAGACAAACTACGCGCTTCGTGAGGACATGACCAAGGAAGAATTTATCCGTGAAGTCACAGCGGGTTTAGTGGCACCACCTCAATATTTCCCTAAGAATGCAGTGATGAACAAGATGGGCTACAGCAGCTTTGATGATATTCTATCAAAAGGTTTGACGTTCCTTAACGCGAAAGAGTTTAGTGAGAAAATGAAGAATGAAGATACAATCATCATTGATACTCGCCATCATTCAAAGTTTTCACTTGGCTTTATTCCAGGGTCAATCTTCATTGGAATCGACGATAATTTCGCGCCCTGGATGGGTGTGTTGATCGAAGATTTAGATGCCCCCATTCTGATGATTGCAGATGAGGGAAGAGAGGAAGAAGTCATCACTAGAATGGCTCGCGTTGGTTATGACAATCCAGTAGGGTTTCTCAAAGGTGGAATTGGAGCCTGGGTATCCGAAGGGTTTAGCTTGGAATCATTGGAAAACATAACCGCTGCAAGCCTTGCCGAACGTTATGAGATCGGAAATCTCAACGTACTTGACGTGAGAAAAGAAAGTGAATTCAATTCACACCATTTGGGTGGAGCAACGAATTTTCCGCTAGACTTCATCTATAAAAACCTAGATCAATTGGATAAGGATAAGAGTTATATAGTCCACTGCGCAGGGGGTTACAGATCCGTCGCTGCGGCCTCCATTCTTAAAAAGTACGGAATAAAAACCGTCACGAATGTGCTCGGGGGATTCAATGCAATGAAAACATTCAATCAACTCCCGCTTTCAAGCTATCAAGATCAGCTCACAATGTTGTAATGATTTAGGTTGGTCTACACGCCAGCTGCGCAAGATGCATAAAGAATGAAATCATAGGCCTTAAATCGAATGTGACAACAGTTACTGTTTAGGCTGATTGTACAGCCTTCCTTTGTCATTGATTAAAAGGCGCATCTCATGGTCGACGAATTCATTCAAACTAAATCCTTCGTACACAGCCACTCAACTTCCTTGGCTGAGGCAAATGCTCGCGACCATTCAGTGATCCTAAATGTCCGTACCAAATCAGGACCTCAAACGGGCCATATCTCTAGGGCCAAGCATTTGGTTGTTTTATCGAGCGATCTCTACCAAAGTGCTCAATCGTTGGATTCCAGCAAACACTTCCAAATGAACAGTGGAAGTGGAAAGAGGAGTGGAGAAGCTTGGAGACAATTGTCGAACCCAGATTTCGAACAGTTGAGAAACCTCTGTGTCGGAATTTTAAAGTTGAATAGTAAACTAGGCAGTTAATGGAAACAACCAAAAAAGAAACATTTTCAGACATCATCCAATCAGGAAAGATCGTGTTAGTCGACTTTTATGCTGATTGGTGTGGGCCATGCAAAATGATGCAGCCTATTCTCAAAGAACTGAGTTCGACGTTGGCAGATGACGTAAGGATCATCAAAATCGACGTGGATAAAAACCCACTTGCGTCCTCTAGCTTCCAAATTCGAGGAGTCCCTACCCTCGTTCTTTTTAAAGGAGGCAAGATTGTATGGAGGCAGTCAGGTATCATGAGTGTAGTCCAATTGAAAGAAGTTATCGATTCAGTTCAGTTGCTTAATAATTAATAGGTCAAACGTGGTTAGCACATTCACATCCTTCCTCGATCGAAACCTTCGGTTCTGGTTACTTGCCAGCCTCACCCTGGGCTTGGCGCCCTTTATTCCTGAACCTCATATCTGGGGAAAGCTAAAATGGATCGCTGGAGACCCTTCTGGGATGGGCGCCCTTGACTGGTTCGATACTGCACTGCATGGAACTCCTTGGGTGTTCTTGCTCTTATCTTTGATCATCAAACTCAAAAACCAAATCAAATGAAATACGCACTTTCCATTATACTTATGGTCGGATTGCTTTCGTGCAACGCACAGCAAAACGACAATTCAAGCAAGCAAAATCAGCAAGCGCAATCCGATGGCATTTTTTCTGATGTTGACAATGCTGAGGCAAAATCCCTCATGGCAGACCGACCCAATTTGCAGGTCATCGATGTACGCACCGATGGCGAGGTTTCGCAGGGCGTCATAGAAGGCGCTACGCAAATAGACATCTCTAAACCAGATTTTGAAAGCAAGCTCTCCCAGTTAAACAAAACTGCACCAGTATTGGTATACTGCGCAGCTGGAGGTAGGAGTAAGACAGCGCAAAATAAAATGAAGGAAATGGGCTTTAAAGAAGTGCATAACCTAGCTGGGGGCTACAGCGGTTGGAAATAACTTGCGGGCGCCTTCCGTGATAATGAAGCATAGAGAAGAGTGATGGAAAAGTATTGGGAGGTTTTTCTTACGTCGTTTTCAAACTTCGGGGGATACATGTGGAGGGAAATCACCTTCCAAGTAGACCCGTGGTATGTGAACTACTTCTGGTGGTTAATCGTGCTATCCTTGGTGGTTTGGGGATTGGAAATTGCCTTCCCATGGAGAAAAGAACAGTCGGTCTTTCGGAAAGATTTCTGGTTGGATACCTTCTACATGTTCTTCAATTTCTACTTGTTTAAGCTGATCATATTCATGGCATTTTCGAACGTCACGGAATTGGCGTTCAAAGACTTATTTGGAGGAAGCCTCAGCAGCTTGGCCCTGGTTGATATTTCACAATTGAATCCTTGGCTTCAACTCTTGGTTTTTTTCGTCGTCACAGATTTCATTCAATGGTTTACCCATGTCCTTTTACATCGCTTTGACTTCTTGTGGACCTTTCACAAGGTGCACCATTCAGTTGAAGAAATGGGCTTCGCAGCACATTTGAGGTACCATTGGATGGAGAATGTTTTCTACGCACCCATGAAGTACATCGCGGTAATGCTCATCGGTGGCTTCACTCCTGAACAAGCATACATCGTATTCTATTTCGCAATAGCGATTGGTCATTTGAATCACGCTAATGTTCACCTGACATACGGGCCGCTTAAATACGTTCTCAACAATCCGGTGATGCACCTTTGGCACCATGCCTACAACCTTCCTGAAGGACATCGCAAAGGCATGAACTTCGGAATTTCACTGAGTCTTTGGGACTACCTTTTCAAGACCAACGCCATTCCTAAAGATGATGCCCACGTAAAGCTTGGTTTCCCAGGTTCAGAAAGCTTCCCTTCGGGCTTTTTGGCCCAAGTGGTCCATGGATTTAAAAAACATGAGAAATAGCATGCTATTCCGGCGAATTCGGAGGATTGATCCAGCTATTGTGGATTATATTTGATAGAAGTACGACAAGATTATGAATGCAAGGATCAAGGAATTACTCTCGGATAAGTTCCCGATGTTCGAACCCGAATTGATCGAGCGCCTTGCCAAGGAAGGAAGCATCAAGGAGTTTGAGGAAGGCGAGGAAATGATGCGAACGGGGCAATATTTTCGGTCGACCATGTTGGTAGTTGATGGGCTCGTGAAGCTGTACCGCGAAGGGGAGGACGGAGGTGAGTTTTTCGTCTATTTTATTGAACCAGGCAATGCATGCGCCCTTTCCATGGTATGCGCATCCCAACAAAAGACTTCTGAAGTAATGGCTCGAGCAATGCGGCCATCAACGGCGATTTTGGTGCCGATTGATAAGATGGACCAACTCATGCTCGAATATAAATCGTGGTATTATTTTGTGCTTGAGACGTACCGGTCAAGGTTTGAGGAAATACTTACCGTCGTGGACGCCATTGCGTTCAAGGCAATGGATGAACGCTTGGAATTCTACCTGATCAAGCAGTCTCGCACGCTCGAAACAACCACCATTCATACAACACATCAGGAAATCGCCAACGACCTCAACACCTCCCGCGAAGTCGTTTCTAGGCTGCTGAAGAAAATGGAGCAGAACGGAATGATCAGCCTTCAACGAAACCAGATCGACCTGACCCCCTTGGTTGAGAACGTGAGCTGATATGAAAGCGCTCTCTGCCTATAGACAGGCCATCCAATTCTTATTCCACCAGAGACTGGGTTGGTTTCTGTGGTTTCCTACCCTCATTACGATGCTCGTTTTTTACGGTGGCTTGAGCCTCACTTCGTGGGCTACGAAGAGCATTTCTGACACCATCGATATATGGGTCACCACGATTGATTGGCTGCCTGAATGGGCTGATGTACTTCAAGACATACTTTACTGGCTCCTCTGGATCGTCATGCGGATCATCCTGTATTTCGTCTTTGCATTTTTCGGCGGTTCAATCATTCTGCTGTTGATGGCACCTGTCTTAACATGGTTGAGCGAAACTGTAGCCGCGCGAATGGAAAAATCTGTACCTGCTTTTCATCTAACTCGCTTCATCAAAGACCTCCTGAGGGCAGCAGGTTTAGCTCTTAGAAATGGATTCATCCAACTCAGCTTATCCGTGGTCTGTATTGCGCTGGGATTCATTCCGTTGATCGGAGCCTTTGTTCCGCTTTTGCTCTTTTTGATCAATGGCTACTTCTACGGTTACAATTTCATGGATTACTCGCTCGAACGCAAACATCGAAGTGTCAGCGAGAGCAGCCGTTTCGTTTGGAAGCACCGTTTTCATACAATGGGTATAGGAGCTCCCTTTGCACTTTGGATGTTGATTCCTTTCATCGGTCCAATGACCGCCGGATACATCTCGCTATTCTCAACCGTGGCTGCTACCTTGGAAGTAGAGCGGCTAGATACCAAGCAAACCCAGCAACCCTAACCCACGCAGCGAGGAATAGAAGACTAGCTTGTGGAAGTGGAAACGTCGCTGGACAATTAGGATAAGCTAGCGCAATTGAAAACGCCGAATCACTTCTTGTGCTAGCGCATGGCTTTTTGATGGCTTTCCGTCTATAGAAGTGTAGGTAAGGATGTACGCTCTTCCGTCTTTCACCATGATTCTTTGGTAGTACGACGCTTTTAAGGTTCCCTGCCTTCCTAGATATGTCAGCCAATAGTCCTCGCCTTCTTTTTTAACCTCGAGTTGTTCGAGGTCCGTAATGAATTCACGAATCATTCCTACTGCCTGTTCCACGTAGGCATCGATGCTAAGGTTGTTGGCACTGACGTCGTCGAGAATAAGGTTGATGTTTTCCTTGAAATAGTCATTCGTTGAATCTGCCGGAGTAAACAAAATCATCGAGGTATTCATCTTCCCTGTGGTGTCCAACTCCCATCCTACTGGTGCCGTGAGATCATATGAAGGATTCGCTACCCGGTAGTAAATCCAACCTTCAGGAACTTCCATTCCAGAAGAAGCGTCAGAAGTAGAATCTTCAGGTGAGCTGCAGCCGATCAAAAGAAGTGCTGTCAGCAAAGCATAAACGTATGGATGCTTCATCATTGGTCTCCAGCGTTCTTTTCGATCTTTGTCCATCGCTGTTGCTTTATGATGTCCTCCATGTCACGTTCAAAGGCGTGAAGTCCTTCTGGTGCACCCATTCGGTCGTACACCCAATGTACATTATCTCCACTTCTGAGTATGGTGAGAACCGAAGGCACATCCGTCACATTGGCGTCGTAGCTGTGCTCGAACCCAAAGTATCCGTACTTATTTGCGAGATCGATCATTTGTTGCATGGTCTCCGCGCTAAAGTCAGCTTCGAAAAACCCGATGTAGTCAAAAAACCGTTTTCCTTCTAGTACCGCATGCCCCTGCAGGTCAATGTCGATGTTATAGATCGGACACTGTCCAAAGCAAGGCGACCGGTACATACCAAAAAACTGATTTTCGCCAATCGTTGGTCGAACTGTTTTGGTGGTCGATTTCGTTTCTATTCCTCCATTCTCTGGTGCGCTCCCGTCCAACTTTTCAGCCGAAGCCTCTGCTTGTTGCTCTGGGGCCTTTCTCCTATCTGCTGGATTTACTTTGGGCGCACCAATGGGCGGGGTGAGGGTTTTACCTGCCTTGCTTTTAGGCTTTGGTGCGGGCTCTTCCGTTTTGGTAGTTGCCGGTTCGTTGTTCTTGCACGCACCAATGCTGAATGCCGCAAGGATAAGAATCAAACTTAGGTACCTCATTATTCTATTTTTTAGGCGCTTTGTATCCTCGATCCTTCGCCATTTTTTCCAGCCTTTGCTGAAATCCTGATTTTTTACTCGGTTTTTTCTTGTTCTCCTGAATTTGTCGGTGAATCTTGTCTTCATCGATGAAGAACCGCTTCACCACAAATTGCTGTAACATGGTAACGACGTTGGCCGTCAAGTAATAGTAGCTCAATCCAGATGCATAGCTATTGAAGAAAAACAATAGCATGAATGGCATGAAATAGATCATGACCTTCATTTGAGGCATTTGCGCATTTGCTCCACCCGACATATCCATATTGTACTTCGAATAGAAGAAGGTGGATATGGCCATCAAAACGGTGAACAAGCTCACGTGGTCACCGTAAAAAGGGATTTCGAAAGGCAGTTGCATAATGGAATCATACGAGCTCAAATCATCTGCCCAGAGAAAGGACTCCTGCCTCAATTCGATGCTGGCAGGGAAGAAACGAAACATCGCATAGAGAATCGGGAGCTGCAACACCATCGGAATGCATCCTGCCATTGGGTTTACACCGGCCTTTCGGTAGAGCGCCATGGTCGCCTGCTGCTTTTGCATCGGATCTTTCCCTTCGTGCTTCTTATTCAGTTCCTCGATTTCAGGCTTGAGGACACGCATTCGAGCGCTCGACACGTAGTTTTTCCAAGTAAGCGGAAAGAGCAACATCTTGATGAAAATGGTCAGAATCAAAATGATGATGCCATAACTCAATCCGGTATTCCGATCTAGAAAGTTAAACGTAGGAATCACCAACCATCGATTCACCCAACCGAAGATTGCCCAGCCCAAATCAATCTGGTCTTCAAGGCCGATTTCAAGGCCGCTTAGCGTTTGATAGTGGTTTGGCCCGATAAAAATCTGAAATGGAGCAGTCGCACTTCTGCTGTCTCTGAAAGATAGTCCTAAGCTCGCACCCAGCCCTTTGGTATAGGCCGGGTCCACCAATTCGATCGTCTCTACATAAGCTCCTTCCTTGGCGAATCCTTCTTCTGAAATCAAAGCTGCAGAGAAGAATTGTTGTTTGTACGCTACCCAGTGTATGGTAGCCTCAAGCGCCTCTTCTTCGTAGCTGGTTTCTGAGATATAATCCGCTTCGTCGTCCATGTACTTGTAGTACATCGTGGTCTTCTGCTGCTCTTGTTCTCGGCTCTTTTCATGCGCAGGTGCCTGGAGCTTCCATGAAAGCTCAAACATGTCTTCGCTGGCATCGAGCAACGCGTCCATGCCTACCGCCGTAACGGCAGCATCTATCAAGTAATGCTCTCCTGCAGCCAGCTGATAACTCACCTCCAAATATTGCTGCTCCGATGCTCCGTACAAACGATACACGGCCTTTCTAGGGGACATTTCACCTGGCACAGGAACGAAATAAAGCTCGCTGCTCTGCAGCTCGGTATTCGCATCGGTCCAAAAATTGAAATTGAAACTAGAGGTCTCCTTGTCAAAGACCAGCAATGGCATGGAATCATGCGTGACATACTCCTTGACTTGGCCGATTACCGGCGCCGCTCCTTTGTTAGAGAGCGTCAGTTTCACGGCGTCATTTTCTAAGGTATGCAGTTGCTCTGTGCCTTTCGCGGCATTGGCAAAACTGCCAAAACGCTGGGTCCGACGGATGGCATCCAACGAATCCTGCAACGCCTGAGCGGCTGAGTCGAGGGAAGAAACGGCCTTAGGAGGCGCTGCTTCTTCTGCAAAACTTGCCTGATCATTAACCGTGTCTGACTCCGATGCTTCAATCGTTTGAGCCGCCGCCGCTTCTTGCTTTCTGCGCTGAGCTTCAATCTCCTCTTCAGAAGGTTGCATCCAATAACTGTAGCCTATTAAAATGGCTCCAATAAGGACCAACCCCGTTAACGTATTTCTATCCATTTGTTTTGCTCAATAAATTTGAGGCGCCAAAGGTAGGATTTGTGCCAAGCGCTGCACATGAGTTATGATGAATGGCGCCTGAATCCTCCAAATAAATATGTCCCAACGATAGAATTTACGTCGGGGCACTCAAAACATAACCGTCACTCTTTATTTCAAGTAACGGAAATCATGGTTGTTCTGGATCTTCTGAAGGGCATTGTAAATCAGTCGGATCACGTTCTCTACGTCCTGTTTTTGAACCATCTCAACCGTGGTATGCATGTAGCGCAGCGGCAATGAAATCAGTGCCGAAGCGACTCCTCCGGCTCCGAAAGCAAAAGCATCGGTATCCGTTCCCGTCCACCTACTCGCTGCCATGCGTTGAAATGGGATGTTATTTGCCTCAGCGGCCTCTATAATGAGCTTCAATAGATTGTTTTGAACGGATGGGGCATAGCTCAATACCGGCCCATCTCCGGATTTAAAGTCGCCTTGTTCCAATTTTTTAATCATCGGAGTATTCGTATCGTGGCACACGTCCGTCACAATGGCTACGTCCGGCCGGATCCGCTCTACGATCATTTCGGCCCCTCGCAAGCCGATTTCTTCTTGCACCGAATTCACGATGTAGAGCCCGAAGGGCAATTTCACCTTGTTTTCCTTGAGCAATCGCGCTACTTCGGCAATCATGAATCCCCCCATTCGGTTATCCAGCGCCCGTCCCACCAGGTGGTCGTTATTGAGGACCATGAATTCATCAGGATATGTAATTACGCATCCTACATGAACGCCCATTTCTTCGACCGCTTTCTTGGATCGAGCTCCACAATCCAGGAAGATGTTGTCCACCGAGGGCGTTTCTTCCTTACCTGCCTTCCGTGTGTGGATTGCCGGCCAGCCAAACACGGCCTTGACAATGCCTTTATCTGTATGGATATTCACCCGTTTAGAAGGGGCAATTTGGTGATCTGACCCTCCATTTCTACGTACGTAAATGAATCCATTGTCATCAATGTAATGCACAAACCAAGAGATTTCATCGGCGTGGGCCTCAATTACTACTTTGTACTTCGCTTCAGGGTTTATGACACCTACCACCGTACCATAGGTATCCACAAAATATTCATCGATGTACGGTTTGATATACGCCAACCATAACTTTTGCCCTTCCGACTCAAATCCAGTAGGTGAGGCATTGTTCAAGTAAGATTCAAGGAATTTCATCGAACGGTCATTCACGACCTTAATCG
>JAVKEP010000061.1:0-6295 GCA_040221375.1 Cryomorphaceae bacterium
CTTTCTACCTCGTTGATGGTGATTCGGTAAATGTCGTAATCTCCATATCCATCTTCTCTCAAGGCAGACATGTAGCCATAACGACCTGTTCGCGATACCCTGAAGTTCATGTCATCGTCCACCGAATTGATCGGATAACCCAAGTTCCTGGGATTCATGAATCGGTTGCTGTCCGGGTTCCACTTGGATTTAAAGATGTCATAACCGCCCATGGAGAAGTGTCCTTTTGAACTGAAGTAGAGGTATTTTCCGTCCGGAGACAGGTTAGGAAAATCTTCATCGAGTTCTGTGTTGACGTCTGGGCCCGCATTGAAGGGGACGCCCCATTTTCCAGTCGGGACCTTCTTGATGATCCAAATGTCGGTGCCGCCATAGCCACCTGGGCGATCGCTTACGAAGTAGATGGAGTTTCCATCCTCAGAAAAAGAGGCGGCAATTTCACGAAACTTACTGTTCACCTTGTCATCCAATGGACGGATGTTGGTCAAACGATCATCTGAAAAATCGCCTTGAAAAATGTCTCCACTGATCCCTTCAAACCCCTTCATCAAGAGCATGCTCGAGCCATCACCTGACATTCCAACAATTACTTCGCTTTCATTTGGGTCGTTGGTCGCGCCTGGCATCGGCACGCCGTCCGTGTATTCACCGTCAACCACATTGGAATAGTAGATATTGGAGGCAAACGTTCCATCGGGCTGCAGTGAACTGCCGTCATCGCGTTTCGAAGTATATGCGATGAATCGTTCGTCGGTTGTGACGAATGGGAAGTAGTCGGGGTGTTCACTATTGATATGACCGCCGAGGTTCTCAAAGGTGCAATCCTTGGGGAACTTCATTAACTCATACGCGTTCTCGCAGTATTCGATTTGTAATTCGGCGTCTTCTTCTAAAAACTCCGAACCTAGATCGTAGAACTCGATGAATTTATTGAACATGTCGATGGCCCGATCGAATTGGAAGTCGCTCTGGTAGGCTTGCCCCATGAGGTAGTAGACCGTAGAAGCCTCCTCATCGTAAAAGATGACCTTTTCGAAATAGGGAATCGAGCGAATTTTCTCGAAATCCGAATTGAGGTAGCACAATCCTGCGTTATAGTTAAACTTTAAATCTTCTGGATCCTCTTGGAGCAATGCCAAGTATTGATTGAGCGCAGCGCTGTAATTCTCATTGAAGAAGTAGTCATCTGCCAGATCCTCGTCGCCTTTGATCATCTCCTGATCGGTATTTACTTTCTTCTGAGCGTAGCTAACGGTGACCGTCAACAGGCTGAGAATAAGCAACAAAAGGATTCTTTTCATCATCGGGTTCTTAGCTTCAAATGTAAGAAAGCAGAGCAAAGGAATGCGAAATTTATGAACTATGGTCTGCAATGATCCGCCAATTGCCGTTGAACTTGCGCCAAACTAAGGTAAATCTGCCGCTGAGTGTATCGCTCCTCCTCAGTAATTTCCACCTTCCTGTAGCAAATGCAGATCCGCTTCCTGTAAGCTGTATGTCCAGGTCTTCGAATGCCAAGTGTCCCATTTTCTCTTGGGTAGGATAAGCTTTGTGGTAGCGTTCCAATGCCTTGGCATAGCCCATCGTCTTTTCCTTGCCTCCTGTAAACGTCAATTCATCGCTTTCCCAGTATCCGTGCATGTATTGATCGATGTCTCCCTGATTCCAAGCCTTGACTTGGTTTTCCATCAACCCGCGTATGGCGAGCAATTCTTGTTCTTCGGGGGTGGAACATCGAACGGTTGTAAGGAGCAGTAAGATCAGGGTACTATATTTCCACATCTTCGTCAAGCATTTGCCATGTGTGATCGGCCAACAAATTCACTGCTGAAAGTTTTACCGCGCAAGGATGAAGCTTCCCCTCACCTCCCTTTCCTGGTCATCTGATGTCATGTACCGGATTTGGTAGACATACGACGAATTGGGGGCATACTTGTTGCTGTTTGGCATGAGGCCGTCCCACTTGAAATTCATGCTCGCACTTTCAAACATCAATTCTCCCCACCGATTGTAAATTTCAATCTCAAACAATTTGCTTTCATTGAATCCTTTCACAAACCATGTGTCGTTGATGCCGTCACCGTTGGGCGTGAAAGCTTGCGGAATGAATACTGTAGTAATTGGGTCGATGGGCAAATGCCATTGCTCACCTACGTACATACCATCGCGCTTAGACACAGGACTGCGGGCCGTATCGGAGCATCCATACTCATTCCAAACCACTTGTTGAACGGGGTATTTACCTGAGGCAGTATACAGGTGTGAAGGAGCGAAATCCTCGGATTCACCGCCGTCGCCGAACGTCCATTTCCATCGAATGCCGTAGCGCGACTGATTGTGAAACTGAACCAGTGGGTTGTACATATTGTACGAGGCTTCTGCCATGTCGAACGCTGCAACCGGAGCCGGCAACAAGGTAATACCCTCTTCTTTGGTCGAGGTGTGTTTGCATCCCAGGTCGCTGGTTGCGATGAGCTTGACGGTGTGGAAAGTAGGCACCAACGTATCGTTCACGATGACGATTCCTGGGTCTGAGAACAGTGAGAAGAGCGAATCATCCAAGAACCATTGATAACTCAAGCTTCCGGTGCTGAGGCTGCTCAGGTTCGCAAAATTCAGGCGTAAAGGAGAACATCCTTCATCCGGTAGGATGTCAAACGACGCTACCGGGGTGGCTGGGATAACTACTTCCTTGGTCACTGAATCAACACATCCTTTGTTGGAATAAGAAACTAATGTGACCGAATACGTTCCAGGAAGGGCATACGTGTGATAAGGGTGTTCACTCTCAGCGTATCCGCCGTCTCCAAAATACCAATAGGTCTCGGCTATGGTACCGTTCAACACTTTAGACGTATTGGTGAATTTAGAAGAGTCCTCTGCACAAGCAGGATTAAACGTAAAGCTCGCCTTAGGCAGCGGGAAGATCGATGCTGTATTTTCATCGAACGTCGTGCATCCGTGGTTGCTCCACGTTCTCAAGTAAACATCGATGTCTTCGAATACTGTGGTTTGGTAGGTCGGGTGCTGAATGGATTGAGAATCTGAGGAGTTAAACACCCATTGCCAAGCTACGATTTGATCGCCCCCAGGCGTTACCTGTGGGATGGTACTTTGGTCGTTGAACGGAAGTGGATCCCCTTCGCAAACATTGTTTAACCAACCAAAGGCAGTATTGGGGGTAGGATAAACGCGGATCGGCTTCTGAACCGTGTCTGCGCACCCGAGGTTTGATTTTACCGTCAATGTTACTACGTGCTCACCTGGGGTGGTGTAGTTGTGCATCGGGGTGGCGGAGAATGCGGAGTCACCATCGCCAAATTCCCACTTGAAATAGCTCAGGTTACCGCTTTGGTTGTAAGACGTCTGCAGAAAAGCAGTGTTTTCATTGTCGCACACCGTATCTGCGATGAAGTTTGCTACGGGCAAGTAGTACACTTGGATGGTCTTTGTGAAGCTATCCACACAACCGCTATCGGTGGTAATGGTGAGCTGCACATTTTTAGGGCCTGGGTTGTCATAGGTATGAGTGGGTCCTGGGAGCGGTGGGTTGTTGCCCGTGTACGAAAAGCTGTTACCATCGCCGTATTCCCAAAGCCACCCAGTAATGTTGCCTTGGGCTACTTCACTGCTATCGATCAATTGAGTTTGATCGTTGTGACAAACGCCGGGAACGTAAAAATCCGGCTCAGGCATGGGATGCACCGAGATGATTTTGGTAAGCGAGTCACGGCAACCAAATGAATCGGTCACGATCAGCTCTATGGGATACGTCCCGTAGTTGTTGATGGTATGGTTCACATTGAGCCCTGTGTATTCTATGATACTGTCGTTGTCAACGTCCCAACCGTTGGCGATGATAGGAAACGTCGTTGCATTGGAAACATCATGGAGCTGCACCGCAAAGCCCTCACAAGCATTTTGATAATCAAATTGAACGTCGGGAAGTCCAAAAACTTCGATCTCCGATTCGGCCGTATCGACGCAACCTGCGTTTGTTTCTATGATCAACTGAACAGTATATGTTCCTGCAGAGCCATATAAATACAACGGATCTTGGACGGTGTCCCATCCCAAACCATCTCCCATGCTCCACTGCCAATCGACGACGTTTCCGCCCATGGGTAAGTAGGTTGAATCGAGCAATTGTGAAGAGTCGGCATAGCAGCCGTCCAGTGCTTGAATTCCTGCTACCGCTGGCGGATGGATGTAAATTTCCTTGGTCATGGTATCCGTACACCCATTGATATCTGTAGCTATGAGCGAGACCAAAAAGGTATCCGGGTATTGGTAGATATGGGAAGGGTTGGTGTCCGTGCTGAGCGTACCATCGCCCAGTTCCCAGTAGAACGTATCGAGGTTTGAAAAGGCATTGGCTCCTGCGCACCCACCCGTATCGATGAAGAAAAATTTGGCGGTATCCTCAAAACAAACATGTTCGCTTTCAATCTGGTAATCGACGTACAGCTCATAGTTGAAGTTGAGGTAGCGGGCCGCCTCTTGGCTGTAATTGTAAAAGCCAAATAATCCCGGTTCAAAGCATCCTCCTTGATCAAAGATGGTGTCAGAATCAATCAAAATAACTGCTCTCGTAGGCGTGTAAAGCAATTCAAAGTCATAGTAAGTATAAGGTACCCACCCATTGGTAGTAGAATAATCCGTCTGAAGTACGGTAAAAGCAGTGCTATTCGTATGAACCCAAAAACTCGGGAAGACTGAGGGAATTGTATGGTTCCATGATCCGTTTACTTTATCGAGCGAAAAGCCTTCAAGGGCGGAATACCCAGCATAGGTTTGATTGTTCTTTTTCCAATCGAACAAGTAATATTCGTGGTCCATCCAACCGGTCGTCCAGGTGTAATCCCATGTTTCATGAAATCCAAATACAAAGCCGATGTAATCGTCATCGGAATAATTTTCCACACGAAATGTACCTGTGACCCTAACATTTATCAGTGTATCAGGTCCTACAAACATGGTTGGAAAGTTCGTATTGCACCCCGAAAGCAGCTCGGTACCGCTTGACTGAATGAGCCATGGTGCATTGAAGCACACCGCGCTATCACCTGTAGATTCCCACGTATTAAAATTAACCGTTTGTATACACTGCGCACAGCAGGAATAGCTTAAAATGAGCGAGCACAAAAGAAAACAGGTTCCAATGAAATTTTTCAACGGCATATGGATTTCAAATATAGCAGATATTCTCCCCTATTAAACGCTACGATAAGTCAAGGGTTGGCCGCGAATGGAAAATTATCATAGAGGGAAGATCATTCTCCAAATACAACTGAAAATAAGTACCTTGTAAACGAATCCTACTAAAAATAAGGCATATGCCACATTCTAAATTGATTCTGGCAATCTTTTTAATTCTCTTTCCTCATTTCATACTACTTGCGCAGAATCAGAACTTTATATTTCCAATTTCATCGACCCAAACAATTGGATTGGATCCTGCTGTAACAAATTCTGGGACATATGTCGTGTCCTTTAATGATGTCCCTTTGAGGGCATTTTGTTGGGATGGAATCACCCCCTCTTTTGCAATTGAGTATGCTGGAGATCAATTCATTGAGATATTGGATGGGAACAATTATGGCATAGTGATTAATCCAGACGTTATAATAGACCCGAGGAACTTGCCAACTGTGAACATTATTGTTGCATATACCGTAGATCCAGACGGCGATGTGAACTCTGGGGTCAACAGCACAGTCCGATATGAAGCTTGGGAGTTTGATGGCACGGCATTAAGCCTAATTCAACCAAGTACTCCGGTCAATTCCATAATGCCAAGCCAATATCAACCTCATATTGATGTTTCGATTGATGGAAAAGCAGTAATCGTTTTCAACAATACGGCGAATACGGAAGTTAATGCTATCGGAGATGTAGCAGTTCCAAGCGCGTTAAGCCTCTCTTCACTTGTTGAGTTCGAATGTATTCAGACATGTTTCAGCGATCGGCCTGATGTTGCAGTTAAGACTAACCCAACTACAAATAGCACGATGGTATCCGTATCATTTATCGATTATGAGAATGTGCCAAATTCTGTCAACGTGCATACTTTTGACTTCACGCAAATCGGACTATCCGGCACGATTCTCTGTGACATTCTCGACTCAGCTATATACGTTGCAAGCGGACCCGACTATTTTATTGGCTATCCAAGGATTGATGGGCCAGATTTTGCGAATAACAGCTCCTATACCCACGTGAATGATTATCAGCTTGCAGTAGATGTAATTGAAGATTGGGACATTGGTCTCTTGGAACATATATTAACATATAC
>JAVKEP010000062.1:0-18436 GCA_040221375.1 Cryomorphaceae bacterium
TGCTATCGTTCAAGGGATTTTCCCTTGAAGAAGGGCTTTCAAATTCAAACGTAACCTGCCTCCTCCAAGACAAGCGCGGATACCTGTGGGTAGGTACCTTGGGTGGAGGAGTCAATCGCTTCGATGGCACTGTGTTCACCACGCTGACGAAAAAAGATGGGCTGGTGGGGAATGAGGTGAGGGCAATGCTCGAAGCCGATGACGGGAGAATATGGCTCGGAACCAACGAAGGAATTTCCGTCTACGATGGAATTCGCTTCAAGACGATCGATGCGAAACTCGGACTCCGGGGAACCAACATTCTTTGCCTTTTTGAAGACGAAAAGGGCAGGATTTGGGCCGGGACCGACGATGCGGGTGTCAACGTGATTGAGGAACTCTCAAAAGACTCATTTTCGATCAAGAACTTTGACCAATCGAGTGGGCTGAGCAATAATTTCATTTTTGAAATCGACGAAGGGCCCGATGGAAATCTCTGGTTTGCGACCTTTTATGGCGGAATTGACATCGTCGCCCAAAGCGGTGATTCCATTTCTGTTCAGTGGCTAAAAGGAACAATTGACATCCCCAGCTCCCTGATCATTTGCCTCGAGAAAGACGGCAATGGCGGGATGTGGGTAGGAAGCTATGACCGAGGCGTTTTCCATCTTTCTCCGACTGAAGCGGGGGGGTACCAAGTGGATGAAATCTACGGCCTAGCATCAGAGGTTGGCGATAACACCGTGTGGGATCTTCACATAGACGCCGATGCCCGTCTCTGGATCGCGACCAATTCCAAAGGATTGAGAAGAAAAGAAGGAAGCGTGTTTGCTTCGTTTACCGAGGTCAACGGATTGCCCAATAACCAACTTCTTTGTTTGCTGGAGGACAGAGAAGGGAACGTTTGGATTGGAACCAACGGCAACGGACTGGCAAGATTCAGCGGAGAGCATTTTATTCACCTGACAGAATCTTCCGGGTTTTTTCTCGATCAAGTGTATTGCATTCGACAATTCGAAGATGGAAGATTGCTCTTCTCTTCGTATGGCTCAGGCATCGCCGTGCAGCGCGACCCACTATCGTTTGAGTTCGATTACCTAACGGCCAACACGGGCCTCCCAGGCAACTACGTGAGCTCCGTCACGATCGACACCAATGATCACATTTGGGCAGCAACAGAGAATGGGGTCGTTCGTTACGACGGAAAATTCTTGGATACCTACACAGAAGCCACAGGGCTATTGAGCAATGTGGTCAACGTAATTCACGCAGACAGATTAGGTGTGATTTGGTGCGGTACCAAGTACGGAGTTTCAGCCATTGCCGGAGATCGGGTGTTGAACATCACGACAGAAGAAGGGCTCATCGACAATACGGTAACCGACATCATCGAGGATCAAAAGGGCAACATTTGGTTTGCTACGTTAGGGGGCCTCGCCAAGTACGACAGAAGCCAGCTTCAAACGTTTGATGAAGTGGAAGGACTCACCTACAAACGAATCAATACCCTTGCTGAGGATGCCAGAGGGAACATCTTTATCGCCACCAACGGAGGTGGACTTTTTTGGCTCAATGCGCATACCTCTGATAGCGTCAATATCCAAAAGATGGAACACCCTGATCTCAGTTCGCAATCTTACACGGACATCGCATTCATGGATGCGCATACCTTGATTGCGGGCTTCAATCATGGATTTGACCGAATCGTGATCGAAGATTCCGAGATTACCTCGGTTACGAGCTATGAAAAATCAGATGGCTACTTGGGCGTAGAAACTAATTTCAATGCAATATTCGTCGACAACACCAGCCGAGTTTGGTTCGGCACCCCTATAGGAGCCACCTTGTTTCGTCCATCCCTTGAACCCCAAATTCACACAGAACCTCAGGTCCACATCGATGGCGTGAAGTTGTTTTATCAAGATGTCAATTGGTCTGATTATTCCGATGAACTCATGCCTTGGAATGGGTTGCCCAAGCAACTGGAACTCAGGCACACAGATCGCCAGTTGACATTTCAGTTTACCGGGATCAGCCATGTCAATCCCGAGAAGGTATTGTACCGTCATGTACTCGAAGGCGCAGAAGAGGTGTGGTCACCGCCGCAGTCAGACCGACAAATTACCTACCCAGGTCTCACACCTGGCACGTACACGTTTAAGGTGGTAGCTATTGATGCCAACGGCAAACAGAGCGAACCGGCAGAATTCAAATTTTCCATTAAGCCTCCTTGGTACCAGACCACCCTTTTTTATATCCTGTGTTTCATCGCCCTCATCATTTTGATCTATGCCTTCATCAGTTACCGAGAGATGAAGCTAAAAGAGGAGAAAGAATACCTTGAAAGAGTAGTCGCTGAACGAACCGCTGAAGTGGTGCAACAAAAAGAGATCATCGAACACAAAAACAAGGACATTACCGATTCGATCAACTACGCGAGTCGAATTCAAGAGGCGATGCTGCCCAACATGGGCGAACTGAACGACCATTTCGATGAGGCGATGATCATCTTCATGCCCAAGGACATCGTAAGCGGTGATTTCTTTTGGTTTTCGGAGCGAAACGGCAAAATATTCTTCACGGCTTCAGACTGCACAGGACACGGTGTTCCTGGTGCGTTCATGAGTATGATTGGTGCTTCATTACTCAACGACTGCATCAATGAAAAAGAGCTCGATCACCCTGACCTTATCTTAAATGAAACACGCCAAGGAGTCATTTTCGCGCTCAATCAGACCGGTGAAGAAGGTCAACAGAAAGACGGGATGGACATGGCCCTCTGTTCATTTGAGCCATCGTCGATGGTCCTGGAATTTGCAGGAGCAAACAATCCAATGTACGTACTGCGCAATTCGAACGATCCGTTGGAGCAACTGGATGGAACGAAAATAGAAGCCTGGGAAGAGATCAACGGCATCGGCTTGTTCGAAGTGAAACCGTCTAAGATGCCGGTTGGCTATTATTCGGGTGACATGGTTCCCTTTGAGCGGCACAGCTTCAAAGCAAAAAAAGGTGATGTCGTCTATTCATTTTCAGACGGCTACCCTGACCAGTTCGGAGGACCGAAAGGCAAGAAGTTCAAGTACGCCGCACTCAAGCGAAAGCTCATCGAAATCTATCATCTTCCGATGGAGCAGCAAAAAAAGGCGCTGAACAACACGATTTTAGCATGGATGGGTACAGACCACGAACAGATTGACGACATCTGTGTCGTAGCGGTCAGACTTTGATCAGCGACAATACACTTTGATTACCTCGTAGGCATCGAATTTACCGAGCTCTCCTGCTTTGCTAAGGGCGGGACAGGCTTCGAGCTTTTGACCGAGTTTGTAATGCGCCATTCCCTTGTAGTAATGGGCTTCTGCGTCGGTTTCATCTTGTGCTATTACCAAGTTCATGTCTGCCACGCAATCCGCGTATTTCTTCAAATTGTACGATGAAATAGCCCGATTGTACAAAGCATCAACAAAGTCAGGCTGGAGTTCGATGGCCACTGTAAAATCTTCGATTGAACCGAGGTAGTCACCTAAGATCGCTTTTAGTTTACCCCTCTCTTTGTGCGCCAAAACGTGTGTGCCATAAAGTGCTATGCAGCGATTCAAATCCACCATCGCGTGTTCGTAGTCGTGCATTGATAAGTAGGCCTTTCCTCTCATATAGATGGCTTCAACATCCTTAGGATTCATTTCGATCACCCTTGTCAAATCATCTTTCGCGCTGTGAAAATTTTCCTGGTGTAGGAAAACCAATGCTCTGTTAAAGTACGCATCCGAATAATTGGGTTGAATCTGTAGGGCCGCATTGAAATCGGTGATCGCTTGGGTAGAAAGTCCACGTAAAGCGCTTATTTTCCCTCTTTCCTTATAGGCCTCAAAGAACCGAGGGGCGAGTGCAATGGATTTAGAAAGGTCGATGTGCGCGTTTGAGTAGTCTTGGAGCTTGGCAAGCGCCATTCCTCGGTAGTAATACGCAGCGCTGTCTTTCTCTGTTTTGGCAATCAGTTGATTCAAAAGATCCACACAAACCTGATAATCATGTCTTTCGTAGGCATCGATGCCATCGGTCAACAGCTGCTTCTTCGATTGAGCATTCAATGTCAAAGAGAAAAAACAGAGCGCCACCGTCGATATGACGATTCGCCGCATCATCTATCAAAGCTCACCGTGATAAAAACGCGTTCTTTTCTATCAGGAGCATTCCATTTAGGCCCTTGTTCGATCAGGCGAATGGCTTCTGCATCGCAGGCGGTACACAATGAATTTTCAACCTTGACGCTCTTCGGCGTACCATTCCGGTCGAATTCAAAGCTCAGAACAACTTCACCTAACGGCATTCCGGTTGTACGCTGCAGGTTGTTCTTCAAATAGGCCCTATAAGCATCCATCCCACCTTCTGGAGCGGACGTCGGATCTGCGGACTCAGATTTTTGGCGCGCGGAGGATGCCTTGGATTTTAACTCCTGTACTTGTAGTGATTTTGAAGGCGCCATCGATACTTCATCTTCGCTAACCGCAATCGACTCAACCGCCTTGGAAGTATGAGCGAGGGTGCCGGCTTCGACGTCTTCTTCGTCTGACTCTGAAGAGCGCATTTCGTTTTGGAGCGGATCGTTGGCGGTCAAGTCTCCTCCCAATGTGGTGCTTTCTTTGACGGGTTCAAAAGCCACCATTTCAACGGGTGGCGGGGCTTGCTCAACTTCCGATGTTGACGATGGTTCGATCTCGTCCTCGTCCTCGACTGAGTCGGATACCACGTAGGCTGGTTCATCATCCATCGCTTCATATGATGGCTGGGTTGTCCTCGGATCGTACTTGTAATCACCTTGCGTTCCTGTTGTGTCGGGATCATTGGATTGTCCACCTAAGATGGCAAAGACGGTAGTTCCGGCTACAATGACCAACCCAATCGCCGCGGCCTGCCAAGTGAAAACCATCCCCCTCCGTTGTGATCGCTCATCAAGTCGGTCGTCCAGTTCATCGAGCGCTTGTTGAATATCAGATGTGAGCAAGTCTTCCAAACCTTCCATCGCCTCATACAAAAACGGGTCGCGCTCCATTTCACGCTCAAAGCGATGTGCTTCCGTGGCGCTTTTGCGCCGCATGAAGTAGCTCTTGATTCGCTTTAATATGTCGCTTTCGTGCTTCATTGCTCGTTTTCGATGCAGATTTTTAGGTTGCGTTTTCCGTTTTGGATATGGCTTTTTACCGCGTTCAACGTTACCTTCAGTTCTCGGCTGATTTCTTGGTAGCTCTTCTTATTGATATAAAAGTGATGCACGCAGTCCTTCTGAAGGTCTTTCAATTTCTTCAAGCATTTTTTCAACAGCTCTTCTTGTACTTCTTGCTCACCCATATCTATAGGATGCACTTCCATTGCATTTTCCATATCAGCGTCCGAAAAATCGAGGGTAATGATCTTTTCTCCTCTTTTCTTCATCAGGCAATGGTTCTTGGAAACCACATAAATAAAGGCCTTAAGGTTGTGAATGGGACGCTCAGGTTGATGCTGCAGCAAGCGTTCAAAAATCTCCATGGTGCTGTCCTGTGCTGCGTGCTTTTCACGCTCATATTTCATGCAGACACCGAAAACCAACGCCATGTATTTCCGAAACAGGTTGGCGAAGATCTCTTTGTCCTTTTCGAGAACATAGGTTCTGTAAAGCTCTTCATCGCTGAGTTCCGGTGCGTTCGCTAGATCTATGATCGTGGTGTTTACCAATTTATTTATGGGCGGTTTATGGAATTCTTGCAGGATTCGCATCCTATATGCGAACATCAAAATTAATGGACAATGAAAAAGCTCAGCATCTTCATCGCCTTTCTCACGCTCTTCATGAGCGTTCAGGCACAACAAAAGAACGCAATACTCAAAGGACAAGTGACCGATGCGCGAGGTAAAGCACTCGCTTCAGTGGTAATCACGAATTCTAAAGATACAACGGAAAGAGCGTTCACAGATACCAACGGACTGTTTACATTATTCTCGGCGAATCCAATAACGGATATAGACGTTTCAAAACCGGGTTACGGAAAACGACGATTCAGAGTTTCGAGTCAGACGTTCATGAATATAGTGCTGGATTTTCGAAAGCACGAAACACTCAGCGATGCTAAAGGGCATGAAGTGGAAATCAGCGAGGACGCTGCCCAATTGGCAGCGCCTGTGAAAAGACGATTACATTTCAAGGCGATGAGCCACACCAACGGAACGGTGTCCCATGATAATTTCTGGACACAGCAACACAATACGGAGCAGTACAGTGCGATCAATGAGAACATCTTTCATCGCGTAACCGATCAGCCACTCAGCACCTTCAGCGCAGACGTGGATCGTGCTGCGTACGCCAATGTGCGCCGCTTCATCAACCACGGGCAACTACCGCCGATCGATGCAGTGCGCGTCGAAGAAATGATCAACTATTTTGACTACGACTACGAAGCGCCAAAAGGCGACGTTCCGGTCGCCGTATTTACAGAAGTGGCCACGGCACCATGGAACAGCGACCACTACCTCATGCACATCGGAATCAAGGCCAAGGAACTGGATAAGGCAAAGCTTCCGCCGAGCAACTTGGTTTTTCTAATTGATGTGTCTGGCTCCATGGGATCTCCCAACAAACTGCCCCTTCTAAAATCAGCGATGAAAATGCTGGTCGGTGAGTTGAGGGACGATGACAAGGTGGCCATCGCGGTCTATGCAGGAGCAGCCGGACTCGTTTTAGAATCAACCCCAGGGCATGAAAAAGGGAAGATCAACGAAGCAATTGATAAACTGGAATCAGGCGGATCCACTGCCGGCGGAGCAGGCATTAAACTCGCCTACAAAGTCGCTGCTGATCAGTTGATAGAAGGAGGAAATAACCGTGTTATCCTAGCCACGGATGGAGATTTTAACGTTGGCGCCTCCAGTGATGGAGAAATGCAACGACTTATCGAAGAAAAGAGGGAAGAAGGGGTATTCCTCACCGTACTAGGTTTCGGAATGGGCAACTACAAGGATGCCAAGATGGAAATCCTCGCCGACAAAGGAAACGGAAATTACGCCTACATCGATAACCTCACAGAGGCCAAAAAAACCTTGGTCAGTGAGTTCGGCGGCACCCTGTTCACGATTGCGAAGGATGTGAAGCTCCAAGTCGAGTTCAATCCGGCAGTTGTAGCTGAGTACCGATTGATCGGATACGAAAACCGCAAACTCAACAACGAGGATTTCAATGACGACAAGAAGGATGCTGGGGAAATGGGAGTAGGGCACATAGTCACGGCGCTCTACGAGATTGTGCCCGTAGGAAAAGGAGGCGGTGCGAACATCGATCCCTTAAAGTACCATGGAGAGGTGAAGGAACGGCAAATCCCAGCGCCGATGAAGTTTTCTAACGAGATGGCCACGGTCAAAATTCGGTACAAGGAACCCGATGGCGAACGAAGTCAATTGATTTCTGAAATCGTAAAGAACGACGCGAAAAATTTGAACATGGCCTCGAACAACTTACGCTGGTCGTCGAGTGTTGCCGGATTCGGAATGCTGTTGCGAAAAAGCGAGCATAAAGGCTCGGCTGCCTATGCCAACGTCATCGAGCTGGCAGAATCAGCGCTTGGAAAAGACGAAGAAGGCTACCGACGCGAGTGCCTTCAGTTGATGCGTTCGGCAGAAATACTGGATAAAAATACCGCCTCGCGCTAGGGCAATGCTAAATATCAAGGGAGCCACAGGCAGAGGTCTGTGGCTTTTTTATTGAATCGACGCCAAGAAGTCTGCCACTACAAATGTGCTCCCGCCTACGAAGATCGTATCGTCTTTCGAGGCCGATTTAATGGCCGTCTTATAAGCGTCGGGCACCCGATGAAAAAGGTCGTGCTTGATTCCCATTCCTGTGGCTATCTCTGAGAGATCAGTGAGAGGCAAAGCGCGTGGAATGGTAGGAGCCGACAGTAGGTATTCCGCATCCTTGGGAAACATGGACAGCAGTTCATGCACGTTTTTATCCTGGACGAAACCCAAGATCAAGTGCAGTTTTCCACTGCGTTCTGAAGCCAACTGCTCAACGACATGTGCAATGCCTTCTTTGTTGTGTCCTACGTCACAGATCACCCGTGGTTGCTCTTGGATCACCTCCCATCGGCCGCGAAGTCCGGTATTTTCCATGACCTTTTGAAAACCGATAGCGATGTGCTCATCGGAAATGTTCCATCCGCCGTTTCGCAGTTGATCAATCGATATCAATACCGTTTGAAAATTCTCGAGCTGGTATTTTCCCTTCAGGGATGAAGGAGGAACATCCATCGGAAATTGTTGATCTGCAAAGGCGATTGGCGCGTCGAGTTGCAAGGCAATTCCCCTGAATATACCTTCGGTCTCACGCTGAGATCGACCGATAACCACGGGTATTCCCCGTTTGATGATACCGGCTTTTTCTTTCGCAATTTTATCTAGGGTACTCCCAAGAAACTGCATGTGATCCAGCCCTATGTTTGTAATGACTGAGAGCTCTGGCATTAATACGTTCGTCGAGTCGAGCCTGCCACCCATCCCGACTTCCACAACCGCAATGTCCACTGCCGCAGACCTAAAGTGGTCAAAGGCCAAACCAACGCTCCATTCAAAAAACGACAATCCGAGTGGGTCAAATTGTGCCTTGTATTGTTCAACAAACGAGACCACTGCCTGCTCTGGGATCATCTCACCGTTCACGCGAATCCGCTCACGGAAATCAACGAGGTGAGGCGAAGTGTACAAGCCGGTTGTATATCCGGCCTCTTGCAACACTGAACAAAGCAAATGAGACACCGACCCTTTTCCATTCGTACCAGCGACGTGAACGCTTTTAATCGCTCGTTGAGGTTGGTCGAGCACCATCATGAGCTTATGGGTGCCAGTTAAGTCCGCTTTATAAGCCGCTTGTCCCACACGCTGATACATGGGTAGCTGCTGAAAAAGGTAGCTTAGTGTCTCTGGGTATGACATCGGCCTATTGGAGGATGATGGGGTATGAGATCTTCCCTCTTTGTTCCTCCGGAGCGGATGGGTTAGGAGTGAACTTGACCCTTCGTGCCTCAGCTTCTGCTGCCTTTAGCAAGGATGCATTGGTAATAGTGGTCTTGCGTCCAACGGATGCGCGTAGTACATTTCCTTCCCGGTCTACGACAATGTCAATCACGATGAGCCCAGATTCTTGATAATTTCCCGGAATCGCTCTTAGGTTTTTGGCCGATCTACCTCCTAGATCAAATGATATTCCACCGCCTGCGGCGTCTCCGTGGAGAGAATTTCCTTCGGGAGATCCCTCTGCTTTTCCGTGATCACCAGGCTGGTCGCTATCTCCTTGACCTTTGCTGTCGTTGTCATCCTTTGTTTGAAATGGATTGCTTTGGAGCACCTTTTTAAGGTTTTCACTGAGTTCCGGCTTTTTTTCTACGGGTTTTTGAGGCTTGGTCTCTTCCGGTGCGGAAAGGTCGGAGTCAGCGTCTTGTGTCACAACGTCTTCGGGTGACTCAACCGGCGAGGCCTCTACGGGCTGGGGCTCTGTTATGGGTTCGGATTCTTCTGGTTCTGTGCTGCTCAGAGGCTGTTCGTCTCCCTGCCCAAAATCGGTATTCCCAAGATCGAGTTGTACAGGAAGGCCTTCTTCTTCTGGGATCGGAACAGGAGTAGTGAGGCCTGTAAACAAGAAAAGGATCAGCAAGATCAGATGGAACACAATGGTTCCGATCAATCCGCGTCGCTTGTTCTTCTTGTCTTGGGATTGCATATCAAGGCTTTGTTGCTATAACGACGCTAAAGCCGTATTCTTTTGCAATGCTTAAAAAGCCTACGGTTTCACCTGTAGGAACCTGCTTATCAACGCGGAGCACGATGCTCGGTTTGTCTACTTCGCTTTTTCGCTTGACCAACATGCCTTCTACTTGGTCTTTGCTTACATCCTGACCGTCAACGCTATACGATAAGTCGGGTCGGATTGTAACCGAAATTTTCGGATGCTCCTTGGTTCTGGCCTTTCCAGTAGGCAAGTCTACTTTGGCGCCATAGGGCGAGACCAGTGTAGACAAAATGATGAAGAAGATGAGCAGCAAGAATACGATGTCGGTCATGCTCGACATGCTGAAACTCACGCTCACTTTATTTCTCGATCGGATGCTCATTGCTTGGCTGGTTCTTGGAGAAGGTCCATGAATTCAATCGTAGTAGCTTCCATTTTGTACACCACCTTTTCAACTTTCGCGACGAGAACATTGTACGCGATGTAAGCAATGATACCAATCACAAGTCCTGCTACGGTAGTTACCATGGCTTGCATGATGCCACCTGAAAGTTGTTCGATCTCGATTCCACTGTCACTGATGCGCATTTCGTGGAAGACTACAATCATTCCGATTACTGTACCCAAGAAGCCAATCATCGGTGCCGCTCCAGCGATCGTAGCAAGGGTAGAAAGGGTTTCTTCGAGTTTGTATACTTCCAGTTTGGCAACGTTTTCAATCGCGGCACTGATGTCTCCGAGTGGCTTTCCAATCCGACGAACGCCTTTTTGAATCATCCGCGCGTAGGTCGTGTCCGTTTGAGTACACAAATGATTAGCCGCGTCGATCTTTCCTTCGTGGATGAAGTCCTTGATTTGGTCCATGAATTTTGGATCTTCCTTGGTCGCCTTTTGGATCGCGAGGAAGCGTTCGATGAAAATGTATATGGCAACAACCGAGAGGATGGCCAGAGGTATCATGATGTACCAACCACCGCTAGAGAGCAACGCGATCACCGAGAGCGTCTCTTCATGAGGGACGACCTCCTCAATGCCTTGGGCGTTTGCGTTTACATCTGAGGTGATCTGGAGGAGCAGATTCAATAACATATCAAGGGATTATTTGGATCACTAAGGTATCAGCCATCCTCCCCTGAACGCTTTCAATAAAGGGTAATTGTGAAGAGCGCCCTGTTAATTCAAAGTAGGAAGGTCTCCATGGCGATGAAAACCGCCGCACCGGCGATGTATCCGACCAATGCGAGCAAGGTAATTCGCTTGATGTACCAGATGAAATCGATGTTTAGGATTCCCATTACAGCTACTCCAGCCGCAGAACCAATGATCAAGCAACTTCCTCCAGTTCCCGCACAATAGGCGAGAAACTCCCAGAAGCTATGATCAACGGGATAGGCCGTTCCGGCGATGGCTTCCGCTCCAGCTGGGAGTAAATCGTACATACCCATCGCACCTGCGACCAAGGGTACGTTGTCTACGATCGAACTCAGTAAGCCAATGATGATGTTGATCGCGTACATATTCCCCACCGAATCTTCCAGAAATCGAGCCATTACCCTCAAGTGACCAGCCGATTGCAGCGAACCTACAGCGGCAAGAATTCCTAAGAAGAAGAGTACACTAGGTGTATCAACCTTTTGCAAGACGCCAATCACCGTTAGTTGTGATTTGTCTGTATTGTTTTTAGACCGGTGCATGATTTCGGTTACGGTCCAGAGTATTCCCAGTCCGAATAAAACTCCCATATACGGTGGAAGGTGAGTAACGGTCTTAAAAATGGGGACGAACAACAAGCTGCCCACACCAAGTCCAAGCACAAGCTTTTGCTCGCGAGGAGTAGTGCGGTCCTCCAAGTGGGCCCGGTCAACCATTCCGAGCTTTCTTTGTACTTCTCCTTTCAGTGTGAAGGTTAAGATGAGCAACGGAACGAGCAATGCTACCATGGAAGGAACAATCAATTTCACTACAATGTTGGCCGCAGTTACTTGGCCACCGATCCACAGCATGATGGTGGTGACGTCGCCAATCGGTGACCAGGCACCTCCGGCGTTAGCCGCAATAATGACCATCCCCGCAAAGAGCCATAGGTCATCCTTGCTTTTGATGAGTTTTTTCAGGAGTGCAGACATGACGATTGCGGTAGTCAAATTGTCGAGCGCTGCGGAGAGGAAGAATGTCAGTACGGAAAGCACCCAAACGAGTTTGACCTTATTCGCCGTATTGATGCGGTCTGTAATCAATGCAAACCCCTCGTGTGCATCAATGAGTTCTACGATGGTCATGGCTCCCAAGAGAAAGAACAGAATCTCTGCGATTTCAGACAAGTGATGGCCCAATTCATGCGTGACGTAATGAAGCGAATCCGTGGTTGCACCGTCATTCAGTAACGCGTACTCTCTCATGTATTCTGCCAGCAGAGGGCTCCCTTCCATGATCGTATCAGCGCCGAGAGCAAATATGGTCCACGTTATTGAGCCGATTAAAAGGGCACTTGCTGCTTTGTCAATCTTGATTGGGTGCTCCAAGGCAATGGCCAGGTAACCAAGAACGAAAACGACAACCATTAATAGATACATAGTCTAGCTTTTTAGTCTTTTGCGAGGTGAATGGTCTGAGTTGGGAATGCGAAGTCAGCGCCGTGCTCTTCAACAATGCGCATAATTTCGAAATTGATTTCTTCTTTGATCTTTAAGAACACACTCCAGTCCATCGTATCGATGTAGTATAGAACCATGATGTCCAAGGAACTGGCACCAAATTCTATGAAGTGAATTTCCCCATCTTGATTCGTGTGAGGGTGTTCGTCGATGTACTTCTGGATGTCTTGAACGACCTTCTTGAGCTGGCTCTCCGTAGTACCATAAAGTACGCCAACATTGAACTTTACTCGACGAAACGTTCGCATTGAAAGATTGTCCAGCACGTTGTCGATCATTTGGCGATTTGGCAGCGTCAAATAACTCTTCTCCAATGTGCGTATGCGCGTACTCCTAAAGCCAATCTTTTCTACCGTCCCCGTTACGCCATTTACTGTGACCAAGTCGCCGATGACAAAAGGCTTGTCGAAGAAAATAACGAAAGAGGCCAACAGGTTCTCAAGGCTTTCTTTCGCGGCAAGCGCAAGTGCAAGTCCGCCAATACCCAATCCAGCGATCAGCGCACCAACGTCTACTTTGAAGACTGAGCCCATAAAAATGAACATACCCAATACGATCACTAGTACCTTGATGATCTCAATGAGAAAGGGAATAAGTTGATCGTCGCTCTTACTCTCAGTCATCTCAGCCTTAGCCATCAGAATGATGCCAAAGAATTTTGTGATGCGCAACACCGCCCACGTGATGACCACAATTAAGAATGAGACATACAAACGATGGGTGAGCATACGAATTCCAAACTCTTCTTTAGGCGCCATTTCCCACCCAACTGGGTAATCAAGGTGACTCGTACCGACAAACAAGACGATGAGCATGATCAACCATTTCAAGGGCCTCTCGAGCAAATTGTACAATTCCGAATTATCCACGGCTTTGGACGATCCAACAATCAATCGAAAGATCAAATCGCTAATGCGATGAGAAACAAAGCGTAAGAAAATGAACCCAAATATCAATGCACCGACCACCCACAGATAGTCCTGTACCGTATTGCCTAAGTAGATGTTGTCGAGGTACTTCATATCAAAGATCAAAGGAGTTGTTGCAGCGCAATCTCGAATGCCGTTTTAGCAATTTTCGTGTCAGCTGCATGCTTGTCGTTCACTTTTTCTAAGGCAGTCTTGATGGTTTCAGAAGTGTCCGTAAAAATGCTTTCATCCGTAGCGTCGTATTCATCGCTCATACAATACGCAAATACCCGGGCCATTCCACAGTTGGCGATGAAGTCAGGAATAAGGCTGATTTTATTGTCGACATGATCACCGATAGGGCCAAAGAAAATTTCAGGGTCGGCGAATGGAACATTTGCCCCGGATGAAATCACCTCCAATCCGCTTTCGATCAACCGATCACTCTGGTCTTGAGTGATGAGTCGAGATGCCGCGCAAGGAAGGAAGATTTCTGCTCCTAGGCTCCAAATGCGTTCATCCAATTCTTTGAACGATATCATTTGCTCCGAAACCAACGAATTCCCTTCCTTATCTAAGAACAGTTTGCGAATTTCTTCGAAGGTGAATCCATCCTCCTTGATCAATCCTCCATTTCGATCAATGATTCCCACTACTCGAGCACCCGCCTGGGCCATGTAAAACGCGGCTGCAGATCCTACGTTGCCCCAGCCTTGGACAATGACGCGCTTCCCAAGCACGTTTGATTGTTTCCAAATTTTGTAGTAATGCAAAACAGCTTCAGAAACTCCGTATCCGGTAATCATGTCTGCGACCACATATTGCCGATCTACACTCGGAGAGTACCGCTCACTGGTGAGGACTTTGGAAACGCCTTGCCGAAGGTGGGTTACCTTGCTCAAGTGCTGTCCTGGACCCGGAATGAAATGGCCGTTGACAATCCCTTCTTGAGGGTGCCACAATCCGTAGCTCTCGGTAATCGGAATCACCTCATGTATTTCATCCACATTCAAATCACCTCCGGTTCCGTAGTAATTCTTAAGAATGGGGTATACGGCTTTGTACCAACGACGTAATACGCCGTCCTTACGTGGGTCGTTCGGGTCAAAATTGATCCCCGATTTGGCACCACCAATGGGAGGGCCGGCTACGGTGAATTTGACTTCCATGGTTTTCGCCAAGGACTCTACCTCACGTTTGTCCAAGCCAATGCGCATGCGTGTTCCACCACCTGCCGCACCCCCGCGAAGGCTGTTGATTACAATCCAGCCTTTAGCCTCCGTTTCTGGATCACTCCATTCGAAAACGATCTCAGGCGTCTTGTTTTCAAATCTTTCGAGCAGTTCTTTCATGTCGAGGCTTTTAATGCCTTCTGAAAAGGCGCTGCAAATGTATAAAAAGCCAAATCTTTAATGCCATTTCAAGATGTTTCTGAAAACATTAAGGCAAATAGACGGCCCCTGCGCTTGAGTCAGCGCTGCTTCCTGTACTCACACTATAAATGTTTACTTGGTGAAGTATGCGCCGCAACCCCAGAAAGGCAAAACAGATGGCTTCTTTCGAGTCGATCAAGGATGCGTCAGGCAAGGTGATCTTCGCCGCGATTTTTTCTTTGAGTAGTTCTCTGAGAAAGGCATTGTGCGCTCCACCGCCAGTGACAAGTACGGATGACGCATCCTTCAAATGCCTTGATATCTGCTGAGCGATGTGGTGGTTTACAGTACACAGCCGGTCTGCAAGGTCGAGTGTGCTAAACCTTGCCATCGCCGGGAAAACCTCAAATTGCACATACTCCGAACCCAACGAGGCAGGCGCTCCATGGTAGTAGGTAAGGGCATTCAGCGCTTCCAGAAACGTAGAGTTGAGGTTGCCGCTCCGCGCCAATTGTCCTCCTTCGTCGTAGAGCATACCTCGCTCCCTTGCCAAGTGATTAAGCAGCAAGTTGCACGGCCCTGTGTCAAATCCTTTGAGTCCAGGACGGAGAACGGATACGTTCGCGAAACCGCCTAAATTAACAGTGTGTGAGTACGTAGGGAAGAGGTGTTGATCGCAGCTCGGCACCAGCGGGGCTCCTTGACCGCCCTTGCATACATCTTGTTGGCGAAAATCTGAAACCGTCTGCAATCCAGAATAGGATGCAATCGTAGCTCCACTCCCTATTTGGGTGGTCAATCCGATGTTGGGCTGATGAAAAATGGTAATGCCATGAGACCCGATGAACGACGCTTTGGAATGCGTTTCTCGGAGGTAGGAGCGGACAATCTCCCCACAAAATTTTCCGAAGGATACGTCGAGTTTGGCCAACTCAAATGCTGATGCACGCTTGGCTGATTTTATTTGTGTGAGCAAGGTTTCGGGAAGGGAGTAAGTATGACCATAATGTAAGTCGTAGCTCCAACCACTAGCCGGATCGAAGGTGAAACTTACGTCTGCCAAGTCGAGTCCGTCTTGCGAAGTACCACACATCAAACCGATTCCTCTTTCTACTGTTGATTCCACTGCAAAAGTTACTTTTGTCCGCCACCACAAAGTATAACAGGAAAACACAATAAACAGATGATTTTCGAATTAACAGAGGAGCAAAAAGCCGTAAGAGACGCTGCGCGTGACTTTGCCCAGAATGTGTTGAAACCAGGAGTGATCGAGCGCGATGAGACGCAGACATTTCCGAAAGAAGAAATTAAACAGCTCGGCGAACTCGGATTCATGGGAATGATGGTTTCTCCTGAATACGGTGGCGGAGGTATGGATACCGTATCCTATGTGCTGGCGATGGAGGAAATTTCGAAAGTAGATGCGAGCGCATCCGTGTGCATGTCGGTCAACAATAGCTTGGTCTGCTGGGGAATAGAAAAGTTTGGAAGCGAAGAGCAAAAACGGAAATACTTGGTACCACTCGCATCCGGCGAAAAAATTGGCGCCTTTTGCCTAAGCGAACCCGAAGCAGGTTCCGATGCAACCAGTCAACGAACGACCGCTGTGGATAAAGGTGACCACTACTTGTTGAACGGAACAAAAAATTGGATCACCAACGGAGGAACCGCTTCCATCTACTTGGTCATCGCTCAAACCGACGTCGAAAAAGGACACAAAGGAATCAATTGCTTGATCGTAGAGCGTGATATGGAAGGCTTTGTTGTGGGTGCCAAAGAGAACAAACTCGGAATTCGTGGTTCTGACACCCATACATTGATGTTCAATGACGTCAAGGTGCCAAAAGAAAATCGCATCGGTGAAGACGGCTTCGGATTCAAGTTTGCAATGAAGACGCTCGAAGGAGGTCGCATTGGCATCGCTTCTCAAGCCTTAGGGATCGCAGCAGGTTCGTTGGAGCTGGCTACCGCCTATTCCAAAGAGCGAAAAGCGTTCGGCAAGCCGATTAGCCAACACCAAGCAATTGCATTTAAGTTAGCCGACATGGCAACAGAAACCGAAGCGGCTCGATTGCTCTGCCTAAAGGCGGCTTGGTTGAAAGATCAGGGACTTCCCTTTGGTAAATTCAGTGCCATGGCAAAGCTCTACGCTTCTGAAGCGGCTATGAAGGCTTCGGTGGAGGCTGTTCAAGTACATGGAGGCTATGGTTTCGTGAAAGAATACCACGTAGAGCGACTAATGCGTGACGCGAAAATTACCCAGATCTACGAAGGGACCAGCGAGGTCCAACGCATCGTAATCAGCAGATCTGTATTGGACGAATAACAGCCACGAGATTCACACTTACGACTAGAGAAGCTCGAGCAATTGCTCGAGCTTCATGCGTCTAGAGCCTTTGAGAAGGATGATTGCGTTCGCGATTGGATTGTCTTTCAGGTAGTCGGCAAGCTCTAGGGTAGTTGCGAAGTGTCGATAGCCTCTAGGGTCGATTTTTACGAATAGATCGCCAACTAAAAAGGCTTCGATGCCGCTGCTTTTTAGGTGTTCAACCGTTTCTTGATGCTTTTGAAGTCCAACCGTACCCAATTCAAGCATGTCTCCCAATAACGCGATTCTTCTACCCGAAGTTTCTCGGCTCAAGTTCTCAATTGCAGCAGACATGCTGCTTGGGTTAGCATTATAGCAATCAACGATCAATGTGTTGCCCCGTTGGGTGTGTTCTACTTGGGAACGATTGTTTGCGGGGGAATAAGCTTCGATTCCCTTCCGAATTTCTTCGTCGGGTACACCGTAGTATCGTGAAACGGCGATGGCCGCCATTACATTCGAAAAATTGTAGCTGCCCGTGAGTTGGGTTTGAATGGTGCGCTTGAACGGGTCGATGTCGCGCCACCAATGCACCGTCAAACGATTGTCCTTTATCTCAAAATCGCCTTGGAAATGACAGCTTTCAGACATGCCGTAGGTTACGCTTTGAGCACCCTTTGCCGCCTTGATTACCAAAGGATCATCGGAGTTAACAAAGAGCTTTCCATCTTGTCTGATTAAGTGGTCAAAGAGTTCTTTTTTACCAATGTACACTCCCGCTTCGCCCCCAAATCCTTCGAGATGCGCAAGGCCGATGTTCGTAATGTAGCCCGCATCGGGATGCGATATCGTACAGAGAAATTGAATTTCTTTTTGGTGATTGGCGCCCATTTCGATGATCGCAATTTCGTGGCCTTTGTTGATCTCTAGCACCGAAAGTGGCACGCCAATATGGTTGTTGAGATTTACTTTGGTGGCATAGGTTGAATAGGAGCGACTTAGGGCCGCTTTCAACAACTCTTTTGATGTGGTTTTGCCGTTGCTCCCAGTTAATCCGATGACCGGAATTTTAAGCTTATGTCGGTGTTCTTGAGCGATTGCCTGAAGGGCCGTAAGCCCGTCTTCAACAAGAACCACCCGAGGTTCGTCTTTGAATTCTGATCGATTTTCATCTGCCAAGGCGTAACTCGCACCGTCGGCTATGCTCGATAAGACAAAATCGTTGCCGTTAAAGCTTGGTCCTTTCAATGCGATGAACAAGCAGCCTGGCTCCACCTTTCTGGAATCAGTGCACACCTTATTGCATTCAGAAAAAAGCCGATAGAGGGTAGAATATTGCACGTCTCTAAAGTAGGAAAGGCCTCAACAGAGGCCTTTCTAAATAGTGTCAAGATGTTAACAATGCGCTTTTACTATCGCGATCCGCCGAGACCGACTGGACTACCAACGCGGTCCAT
>JAVKEP010000063.1:0-26650 GCA_040221375.1 Cryomorphaceae bacterium
TTGTCGCTTCGCGTCAAAGGGCTTTTTTTATGCCCGTCTTCGCTCAAGCTAGATTGGCTTGCGGGTAATTTGATCAAGGACGAGATTAGCTCTCCGCCTGTCGGCGGAGAGCTGGACTCAATGGGGGGAGGTCCCAACTACGAAAGCCTGTTGTCGCTTCGCGTCAAGGGGCTTTTTTTAAACCCGACTACGCTCAAGCTAACTTGGCTTGCGGCACTGAATTATTGGACCAGATTAGCTCTCCGCCCGTCGGCGGAGAGCTGGACTCAATGGGGGGAGGTCCCAACTCCGAAAGCCTGTTGTCGCTTCGCGTCAAAGGGCTTTTTTTATACCCGACTGCGCTCAAGCTAGCTTGGCTTGCGGGTAATTTGATCAAGGACGAGATTAGCTCTCCGCCTGTCGGCGGAGAGCTGGACTCAATGAGGGGAGCCCCCAACTACGAAAGCCTGTTGTCGCTTCGCGTCAAGGGGCTTTTTTTATACCCGACTGCGCTCAAGCTAGCTTGGCTTGCGGGCATAAAAAAAGCCCTCCGCCAAAGGCGGAAGGCTTTCTATGTTGGCGGTCCGGACGAGACTCGAACTCGCGACCCCATGCGTGACAGGCATGTATTCTAACCAACTGAACTACCGGACCAAGTTTCTAATCACGCCTTAGCGTGACACCGACAACAGCCGGTCGACGTAGAAATTGTGTATCCCTTTCTTTCAAAAGGACGGCAAAATTAGATATTTCCTCATCTGTTCCAAATAAAAAACGCGCTTGTTGAATATAATTCGAGGGGATCTTACGCACCCTCACTCCTGCACTGGATTGACTGCCTTCATTTTCAATGGTTTGAACGGAATTGCTGGCACAAGGAGACAAACGTTTCAATGGATTTTTATCGGGTGGATTCGTTTCCTCCAGGAAGGGATGGGACGAAATGCAGATCGAGTTTCTGCGAGAGCTCAGTTATTTCACCGAAGTAGCCCAAAAGGCCTACGGTCCAAAGAAAGCTGAGAATTTGCGTCGCTTGATGGAACAACGGGGGGATTAACGGGACCGGAAGCGTCCATCTATGAAATGAACCAGAGAAATGGGCGAAAGCCCAATCATTCCCGAATAAAAAAATTTCCGTTTATCTCCGCTTCATCGTCATTCAAGTAGTTGCTTTCGTCATCGATGGAGGAAAATGGGTAAGCATCAACGCTGAGGGTGTCCTGGTTCAACTGCAGCCGAAGCTCGTTGTTTTGAAGGCTGAGGTTACCGGTAGATCCTTTCAGTTCCAACGTCAAGCTTGCGCCGCCTGCATGGCTGCTCTTTTCACGTATGACGAAGGCATTATCGGTCAATAGGAAACCATCTCTGTAAAACAGAATGTGGCTTTTGTCATTGATCTCGATCTCGGCCGTGTATCCGGTCTTATTGGCATCGACGAGCTTTGAAGGGTCACCGACATTCAGTGGTCCCGGTTGTGAGCTCGATACGAACCAATCGAACTTGCCTTCAAAATCGTTGTAAGTGCCCTCCAAGGAATCCTGATTGCAGGCGGTGAGCGACAAGACAAATAAGGCGCAAACAGCGTATTTCATGGGTGAAAGGTATCTTTTTTCATGCGTTGTATGGAATCTGACACCCTGTTGCATCCTAACGGTATGAAAAAGAAAGCCAAACTAAGGATCGGACTTCCGCAACCGTGCTCGGAAGACTGGGACCAAATGAACGTCGTCCAAAAAGGACGATTCTGTGGAAGTTGCGAAAAGCTCGTGATCGATTTTACCAATATGAGCGATCAGGCGTTGATCGAGTTTTTTGTCACCAAAAACCAGCGCGCTTGTGGAAGGTTTCGAACAGATCAACTGGATCGAAACATCGTTTCAACCCCTCCTTCAAACCCCTCATTCCATCGCGGTGCGCTCTTGCTAGCCGGCGGCTTGAGCCTGCTAAGTCTTCAATCAAATGCACAAACTGAAAGCGTGGGAAAAGTCGTATTGAAAGGCGATACACTGATACAAGCAGATCCATTCCCCGTACATACCATGGGCGAAGTAGACCCTGCAATGGACGCTCCAGACGAACCCGACAGCAGCAATACAAAAGAAAGTGTTCGGGAAGTTTCAGGAGAAAGCATTAAGCTGGTTGAACCCCCAGAGGTCACTGCTGGAGTTCCCATGATTATGATAGAGCCCGTCCCTAAACCTAGCTGGAAACGATTTATACCGTTTAGGAGGAAGGATGGTTGAGCGCAGAATCACTGGATGCCAGAACTCAGCTGAAAAAGTGGTAGATACATCGCGACCAGAATGATTCCTACGGAAACGCCTATTCCTATGATCATAACGGGTTCTAGTACATTACTTAGTAATTCGGACTTGTACTTCACTTCATTAGAGTACTGCTCATGTAGTCTCGCAAATACAGTATCGAGCTGATTCACTTCTTCAGCCATTCGAATCAATGCGATCATTTTGTGGGGATAAAATTTACTTTGAGCGAACACATAACTCAAAGACTTACCTGAAATGATCAACTCTTCAGCATTTTGCAAGGATTGCTCAATCGGATAATAGGCAACCATAGACCTTACGAGTGCCAGGGATTTCACGAGTGGATGATGTGAAGCAAGCAAGAGGTGCATAGCCGAAGAAAAGCGGCTCAGTTGCGAGGCTCTAATAATTCCGTTGAGAAGCGGCAAATTCAGAAAAATCCAAGAACTACCTCGTCTAAAGGTTTCATGTTTCCTAAAGATCCTGCACAAGAAAAATACAGCTGCTACGCCAAGGAAAATGACAAGCCCATTGCTACCCAACCAATCTGAAATCGAAACCACAATACGAGTTGACCAAGGTAATTCACCTCCGAATCTCGTGAAAACATCTTCAAACATTGGGACAACAAATTGTAGCATGAAGCCGACTGCACCCAGTGATGCCAAGAGTACTAGAACCGGATAGGAAAGTGCACTTACAATTTTCTTTTTCTGAGCTACGGAAGCAGTGAAATGCTCTGCCAAATGGGAAATGATACGACCAAGTGTACCTGTTTCCTCTCCGATGAGCACATTCTGATATTCATAGCTAGAGAAATGTCCCGAAATCTCCATTGCCTTCGAAAGGGACAGTCCATTCATTAAATTTTGGCTCAATTCATCCAGCACCTTTCTTGGATTCTTTTTGATCTCTTCGTCGGCTAATAGCTGAACGGCCATTCGAATTTCTATGCCTGTATCCAACATCAGTTGCAAATCCCTATAAACACTAGCCTTTTGAGAGTGTGAGAAGCCACTATTAGAAATGGATATGTCTCTATTTAACAGTTCGAGTATGCTCGAACTGACTCCGGGTCCTGCTCTTTCAGACCTTGGTTGATTAATTCTTACTTGTTCGAGATTTACTTGCATTCCATTCTGTTTTATCGCAATACGAATAAAGTTTTACGATCCTAATAACATTGCCTTCGAAACGCAATGCAATGGTGTCGAGCAAATTTCTATGGATAGGATTTAATTCCGTTGATAAGTGGTTGACCAGTTCGATGGAACCAGAAGAAATTATTCTCGACTTCTCCAAACACCTTGTAACCGTTTCGCCAAAATCATAGTAGACAGTGGAGCTATCTCCTTCACACAGCATCTGGTTTTCGTCACTTAGATAAACCCATTTAGAGGATCGAATGTCTTTGCGTATTTGTTGGAAGAAGATTGCATCATCAATATGACTACGATCTGATTCAGTCGAATTCTCGAACGAGGTGTTTATGCTATCAAGCAATTGATATGCCCCGGTGATCACAATGGAAGCTATTACCATTGTGACCAACATCTCGGGGAGTGTAAAGGCCTTCAGTTTAGTCATGGAACTGAAGATTATACCTCTCACAAATCGTATCCCCTGACTGCCCAACGACCACGTGGTGCACCAAATCATACGCACTATCAACCATCAGCACCTTGGAATCATAGATGCCTTCCAGTTCTGGCCGTGAGGCAGACATGTCAACGCTACTCTCTAGGAGTGCTGTAAGTTTAAACTCATGAGCACCCTTCAAGGAATCTGTATAATAAGAAAAAAGCATCACGGCAAGCCCAGATAGGACTCCAATGATTGACATCGCAACTAGGGTTTCAATCAATGTTGTGGCCGAATATCGTTGGATTAGTTTAACCATTGCATGATGCTTCTGCTTCCCCTACCTTCTAAAGAAAGCAATTGAACATAGTCTAATGGAAGCGCTTGAGAACTAATGCACGCATCAAGAAGGTGATCATCAAAGGGTGCCGAAGCTGTCTCTAGAGAGAACCATTTACAGTAAAGTGAACCTCGGACTTCCCCTTCTAGTTGAACGTATTGATTACTATACGCCATACCAGAAATCACGGCCTCCTCGGCTACTTTTAGTTTTGACCTCTGGTTGCGTAGCTGGAATTTGTCATCCAGCGCTACCATACCTTCTACGCTGGCTCTGGTTTGGATTTCGATGAAGGCAGCATTCCCCGGGGTATTATTAGATACATACAATCCGGATGGGTAGGTTAGCCTAACGTCTTCTTCCAGAATTATACTATCCATCGCAAAACACTGTACAGTGCCAACAAATCCTGTTTTAATTCTTATGGAAGGTGCTTGCACAATCACTCCGTCTAGGGTACAGGAAGCACCGATGGTTAGATGACCTTGAGAGCGAATAATCAGGTTACCTTGGTAGCTACCGTACAAAGCTGTGGACTCAGAAACAAGCAAGATCTTCGTTTCATTCCAATAACTGTTCTTGATAGAATGCTTCCACTCAACTGTATCAGCAGACCCAGGCACGTCGAATCCTCCCCCTACCTCCGGCCCAAATAACTCCGAAAGTTCAGGCATGATACGCTCTGAAACTTTAGTTTGACCATCAACAAGTTGATCGCCGATGTATCTGCGTCCGCTTATTTGAGCTTTTCGTACTCCGGCCTTAGGTAAATAACAAGTGCCGATGAGTCTACTCTTACCAGCAAGATACAAAGGGCGATTTTGATCGCTAAGGTACAATGCGACTCGATGTTCTGTTTGATTCTGTCCAACCAAAAATGCTTTCTTCAAGCTATCATACTCATTGTAGAGTGACGTTCTAATCAATTCAAGGTTTCCCCATCTACTGCGTTCAATACGGATGCTGTCGTCCTGTACTTCTTGATATGCGAATCGAATTTCCCCCTTGTTCAATCTAAAGGCATCAGTGCTCAACAGATACCGGATGGTTTGCTTTTCGTGCCAAAACAATTCATCCATTTTTGCAATGCGCTTGTGTTGCTTCAAAGAAATCCTTACATACAAGAGCACTGATGCGGAAATCAACGAAAAGAATACTGCAACTGTGATCGATAACAGGTAGGCGCTTCCTCTTAGCCTCATGAACTTAAGCCAATTGATTCGACTCCAATCCAGTTTCATTTAATCAAACTTTTGAGACGCTTTCTTTCCGATCTGGGCTTGGATGAAGAATGGGTATCAGGGCTTTCCACAGTTTCTATTGTCTCATCACGATCTACTCGAACAGAGTCATCTTGGTACCCCTCAGAAATTAAGATTCCAGCTCGATACACGTCTAGCCCAACTTTTTCTTCGCCTATGTACCGAATAGTCTTCCCATGTCTTTGTCCTCTGCGAAATGCGATGGTCTCTTGTAAGACTCCATTTTCGTCATACTTAGATACTTCACCATCCAATTGGCCGTTTCGGTATTTTTCTCTTCGTTCAATGCGTCCATTTGCGTGCCAATGCAGCCACTTTCCTGTCTTCAACCCTCGGCGATATGCGCCTGAAGATCGCAGTCCGCGATCTAAATAAAATTCTTTGTATTCCCCGTGAAGCAAATAGCCACTATATCCTCCGTAAGTTGAATGCAGTTCATTTGACTTAAACCATGTGTATTGCTTTGAATCACGTAGATTCTTACGACCGGCAGACCTATGTACTTCAAACCTAATGGTTCCGCTAGTATTTGTGATAATCAACTCGTCCGTTCTCGATTTATCCCAGTTCTGAGCGATAGTGGCTCCCACAGAAACAAAAACGAAAAGTACAGTTAGCCAACTGAGCTTGATGAGGTTTTTACGCAACATCCTCAATGTTATCTATTCAATAGCTATAAAAGGCTAGCCTAGGAGAGAGTCGTTGGACCATTAATGCGCACAAAACGAAGCCGCCTTATGGAAACACTACCTAATCAGAGAGTGTAGCTCATGAGTACATTCTAGAGCCTATTGGCGGATGACTTCGAAGAATTCGACCTTCGAGCCAATTTCGCATTGCAGGATGTACACTCCTTGCGCTAAATATCCCATCTCGAGTCGTAGGCTATTGGTCATCGTATAGGTAGCGATGCGCTCTCCGAGTAGGTTGTACAATGACACTCGAATCGCATCAGTTCCAAAATCATCCCTCTCGAGATTTACATAGTCCCGTGTCGGGTTTGGGTAAACGTTAAGGTGACGAAAGGTACTAGGTGCGGAAACTGACAAACAGGTATCGTTTCCAACCATGATTGTATCGGACGAGTGACAACCATAGGTATTGCTCACCCACAGCCAATAAACTCCATGGGATGTCACGACTAATGTACTGTCCATGGAACCTGTAGACCAATTGTACCCTGCTTGGTTCCCAGGACCTTGCAGTGTTATACCAGCGCTTAAATGCGGAGCGCAAATCAGCGTATCCTCACCAAGGCTAAATAGCGGTTCTGGAAAATCTTCAATGAAAATCGAATCTGAGGACTCGCAACCACCAGCACCTGTGATCGTAAGGCTATAACTTCCAGGGTTAAACACCAGTATTACCTCTTCATTTGAGCCCGTTGACCACTGATAACTCCCGCTATCTCCTGCCACCAGTATCAAGGAATCTCCTTCGCAAATTCCGGTATCAGAAGTGAGGCTTGCATTTGGTGTAGAGAACAGAAAATCTAAGTAAAAGCTATCCACCACGATGCAGTTATTTGAATCCGTAATTGTAACCGTGTAAGTTCCGATAGCCAGGCCTGTTAACACATTAGAAACATGGCCAGTAGACCATTGATATTGATATGGTTCCACTCCTCCTTGGCCTTGCACCAAGACAATTCCATTTGAATCATCTACACAGTTAGTAGGTGTTAGGCTCGATGTCAATCCAAGTACATCAGGCTCCTGTACACTTTGGGAAATGGTCGCTACGCAGCCGTTGGCATCCGTCAACGTGAGCACATAGTTTCCGGCAAGCAAGTTGGCAAGTGAAGAAGTGTCGCCTCCATTGCTCCAAGCATAGTTGTATGGGCCAATCCCCCCCGCTACTGACACACCCACATATCCCATCGAATCGCCATGGCACAATACATCCAATACAGAATCTATGCTAATAGCCATTGAATCCGGTGAGGTTATGTGTATGGAAGTGTCTGTACTGCACTGACCTGAGGAACCATCAAATAAGGTGATGCTATAGGTGCCCGCAGAAAGATCATTTCGAACGGCTTGCGTAGAGGCATCACTCCACTCCCATGCGTAGTTGGATGTTCCGCCTACACCGCTCAATGCGGCATAAGCGTTGCTATCTCCATAGCAAGCAAGCAAGACGAGAGAATCTACTGAAATCGAAATGGCTTCTGGATCGGTCAAGACAATTGTTGTATCATACTCGCAGCCTTGCGAATCGGTTGCTGTCATTGAATAGCTACCTGCCATTAGCGAATCTATTGTGGCCGTAGAGTCACCAGTAGACCATTGAAAGTTGAAAGGGTTTCCCCAACCGCCTTGTGCTACTGCAGCAATAGATGCTAGTGAGTCGCCATTGCATTCATTTTCAATAATGGTTAGTGCCGCGAGATTAACCTTTGACGGTTCAAAGACGTCCGCACTAGACGTTCCCTGACATCCATTAGAATCAGTGATGGTAAGGTAATAGCTTCCTCCTGTTAGAGAATCCATGCTTTGCTCCGTTTGGCCGTTGGACCATAAAAAAGAAGTGCTTCCTACTGCGTTGAATACAGAAGTTGTAAGTGAGCCATCTTCGTTTCCATGGCAGGAAACTGGCAAAGCAATGTGAGTGGCGTACAAAGGATCAGGGTCAGAAACATGAACAATAGCTGTATCTGTGCAACCATTTGAATCGCTTACAGTTACGCTATACAATCCACTATCTACGTTGACGATAAAGGCTGACGAGCTTCCCGTGCTCCATAAAAACGTATGCGAACCTGTTCCTCCCATTGCGGAAGCAGTCACAAATCCATTGCTATCGTTATTACACAAAGGAGACAATACCGAATCAATGCTGGCGACGAGGACCGAAGGTTCGGTAATATTATAAGAAGCACTTTCGAAGCAACCATTGGCATCTGTGACAGTAACCTCATAGGTTCCTGAGGTCAAATCAAGCGTGACTGGTCCGGTGTCCGAATTGCTCCACACGTATGATATTGAGCCTATTCCATTGCTCGCAATGGACTGTAATGATCCGTCATCCAAACCATTGCACGTAATCGACTGTACCTCCAAAATTGAAACGGATATTGAATCTGGATCGACCAGTAATACATTGTCGATTTTAGTACATCCATTAGCATCTGTAATTGTAACAGAATAGATGCCTGCCGTTAGTGAATCTATGGAACTCGAAGAGGTAGCATTCGACCAGGCATAGGCATAGGGACCTACTCCACCTATGACACCCACGCTCGCTTGACCATCGTCATAGGCAAAGCACGTGGGATCGGATTGTGCCATAGATAGACTAAGCGAATCGGGTTGAATGATTGAACTGGAATCATACCCGGTACACCCGTTGGAATCCGTGACGGTTAAAAAGTACTGTCCCGTATCCAATCCAAGGACTAGTGCGGTAGTGTCTCCATGGCTCCAAATAGAGGCGTATGGGTTAGTGCCTCCTGAAACCGCCGTGCTGATGGCACCGTCTGCTATGCCAAAGCACGACACATTTGAAGGAGAGGTAGTCACAGAGATTGGGTCCTCTTCGGAAATGCTAATCGAAACTGAATCTTCGCACCCGTTAGCGTCGGTAACCGTAGCAGAGTGGGTTCCAACTGGTAATCCTATTTCATCTTCCACATAACCACCCGTGCTCCAGCTATAGGCATAAGGAGATGTTCCTCCTGAAGTACTTAAGAATACTTTACCCGTCGCGAGGCCGTTACACGCTACATCAATAATGCTGTCTACCGTCAATTGTAAGGCAAGAGGTTCGGTTAGCGCAAACGATCCGCTGATCATACAGCCTCCGGAACCTTGCACAGTTACAGTATAGGTACCCGCCTGTAAACCTCCCACGGAGTCGGTAGCTTGGGCGTTTGACCATGCGTATGCGTACCCTCCTGCCCCGCCTGCAACTGATACGGAGATACTACCGTCGGTGCCTCCGTTGCATCCGATATGTTGGGTGGTACCCGAGAGGCTGGGTGATGCAATTACGGTGATCGTGCTGTAGGCGGTATCCGCTGCGCATGAATTTGAAAAAACATACATCACAGCATGGGTACCGACTCCTGCAATTGAAGCATCAAACACGTTGGATGAAATCCCAGTACCCGAGTAAACTCCACCTGATGGAAAGCCATGCTGTAAAGGATAGGCTGTAGCACTCAAACAAATGGAGTCAAGGGCTGGAAGCGTGACCAATGGAAAAGAATCAACCCTCATGGTATCTACGGCAATACCTGTGCATCCACTATCTGTAACCGAATAAGAAATTGCATAATCCCCAGGATCAACAATGGATGGAATGAAATAATTTCCGCTCACACCTGCCCCTGAAAAAGAACCTCCCGGAGGCGATTGTCCGCCCAAGGCGAAGAGTGCTGCGTTCTCACAAGTAGAGTCTGTTGTGAGGTTTAAACTAACCGTCGGTGTGGGTTTCACTACAGCCTGAATGCTGTCTAGACCATCGCAACCGCTGGCATTCGTATAGCTGTAATAAAGTATATGGGTACCTACCCCTGCCAAGTTGGTGATAAATTGACTTCCAACTACACCCACACCATTGTATGTACCACCCGAAGGAATTCCCCCATTCAACGATACCACATCTCCTTCACATGCTTCGATGGTTTGCATAAAGTACACGCTAGGAGCCGTATTTACAAATACGACATCCGAGACCGTATCTACGCACCCTAAGGAATCAGTGGCGGTATAATACACGGTATTCGCCCCAATTGACGCTACTTGTGGGTTGAAGTACGGGCCACTCACCGCGGTTCCAAAATACACGCCCCCAGTTGGCAATCCCCCCTCAAGAATGATAGAAGAATCGTTTTCGCAAACCTCGTCAGGATTGACATCAAGCGTGACCGAAGATGCGCCTTGTGAAATCACGGTAAATGGAGGGGATGTTGCTTCACAGCCATTGCTGTCTTGAACTATTACCTGATAATTACCACCAACCGATGTGGAAAGCACGGAATCTGTTTGTCCACTGACGACAAATCCATTGTGAAGCCATGCATAATCAACACTATCCCATGCAAGGGCATGAATCGAAGTATACTCACCGTCGCAAATGGTGTTATCCCCCGTCAACTCGGCTACTAGGTAGTCGCAATTTCTGTACTTGGTTATGAATCCTTTGCTATAAGGCTGGAATGGCAACTCTTGCTCTCCAAAATCTGAACCTGCGTAAGTAGACCCACTGATGTAGATGTCAGCGTTCGGGGCAATATCGAGGGTTCGAGCATCCAACTGGAGTGCTCCTGGAGGGGAAATATTATCCCCAATAATGGCTTGGTTAATCGAATAAGTTCCTGCATTTGGGTCATAACGTAAGATCAAAGTAGGTCTAGAACTGCTAGAATATGCGTTTAAATTCTGCCCATTTACCTGCAGTGATGAAGCATTATGCAAGGTCAAATACAACGCACCGTCAAAGATGGTAGAAGCTTCAAATCGGTGTTGACTGTCATGGGTTATTGCATTGGTGGGGGCTTGAATTACATCATATCCAGCGAGTGCTCCGCTCGAAGTCATTTTGGTCAGATAGCCATAGACACCCGCCGTGGATGGAGCTGTGACCGTATCGTTTGAGTCAAGTGCCAAACTGGCAACTCTATTGTATCTCGGGCTGATGATTTGGTAGAGTGTATCCTCTAAAAACTGCATAGATCCAATTCTACCGTTAGAGTAAAACTGCGATCCAGAGGACCATTCACATTCAAAAGCCCTGAACCATTCACTTAACCCAGTAGCTTGATTCAACTTGGCCGTAAAAAAATGCTGCCCATGTTGAGGGAACAAGAGGGTATCGTCATCGAGATACATGCGAGTATTAGCAAAATAATCGCTCAAAAAGCCGATGTAGACATTTCCAGAATCGTCTACCGTAGCACACGAGGAGTAGTCCTCTGGCCGTATCTTAGTGTGCCCTTCAGACCCCACTCCAAAAGAAGGCGAATGAAAGCGCACTATATTATTCCAAACGTGCTCGCCTAGGCTGTTTAGTTTCAATGCAAAGACCGACAAGCTATAGGAGAATGCGCCAGCGCTGCCTGGGAAAGCGCCAGTACCAATCACGTTTACAAACGTTGTATCACCGATTCGTATGAATTTTGGTGTCTTGCCCGTCATGTAGATATTACCAGAAGCATCGCTGCTTAAATGGTCAATGGATTCTATTACAATATCTTGATTTGAGGCGCTGTAATCATAAGCGAACCGGTGATTCCACTGCACCGATCCACCGGTATCTATCTTGGCAAGGATGAAGCCTGTGTGTGACGTACTTCCTAGATAATTCGACAATGAAAGCTCATTGTTGTACCATAGATTCCCCCTTCTTTTCATGGAAACGGTCATTAAAATGTCACCGTCCGAATGCATCGCAAGTCTCTGACCGTAACAATCAGGAACACTGCCATCCTCTCCGAGCACGTTCAGCACTTCGATGGCCATAGGTTTTGTCCAAATCACATCGCCCTCAGGCCCTAACTTTCTTAGGACAGCACCACCATTACCTACATACAAACTATCTCCTGGATAAAGCACGGTGTCGCCATTAAAGTAGTCGCCGTCTCCTTGGTAGTTAGAAAGTATGTATTGGTTTCCCCATTCATCCGTTACCGAAGAGGCCACTTTGGAAAAGCCTTGATTCGTCGATTCAGAAGAATCCAATGCGGCCGTGAAATCGGCGCGCTGAGCAATGTAGTTCTGAGCAATCGAGCCTAAGGACAACCAAGAAAGAAGGACTAATCCGTAGTATTTCCGCATGGCAAACAATTATTGTGAAGGTAGCAGAATTACCACAATTAGGCCTAACCTATGGGCTAGTGGACTCCAAATTTAATATGGCTAATATCGAAGAGGTATTCATTTACATCTTGGTAAATCTGACGATGTCTATGTCTTTTCATTCTACAACTCTTTTATTTTTACCTCATGACTATACCGCGCACGTCAATACTGTCCATCTTACTTTTTATGTTCCTCACACCATCAAATCTGAGCGCGCAAATTGACTATTTCCTCGAAAAAATACATATCAGAACCTTGATCAATAAAGAAGACAATTCAAGCTCCAAAGTGCTTTCTAATAAGCTTTACGGATTGTTGTCACCCATTCTGGTCAATGGCCTCGCGTCGAATGAAGAATCGCCTCAACCTGTGGAATATGAACGGCTGTTAGCTGATTCTGTTTATTTGACCCGGACATATTACTATGATGGCAATGATTCAAATTTGACGACCATCTCCTATCGATGGGCAAAGTTCCGCTCACCGAGCTATTCAAAATATACTCCCGGTAAGTACGCATGGCATTCTACCTCCTTTCAATCCTGCGTTTCCACTATCATTCAAGAATTGACAAGCAAGTATGCGTTGCCAGATATTCAGCCGACTATTAGAAAAAATGGCAATGAATATGTATGGGATCAAGGTGGAACTACTTACAAACTACAAATCAATGAAGTCAGTGCCGATCGTAGTATTCGTCTCTTGGTGAACCATGTTCGTTAACATGTCTGAAGAGGACACCTTACACGAATTCTGTCCACTCAATGAACGCTCGGACCGAAGCGATTCACTTGCTCGAATCTCAATCCATTGGCTTGGAGGGAAAACACATAGTTGACTTCACGGGTGCTTTCGTTGGTCGGGCGAATGAATAGTTCAACACAATCGTACTCCGACTTGTTCGTGCACTCATTGAAAAGTCTACGAGCTGTCTGCTTCAAGAACGTGGTATCGTAAGCCACAGAGTCATAATAAGCCAATTCTGACTTGCATCCGATGAGCCTTATACCGAAGAAATTACACTTCACACCTTCATAGCCGCTGTAACCTTCGGAAGTTTGCACTTCGTAGCAGTTGAACTCTTTGTCTATTTCGCCCAAATTTTCCTTGCCTTCGGAGCTGAGTTGTGGACCGCACGAATTGCATAGCAATATTAGTCCGGCAAATAATCCATTCTAGTTTCGTTTACTCATTTCTGCTTGCGTCACCTTTCTTCGAAATACTAAGATTATTTCTGACGAGGGCTAATCGCATTCAACTCTAATTTCTCTTCGGATGTAAATGGAATCCAGTTGACTATGATTGGATAATCTAAGACTTCTTGCCCATTCCGGTAAACGTACATGGTCTTAGTCGAATTATCTACCCGCAAAGAATCGCCGATTTCAATGAAGTTCAATCCTCCTCCGTAGAGTTCGGCCGAGTCATTTCTGATGACGCACGAGTAGTATGCTAAACGATCTCGAGGGTCGTAATCTTCTCCTTTCACATGATTGAGTAAAATCTTCCCCCTGGCACCATCCATAACATGCAGAGAAACCACGGTTCCTGAAAATTCAAAACTCTCAGAAGTAACTATCGATCTCAGCTCCTTTGTAAACGAGACCTCATAATAGATGAAGTAACCAATCCAAAAGACTACGAAAATCAGTGCCGCAATAATTTTCGAATGTCGATTTTTCTTCATTTTCCCTAGAATGGACTGAATGGTGAAATTGGATTGAAAAGTACATTATTCATTATTATATCATACCACAGACGCTGACTTGTTGGAATCTCAGGCGTTATCAATGTTGTCATTCCACCACCGCCAAATACAGAAACTAAATTCAACCCTGGTCCAACCCCAACTCCCGCTCCAAATTCTATTATTCTCCAGTCGTTAGTCCAAGAATATTGGGCAAACCCATTGATTTGAACCATATCAGCGGTGAGGGCACGCTCAACACCACCAAGCAGGTCAACACTTGCTCCTACAGTCTTGTATTTTCCAGCAAATGAGCCCGGTGTTCTTGCACCAGTCGGAGTATAGGCAATAAAAAGACTCTTGTTAGCGGAAATGGTAGCCTCAAATCCGGGGCCAGCCCGAAGTACACTCTCACCTCCTACGAACGTATACCAATATCCGCCATATTCAGAATTCAAAAACATAACATTATGCCCGAGAACTGAATGGCTTGAACCTATGAATGCCTGCCCGGTAAACGTGCCTGTGATCTGATACCCAACTGCAAAATCTTCCAATGAAGCATCGCGGTAGTCATACTTTTTATTTTCGCCTAACTCAAAAGGTACTTCAATTACTGTGATCTTTACTTCAGAAGTTTGAATATAAACCTCCTTGCCATCTGTGCCTCTAATCAGAATATCATCATTATCCGACACATCCTGCATCACCTCCACACTTTGATTGACAGACTGCGCTACTACATCTAGGCCTAGTGGCACGGCCGCCGCTCCTACAGCATTTACAAAGTTGAACGCCCCAGCGCTCAGACAAATTGCCGCGTCGCCCATCGGATCTGCATAGTAAATCGGGTTGTTGTCAAACGCAACGTAGGTGCTTTGCCACGGCTGCACCACTGGATCGGTAGAATACCACCTAGCCAACCTCGGATCATAGTGCCTAAAGTAGGTTGAATACGCATTATCATAGCCTTTGACCTCGTCGTCTTGCTCCATACCGTTGTGACCGTATTTATAGGCTTGGCTGTTAGAGGTACGCCCAGGCATGGCCATACCGAATGGATAGTAGTCTGAATGCGAAGTCACATCTGCCACAAATGACGTATTGTGCACTTGGACGGAATTCAGATAATAGGTACCAGCTGTGCTGCTGTTTCGAAAGACCTTGATGTCCGTAGACGCAGAGGTTGCCGTGAAATAGAAGCCAACGCTACCAGAAGCAGTCGTTGAACCAGAACCTAAATCGGTGCTGCCGCCATTAGGATAGGCTTTGAAGCCAACATCAACTGCGGTGTTGATGTTTAAATCCATCTCAAACCAATAAGTCTCTCCAGCCACGGTGCTAATCGTCTTGACGGCTCCATCGTTTTGATTTGGTGGAACTACTACCAATCGGAAATTGGTATTATCAACGGTCACCCACGAACCACTCGGATCAGCTGCCCAGCCTTCTGTGGTACCTCCCGTAAACGAAACATTATGCAGTTCGCTGACTTCATTGAAGAGTTTCACATCGCTTACCGTAGCTTGTACATTGCCGAGATGGTCTGTTAACTCGAAGTACTTATCGCCCGAATAGAAGGCACTGGCGGTTACGCTTTCCTCATGGTTGATGACAGTGGGGGTACCACCGACTACTGCTTTTGAGTAGACTGGCTTGTTTCGTGCGTGCGTTCCATGTCTTTTGTAACCTACAATCGGCACATGAGATAGGGTCATGTCATACGTGAAATCACCGCTGATCAAACCGTCCTCATCGTAGTTACTCTCGTACATCGACATTAGGTCTCCACTCGCTCCATGCATGTAGTAGGTATATGACTTATCCGCGGTAACCGGGTCTTCAATCAGCTTCCGTACCCTGTTGCCAAAGGCATCGTAGTCAAACTTCACATAATTCACTGTGCCCGTACCCAATGTGATTTGCTTGACTTTACCAGAGGCTGTATAGCTAATGTCTGAGATGTTGGCCTGCACATCGCCTATAAGTTGACCAATTGAGTTGTACGTATAATTTCCGGTGGCCTGTCCCGACTTAATGTCATCATAACCGCTATAATTGGTTCCTCCGTCGGAGACATAATCTAGTCGATCTGAACCTGCGGTCAGTGTGAACGTCAAGATATCCATGTCTGTTCCTATGGTAGCGTTTCCATTTCGGTTCAGTCCTAGGATGTTCCCGTTTGGATCAAAGGTATAGGTCGATGCAAAGTCTGTTAATGTTGATGTACTACCCCAAGTGTTCGTTCCAAGATCTAAATTCTGGTAGGCATTCATCGCCTTTAGTCGTGAAAGCTGATCGTATTTGTAAGCAGTTCCTTGAGACAACAGCCCATCGATGGATGTAACCTTATGGCGCATAGCTCCATTGAACAATTGGTAAGAACCTGCATCTAGGGCACTGCTTGCGAAGTCAGCTATCGGATGATTGGCGGTAGACAATGGTTCTATCTCGCTGTAGTCATCGTCATAGTACGCTAGAGAAAAAGCATAGGCATCTTCAGCTACCGTCTTGTGGATCTTGTTGAAATCACCCAAGAACCCTAAGGTACCATCATTGCCTGGATCCCTAGTCGCGCTCAAGCTATTGCTATTGACTCCTTTGACCCAATTATGAATCGTGTAGTAGTGGTCTTCTCCATACACCTTTTTGTCGCCCAACTCAACGCGGGCCAAAGGACCATGATCGTAATAGTAATACTTGACATCCTGCTTCCAAACGAGCTCATCTTGACTTGTCTCTATGCTAGCCAAGCGATTGTTATTGTCATAAAAGAAACGAGTATAATATGCGTCAGGATGTCTTTTATCAGAACTTCCTCCATACTCCTCACCTTGGAAATTTACTGCAAGTAGGTTGCCTGTACTATGATCGAATTCGTATTGCGTATACTTTACACCAGGCTTATAGGCACCGTTGTTGTACGTGTCCAGCTCTTTGTTGTGGAAGACAACAAACTCGATGTTTCCCTGCTCATCGTAGCTGTAGTGATATGCATTGTCATAGTTGTCAATGGTTGCGTAATTTTGATACACGGCCACCATTGCAATCCTGTCTTGTAGATTCCGCTGTGTAAGCACAGGTTGTGTCGTTGGAAAACCAGAAGAAGCATTGTATACAATGCGGGTAATTTCATTTCTACCTCCAGAGGTAATGAAGGTTTCTACGTCACAACGACCGCTAGTATATCCATCAGGATTTGTGAAGCTGGATACCACACCATACTCGACGATACGATCGTGCTCATCTCTCCATGTGTAATTGTATTTTGGAGTTGAACTGGCAGCTTGTTTGGCGTTCTGAGTATATATGAGTTTTCCGGCATCGTCATACCAATACTTCATTTTACCAACGTCGGGTGAGACACTCTCAACCACTTGGTTTCGCGTATTGTAGCGGTACTTGGTTTCCATGGTATGTGCAGGAATCAATGTCGCACCCGTCTCTCGCGCTACATCAACAGCATCGCTGGCAGCGGTTGTAATCAGTATCGTAGTATGATCGATTCCGTTAGGAGGAACGGTCTTTACCAAGTTTCCTACCTGATCGAAATAGAAGAGAGTGAAATGATATTCATACAACTGATGATCCCATGTCAATTCCTCCGTTTCTACGGCAAGGCTGCATTGTTGTGTATAGAGACCTGCAAATAAATCAGTCTGATACTCTAAATGATCTTGATAATCGTTCCAAGCATTGAACTCAGCAAGGGCGTATTGTTCTAGAATACAATCATCGATTATGTCTTGATCCAACTTTTGAATCTCAGGTGTACAAAGGGCTAGCTCGGACTCTATGTAACAGGTCTTGATCGGGTAGCATGTCGTGTACCCATCTATTGTGGTGGAATAGGTGCTAGTACCATCGCTGAAGTCGGCATCCATGGTAAAGTCATGGTTCATTCCATTTACGCTAGTAGATAATGGCGCCAGGTTGCTCACTTCTACGAGCCCACCCATATTCACATATGATGGAAGCGATGTACCTTGAATATCTAGATGCATCTGGCATTCAGAGATAGGCTCATCATCGATGATCATTCCAATATTAAAATCACCTGACATACTGGTGCTCGTAGTGGAGTTATCTGCCCAAAAGAAGTGTCCGACAGTGTAATCGAATAAGTAGCTACCCCAAAAATTGGTCAAGGAGATCAAATTAGATGGACTAGTAGAAAGGTTTAGAAGATCGTCGTTTTCGACGAGCTCGTTAATCGTTTCTTCCAGTTCTCCAACATGTTCGTACGGATCGGTACAATAGGTTCCCCCAGCAGTTGATGCCATGTCACATCGCTCCAACATTGTGTTGATCTGTGCGATTGAAAAATTGGTGAGGTATTCACTATTGATGTAATTGCGCAGCACCAAATCGAAGTAAGTGAAGTTGGTAGAATACGAATGGAGCGTGGTGACGTCATTTACTGCATCCGTAAGTAGGTCACAATCCAAACAAGTATTGCATCCAATATTGATAAAGGTCTCTCGGTCAAGCGCTTCCAAAGCGGCTACAGTAGCAGCGTTCCAAGTTGCAGAAGGCGCCCAATTTGCACTGTATTCTTGAAAATAAATGTCGTTGCAATCACATACATACTGATCGTACATGGGAAGCGAAATACCATATTGATGCTGGAAATAATCCTGACCATCAACAACCAATGGAATGGAGGACGACAGGTTCAGAAAGTCATATTCATTCTGAAGAATTCTATCACAACCACATTCATCGAGTTTAGATTGAGAAACACTTTCCGTATGACCATAAGGCATTGGGTCGCTGATGAGCCAAGGGCTGCATAATTCAGATTTGTAGGAGGACCCTAAATGAAAGGCCATGACTTCGTCGATAGAAGTGTTGCCATTTCCAGTCTGTGACCCAGAAGGCAAGGTGGATGCCCCCCCTAGATTGGATATATCACAACCAAGTGTACACAGTTCGAATATTTCATTCAAAATAGGTGTGGTCAGCAGTCCAAGAGAACAGGAAGACAATGCCTCATCCCAATACAGCATCTTCTCCAAGCATTCGTCCTCACACTGATCTTCAATCGAAACGGTTGCCTCTTCCATAAAAATTGGATAGCGCGGGATTTTATCAGCATATAAATGCTCTGTAGTACCGTGACAAGGTTGTTCTGTGGTATAATAAGGTGAATTCTTAAAATTGAACTCATTTGGGTCGTAATCAAAATATCTGCTGCCGATGCAACCGTTGTAGCAATAGTTCTCTATGGAATAATTGATTGCGATTTCACGAATCATTTCTTGTTTCATCCCTTGATACAGCTCCTGAAACATCAACCAAACCAAATCTTCGCTGCACCCTGGTGAATTATAGTCTGGGGAATTGGCCAGGCAAGTGTTGATTTGAATCTCAGTCGTCGCTTCTGGACAATAAGCATATACCAAAGCCATATCCCACATTGTATACGTCGAGAGACCTACGGTTACAAAATTTTGCATCGTGTTTATCGCCTGCCCGTAGTAGCTCAACCCCGGAGAATTCGCGTCAAAAAAGAATGGGTCTTTATTGGAAGTGTTCACTCCTATTGCAGAAGGAACTCCTTGGGATGTCCCTGCATTCAAAGGATTGAAATAGCCTACGCTGTTTGCATCTACATACTTAGTCTCAAGGTTGAAATAGTAGTCCCAAGTATTGCTTCCAGACAAGTTGTGTTGAATGCAGATATCGTAGAGACAATACTCCGGGTGATACTCTACTAAAGAATAAGCCCAGCTAGGATTATTGGCAAAATTCACGATGAACAAATCGACACTTACAGCGGGATCTTCAGGCAGATAGAGTGTTCCGTTTATATTGATGTAGGATGGATTTCCTTGGGCATCGACATAAGGAGTTGTTGGATTTCTCCAATGCTCATTCAATCCTAACTGATTGGACGTATTGAGCACGGAAAGTGGAAACACAGATGGATCCCAAGTGCCATTATCATCAAAAAGTGCATACTGCCCCCCAGGTGTCACATCAGCTAGCAATACTTGAAGAAGGTCATCACATGGATCGGTTTCTGCACAAGCGAGTATGCACTCCTGAAATAGAATGTAGTATTGCTCTGTTGTACCTCCACCTCCAAGCCATGCTTCTAGGGTTCCGAGTTGATCCACACAAGAATTCTCACAAGGAGTATTCCCACAGTCTAAATCAAAGCCTTCCGCAAATTCATCTGATAAAAAGTCATCAAAAGGTGTAATACAGCCACTTTTTAGGTATGACTCTGTGTAATATTCCAAATTGGAATTATCAACTGTAAGCGTTTTGGTTACTGTATAAGGCCCTTTTTCGAGGTAGAGATCATCAATAAACGCTTCAAACTCAGCGATAGTAGACTCGCAGACATCATCAATGGTCGTAGGGCCAATGCTATAGTCTGTGTCAAACCATTCTACCCCGCAAAAGTCCTCAATATGGATGTTGAGCACATAATGACAATCATAGCACAAGTCTTCCATGCATGCTAGGCTAAAGGACTCAGGGGTCATTGCGTACCTAAAATCCTGATCACCTGAAATGTCTATGTAAAATTGGCTCGTAAACTCCCAGAAATTGTTGCCTTCTTCAAGGATGGTTTCGACAACCACCGCTGAACCCGTGGCATTTACCTCATTGTCAAGATTCATCAATGTGGGAGGTGCTTCGCCGACCACAGATGTAGCGATGACTTGCCCTTTACCATCGATGTATTTAGCCATCATTTGGCCATTCTCATCCGTAATGCTGACCCGAGAATAATTGTCATTCCACCCTACGTTGGTTCCGAATAAATGATTTAATAGTACTTGAGAAGGCGTGGTGTACTCAATCAACTTCTCATGCCCATTCACGAGATTGTGTACGTCGCCAGGCATAGTAACTTTTTGCACTCTACCCGTATGATCGCGTGTATACTCAATTTGTGTAAAAGGAAATTTTTCGGCCTGCGGAACAAATCCTTGGGACCCATCATCATTTGTATTGGTATATGAATAATACTTGGAGGCGCCATACCCTGTGTGCATTCCTTCTAAGTCGATGAAGCAATCATTCAAGGGATCGTCTTTGTCAAAATCTTCCTTGGAATAAGGTGAGGTTCCGAAAGGGTTTCGATTGAAATTATCGTAATAATCCATCGAATTAGATTCTGTAGGTGCAACGAGGGATTTCACGGCGGGCCTGCCATAATGATCGTAGAAGGTTTCAGTCAGCAGCGCTTTGTCCACTTCTCTATTCTTTACTAAGTTCTGTCGATTGCGCATGGTTCCGTCATAATACACCACACTGGAGCTGAAGATTCCATCGTCTCCAAATGAATTATAGGTTGCCCAGTTCAAATCGTCGTCTACCATAGGCGTGGTTATTTCATAAACGCTCTCAGGATAGGCATCAACTATCATCCCCGCGTAATCAGATAGAGACCACGCACCGTTTTTCCAAGGCATTTCGTCAGGTACATTTAGGCTCCCATCATCATCTACGAATTTGGCAACAGCACGCACTCTATAGACGATATAGCCTTCATCGTAAATGATTGGTATCCGGACAAAACTCTGCTTCGTCCTGATATTACTAGCGTCATAACGCAAGTTATACGGCAAGGAATTCATGGAAACACTACCTCCTGAGCCATTGTAATTATCCACGAACGCCCATTCAACTTCATAGTACGCCGCCCCTTCTATCATTTCCCATGACAGTTCCAATTCTTGATCAATCACCGACTTATAGACTTCTGGAACCTCAGTGTGGTCAAAATGATAGTAGCGTTCAACCAGGACTTGGTTTTCAAGCTTGAATGCATCCGGGATTGTGACCAACCCAGTAGAAACGTTAGTGACGGTTAAGTTGGCAATATGCCCCCCGTTAAACACAAGCAAATCTTCAGACTTAAAGGAAGTCCCTGCGGCCGGGTCGTACTCAACGCTTAACGATCCTGTATGTGTTGTAACACCGCCCAATGCATCGGTTAAATCCAAGCTAAAATCCACTGTTAACGTACATGCCGAAAGCTTAGCGATTTCATCTTGTGAATAAGAAAGACGAATTACGTTCATCACTTTTCCATGTTTGAACCTATTTTGCATCCATGATGTCGGATTGTTCTGCATCACTGGATACCTTCCATCTACGAGATAAATAACAGCACTTGTAGCAATGTTTTCACCATTGAGATGCTTTCGATAATCTTCTGTGGCAGCATCGGCCTTTGTAATAATCATTACATGAAGCAGAAGAAGCAAAAAGTTCTGGAATATTGTTTTTTGGCGTAGCATGGCTTCAAATCTGAGGTTTAACATTCTGAGGATTTACAATCACATATCCATCGTATTTCGATGTGGTAACCAACTCTCCGTTGGCATCGTATTCGAAAAATTCGTTTAGCTTGAATCTCGATATATCAAGATCAGTGTTCGGAGAAAAAGAAGTTGCCGTTATTACTCTTTTCGGGTACACTTTCTCCCGATCACCATACGGTCTTGGAAGTAGTGAGTATTCAGTCATCGAGAGAATTTGCAATTGTTCAGGATCCAATAAATACTCTACAATCGAGCGCAAATCCGTTACGAACAAAAGCTTTAAAACAATCATTCCATCTTCCCTACTTTCAAGCGCAAACGTATCCGCCGCTCCTAACTGTTTCTGAAGGTTAGGGCTGAGAAGATTTCCTTTTATACCTTCATCAGCTCTTCCCAAGTACACTGTATGATTTCCCCGATCCATTTTTAGAAAATAGTCCGGAGATACCATGATAAGCGATGAGGGCCCCTCTGAGATGAGGTATTCTCCGCGCATGTTGATCAAGGCGTTATTTACTCGGGTAGGCTGCTTGTCAGAAGCGTCTATGTACTCCAAGACCGTTTGCTGGATTGAAACCTCTTTCAACAATGCATACTTCTGATCAATTGCCTTCAGAACCTCAACTTGAGTGTACCCAGAGAGCGTGAGCACAAGGCCCAGAATGGTGAGTTGTATACTTTTCATTGCCTATTTCTTTAGACTGGTGTATGATTCTCGAGAAGTCACAAATCCTTGAATTGTTTCTACCTTGGATCGGACTGGCAGACCTTCATAATTGTACTGAAGAACCGTTGCGAAATTGTTGTTGTCAAGGGTGGCCATTAATCGTGATTTGTCTGAATCGTAGACATAGGCCATCACCTGGGATCCAACCGGTTTTATCATGACATCATCAAAATAGACCTTGTGGCCACTTCCAGAAATGAACTGGTTCGCCAAGGCAATTTCTATGCACGTGGGTTCCAACATCCACTCTATGTCAAATGTGCCGGTAATCCGTTGCCATCCGTTGATGATTGGACCACTAGGTTCAAATTGATAATTGGTCGTAGGCGGATAGGAATTATTGTTTAATCGAACTTGTATTTGAGGCGATTCCAAGAGCAAATCCTCATATCCGACGATGGGTCCATAAGTTGGAATAGAAACCCATCCACTTATTTCATAGCTGCCGCACATTGGCTGAAAAGTGCCAACGCAGCTGTTCATGTTCACCTCAACTTCTTTCTCCAGCAATTCTTCACAGGCACCGAGCATTAAGGTTTCAGATTCACATTCACCAATCATGCGTGTCATAGACTGCACTGATTGAGGACCTACCTCCAAGGAGTGCTTCCCCGTATGAGAAATCGTGTTGTTGACCTTTACCGTATAGAGATTGTTGGTGACAGTTGCTAAGCCTTCACGGAAACTAAAATGATCCATATAACCACATGGACTAGGCGTAGATTCAAGGTAGTCGTAATCCTCAAACCCATCAAAGCCGATTTGCCTGTACCTCGCGTCATAGGCAGTAATCATCGGCAACTCCTTTGTCAATTGATTGTAGCCATAGACGACCGAAACATAGTTTCCATCAGGCATTCTTGTTTCGAGAACCTTCCCATCCGGATCAATCTTGGTGTGTTCGAAAGCACTTTTCCAATTCACCAAATTTGTCGTTATGTCCCAGTTAGACCCACTCGTTGTGTGCCAAAATGGGTTATAGGTTGAGAACGTGCCATCATTCCGTAAATCCTCTTGGTTTGTGATTGCCGACTTTTGTCGATCACCATCGTAATACCACTCTTTGGCAAGTCGCCACCCGCCTCGAGTACCAGCTACGAATGGGTTCGTATTTCCTGCGTAGGACGTCGCTTCACAATTCGTGACATCACCCCCAATGATTGGTTCGTCGCAGTTATTTCCTTGATCATCACAATGTTGAGCCAAATCAGATTCACAGCGCTCAAAATCATCGCAATAAATTGACCAGTCATCAGAATACTCAAACGCCCTCGATTCTAGTACTTTGGTTCCCGAGAACGCACTTTCAAGAGCAATTTTATACTGCATTGGAAGTACTTGAAGGTTTCTCCTCCCTGATCGAATTACTTTTAAGTTTACGTCTGAAGCTGCTGCAGATGGGAAGGGGTTGCCATTAATATCAACCATTGAGATGGTGTTGTTCGTTCCATTTACATCTACAATCCAACAATGGGTAAGTCCACTTCCTCCTCCTTCCGCGATGACTTCATCCCCTTCAACGAAATGGTTTTGCGGTGCACTCACATTCACCAGGCCACTGCCAGGACTTGTAAGCATAATTCCGGTTGTACTAAGATTTTTAAAACCAGGTCCGAAAGACTCATACGCCCAATATGCGGGTTGCAAATACATATAAACCGGATGCTCATAGTCATTCTGAACCTTACTGACCAATACCTGTCCAGTTTCTGGATCATGGTGCACATCCTCTTTTGTCACCACATTATCTTGAAGCCAAGTGGAGACCTTTTTCAGAATGCCATACCTATTGATTACTTTGGTAAGTGCAATAGACTTGTATTCTTCGTAAGAAGTCGTGACTCCAAAATCAGTATTCCAGGAGTTAAACAATCCCAGTTTTCTAGTAGATTTCGTGGAAATGGATATGGTAAATCCAGCAGAGGCAAGATGATCTATATGCATTTGGCAATCCATACCGATGAATGCCGAACTCGTGTTTTCATTGGCTCTAATAACAGATTTATAATTTTCAGGTTTCAGATCATCGGTATCCGCATCCTTTTCTGTATGATAGGAATAGTCCGTACCTGAATACCGATAATATCCCCCAATCGCATTTGTAGCATAGGAAGTCACCGCCTTTGGTTTGCCATGCATATCGTTCACCTCAATGGTAAACCCTTGAGAATTTGCGAGAAGGTTGGGTGAAAAATTATCGATTGCGAACGTTTCATTGTGTTCTGGGTCCACTTCTCTTTGAAAATCCGCTAGGTTGGTTGACTTCACGATAACCGGAAAATCCTTAGCGGTATGAAACTCATACACTTGTTTGCCAATTCCGTGCTGAGACACATTCGAATGAGCGAGAGGTATCACCTCCACTTTTGAATACCCAACGACAGGAGAAGGATAGAAACTTTCGCCCAACGGCTCTTCTTGGTAGTGGTGATTATCCGGAGCCAGTACGTTGTCTTCAATGTAAGGAATTGGTTTTCTCAGCGGATTTTCATCGTTTCCTAATATTGGCTCATAAGAAGCCACTCCATGACTCTTGGAACTTGAACCATAGACATAGGTGTTTCCATAGGTAGATGTGCTCCCGCTTGAAGTCATGTCACCCCATGCATCAGTGATTTCAATCTGAGAAACGCGCGCTCCCCCGCCCTTCTTGGCATTATCCGGGTCGAGCAATCGAATAAATGAACGCTCCAAGTCTATCGTACTCGAGTAGTCCATATTTTTAAGTACGCCATGTTGACCTATACTCAGTGCTTCAATATCCGCTCCCATAGTGGTAGCTAGATTTTGCAAGCATTGCAGCGGGTTGATACTTAGCTCGCAAACCTGAATATCAAAAGGGTAGATTAACTCAGGCAAATTCAAGCGTGTGAACTGCCAACCTGCAATGGCTATGGGATTGATTGTCTCCGCCTCCGTGATTTCATCGCCAAGTGCTGCATCTAACCAATCTTCAAAGAGGCCAAAAGGCTGCATCCAAGCCATGAAGTTCAAGTCATCCATTATGTCATCGCTCAAGTCAGGCATTACTTCTTGCATAGGCTCTGGACGTAAATCGATGAATCCGTAGATATTTCCGCCGTCATCGACAATTCCGGAATTATTTAAAATGTTATTCCCTCTGCGTCGTGCATAGCCATTGACCGTTTCAAACCCATCATCGTTGTTCAAGTCCACCTCGCATTTGAAATAGAATTGGTTCTGAGATCCGAGGTACTTGCTTCTAAACTCCCCGGCTGTGGTAATATCGTCAGGTATATCGATATACACCCGATTGAAGGAATTGAATTGAGTAGGATCGTCACCGGTGGATTCGAACAGTACGTTGTCTCCGCTGAACGTGGTCCCTTCTGACACGCCTATTCCGGCAATAGGGAACATGTTCATCGCCTCTTCATTTTGGACGTAGGCATAGTCATCGCTCTCATACGTTACCTTAATCTTTGAGCCCGTTGGTGTGGTAATCTCATGCAACTTCCACGCCCGCGCAAACTGATCTGCAAGGGCATCATCTTGTTCAGCATAAGGAATATCGCTATTAGGATTGATAGCGTCAGAGGGTTTGTAGTTTCCCCAGCGATCCATGTCTTGCCGTCCATAATCATAATTGTTCGAGGAGGAGGCGTCGTTATAACTAAAAAGATATGGGCTTAAATTTCCACGCTTCGAGCCTCCGGTTGAAATTTTCACGCTCTTAAGGGTAAGCTTGCCTTGGT
>JAVKEP010000064.1:0-25099 GCA_040221375.1 Cryomorphaceae bacterium
GTACATCTGGTTTCAGATCAAGCGAATCAAGCGCAACAGAGCTTATCGCGCAAAAACAAAAGACAAAGATCAAACGTAGACTAAGTAGAAACCATGCAGAGCATAGACCTTCTTCATGAAATGGAAATAGCCCAGGTAGAGTGGGAACAGAACACCTTGGTCAAAGAAGCAAAATGGATCCTTCGGGCTGAACATGCAACGGAGTCAAACATTGAGTCCAGGATACGCAAGCCTCGGCAGTCGCACAATGACTTCGATGGGTGGGTTAAAAACCTCGACCCGAAGCGCAAGTTCAACCTGGAAGCCGTAGCCTTGATTTGCACGCGGTACCGGCTTCGTTTTCTCGAAAGCGACCTCTTCAAGGGCGACGTTCCTGCGGATGCCATTCGCGAAGTGAAACGTCTAGAATCGAGTTTAGGTGTGCGCTTCAAGGCGTTCAAAATCGTTGCGCCAGCAGAGCGATTTTTTTTGAAAGACAGCACGAAAGATCCCATCCTCTTAGCAGAGCTTCCTAACGGACAGTTTTACTACATCTTTCAATGGGGAAATGACCTGAAATGGTACCAGTACCTCCTCAAATATCCGTTCCGTCACATCGGCGCACTCGCCGCTTGCTCAAGCTTGATTGGAATGATGATTGCTTTCCTTGTACCTTCACAGTTCGAAGCAGCGCAAGCCGAATTTTTTTATCGCTTTTTTATGTTCAGCATGACCACGTGTTTGATCATGACATTGGCGATAATCACGGCCATTATGTATTCTAAGGACTTCAGTGAAAATGTTTGGAACAGTAAATTTATCCGTTAGTACTCGATCGTTGGCGATCACTCTTGCCGCGTTCTCTTTTTCTCTCATCCTGGGGTGTACAGGTGAACAATCATCGGGAGATTGTTATTACGATCGCGTAGATACCATGGCCGAGGTGACCGAGTTGCGGCCGAAGAAAGACCATCCTGATCAGATCGAAGTTATCCTCGATTTCAAAGCCAGCAGTTTGGCCTTTGAGGACCAAGAGATGGGAGCGTTAAAAGGCGTGCACATCGATCAAGCCTTCGTTGATCGCAACCACATTCGCATCGGCAATCAGTACAGTGTCTTGGTGAGCGAAATCACGAAGGGCGACTGTACGCCGCTCTTTGTAAGCTTTCAACACGCATTGGAATAGGTGAAGTTGCTCGGTCCGATGGCTTTCACCGCGTCCTGAGGTTCAATCTCTCTGTACAATGCCTTACTTTGAATTCAGATGAAGTCTTACATCGATATTGAGAAACTGCGCTCGGGGAATGCCTTAGCCCTTTCGAAGGCAATCACCCTCGTTGAAAGCACGCTCCCCGAACATCGCAAGCAAGCACTAGAGCTAGTTGATAGCATCTACGAGCACAGAAAGCCATCCATCCGGTTAGGCATAACGGGCATCCCAGGGGTCGGGAAAAGTACGTTCATCGAAACCTTGGGACGTAAAATCCTTTCAGAAGGAAAAAAATTGGCGGTCTTAGCGGTAGATCCCAGCAGTAAAAAAAGCGGCGGAAGCATTTTGGGCGATAAGACCCGGATGGAGGAACTGAGTAAAGATCAAAACGCCTTTATCCGTCCAAGTCCTTCGAGTGGAACCCTAGGAGGAGTAGCCGCTCGGACCCGCGAGTCGATGCTTTTATGTGAAGCTGCCGGCTACGACGTTATCATCGTTGAAACCGTAGGTGTAGGACAAAGCGAGACGGAAGTGATCAACATCACCGATTGCTTTCTGATGTTGGCCATGCCGGGCACTGGGGATGACCTTCAAGGAATAAAGCGCGGAATAATGGAAGCGGCAGACATCATAGTCATCAACAAAGCTGATGGCACCAATGTGGACGCAGCGCGGAAAGCTAAAAAGCAGTTGCAAATGGCCTTGCATTTGTTTCCTGCCGCCGTATCGGGTTGGGAAACGAAGGTGCTGACCGCCTCGGGGTTAAATGATGATGGCGTTTTAACAACGTGGGACACTATTAAGAAGATGCACGCCCATTTGGCGGATTCTGGCCACCTAAGTAGCCAACGGAAGGATCAGCAGCAGCGCGCTTTTGAAAAACTAACCGAGTTGAGCATCTATGAATACGTGCTCCAGAAGCTTGGACGATCTTCGGATGTAGCCAAACTCACCAAAGGAGTCAGCGCCGGCGAAATAAACGAGTTCGCAGCTTCGCTACAAATCATAGATCAGTTAGCGCGGCTCACGATGGACTAGGTACCTATCCTGGACCGGAACTCACGCTTGAGGATGTGTATGGCTACATCCGTAGGGAGCGTATCCAGTTTACCCGCTACCTCCAGAATTGCCTGAGAAAACGTCAAAGAATCTGCGTCTTTGCTCACGCGTTCTGCAGCTGTGTTTAAAATCCGAATGGTTTCTTCTCGCGCTGCCTTTACACTTTCCCAGGCTTCAAAGCTTATGTAGACTTGTTGTGCCAAGTTGTGATCGAATTCATCTCGGATGATTTTCAACACCTCGGCTTGTAGCTGACGCGCGCTCATTCCAGGTTTATTCACCCGGAAAACCAATCGCTCTGGGTTGATGCGTTCGAGGTAGAGGATCAGCCTTTCAAAGGCTTGCAGTTGCAAGGGCAAGTAATCCTTCCTCTTCTTTTCCTTCCATTCCCGCTCGTGTTCCAAGTTTCTTTGCTCAAAGTATTGTTTGAGCAATACGTAGACCACTGCTACGATAGCAGCTGATGTAGCGACCACTACGCAAATCAAGACCAAGGCATCCAGTGCTTCCATAAACGCAAAGATTGGAAATCTTCGAGCGTGAATTGGGTTCAGAAAAAAATTGTGTACGAAGCGTGTAAAACTGGGGGCGCAAAGAGAAAAGAACCCTTCCGTCTAAGCCGCTCAAATCTTTAGCTTTGCCTCACATTTCGTATCAATGAGCATACTCTCCGATCGCATCAACGCACTGGCAGAATCTGAAACGATTGCCATGTCACAACGCAGCCGCGACCTAAAGGCAAAAGGCCACGACGTCATCAACCTCAGCCTCGGAGAACCTGATTTCAACACCCCTGAAAACATCAAAGACGCGGCGATTCAAGCCGTTCGCGACAATTACAGCCACTACACCCCGGTACCGGGCTTGGTTGAAGTAAGAGAAGCAATCGTTGAAAAATTGAAACGCGACAATGGACTGAAGTATAGCAAAGACCAAATTGTGGTTTCTACCGGCGCAAAGCAGAGCCTCATGAATGTGGTGCTGTGTCTGATCAACCCGGGGGATAAGGTCTTGATAGCGGCTCCGTATTGGGTGTCATACGAAGCAATGGTGGGGTATGCCGAAGGAGAAATACACACCGTTACCGCCGGAGTGGATCAAAATTTCAAACTAACCCCAGCGCAACTCGAAGCTGCGCTTTCAGATGACACGAAACTCTTCATGTTCTCGTCACCATCGAATCCTACGGGCGGGGCTTATTCAGAAGCCGAACTTAGGGCCTTAGGTGAAGTGTTTGAGCGATTTCCTAATACGTACATCATTTCGGACGAGATCTACGAACACATACGTTTTGAAGGGAAGCATTTTAGCCTCGCGCAAATACCGTCGTTACACAACCGCGTAATCGTCGTCAACGGAGTGTCCAAATCGTTTGCGATGACCGGCTGGAGAATCGGATACATCGCAGCCAACGAAACCATTGCCAAAGCCTGTACAAAAATGCAAGGACAGTTTACAAGCGGCGCTTCGGCAATCAGTCAAATGGCTACCCGAGAAGCAATGCAAACCGACCCGGCTGACCTGAAGGCCATGGTAGCGGAATTTGCAAAACGCAGGGAAATTATGATTGAAGGACTTTCAAAGGTGCCTGGTTTTGTCTGCAATAAGCCAGAAGGCGCATTTTACTTGTTTCCTAAGGTTTCAGACTTGTTTGGAAAAAAGGTAAACGGGTCTGTCATTGAAAACGCTTCCGATCTCTGCATGTATTTGATCAACGAGGCACACGTAGCTACAGTCCCTGGATCCGCTTTCGGAGCCGATGAATACATTCGGCTGAGTTACGCCGCAAGTGAACATGAACTAAAAACAGCGCTGAGCCGTATTCATCAGGCAATAGAGCAACTCCGATAATGGAAAAGGAAACGGTATTAGCGCACATTGACAGCTTCCAAGGACAGAAAATCTTGGTAATCGGAGATGTGATTTTGGATGCGTATTACCGGGGCGAGGTTTCGCGGATTTCACCAGAGGCGCCGGTTCCGATTGTTGAATTGAAGCACAAAGAATTCCGACTGGGTGGTGCAGCAAACGTGGCGCTCAATGTTAAAGACCTCGGTGCAACGTGCATCATGTGCGCTACGATCGGTGATGACCACACAGCAAAAAAAGTCATGCAGCTCTTTACAGATGTCGGATTAAAGACGGATGGACTGATTCAAAGCGATCGTCGCATGACTTCTCTAAAAACGAGGGTCATCAGCGGTTATAATCAGATGCTTCGCATCGACGAGGAAATTACGGAGCCTTTGGCGCAGGAAGATCAGCGCATTTTAATCGACCGGATCAAAGCGGTCATGGAACTCGAAAAGCCAAATGCCATCATTTTTGAAGACTACGACAAAGGCGTCATAAGTGAATCCTTGGCTCAGGAGATCATCGCGCTCGCAAAGAGTAAAGGGATTCTTGTGACCGTAGATCCCAAGCGCAAGAACTTTTTTGCCTATTCGGGTGCCACGATTTTCAAACCCAACTTGAAAGAACTCAGAGAAGGCTTAAACTGGCCTACCATGACAACCTCAGACGAAGATTTGGAACAGGCATTTTCCATGCTCAATACCCGGATGCCGATCGAGATGGCGTTTTTCACGCTGTCGGCAGAAGGAGCGTTTATCACCAATGGGGTCGACTCAATGCGGCTTCCGGCCTTTAAAAGAAACATCGCCGATGTTTCGGGAGCGGGAGATACGGTAATCGCCACGGCCACGTGCGGACTGGTCGCTGGGATGGATTTGAACGAGGTCGCCTATGTCTCGAACCTCGCCGCTGGGTGGGTTTGCCAGTTTCCCGGAGTAGTTTCGATCACGAGTGAAGCCTTGGCCAACGAAGTAGAAAAACATCTCTAGCGTGGATATTCGGTCGTTTCGAGAACAGATCAATCTGATCATCTACAGCAGTAAAACGAAAAACTTGCGTCGGCTAAAGCTCGCGAGTATTTTGATTTCCTTGATTGCGATTGGCAGCCTCTTTTACTACCACGGATTTTCGCATGACGCCTTCACCAATCAGTTCCTTCAGCGCATTGTAGAACTCTCTTTTGCCTTTTACGTCATTCACTACCTCGCAAAAGTCTTCTATGATTTCACCCCCCGCCAGTTCATCAAAGACAATTGGTTTGAGGGCATCATGGTCTTGCTTTTATTGCTTGAGGGGATCAGCTTCAACCTCTTTGATACGTTGATTCTACAAACCTTGTTTAGGTCTATTGGACTGGACAGTCTTGGCGCGCTGAGCGTAGTATTCCTTCAGTTTTACTTGTTCATCGTAGTGGTTTTAGAGCTCAGTGACAACACGAACCTCATCTCCAATTTTAAGCTTCACCCATCCACCATTTTCATCGCCTCATTTCTGGTGCTTTGCGGTGTTGGAACGATTCTTTTAATGCTCCCAGAAATGACGGTCGCCGAGGGCTCTATGGGCTTCATCGATGCCATGTTTACCTCCGTGAGCGCTACCTGCGTCACGGGCTTAATCGTGGTGGACACCGCAACGTTTTTCAGCTACAAAGGCCACATGGTCATCATGATTTTGATGAAGCTCGGCGGTCTGAATATTGTGTCATTTGCCTACTTAGCTGCATTTCTGAACCGCGCCGGCATCGGAATGAAGCAAGACGATATCATCGAAGATTTCATCACAAAAGACGCATTTTTCAATGCCAAAGGAATGCTCATTCGTGTCTTTGCGCTCAGCGTGATCATCGAAGTGGTAGGCGGCGTTTTGATCTATTTGTTGATTACACCTGACATGCCATTTGAGAGCGAAGGCGACAAATTGTTTTTCGGCATTTTTCATTCGATCTCGGCCTTTAATAACGGAGGGTTTTCAACCATTACCGATGGAATGTATGCGCCCTTTATCAGAAGTGCCTACTTAATGCATTTGGTAGTTGCGCTGTTGATCCTGCTCGGAGCATTCGGTTTCACCGTTATGTTTGATCTCTTTACACCCAGTAAAATGCGCGACCGATTGAAGCACCCGTGGAAGCGTCCAAACATGAGCACGATACTCGCGGTGCGCACCCACATGATCTTGATCGGCGTTAGCGTGGTCATGTACGTTGTAGCAGAATGGGGAGGGACATTGGCAGAGAACAACATTGTAGAAAAGACGATCATTGCCTTGTTTCAGAGTGTTTCTGTGCGCTCCGCTGGACTCAATACGGCAGACATATTTAGCCTGAGCACTGCCACGATCTTCATGTTGATTTTCATGATGTTTATCGGAGGGAACACGTTCTCAACGGCAGGAGGCATCAAGACATCGACGTTTGCGTTGATTTGCATCAACACGTGGTCAATCATCCGGGGAAAGAAAAAAGTTGAGGTTTTGGGCAGGACGATTCCGAATGATGACATGCTCAAGGCTTTCACCGTCCTAGTAACATTTGGCGCCGGCATGTTGATTTGCATTTACGCCCTTTGCATCACGGAGAAACACATCCTAGATCTGCCAAACCGCGGGCTGATTGATTTGATTTTTGAGGAAGTATCCGCATTTTCAACATGTGGGCTCAGCACTGGCATCACCGGATTGCTAAGCGATACAGGTAAAATTATTCTGGCGTTCTCGATGTTCATTGGTCGATTGGGAACCCTCTCTATCATCTTTGCATTTTCCAGAAAGATCATCAGTACGAATTATTCATATCCAGAAGAACACTTAATGGTTGGTTGATGACACAAAACGCAGCTGAAAAAATCAAGCCTTACAGCGATGAAGGAAGCAAGAAAGAGCAAATCGCCCAGATGTTCGACAACATCTCGGGTAACTACGACTTGTTGAACCACCTGCTGAGTCTCAACATCGACAAAGCTTGGAGGAGAAAGGCGGTAAAGCTCCTCAAGCCTTACAATCCAAAATCTTTACTCGACGTGGCTACCGGAACCGGTGATTTCGCTGTAGAACTGATGGCCTTGAATCCTTCGTCCGTGACTGGAATTGACATATCGGCGGGTATGCTCGAAGTTGGTAAGCGAAAAATGACCAAGCGAAAGCTCGACCAAATCATTCACCTGCAATTGGGAGATGCCGAAAACTTACCGTTCGAGAACAACCACTTCGATGGCATTACCGTTGCCTTTGGGGTGCGGAACTTTGAAAACCTCGTGGCCGGATTAACCGACATGCACCGGGTGCTGAAAAAAGGCTACCCTGTGGCCATCCTAGAATTTTCGAAACCGAGAAAGTTCCCGATGAAGCAGGTTTACAACGCCTATTTCAAATACATCCTCCCTAGCATTGGAAAATTGATCTCTAAGGATAGTCGCGCGTACACCTACTTACCCGCCTCGGTGAATGCATTTCCGGAAGGCGAAGCCTTTCTACGCATTCTGGAAGACGTGGGCTATTCAAACATCCGTGAGCACCGGCTTACGTTTGGGATTGCGACCATCTATCTGGCAGAGAAATAAAAGTTGGCTTCCATTCGTTTTTCTTTGCACTAGATGCGGCCACTTTTCGTCATAGGATTTCTAAGCCTGTTTGCAGTTGCGGGATATGATTGTCAGGCCCAACGTGACATCCCTGAGAATCTTCCAAAGTTTGACTACAAACGATTGCATTTTGGGTTCCAATTGGGATTGAGCACGAATGGATTTGCCTTGCAGCAAGACCTGACCAAGACAGATTCACTCATCCGACTGCAACACGGAGCTCAACCGGGTTTTGTAATCCATGTGGTCAGTGAACTGCACATGGGGCCCTACTTCGGTTTGCGCTTTACGCCAGGCATCGCCTTTGCTGCGCGCGACTTAAAATATACGTATGCGCTGGGTTCTGGCCCGGAAACGAAGTCGGTCGTTCGGACCATTGAATCAACGTTCATCGACATTCCATTGTACCTGAAGTATCGTTCGGCTCGGGTGAACAACTTTGCACAATACGTCTTTGCGGGGTTCAATTACAGCATTGACTTGGCATCACAACAGTTTGTAGACAACCAAGTTGACGAGCGCGGCCAGTACATTGTTAAATTGAAACGAAACAATTACATGGCAGAGGTCGGGGTTGGATTCGATTTCTTCTTGGAATACTTTAAGTTCAGTCCTGAACTCAGGTTCAGTTACGGCTTCAACAATGTGATCGTGCAAGACCGAACCATATATGCTGAGCCCATAGAAGCCTTGCACTCTCGCATCTTTGTGCTGTCTTTTAATTTCGAAGGTTAGGACTTACCGCGTCCAAGCATACATGAGAATACCCGCTGCAATTGATGCGTTCAACGATTCCGCTCCGACTACCCCAGGAATGGACCTTCTATCTGTAGCTAAATCCAGGATCTCAGGCCGAATGCCGTGTGCTTCGCTCCCGATGATCATTGCCCCTGTTCCTATGTGACGTAAGTCTTGGATTAGGGCTCCGTCCATGACTGCAGCGATGATGCTGTATCGATCGCTTTCTGATCGGAGGGAGCGAATACAGGCACCCAAATCTTCGTGAAAGGCGTTGACCCGAAAAACGCTTCCCATGGAAGCTTGCACGGCCTTTGGATTGAAGATGTCTACGCAATTTTCAGAAAGGACCACGTTGCGCAAGCCAAACCAATCTGCCGTTCGAATGATTGTACCTAAATTTCCAGGGTCCGAAATCTCATCCAGCATGAGCAACCGATCTTTCACGTGCTCTTTGACGTTGAATGGCACCGCTTGGGGAATTTGAACCACGGCGAGGGCAGGTGAAGGGGTGCTCAGCGCTGTTAATGCTTGCATTTCTTTTGCAGAAACACGTTGCGCGACCGCAGATTGCAGAGCACTTGATTCATGGTTCGCTTCGAGAATATAGATTCGTTCAACGTTCCATCCGGAGGACATTGCTTCTTCAACGCATTTGATGCCTTCTACAATAAATTGTCCCACCAGCCTTCTTCCCTTTTTTCGGTGAAGAGACCGCACATGCTTTATTTCGTTCTTTGAAATCAAGGAGGATATAGTTTAACCTTAGCTTTGAGCCAAAGATAAGCGGCCTTTCATGAGGATAAGATCCGTCATTTTCTTATTCATTGGTTTACAGATGATAATCCTTTCGTGTCGTCCTGCTCGGCACGTGGAGGAAGGCAAATACATCGTGTCGCGCACCAAGGTGCAAGTCAACAAGAAGAGCGGCATCAAGTATGAGGGCGATGTCTCCGAGCTAGAAGGAGCAATAAAATTGAAACCTTACCGCAGGTGGTTCGGCATCATTCCATTCAACGTTTCTGTGTGGAACTTTGCCTACAAACGTGACCAAGAAAAACGCTTTAATTCCTACCTAAAACAAACCATTGGAGAAGCTCCGCCTGTATTCGAACCTGTCCTGCTGACCAAATCCGCGGAACAGATGAAGGCTACCTTAAGGAACAACGGGTACTTTGAAGGAAAAGTGACCTCAAAAATCGATACGGTCCGTCGGAAGGTGAAGTTACGGTTCAATGTGGAAAGTGGTGATCCTTACACCATGCGATCTGTTGGCTATGCATTCGAGGATACCGCAATGGCGAATGAATTCAGGGGGCGGACGAAAGGAGGGTTTCAAAGGGGCGATCGTTTTGACACGAGAGTGTTTGAAGAGGAGCGGAATCGGCTCACCAATTCCATGAAGAATCGGGGATACTTCACATTTGATAAAATCCACATTTTATACGACGTCGATACGAACCTGCCAGGAAGAAAATACGACGTAACGATTCGCTTTCGAAACCTTCGGATAACCCAAAACATAGACGATAAAGACACAGTAATCCAGCGGGCTCATCAAAAACATTACATCCGCTCGATTACAATCAACGAAAGCTACAGTGCCTTGGGAAAGCGATCGATTACGCTGGATACTGTCCTGTATGAAAACATGACCATATTATACAATGACATTCTCGTGGTACGTCCGGCTCGATTGGGAAGAAATATATTCTTGAAACCCGGTGACCAATACTCATTAAACCTGACCAAATACACATATGACAGGCTCAATGCGTTGGGTAATTTTCGGTTCATCGACATGCGGTATACCCCACTCAGCTCTGATACGACTCGTGCAGAACTCGACTTGCTTATCAACCTTACGAAATCTCCTCGACAATCATTCAGCGTAGAAACCACAGGGACACACCGATCTGGCAACTTAGGGGTTTTTGCGAGCGTAGACTATAGAAATCGGAACCTGTTTCGCGGAGCAGAGCAGTTTGATTGGAGCGTTTACGGAGGGTTGGAATCTCAACGCACCAACAGTACTCAAGGCGATGCAGGAAACGAAGTGATCGAGAACGTGACGCTGTTCAATACATTTGAATTTGGTACAAAACTAGGATTCACCGTTCCCGATTTTCTGTTTCGTATATCACGGAAGGAGCTCACCTGGGCGAAGGAACCAAAAACGAATATCAGCGCCTCGATCGATCGTCAATTTAGGCCACAATATGATCGAACCTTGCTGAACACGAATTATCGCTACACGATGAGGCTCAGAGAAAAGGATCAACTCGCCGTTTCGCCAATCGACTTGAGTGTAATCTCGCTTTCTAAGGATTCCATTTTTGAGCGTCAACTTCAACTGACCAATAATGCATTGCTCATCAATAGCTACAATGACCACATCATCGCGGCCGGAAAAATCTCCTACTCCAATACAACCAAAGACGAAAACACCACCCGCAACTACCACTACTACACCTTCAACTTCGAGTCGGCCGGCAACATCTTACGCGCTTTGGGCAAGCCGCTTGGAATGGACTATGATCCCGAGCAAAACTCATACCTCATTCGCGATATAGCTTTCGCACAATACGTTAAACTAGATGCGAACTACGTAAAATACTACATCCTCAACGAACACAGCAAGATGGTGTACCGCTTGTTTGGGGGCATCGGCATTCCATTAACCAATTTGAACGTACTGCCTTTCGAACGAAGTTTTTTTGCCGGGGGGTCCAATGATATTCGTGCATGGCGTGCTCGTGCACTTGGGCCCGGCGGATTATCTGAAACCAAAACCTATGGTATTGATCAAGTGGGAGAAATCCAACTGGAAGTAAATGCCGAGTACCGATTTCACATCATTAAAATGATCGAGGGAGCACTGTTCATGGACGTTGGGAACATTTGGCTTGTGAGGAAAGACCCGGAACGATTGAACGCAGAGTTCAACCCCAGTCGATTTTACAAAGAAATTGCCATCGCTCCGGGTACGGGAGTTCGCTTAGACTTCAAATTTTTTGTGCTGCGTCTGGATGCCGGGCTCCAACTCAAGGATCCCCAACTTCCCGAAGGCGAACGATGGCTCTTTCAATCGAAGGAAAACACCCTTCTACTCAGGTCGGAAGCCAACGAACAACGTGTTACTGATGGATTTTCTGAAGTCAAAGATTGGAAGGGAGGTTATACGCCACAAGTCACATTCAACCTAGGTATCCTGTATCCTTTCTGACATTATGAAGTCAGAAATAATGGTATAGATTTGCACGATCCAAAGGACGAAGCATGGGATGGTTTAAACGCATGACCGAGGGGATCAGAACCCCTACCAAGGAGAAGAAAGAAACACCGGAGGGCTTATGGTACAAATGCCGTCAGTGCAACCATGTGGTCAGCTCCGACGAGCACGCCCAATCGTTTTGGGTTTGTGAGAATTGTGGCTACCACGAGCGCATTGGATCACACCAATACTTCCAAACCATTTTCGACAACAATCGGTTTACTGAGCTCAATCCGCACATGGTTTCTGGCGATCCACTCTCGTTTGAAGATACCAAAAAATACGCCGATCGCCTCCGTGGAACCATTCGCAAAACCGGCCTGCACGATGCCGTTCGCACTGCTTCAGGAAATTTGCATCGGAAAAAAATAGTGGTTGCGTGCATGGACTTCAGCTTTATCGGTGGCAGCATGGGCTCGGTGGTAGGAGAAAAAATCGCTCGAGCCATTGATTACGCCATTGAGAACAACTCTCCATTCATCATGATCAGTAAAAGCGGTGGTGCGCGTATGATGGAGGCGGCGTTCTCTTTGATGCAAATGGCGAAAACAAGCGCTAAGCTCACCCAGCTCAGTGAGAAAAAATTGCCGTATATATCGGTATTAACTGACCCCACAACCGGTGGAGTAACGGCGTCCTTTGCAATGCTCGGCGACATCAACATAGCTGAACCTGGAGCCTTGATTGGGTTTGCTGGGCCACGTGTAGTGAAAGAAACCATTGGAAAAGACCTTCCAGAAGGCTTTCAAACATCCGAGTTTGTACTCGAACATGGCTTCCTGGATTTCATTGTAGAACGCAAGGATCTACGGGAAAAACTCAACCAATTCATCACCCTGATTAAAAATTAAATAAGTGATTGATGCAGAGATAGAAATACGTATCTTTGCGCCCCTTATTTAAGAAAAGATATAGCTGAAGCATGTATTTGACAAGCGAAAAAAAACAAGAGATATTCAAGAAGCACGGAAGTAGTGCTTCTGACTCAGGATCGGCCGAAGGTCAGATCGCGTTGTTCACCTTTAGAATTGCGCACCTTACTGAACACTTGAAGGAAAACCGCAAGGACTTCACTACGCAACAGTCGCTCATCCGATTGGTCTGTAAGCGCAGGAGCCTTCTTAACTACCTCAAAAGCAAAGACATTGAGCGTTATAGAAGTATCATCAAGGAATTGAACTTGAGGAAGTAATCCTCATCAAGACAAAGGGAAAAGGCAATGGGAATTGCCTTTTTTCATATTTACACTTATCGTTTATTGTACTATGTTAATCGGAACAAACCAAACGATCACTGGATCAAACGGTGATCAAATTCAGATCGAGACTGGCAAGCTTGCCAAGCAAGCAGACGGCTCGGTTGTCGTCAAGCAAGGAGGAACCATGTTGCTTGCGGCTGTTGTATCAAATAAAGAAGCCAAAGAAGGCGTGGATTTCCTACCACTGACCGTCGATTACCGCGAGAAATATGCTTCGGCAGGTAAATTTCCAGGAGGATTCTTCAAAAGAGAAGCACGGCCTTCAGATGGAGAAGTACTTACCATGCGGCTCATTGACCGTGCGTTACGTCCACTTTTTCCTGGAGACTACCACGCTGACACCCAAGTAATGGTGAGCTTGATCTCATCGGATAAGAAGACACAGCCAGACGCACTTGCTTGTTTGGCCGCTTCAGCTGCAATCGCAGTCTCTGACCTTCCATTCGCCGGTCCTGTATCAGAAGTACGCGTTGGGCGCATCGATGGCAAATTCGTCATCAACCCAACGTTCGAGCAAATGACAGAATGCGACATGGATATCATGGTTGCAGCAACCTTAGACAACATCATGATGGTTGAAGGGGAAATGGATGAGGTGAGCGAAGCTGACATGCTTGAGGCTATCAAAGTCGCTCACCAAGAAATCAAACTTCATTGTCAAGCACAAATCGACCTGGCTTCTAAAATCGAGAAGTCGAAAGTGAAGCGTTCGTATTCCCACGAAGACAATGACGCTGACTTAGAAGCTCAAGTTCTCGCGTATTGTTTTGACAAATGCTATGCGATCGCAACTTCTGCGAGTGCCAAGCAGGATCGTTCTGATGCATTCAAAGCCTTGTCCGCCGAATTTTTAGCGACCCTTCCTGAGGACGAACAATCCGACAAAGCTGAACTCGTAGGAAAGTATTTCCACGACGTTGAGAAAAAAGCGATGCGGAAAATGATCCTCGAAGAAGGAAAACGTCTGGATGGAAGAAAGACCGATGAAATTCGTCCCATCTGGTGCGAGGTGGATTACCTGCCCGGTGCACACGGATCAGCAATCTTTACCCGTGGTGAAACGCAGGCGTTGACGAGCATTACCTTGGGAACCAAACTCGACGAGCAGACCATTGATGGTGCATTGATCTCAGGCAGTGAGAAATTTTTATTGCACTACAACTTCCCTCCCTACTCAACCGGTGAAGCACGGCCGATTCGTGGCGTATCCCGTCGTGAAGTAGGTCACGGAAACCTTGCACTACGTGCGCTTAAAGGAATGATTCCACCAGCAGATGTAAGCCCCTATACCATACGTATCGTAAGCGACATCCTTGAATCCAATGGTTCTTCTTCCATGGCAACGGTTTGTGCTGGTACGTTAGGACTTATGGATGCGGGTGTTAAAATCAAGCGTCCTGTAAGTGGAATCGCCATGGGATTGATCATGGGTGAGGACGGTAAATACGCCGTGCTTTCTGACATTCTAGGCGATGAAGATCACTTGGGTGACATGGACTTCAAAGTAACAGGTACCACCAAAGGAATCACTGCATGCCAGATGGACATCAAAGTAGATGGATTGGCGTACGAGGTGCTCGAAAAAGCCCTCAACCAAGCAAAAGAAGGAAGAGCACACATACTCAATGAGATGCTTAAAACGATGAGCGAGCCACGTGAAGACTACAAGCCGCATGTTCCACGCATCGAAACCATCTACATTGATAAGGAACAAATTGGAGCAGTGATCGGACCGGGCGGTAAGGTGATTCAAGAGATTCAAGCCCAAACGGAGACGACAATATCGATCTCCGAAGAAGACAACCGAGGACTCGTACAGATCGCATGTGACAATAAAGAAGGAATGGACAAAGCAATGGCCTGGATCAAAGGCATTGTTGCTAAACCTGAACCTGGCGAAATCTACAAGGGTAAAGTGAAAAACCTTGCTGCTTTTGGAGCGTTCGTTGAGATCCTACCGGGCAAAGACGGACTCCTTCATATCTCCGAAATCGACTGGACGCGTGTCGAGAATGTTGAAGATGTGCTGAAAGTTGGGCAGGAAATCGAGGTGAAACTCATCGAGATCGACGAAAAGACCGGAAAACTTCGCCTTTCTAGAAAAGCGTTGCTTCCCAGACCAGAGCGCAATCCAGCAGGATAATCCCTGCAATACATAGCTATGTTAACAAGGCGGTATTTAAAAGTCCAAATACCGCCTTCTTTTTTACCGTCGGGGATGGGTTTTCTTTATCGAGCGAAAAATCCATCCTATGCGCCAACTCAAGATTACGCAGCAGATCACTAACCGTGAGACTGCTTCCCTCGATAAGTACCTCACTGAGATAGGTCGAGAAGACCTCATTACAGCAGACCAAGAAGTAGAACTTGCACGCCGCATAAAACAGGGCGACCAAGCTGCTCTCGCAAAAATGGTTCGTGCCAATTTGCGCTTTGTGGTATCCGTATCTAAGCAGTACCAAAACCAAGGGTTGAGCCTTCCCGACTTGATCAACGAAGGAAACTTGGGTTTGATTAAAGCTGCAAAGCGATTCGATGAAACAAGAGGATTTAAATTTATCTCATATGCCGTATGGTGGATACGTCAAAGCATTCTACAGTCCTTGGCAGAACAAGCGCGCATCGTGCGCTTGCCTTTGAATAAAATAGGCAACATCAATAAAATCAATCGCGCGTATGCCGCTTTAGAGCAAGTGCATGAACGAGAGCCGACGGTAGATGAAATTGCTAATGAACTCGATATAGCTGAAGGCGACATCAGACAAAACATCAAAAACAATCGCCGCCACGTTTCGATGGACGCTCCAATCCCAGGCGCTGACGACGACGACCGTAACATGTATGACCTCATGCAGGGGGAGACAGAACATAACCCTGAATCAACCCTGCTCAATGAATCCCTCCGCCGGGAGATTGAACGGTCTTTAGCGACACTCTCTGAGCGAGAAAGCGATGTCATTCGCCTTTACTTTGGCCTCACGGGTAAGCATCCTATGACACTGGAAGAAATTGGGGAAGAATTTGACCTCACACGCGAGCGCGTACGACAGATCAAAGAGAAAGCCATCCGTCGCTTGCGCCATACTTCACGCAGTAAGTTGCTGAAGGATTATCTAGGTTAAGCGCTTGACTTAGCTTGCTAAGCTCTACACAATGAATTATAAAAAAAGACCCTTTCAGAGGGTCTTTTTTGTGGCTGAAACAGCCATTGGCTATTCATCGCCCGGTCATTTTCCTTCTTGTTCCTTCAGGAATTCGACCCTTCTATTCAAGGCTCTACCCATCTCTGAGTCGTTCGGAGCAATGGGCTCTGTCTCGCCCTTCGCCAGCACTCTGATTTGAGTATCCTCAATGCCAGCCATCTCAAGGTGATAAAGTACATTGGATATCCTGAGAATGGATACGCGATAGTTAACGCTGTCAGATCCGACATCATCAGTATGGCCCTCAAGGGTCAAGGTCATGTCTGGGTTCTTCTTCAGCAATGGAATCACGACTTTATAGATATAGTCGATCTGGAAATCCGAGAGCAAGAATCGATTAAAATCGAAATGCATATCCCATCCTTTCTGCGTTTCAACCACCTGCGCCACACCGCTTCTGAGCTTGTAATCCGACTCATCCAGCACGGCACGTGCTACCGTTGGTTTAGCCTCTGTTGCAGGTTTATCTTCTTCAAATACGGTTTTGGTCACTTTGTCTTCCCCAACATTCACGGTTTCCCCCGACTTATCCCGTGGAGGTGTCAATGCAAAGTCGTCACCAGCATGCTCTTCCGAGCTCGTCTTTTCGCCTGTATCAGGTTCTCCTGATCCGCTTAAGCTAATTACCAAGTCAGTGTCACCATCTTCAATGCGCGGTCGGTAGACAAATTCTTTTCCTAGACGCGTCAGTTTTCGTTTCAGTGCCCCTTGCACGGCGTAGAGCGTGGCACCCTCTATGCTAAACGCTTCATCGCCAACATTTATCAAGTAGGTTTCTTCTCCCGAAAGCTTATCCACAAAGAATATCCCGCCTTGATATACTTCCGTTGAAGCAATCGCATTCCCTCGTTTATCGGTAATCCGTATCTCCGTTCCCGCATCCGGCATGTACCGAGGATCAAACTGGAATCGTTCGTATTTGGAATCCCTTTCTTGCTCTGAAAGCGCAGCGTAATGCTCAGGAAGGCTAGGATACGCTTGCTGCTTCGATGCGATCGCATCATCCTGAACCGAAGAAAGCCGAGGTTGTGAGCTTGCAATGCTGATCATCGTTTTCGGAGCGAGGAGTTCTTTTGGTGCAACGCTGAATCCTACCTCAGCGCTTGCCACTTCTTTTTGTGTCCCGTCAGAGATGGAATAGAGTGTCGCGTTCTCGGTATTCACCTTGTCATTGAACTCCATCGAGTACTCCTTCTCCCGATCGAGTTCCTTAAACTTAAAGCTTCCGTCAGGCTCAACTGCGGCCGAATCCGCTACACTGTTCTGTGCAGACTCGATTAAGTAGACCTTGGCCCCCTCGTCAATTTGGTCGTCTGTAGCTAACATGAACATGTCGAAGTTGATTTCGGTATCCTGCACTTTCATTGGCTCGATTGGCCGATAACTAAACCCTTTCTTCAAATAGGGTAACATACGAATACGTCCATTCTTCCAAGTAAACAATCGAGCAGCCACAAGGTTATACCCCTCTTGATCTACCCGGATCGAATACGTTTCTTGCCTTTTGAGGCGGGAAACATTGAATCGCCCATTTGCATAAACAATGGCCGAATCGACTAGGAATCCCGCTGCATTGTACACTTTCACTTTGGCCCCGAGCTTCGGTGCGTTCTTCGCTTCGAACGCAAACTGATCGTACCTTTCCTCGAGTTCCTTCGGATCCATATTTACAAAACGCGTCGTGTTCGATACTGCAGCTTCAACTACGATTTTGGTTCCATCTCGCGAGGTCAGGGTAAAACTGTCAAACTGAAACAAGCCTCCATCTGCGTTCTGAACTTCGAGTCCATACTTCTTCTCTGGGTCGAGCTTCAAGAACCTAAACTTGTTCTCATCGCCGACCAAAGCGCTATCGATTCGCACATTGTCTTCATCAAGTAGATAAACCATGGCCCCTTTTGGTGGCAACTTGTCGTAATCAAACTTGTAGTAATCGATCCGTTTTGCCATAACTGACCCAACAATCTTCTTTTCGGTTTCTCCTTCCGGATTGAACTCAACCTTGTCGCCGACAGCATCCACGATGAAGAACCGATCCAAGCCCATGCTATTGTCGACGGTTTTCTCCAGTTTCAACTTGAAGTTACCATCTGCTGGAAGGCGTGTGAATTTGACCTCGCCAAACTCATCGACCACCGCAGAGTCGATCACGTTATCGTTTTGATCATACGCATAGACCACCGTACCCTCTGGAGGCCCTCCGTCTTCGCCTGAAACGGTAAAAATTTCCGTGGTCTCTGCTTGTTTTTTTCCAGCAATCTTCTTGGTTGTTTCCCCTTTATCGTTGAACTCAATTTCATCTCCAGAGGCATCTACGATAAAGAACCGATCAAGTCCCATGCTTCCGTCCACGGTCTTTTCCAACTTCAACTTAAAATTACCATCGGGCGGTAAGCGCGTAAACTTGACTTCCCCAAATTCGTCCACGACTGCAGAGTCGATCACGTTGTTATTCTCGTCTACAGCATACACAACGGTTCCTTCAGGTGGTCCGCCTCCGTCATCGTTGGATACCTTAAATACTTCGGTGGTCTCTGCGAGTTTCTTACCCACAATTTTCTTGGTTGTTTCACCTTTTTCATTGAACTCAATTTCATCGCCCGATGCGTCAACAACAAAGAATCTATCCAGCCCCATGCTCCCATCCACAGTCTTTTCTAGCTTCAATTTAAAATTGCCATCCGGAGGTAAGCGCGTAAACTTGACTTCTCCAAATTCGTCCACGACTGCAGAGTCAATTACGTTGTTGTTTTCATCAACTGCATAGACCACGGTTCCTTCAGGGGGGCCATCACCATCCTCGCTTGAAACGTTGAAAATCTCGGTCGTTTCCGCCTGTGCGGCGCTGGCCACTTTTGATGTCGTTTCACCTTTTTCATTGAATCCTATGCGATCACCAGAAGCGTCGACGATGAAAAATCGATCGAGGCCCATGCTGATGTCGTCGGTCTTCTCAAGTTTGAGCTTAAAATTGCCATCGGGAGGCAGTCGAGTAAATCGAATCTCGCCGTCCTCATCTACCGTAGCGGAATCAATCACATTGTCGAACTCATCGGTTACGTACACCACGGTTCCGGCGGGCGGGGCATTTTCTCCATCAAAGGTGAACGTTTCCGTCGTCTCAGCCATTTCGGCTCCCACGATGTTCGATATAGACTTTCCTGTGGCATCCAGTTCTATCTTATTGCCTTCTGCGTCAACAATGAAATATCGATCAGAGGTCAGGTCCAAGGATTGCGGGTTGGCAAAGCGAATGCTGAACGCTCCAGAAGAAGGAAGCCGTTTAAAAAAGATATTTCCGTCTTTGTCCACGTACGAAGAGTCGATTGGACGATCATCTGCATCGGTCAGGTATACCTTGGTTCCTTCAGGCGGGACATTGCTTTCATCGAAGTAGAAAACCTCGCGCGATTCGGCGAGGTCAACTTTCTTCGCTGGGTCGCCCTGAAACTGTTTACCTAGAAGTATTTCATCCGCCAATGCGATCCGCTCGCCTTCTTGGTCTATTCCGTAAAGCGTCGGTAGGTTGTCGGATAGGTCTTTTTCGCTTTCAAGGCCCATGCTATATTTACGAGAAGCTTCCAGTTGCTCAAAGGCGAAAAATCCGTTCTCGTTCACGACTGCCTTTTGGATCGGATCTCCTTTCTCATCGTAGAGGTAAACTGTGCTGCCGGCCATGTCTAGTCTGCTGTAGTCAAAAGCAAACTTGGTGGAAAGCGCCGTGCTTAACAATTCATCTTGATACAAGACGATTTCTCCTGAAGGCAATTTCTTGAATGGAAACCCTTGAAGTATATACTTGGATGCCTCAACCCATGCGCTGTCTTTTTCCACGAACAAAGCTTTTCCTTCCAGCGCTTCGATGTCCGATGCCTCCAACGAATAAAGTTCTCCCTTCTTGATTTTTTGAAGGTCAAATTTTCCCTCTTGGCTAAGCTTCATCGATTCAATCTCTTTGCCTGCTCTATCCCTCAGACTCATCTTAATCTTGTCTTCGAAAAAATCTCCTGTGCCAATGCCGAATCGGGTAACTTGATCCGATGATGCAACCATGACCTTCGCCTCGATAACCTGTTTCAGCCTTCGATCTCCGACTTCAAACATGAAGCGGTTGCGGTCCATTTCACGGAGTAAGTCAACCTCGTCGCCTTCTTCCGTCCTCATGGTGATTCCCGGATCATCAAGTTTTCCGTTGAGGTCGAGGTAATAGCGCTGGTAATTGGGTAAATTTTCCAAAACGAACTCTCCTTTTTCATCCGCCTCCACGGTACTTACGAGTTCTCCTTGTTCGTCGAGCACGTCAATGTCATCCAGCTTCCCTAGCTTTTTATCGTTCACGCGTCCTACGATAATAAAGGGCGCTTCTGAGGCCGTGTCTTCCTGTGCCAATTCGGGGCGCGCTTCCTGAACTCTGGCGCCATAGGTAGCGATATAAATATCACTGAAATCGCCGTTTCGATTGCTCGCGAAATACGCAACTGTATCGTGTAGCGTGTAGTAAGCATCGAATGCGGGGGAATTGATAGGTTCCTGAAGACCAACAGGTTCTGACCATGATTGCCATGAATCATCGAGTCGTCGACTCATAAAAATATCTGCCCCGCCGAGGCCTGGATGTCCATTGCTACTGAAATACAAAACCCTACCGTCGTCGCTGAGGTAGGGTGAAAATTCTGCACCGGGAGTGTTGATTGTCGGGCCGAGGTGAATGGGTTTCTGCCAGCGTCCATCCTCTTTCAGGGAAACATAGAGGTCCTCGTCCACCGCAATCGAACTCGAGAACGAAATCAGCATCACTCCCACGTCATCGTCTACGTAGAACGAGAGAAATCCAGTCTTTGGATTGAAGCCTTTCATCCTCACTCGTTTGGGGGTAGACCAACCGCCGTCTCTGAATTCGCTGCGGGATAGGCCGATCTGGTAATCCAGTTTATTGCTGTAGGTGCTATTGAGGAACAAGACATTTCCACTGTCAGAGACACCAACCACTCCGTTGTTAAAGATGTTGTTGAGCTTTCCGAGGTCATTCGATGCCGCTCTCCATCCATTTTGCGTAGGTTCTACGTACCAGATGTCCTGCCCTGCCCGAATCCCACCTTGGTTTTCTTCATAAATCGATCGTACGAAATACAGCCTTCCATCTGGCGAGAGCAATGGGAAGCTTTCTTCTGTTGTGGAATTGATCTCAGGTGGAGCAAGTCGCACTCCCCTTAAATCCATCAGGGGTTGCCCTAGCAGTCCGGTGCTCCAAAGGATAACGAATAGAACCGATATGTATATGTTTTGAATCCGACCCACTCAGAAAACCAATCGTTTATTTCCAATCATGAATCCGAGCATGATCTCATGCGAACCCGGTGAAATATACTTCCGGAGTTGTGAGATGTTTATATCGTATGCATACCCAAGCTTGATCTGGTTGTTGATGTACATCCCGATCATAGGTACGATTGCATCCTTGTGTCTGTAAGACAACCCTCCCCATACTTGATCACGGTAATCTACCCGCACGTTGGTTTCGACGGAAAGCAAAGATTGGCCGGTGAAGTAAACAAACCCATTCGGTATCACCTTCCAATCCCGATCGAGTCGGAATGTTCTGCCGAAGAGCAATCGGTGATGAATCAATAAGTCGCCAAATTGTGGCTTGCCCGATAGCGCAAGTGTATTTCCAAGCAGCTGCTCGCTAGAATACCCAACAAAAAAGCGCTTCGAGTACATCATGAAGCCGACGTCAATGTCGAGGAGCGTCGAATTCTGTTGGGCGTCCAAAAGAATCTGATCGTAGTAAGGATCTTCTGGAATCTCCAAACTGATCAAATTTCGATCAATGTTGTAGGCGTTGATTCCAACATTGGCGCCGAACGAAATGTTAATGCTTGCACTGATGGGTAAATGATAGGAATAGGTTCCGTAAACCTGAGAATACTTGAATGCTCCGTATTGATTTACATTGGCCATGACCCCAGCCCCGCTCCTACTCTTTCTGGTCGACGGGAGCGTAGCTTCATACGCATCAGGATTGCTAATTCGCATGGATGAACTAGCAGGTGTGCGGTATTCACGTTTGATTGGCATGTTTGCACTGACGAAATACATCTGAGGTGCATGTGCAAACCCAAGCCACTGTTGACGATAGGCCATGGTTACGTCCAAGTGATTCTCGAGTCCAGCCGCAGCTGGATTCATCGCGTAGAAATTTTGCATATACATGCTGTAGCGACCTACCTGTTGTGCATCGACATGTAGGCTTGCTACGATCAACAAGACCGAGATACAAAGATGATATGTAAGCGGCTTTATCACCTGATGATTGATATAATACCCTTGAGCGGTTGGTTAATACCATCCTGAAGGTCAATAATCCAATAATATGAGGCTCGTGGAAGGGGCTTGCCATTGAATGTTCCATCCCATGGTTGTTGATAACCGATGGACTCAAATACTTTTCTTCCTGCCTGATCGTAGATCAAGACGCGCGCGGTTGGATAATTCTCCATGCCACTAATGTTCCACACATCGTTGACGTTGTCGTTGTTCGGGGTAATTCCCGTTGGAATATCCTCTAGGTCATTCACTATGTAAAGCGCAGTATCAGAGGCAACGCAACCAGAGTCATTCATGACGAAAAGGATGACTGTCTGTGATGTCGTTACGGTAGCAATCGGGTCTAATATGTTCGTATCGTTGAAAATGCTTTGGGGTCTCCAAGAGTATGCAACAGCGTCAGTGATGACTGGACTCATCTGACGTGCGAATCCATTGAAGGCCACAACATCTTCGCCAATATCTACTGTTGGATTCAACAGGTTGACGATTCGCTGGGTATCTCGGCTGACCGGACATACACCATTGGATATGGTCCATTGGATATCGATATCACCAACGATCATATCTTCGAGTAAGGTTGAATCGGACAAGGTATCCGCAATAGTTCCGCCCGACAGCACGCTCCAACGCCCTACACCAACAGTCGGTGTATTGGCACCTACCATCACCTCTTCCTCTTCGCAATACGCGACCGTGCCTGGCAAGAGAGCAGTAGTTGGAGTCTCATCCCTGCGGATGGTAAGCGTATCGTAATTAACAGCACAAACACCGTTGGTTACCGACCAGACGAACACGTTATTGCCGTACTGCAGATTCAGCGCTGAAGTGCTTGCAATAGTGTCATCTTGCAGTGAGGTGCCCATGGTCAACGTTGTCCACAATCCATCTCCTATCGCAGGCTCAATAGCAGATAACATCAAGGAATCCAATTCACATATGGCCGTATCCTCTCCTGCATAGGCAACGCTTGGGTAATCGTATCTCAGAACGGTGAATGAACACGTATCCGTGAGTCCGCTGGCATCCGTCACTACGAATGTGTTGGTTGTAGTACCCACAGGATAGAACTGTCCGCTGGCAATTCCTGAAATTTGAACGGTCGTTTCTCCAGCACAATTGTCACTGGTCACTGGAGGTGCAAACGTGAAGATCGAGTCGCAAATGGATGTATCAGCAGAAGGACAAAAGATCACTGGCGCCTGGGTATCCACCACCGTCACCGTAAATGAACAAGAATCAAGGTTTCCGTTCACATCCAGGGCAGTAAACTCGATCACTGTCACGCCTACTGGGAATACATCTCCGCTAAACAATCCAGAACCATCGGTTTGAGTTACGGTGTCTATACCACAGTAGTCATAGGCCAAAGGAGTAGGATAATTAAATACAGCTCCACAGGCATCTAAGTCATTGGATATGACCGTGTCATTCGGACAAACAATATCCGGTAAAATTGTATCGAGCACTGTGACAAATGCCGATGCGGAATCTACGTTTCCACTTTGATCCATGCCGTAAAGCACGACTTCTACTGGGGCTGCAGTGTGCGAACAATCAAAACTATCTTGGCTCAGGAACACGCTGTCAATGCTGCAATTGTCAAAGCTTCCGTTGTCCACCATCGGCACGTTGATGGACGCAGAACCGCTATCGTTGAGGTAGATCGTCACGTTTTGTGTAATCATGACCGGGTTGATTACATCCGAAACAGTAACGGAAGTCTGCGACGTGCTAACATTTCCATTGCTGTCAGTTAGCGTCAGCGTTACGATGATCGAAGCACCGATGTCGCTGCAGTCAAAAGTCGTGTCTGAGAGTGAATAGGTCTCAATGCCACAGGCGTCGAAACTCGCGCTGTCAATATCAGCCACTTGAATCGTATCCTCTCCATTCGCGTTGAGGAAAACTTCGAGCGATGAGAAGGTAAATGCCGACGGTGCAATGTTGTCCTCCACCGTAATCGTCACGGTCGCCGAATCCACATTCCCATTCACATCAACGGCCGTCAATGTCACGCTGTTTGGACCGACGTCATCACACCCAAATATCGAATCACTAAGGGATAAGGAAGCAATGCCGCAGGCATCATTCGTACCGATATCGATGAGGCCAGAATTTATGGTCACATCACCATTAGAATCGAGTTGAGCCGTGTAATTCTGAACCAACAAGGCAGGTGCGACGGTGTCCAATACGGTAATCTCCACAGTTGTGTCCTTCGTGTTGCCATTCACATCGGTTACCGACAATCCGATGGTCAATACCTGTCCCGCCGAGTCGCAATCGAAGTTGGTCTCACTGATGACGTACGTGGCAATCTGGCAATTATCGAACGAGCCAAGGTCAAACAACGAAGAATCAAGAACTGCTTGTCCATTTACGTCCAAGTACAACGATTCGGCTTGCACCACAACCGTAGGCGGAGTAGTATCGATCACATTAACCGTCGCATTCAGCACAGTAGAGTTACCGTTCACATCGGTAACGGTCAAGGTGATGTTGTTGATGCCCATGTCGGAGCAATCAAACAACGTGTCGCTCAATACCTCGCTTGCCACGCCGCATGCATCAAAGGATGAGATGCGGATCGAATCAAGGGTAATCAATGCCGTCCCC
>JAVKEP010000065.1:0-54146 GCA_040221375.1 Cryomorphaceae bacterium
TTTGCGTTGATCCGGCATGCAATGAACATCATGCGGCAAATGCAACAGACTTCGGTAGTTCAGGTAAAGACGTCGGGGATGTTAAAACAACACTACACCATGAGCCTCTGGAAGGATGATGCCTCAAGGCGAGCATTTGCAAGGGAGGGTGCGCATTTGGAGGCCATGAAAGAAAGCGCGCGCATTGCTAAGGAAATTATCACCCTCACGATCGAGGCCGATCAAATGCCTTCTTGGAAGAATGCAAAACGGCTGTTGGAAAAAGACGGCAAACGACTCCATTTTCGATGAATCTCAATCAAGTATCCGTCCCCAGTCACGATGTGCCCGAATCCATTGCGTTCTACAAAGCTTTGGGACTGGAGTTAATTGTCCACACCCACGATCGATATGCGCGGTTTCAATGTCCTGTAGGAGACAGCACGCTTTCAGTTGAGTGGACGGAGCAGGTCATTCGCAGTGGTGTTAAGGTATATTTTGAAGTAGCTGATCTCGACCGCGTGTATGAACGCCTTTGTGCGACGGGAATCGAATTTGAAACAAAACCAAAAGATCAACCGTGGCTTTGGAGAGAGGCACAATTGAAAGACCCATTTAACAATACGATCGTTCTCTTTTCAGCAGGAAAGAATCGTAAGGATCCGCCGTGGAAATTAGATCAATCGTAGGCCATGGGATGTGGTGTCCTTACTTTCTATGACGCTAGCCAAGAAGCAAAAAAAAGGCCCCGAATGGGGCCTTTTCGTTAATCCATCGTGTATTGAAGGGGTAAGATCATTTTGACCTTCACCTTCACGTCGTCTTTCATACCGGGTTCCCATTTAGGCATTCCCTTTACGAAGTCAATGCCCGGTTGCTCCAGTCGCTCATCGTCAGACTTCATCGCCTGCACATCGCTCAAACTGCCGTCTTCGTTTACGACGAAACTCAACATGACTTTGCCTTCCACGCCTTCTTCTTTCAATTCGGTGGGGTAAACAAAGCCTTCTTGGAAGTACGCCAGTAAGCCTTCTTGTCCTCCTGGGAAGGATGGCACTACATCCACGTCTTCTTTGTTCATGATTGGTTCGGACGTTCTGGGTGTCATCGCATCGCTGATCGCGACCTTTTGTTCGCTGTCAGGAACACCAGGTTGTTGTGTACACGAGCTGAGCCAGATGCTGGCGGCAATTACGGGGATGGTCAAGGCATACACAGCAAGTGACCATCGTTTTGATTTAATTCTATTCATCATGATTATTCTGTTTTTAATGATTGATTTTGAGTAAAATGCATTCGTGAGCTGAAATACCTGAGTGTCCAGCGCTTGGTTAAGAAGGCTGTACTGATAGTCTGGCCCATACTTGCGCATCGTTTTTTCGTCTGCTAAAAACTCATGGTTGAGCTGCACTTCTTTAGCTGCTAGATGAACGAAAGGGTTGAACCAAGCAAGAACACGTGCAACTGCGTAGAGCAGAACATCCAGTGAATGCCACTCCTCCTTGTGAACGCGTTCGTGGACCAGGATCATCTCCCTTACATCGCGGTCGATCATTGAACCGATTTGGATGCGCGAGAAAAAGGAAAAGGCATGCTTACCCGAACTGGCCAAATAGCTTTCCGCACCTTCGCCTTCGAGGCACGCGTCTTTGCCTGAAGTGTTAATCAAATAAAGCGACCGCAACAAAACGATGATGCCAATCCCCACACCGAGTAAATAAATCCAAACCGCCGTCTCCATTACCGGTTGGAACGCAGGCTGTGCGGTGGCACTCAGCACAATCATGGGCAGTTCAACAATCGGCAGACCCGCCATCCCCGTAGACCAACTGGGAATCCGGATCAGGGGAACTGCTGCTGAAAATAGCAAGCCAGCAAGGAGATAAACCCGATTCCAGTGGAAAAAGGTCAAGCGCTTAAATACGCCCACATAAAACAAATAAATCATCACAAATGAGACGTTGGCTATGATCACGTATTCCATCATGGCTGCTTGTTTTTGTTCATGCTTTGTAGGATATCATCCAGCTCTTCGATGTTGAGCTCGCGCTCTTTGACGAAAAATGAAACCAGCTCCTTGACCGAACCATTGAAATAGTTCGACAATAAATTTCCTGCAGAAAACCTACTGTATTCCTCTTTGCTGATGACGGGAAAGTATTCGTATGTCTTTCCATACGCTTTGTGGTCAACAAAACCCTTCTCTTCTAAAATCCGAATGATCGTACTTACCGTATTGTACGCCGGCTTCGGCTCAGGAATTTGCGCTAAGATGTCTTTTACGAACCCTTTCTCAAGTTCCCATAGGTATTGCATCACCTGTTCCTCTGCCTTGGTCAATTCTTTCAGTTTCGAATGCATTATACAAATCTATAACTAAAAACTTAGTTATACAACTAATTCTTTAATTATACTGCTCGCTATCTGATTACCAACCTCATACGTGGATATGAGCACAGTGTTCCTAGGACTTAGGGCGCAGAATATTCGTCGCAAGGCTAACGAATACTACCACGGAAACGGAGCTCAGCGGCATCAGAATGGCGGCGACCAACGGCGTCAACTCTCCTCTAACCGCAAAGAAGAGTCCTACGAGATTGTACAGCAATGACAGCACGATACTCATTCTAACTACGCCCAAACTCTTGCGGATGTACGCTAGGTATTTTCCCAAATATTGAAGCTTATTGGCTTGGAGGATCGCATCACAGGCTGGTGAGAAGCCGAATACATCGTCGGCCACTGCAATGCCCACGTCGGCTCGTTTCAATGCCCCCGCGTCATTCAGGCCGTCGCCTAGCATCATCACGGTAGTTCCTTGTGTCTGCAGTGCTTCAACATAGGCAAGCTTTTCCATCGGTGATTTCCGAAACCTTAACGCGCTTTGCTTGCCAAAAAGTTGTTCCATGCGCTCTTTTTCCCCTTCGTGATCTCCACTGAGCAAATGCGTTTTCGATCGCTGCTGGAGCTCGTTCACCAATTCAGGCATCCCCGCCCGCAGCTCTTTTTGAACTTGGAAGTATCCTCGGTGGACCTCGTCAATATACACGTGTACTGCCGATTCGGTCGTTGTTGAATGCGTTGACTGCTCATCCGTAGAGGGCGTGCTTTTTTTCGCGGCCCCAATGAACAGTCGGTGGCCTTTGACAACACCGTGCATTCCACTGCCCAACTCTTCTTTACATGCGTTCACCTTTCCTGTGGAACCCGGAAGTGCGCTTCTGATGGCTACACTCAATGGGTGTATTGAATTTGCCGCCAACGATCTCACGGCAAATTTTTCAGCCTCCGAAAGCGGGTCTCCTACAAACGTCAGGCTTGCGGAACGCGCCTTGGTTAGGGTTCCGGTCTTATCGAAGACAATCTCATTTACATCGGCCATTTGCTCCAGCGTGGCTGTGTTTTTCACGAACATTCCCAGCTTTCCCAAGATGCGAGAGACATTGCCAGCCGCGAAGGGCATGCTCAATGCCAACGCACACGGACAGGCAATAATCAGCACTGCCGTGAAGGCGTCGATCGCCTCAGAGGGATCAAACCACAGCCAATACGCCAAGGTGATCAAGGCAATGCTTAAGATGGCGATGCTAAACGACCTACTCACCTGATCTACGAGCGTTGAAAAACCCCTTCTCCTCTCCTCCTTCGTATAGGCAGACTGGTTCCATAGTCCGGTTAAATAGCTTTGCGATACCTCCTTGACTACTTCGACTTCGATGGCATCACCTGTTTGTTTTCCCCCGGCATACAGCAAGTCACCCTTCCTCTTTTCTACGGCAACACTCTCCCCGCTGACGAAACTATAATCAATAGAAGCCGTTCCATTTAACAATACCGCATCTGCTGGAATCACTTGATTATTCATGAGCCGTAGTCGATCCCCCTGCCGAATATTCTCAAGCATGCACACTTCCTCTTTCTCACCACGGATGCGGGTAACGGCTATCGGAAAGTAGGATTTAAAATCCCGATCAAAGGCCAAGGCATCGTACGTTTTGCTTTGATACCATTTACCTACCAACAAGAAGAAGACGAGGCCTGCAAACGAATCAAAATAACCTGTACCGGTACCGCTCAGCACCTCAAATGCACTGCGAGAAAAAAGTGTGATGATTCCGATTGCGATGGGAACATCAATGCTTAGGTAGCGTAGTCGTAGGCCTTGCCAAGCGCTTTTCAGGTAGTCGGCGTCTGCGTACAGCAAAACCGGTAAGGCCAGCATCAGGTTCAGGTAGCTAAAGAGATCCTTGAATACCCCCAAAGAGGCATGGTCCATGGACAAGTACTCCGGAAAGCTAAAGAGCATGATGTTTCCGAATGCAAATCCGGCTATTCCGAGCTTGAGAAGCAGCTTTCTTCGTTCCTTATCGCTGCCCCGTGTGGATTCATCTCTTTGCAGATCTGGCGGGTATCCAAGATCTTCCAACAGCATTACCAACTCTTTCAGCGAAAGCCTTTCTGCATTAAAGTGTACGGTGAGTTCTTTGCGCAGAAAGTTTACCTCGGAACGGGTCACCCCTGGATTGAAACTGTCCAGTTTCTCGAGGAGCCAGATGCACGCTGAACAATGAACCGTGGGCAGATAGAACGTTACCTTATTATTGTTTCCTTCGCGGAAGTCGATGAGTCGGTGCTTGACTTCATCCAGGTCTAAGAAGTCCCTATTCGCTTTATCCCGACGCATGGTAGCCCCCGGCGAGTCCTTATCAATCTCGTAGTAGTTGACCAAGCCCGTGTCGCTCAATAATGTATAAACGGTCTTGCATCCATGGCAGCAAAAGTCACGATCGTCGTAGTGGATGTTCTCATCCACACAATCTTCACCGCAGTGAAAGCAGGTTGTCATTTCTTGGGTTTGCCGCATAAAAAAACGAGGCTACAAATGTGCCTCGTTCCTAAAATTCAATGCATGACCTACATCATATTCCGCCATGAATGGCATCAATGCTTCACCGTGATCTTTCTAAAGTATGTACCCAATACGGTCTCAACTTCTACCATGTAAATCCCTGCTGCCAACCCGCTCGTCATAAGCGTGATTGCGTTGTCATTTGCCGCATTGGAGATGAGCACATTCCCCAACAAATCGGTTAATCTATAGGCCTGTATTCGGTTGCTGCTCACCAGTTGCACCTGCTCATCGGCAGGATTCGGATACGCCTTGAATCCACCATCAACGGGACCGTGGATGCCTGTTAAATCAACCACGAAGGTGGCCGACGAATCGCAATTATTATTGTCGGTTACGGTAACCGAGTAATTTCCAATTTCCAAACTTCCAATATCTTGGGTGGTCGCCGTGAATCCATTGGGGCCTGACCAAACGTAGCTGTAAGGATTCGTTCCACCAGAAACCGTAATATCGATCGCACCGTCGGCGCCGAGGTTAACGCCTTGTACGGCTCCTACAATCGAAATTGGAGCTGGGTCATTGAGCTCAACCGAAACCACGTAAGATCCAGTGTCATTATCGGTAATCGTCACCAAGTAGTTGCCCGCACAAAGTCCATTTACGGCAGCGGTCGTCTGACCTCCGGGCCATGCATAGCTGTAAGGAGGGATGCCACCTACGGCAGAAACAGTGGCTGAACCGTTGCATCCATTGGAGCAAGAAGGATCGTTTTCAGCGCTGACATAGCCTAGCACTTGTGCTCCCACGACGTATTCTGCGGTAACAATATCACCTCCTGCGCCATCCGCCCTAGCACTTAACACAGGCCATTTCTCGCCGTTGGCGATCCATCGGTAGTTGTGCTCAGTGGATGCGCTGTCAATGAATTGTTGCCAACCAAAAAATGGCACTTTGATCCAAACCGTATCTTTATTGTCTTCAACGAAGTATTGGCGCACTGTGGTAAACGTTCCACCTGGCGTACTTACTTCTCCGTATGCATCCACGGTACTGGTTCCAATCAAAACCCGCTTTAAACGCGCCGAATCACAGGTAGAGCCAAACCCAAATTCTGCGCAATTCACGGTGGTGTCAAACACAGCGGTATCTACAAAAGACGCGTTCAGCGTAGAAGGAAATTCGATTTGGGTAGAGTTGGGGTTAAAATCTGCAATGATATTGATAGGAAATCCAAAGCCCGACCCCGCAAAACCATCGATTACGAACGCAGCCGAACTCGAAGCGAAGAACAAGGTGTCGTTCTGGCGCTCGATGGCCAAATCGGCATTTGGAAAGGCTCCGCCGCTGATCGTATTCACCGGATCTACGAAATTCAGCGAATTGATGTTGCTTAGGGATAGGCTTGTAAAATCCCACGTTTGTGAGCCCGTGCCTCCTACAGACAATCCGGATGGCGGAAAGTCATCGTATCCAACGATGAGGCTGTCTCCTGCCTGACCGTAATCTGCCTGGGTGATCGTGATCTGTGCGTGGGTTACGGCGGTGAAAATAGTTGCCAGTGCTAGGAGTAAAATGTGCTTCATGGTGTGTGTTTTCGTAGTTTGTAAATGTATAGACGAATATTGAATCGGTAAGGTTTACACCGAATCAACATTCTTACCCTCAATGCGCAATTGCCAAATCATACTTTTGTAGCATGGAAAGCGTCCGTCAGCAAAAAGTATCCAGATTGATACAAAAAGATTTGAGCAGCCTGATTCAGGCTCAATTCAAGCACCTGGGAAATGGAAGCATGGTATCAATCACGGTGGTGAGGATTACGCCTGACTTGAGTTTCGCACGAGTCTACCTGAGTATTTTCCCCGCCACGGAGCCAAAGAAGGTCGTGGATTCATTTAACGACAATCTACCTGAAATCTGCCATGCCCTGTACCAGCGCATTCGGAATCAATTCAGGAAAATGCCCGAGGTTCGATTCTACCACGATGATTCGTTGGATTATGCGGCGCGGATCGATGAACTTCTAAGCGACGATTAGTGAACCTTTCGCTCTCCATTGCACGGCGTTATCTTTTCTCAAAAGGAAATAGAAACGTAATCAATATTATTTCGGGGATTGCGGCAACAGGTATAGCCATTGGAAGCTTTGCGATGATCATCGTTTTGAGTGCATTCAACGGCCTCGAGGCGCTCGTGTCAGATTTGTACACAACGATCGACCCAGATATTCGCATCAGTCCGGCCAAGGGAAAAACATTCGACCTCGAGGCCGCCCAGCTCGAGGGGATTGCCCAATGGGAAGCTGTGGAAGCCGCAGCTCCTGTACTTGAGGAAACGGTCTTTCTCCAATTCAAAGATCATCAGACGATAGTCACCTTGCGGGGAATTCCAGAAGCGTACTTGCCCAATCTCGACCTGGAAGATTTCGTCATCGAAGGCGCACACGGTCTTTCTGACCAAGGCTATCCTCGCGCATTGCTCGGCTACGGCGTGGCCGACAATCTCAACCTATTCATCAGCGAAGGCTACGAAGGCGTAAAGGTTTATGCCGCTCGCCGCGGGGCTGAAAATGCCCTGAATCCACAGAGCCGTTTTGTTCAGAAGCGGATTGTCCCCATGGGCATCGTAGCGCTGAATCCCGAGTTCGATTTTAAGTATTTCTATACACCATTTCAATTTGCCACGGAGGTGCTTCAATACGAAAACCGGGCGAGCTTCATCGACCTCAGCCTCCGAGAAGGTGCTGATGCAGTGGATGTAAAATCAACCTTGGAAACGACTCTGGGGCCAGACTTTGAGGTCAAGACAAGGATGGAGCTGAACGATGTCATCTTTAAAACGAACGCAACCGAAAAGTGGGTGACATTCTTCATCCTGAGCTTCATCTTGATTGTCGGAACTTTTAATTTGATCGGCAGTTTGACCATGCTCATCATCGATAAGAAGAAGGACATTTCATTGCTTCGGTCCGTAGGTCAAACGGTCGCGGACGTACAGCGGATCTTTTTATTCGAAGGTGTTTTGATTACCGCAGTAGGCGCGGCCGTTGGCATCGGATTGGGGGTCGGCTTGGTCTTAGTGCAGTACTACGTTGGTTTCTTTCCGTTGGAAGGCGGTCTGGTGGAATATTACCCTGTACAACTCGAACTGCTGGATGTGGCGGCGGTAGTGGGCGTGGTTTTTTGCATTGGGATTCTGGCAAGCATCATCCCGGTAAGGGTATTGCTCAACAACCGCCGGCTTCAGGTAGTAATTTCTTCGTAGATGGAATGTATGCCGTTGAGGATATCGAACAGCGCATTCGGATCCATCTCGGTGACCAATTGCATTCTGGTTTCCTTGAAATGGGGAATTCCTTTAAAATAGTTGGCGTAGTGCCTGCGCATTTCAAGCACACCTAAGGTCTCTCCCTTCCATTTAATCGAACGCTCTAAATGCTCTTTTGCAACCGCGGCCCGTTGTTCCAAGCTAGGCCCATCCAAGTGTTCGCCGGTTTTCATAAAGTGCTTAATTTCATTGAAAACCCACGGATAACCGATGGCCGCTCTTCCAATCATCACGCCATCCACTCCGAATCGATTGCGCATTTCGATTGCTTTCTCGGGAGTATTGACATCCCCATTTCCGAAGATCGGTATCTGGATACGGGGATTGTTTTTCACTTCACCGATGAGGCTCCAATCGGCTTCTCCTTTATACATCTGAACTCGGGTGCGCCCGTGGATTGATAGGGCTTTGATGCCTACATCCTGCAGTCGTTCGGCAACTTCAACAATGTGCTTCGAGCTTTCGTCCCACCCCAGTCGTGTCTTAACAGTAACAGGAAGGCTTGTGCTTTCTACTATTGCTTTCGTCAGACGAATCATCTTCGGTATGTCCCTGAGAATGCCCGCACCCGCGTCTTTGCATACAACTTTTTTTACGGGACAGCCAAAATTGATATCGAGGATGTCGGGATTGGTTTGCTCGACGATGCGTGCTGACTCTCGCATTGGCTCTTCTTCTCCTCCAAATATCTGTATGCCAATGGGTCGTTCATCTTCGTAGATATCCAGTTTTTGAACGCTCTTGGCGGCATCTCTGATCAATCCTTCTGAGCTGATGAATTCAGTGTACATCACATCCGCACCATGCCGCTTGCACAAGGCACGAAACGGGGGGTCGCTCACGTCCTCCATGGGCGCGAGCAGCAAGGGGAATTCACCCACTTCTATGTCACCTATCTTCACCATTTTTGAAAGCGCAAATTTACAATCAAATTCTCTGCACATGCGTCAAGCACTCAAGTCGGCCCCTCCAATGGCTCAATTGGCTTTTCTTATCCTAACGGGGTTCGTGGCGATGAGTGCGTTAGCGGGGCTTTACACCGTAGTACTTGCACTTGGTGGAATCGATGTTCGTTTTTTGGGAAACCTCTCTTTGGTCGTGGATCCTTTCGGCATCGAAGCGCGCAGTCTGAAAGTCTTACAAGTAGCCCAAGCCCTTGGCCTTTTTGTCGTCCCCTACGTTCTGTATCGATGGTTGTTGGACCAGCCAACGTATTCATTGCGGTTAAAAGCATCCAATTGGCCAATGTTCTTGGTATTTGGAATCACCATGGTCGCTTCTTTGCCCATGATCAATTTTTTGGCTGAGTGGAACATGGGGTTAACACTGCCTGAGGCATTGAGTTCAGTTCAAAGCTGGATAGAGGCCCGAGAGAAAGATGTAGAACGGCTGCTCGAGGTTTTTTTGGTCATGGAGACGCCGTGGCACCTCATAATGAATCTGGTATTGATTGCGTTTATTCCCGCTGTTTCGGAAGAGTTGATGTTCAGAGGGACGCTACAGCCACTCGTCTTTCGGATGGTGAGGAATGAGCACGTCGCCATTTGGTTGACAGCTTTTCTGTTTTCCTTTTTTCACATGCAATTTTTAGGCTTCTTTCCACGCATGCTCCTAGGGGCAGTATTTGGATACGCTGCCCACTGGTCCGGGTCGCTCTTTTTAACCAAGGTGGGGCATTTGATCAACAACGGAGTAGCGGTTCTAATCGCTTATTTTATCGGAATAGAAGCCTTGAACCCAGACGTAGAAACATTGGGGGCCAACGAAGGGCAATGGATGGTGGCTTTGCTTAGCTGCTTGGTATTGCTTGTTGGGATGTATGCGGTGAAAAGGCGTTCCACTCATATAAGCCAATAAAAAAGGCCTCCCAAACGAGAGGCCTCAAATCCAGATGTTACTGTGAAGCGGATCAATCCAAACGCTCGCGTGTGGAATAATTGATCTTCAGGGCTTGCACCTTTCTCAATTCTTGTTTTACATCGGTTACCACGCCCATCTTGGTATCCTGATCTACCTTCAACGATACCGTAATCTTTCCTTGGACCTGCTCAGGTCGTTCAGAGCGCCTTGCGATGATGTAGTCTTTGATGTCCTCAACGGTGGCGAAATCATCGTCGAGTTGAATCTTTGGCACGGTACCATATAGGTCCGTATTAAAAGGCTCACCAATGTAGATGTAGTCCACCAAGGCTTTGTCCTCGAGTTTGTCAATTTCCGTCGCCTCTGGTTGCTCAAGCTTGATCTTCAGGTCAACCTCACGCATTACGGTGGTGACCATGAAGAAGAATAAGAGCATGAACACGATGTCTGGCAATGAAGCCGTGCTTACCGCTGGTGTTCCTTTGCTGTCGTCTTTTTTAAACTTTGACATTATCCTCCTACGTCTTTAGGTTCTGCTTCTGAGATTCTCTGTGGATACACATCTCGGATGGCATCCATCATTGCCTTGTACTTTTCGCCGCCATCTGCCGACTTCGCCATCTCTTCAATCTTTTGGTACGACATTCCAAATTCGCGGGATGCCAACTCATTTCTGAGCTCAGTATACGCCGCTGCCAATTCATTCTGAACTTGGATGTAGAGATTGTAAGATGTACCGTTATCGTTCTGTAGCGAGATCACCTGCTTTGAAACTTGCATCGTTCCGAGAAGGGGAATGTCCTGTGTTTTGAATTCAGGCAGGTTCTCCTTCCGCTGAGGGTTGGCAATGAACTCCTTGGCCGCGGCCCTAAGTTCGTCAATCCGAAGCAGTTCGCCTTCAACCAACAGTTGGTCGTTTGCATTGGCAAGGACTACGAATACATTCCTGTCCTTAATGGGGGGCGGATCCGGTTGGTTTTCTTGCAGGGGTGGAGGCAGCTTACGCGCCAAGCCCCAACTTGTATCCATGGTAGTGGTCACAAGGAAGAAGACCAGCAACAAGAAGGCGATGTCTGCCATCGACCCAGCGTTGATCTCTTGAAGTTCTCTTTTCTTCCTAGCCATAGTTGTTTACTTAAGCAGTCTTGAAACCGAGGAATACGCGACCGAAAGCACTGCAAGAACGAAAAGGATGTAAAAAGCATACAATCCCATGCCGCTCAATTTTGAAGATGTTTCGGTAATGTCCGATGCGTAGTACGGCTCAATGGTTCCATCTGCCAACACATAGCTGATGATCACTACCGCTGCCAAACTTCCGATACCTATGAGTGCTCCTTTGATTTGCGCAGGGTTCGTAATCACTTGCATCACGGCTCCACCAACTGCTGCAATTACAGCCACAATCAATAGGATGTAGCTCAATCCAATGAAGCTGCCTACTGCACCACAGTCTGTACATTCGCTTTGCTCAGGCGTGAGCCCGGAAGACATGGTCAGCACCATCAGAATGACCCCGATGGCAACGACTGCGAACATTGAAATCGTATTGATTCTTTCAAACATAGTCTGAATTATTTAGTCATGTTGTGCTTGATCAGCAGGTCTACCAGCGAGATCGAAGCGTTCTCCATTTCGTTGACGATTCCGTCCACCTTGGCAACAATGTAGTTGTAAAAAATTTGAAGAACCATCGCCACCAACAGACCCGATACGGTCGTGATCAAAGCCACACCAATACCGCCTGCCACGATGCCAGGAGAAATGTTATTTGCTGCTGCGATCGCGTCAAACGCCGAGATCATACCGATTACTGTTCCGAAGAATCCAAGCATTGGTGCCAAGGCGATGAACAATGAAATCCACGAGAGGCCTTTTTCTAGCAATCCCATCTGGACGCTGCCGTATGAAACGACCGACTTCTCCACCATTTCAATGCCGTGATCAGCGCGGTCAAGCCCTTGATAGAAGATGCTTGCAACAGGTCCACGTGTATTGCGACAAACCTCTTTGGCGGCTTCGATGCCTCCGCTTTGTAGCGCGTTGTCTACATCATCCAACAGCTTTTGATTGTTGGTCGTAGCCATATTGAGGTAAAGGATGCGCTCAATCGAAAGTGCGAGTCCGAGAATCAAACAAATCAATACAAAGGACATGAACTCGGGACCGCCTTCGATGAATTTTTGCTTGATGACTTGGTGCAAGCTTTTGTCCGGCGCAGGAGCTGCCTCTTCCACTTCCATTTCCATGGGAGCTGCTTCTTCCTCAACAGGTGCGGCCTCCGTTGCTGCAGAGTCTACTTCTTCCGTCATTGAAGAGTCGCTTGCTCCAGCGGGACCATCCTGAGCAAATGATACTGTTAGGCCTGAAAAGATCAGCGCCACAGTCATCGCGAGAGATAAAAAGGTACGTTTCATATTCACTAATTTGGATTTGGATTTGCTTTTTCTCTGTTTGTTCTTAAAATATTGTGGCCGTAAACATAGGATGTCAAACGCTTTTACAGTCAAACATTCTATGATTTTTCAACCTGAATTAGTTCACGGAACCATTCACAAAAGTGGATGATTTAGTCCATACACCGAATTCAAAGGGCTCAAATGTATAAAAAGAGAGGTTGAACCACCATTACTTCAATTAGAATTTGGTTCGTGCATCAAATCTACACCATTGAGGCGGTTAAGCCTTTCCATATCTTCATCCAATAGGTTCGGACAATTAGCTCAGGCCCTTTCCACTTGAAGCGCTTCTGCCGATTGCATTCCAAGCCAACGGCGTGCTTTAGATGTCACCGGAGACGAATTATGCTATTTTTGGATTTGAATGCGCTTAATAACCGTCTTGTTTTCAAGTGTTGTGGCAATTGCTTTGATCCTTTCTTCTACCGGGGTAACGATCAATCAACACTGGTGTGGTGACACCCTTATTGGGGCATCCATTTGGGGCAAGGCTGAGCCTTGTTCGCATTTCAAGGCGGCCACGATGTGCAAAATTCACCCGAACATGGTATTGCAGGGCGCTAGCAATTGCTGCGACGAAGAGAGCCAAACCATCAAAGGGTCGGACGTACACTACGTCGCTTCGGGTGTTTTAGATTTTGACGTTTCTACCACGACAACCCTCCTTTCGGGGCCTGTGCTCGTGACGAACTTGAACGATCCGATGATTCCGGTCGTAAACTTTCGCAATCATTCTCCCCCTCTCATAGGACCCAAACGCATCGTTTGGGTGCAGTCCTTCTTGATTTAGCTGCTTGTTCTCGTGCTATGACTCTGCGCATAGCGGACTCGGCCTACTTATGTCAAGATTTCAACTGAGACAAACCATTAATCCAATCCAATGAAAAAAGTTTTATTCCTCGCCCTATGCACGGCGATATCTACGTACAGCGTCGCTCAGTGCGGGGCCAACCAAGTAGAAGTGCAAATCGAAACCCAAACCGACATGTACGGCTACGAAGGCTATTGGGAACTACTTCCTGAAGACAGTCTATGCGGAGAAGGCACCCTCCTCTGGGGTGGAAATTCGGCAGTGGGCTGCACGGGTGCTGGGCAACAGAACCAAACCCCAGGTGGTTACGGAAATAATCAAGCGTACTTTTCGGATACCGTTTGCCTTACAGATGGAGCTGCTTATAAGTTACTCTATATAGATGATTGGGGCGATGGTGGCTACGAGTTTTACGTTCATATCAACGGCTACCTAACCGAAAACTTCGGCGGCTCGGGAGCCGCGCATACGTTTGATTTCAATGCCGAAGAACCCCCTGCTTATGACCTTACCATGCTGCATGCCCATGTCGCTCCATATCAACCCCAAGGCGATATTGAGATTGAGGCTGAGATATACAACGGTGGCGTTGCGCACATCACCAGTCTTGAAATGCATTATTCAATCGACAACGGTGCCACGCAATCACAGGTGATTTCGGGTTTGTCTATTGATAACAATGAATCTGGACACATCAGTCACCCAACAGAGTGGACCCCCACGGCCGATGGCGAATACGACCTAAAAATCTGGTACACGAACCTGAACGGCACCAATCCTGATGAGAATCCTGCTGATGACGAAATAGAAACGGTCGTCAACATTGGTCCAGCCATTCCCAATCAAATCGATAGCTACTTGATCAATCTTCCTTTGGTAGTAGAAGTGGCAAACAGCAGCGATCAGATCAACATTCCGACGGACCTCGACTTTCATCCTATTCTGACGAAAAATGAGTTGTGGGTGCTCAACAAAGACCAAGAAAGCACGGGCAGCAGTACAGTGACCATTACTAATCCTGGGGAGTCTTCTCAGAGCACTTGGTGGCGCCGCGATGGAAATGCTTGGCATTTCATGTCACTTTCGACAGGAATTGCCTTTAGTGAAAACACCAACTTCGCTACTTCTCCAGGGGTATTCGATGCAAACCACAATGGCGGAAGCCCATTTACCGGACCCGCTCTCTGGTCGAGTGATCCTGCGATTTACGCTCAGAATTCAGGGGGCAATGGCAGTCATTTAGATATGCTTCACGCCAGCCCAGAATGCCAAGGAATAGCGAGTGAATCGGGCAATGCTTTTTGGGTAGTTGATGGTTACAATCGGGACATTGTCCGGTACGACTTCGTCGCCGATCATGGTCCTGGAAATTCTGACCACGACGACGGAGAAATCCTTCGATACCAAGAAGTACTTATCAATCCTGACCCTGCAAATAATGTTCCTAGCCACATCGTGTACGACAAAGAAACCGATTGGGTGTATGTTGTAGACCAAGGTGCAGGTAGAGTGATACGCATTGACGCAACCAGCGGAACCGTCGGTGGTACGCCCGCTTTTGGACCGTTCGAAACCCTTGCAGTCTACGCCAAAGTTCAAGGTTACGATTGGGAAGTAGTTGTGGATGAGGACCTGGACACTCCAACAGGAATAGAAATCATTGACGACAGATTGCTCGTCAGTGATTACGCCACAGGAGAAGTAATCATCTACGATATTTCTTCTTTGCCCGCAACGGAGATGGCACGACTTCAAACCGGCGCAGAAGGAATCATGGGCATCAAACTAGGGCCGAAGGGAAAGATTTGGTACGTAGATCACGATGCGGAGAGCGTAAACCGGATCGATTGGGTTCCCGACACAACCGTCGGCCTTGCTACGGCAATTCCTCCGAAATTCAATGTGAACATTTGGCCCAACCCTTCGAATGGAACGTTGAATTATCGACACGCGTCAACTTCTTCCATTTCCTTGCGAATAATTGATGTCATGGGCAAAGTAGTACATCAAGAAAATCATATTTCATCGGTGGTTGGGAGGCTGCGTGTTCATCTGGAACCTGGGCATTACCTGATTTCCATTCGCGATGACTACGATTCCCAAATCGTTCATAAAAAAATCATTATTCAATAACTCAATCCCATGAAAAAAGTACTGTTTATAGCATTGTTTGCCAGCTTGGCGCTCAGCCATAGTGTCAGCGCCCAGAATAACATCCTTCTGAAAATCAATCACGTGCTCGACGGGGAAGATTTTGCGTTCAATACCGCTTCCGAAACCCCTGATGGTCGCGTCTTCGATCTCGACCGAATGGAATATTACATCTCTGAGATCTCTGTGACGCACGACGGTGGAATGGTGACGGCCTTTGAAGATCTCTGGATCCTTGTAGACGCATCCTATGCCACCAATGAATTCCTTGGACAGGAAAGCATAGAAGTAGTTGAATCTGTTTCCTTTTCTATCGGTGTCGATCCTGATCATAACCATTTGGATCCTTCTTCTTGGCCCAGTGGGCATCCGCTGTATCATCAGAGCCCCTCCATGCATTGGGGGTGGACAGCTGGTTATCGGTTCGTGGCCATGGAAGGAATGGGCAGTGAAAATCTGAATCAAGTATTTGAAATCCACGCTTTGGGAGACGAAAACTATTTTGAAAATTCGGTAGACTTGACTGCTGAAGCGGAGAATGGTAACATCACCATCGCGTTGTTTGCGGACTACGCTCAAGCGCTTAAGGGTGTAAACACGGACAACGGTCTGATCAGCCACGGCTCGACCGGCAGTTCGATTACCGTGCTCGAGAACTTTAGAGACCATGTGTTCGCGAGTGAATTACAAGTGGATTCTGACACCAATGACACAGTGCCCGAGATTCCAGCTGGCATTCATTCCTCGGAAAACAATCGGCTGTTCGCCGTTTACCCAAATCCAGCTGAAAATGGCACGATTCAAATTACTTCCCTGGAATCATCCACTGACGGCATGCTATCCTTGTACGACCTCGCTGGAAATTTGCTTTCCCAACAGGGTACAGCGTTGAACAAAGACGTTGAATGGAGCGGGGTTTGTCCTGGGGTATACTTAATCCGGTATACGAATCTCGGACTTCGAACACAACAAATACAAAAAGTCGTCGTGCATTAAGTATGGTCCGTAGGCTTGGAGTCATAGGGTTGTCACTATTTGTTCTTTCGTGCGCGAAGGATCCTGAGGTAGTCATAAGCGATCCCGATGCTGAAATGAAGGCAACGTTGCTTGAAGTGCCTTCGGGTTTTCCCACGATTCCTTTTCCTGAAGAGAATCAATTTTCGCTTGAAAAATGGAAGCTAGGAAAACGGCTGTTTTTCGATCCGCTCCTTTCACGCGATCGATCGGTTAGTTGCGCGAGTTGCCATAAACCCTCCCTTGCATTTTCCGACGATTTGGCGGTCAGCCCAGGGGTGGAGGGGCGCATCGGCGATCGGAATTCTCCGTCGTTGGCCAATGTTGCCTACCTCCCCTATTTCACTCGAGAGGGAGGCGTTCCCACGCTTGAAATGCAGGTTTTGGTTCCGATCCAAGAACATACGGAATTTGATTTCGACATTCTTCAGATTGCAGACCGCCTGCTCAACGATTCTTCTTACGTGCAAATGAGTCAATCTGCTTTTGATCGCATTCCAGATGCTTACGTCATTACTCGCGCCTTGGCAACGTTTGAACGGACCCTGATCAGCGGAAACAGCGCTTTTGACCTTCACCAGTCGGGCGAACAATTCTTGGACAATTCCTCCAAGAGAGGAATGGATCTATTTTTCAGCGACCGTACTTCGTGCAGTGGGTGCCATGGAGGATTCAACTTCAGTGAATACGCCTTTGAGAACAACGGCCTCTATGAAGACTATGCCGATGCAGGAAAATACCGCCTCACGCATGACAGTGCGGACCTCTCCTTGTTTAAAGTTCCCAGCTTGAGAAACGTCGGCCTCACCGCCCCGTACATGCATGACGGTAGCCTTGGAACATTAAGAGCTGTTGTGGAGCACTATAACTCGGGCGGCTTTGGGCATATCAACAAGAGCGATTTGATTCGTCCGTTGAATCTTAGCGAAACAGAAATCGGTGACCTCGTACAATTCTTAGAGGCGCTCACGGATCCCACATTTATTTCAAACAAAGACTTTCATGAATCCGAATAAGAAGCTTTTAACCTTCACAGCCTTGATGGTGCCCCTAGTATTCTCATTGTGTAAGAAGGAGCCCGGTGGTATGCCGTCGGCTTCCATCGATGCTGTGTATGATGACACTCCTTACGAACTGGCATACGGGTCTTTCGCTGCGCCCGATTTCAAGGACAATCCATTGAGCGTGGAAGGAGTGAAGCTAGGAAGAATGCTTTTTTATGAGAAAGCATTATCGCGGGACAACTCCATTTCTTGCGCCAGTTGTCACCTGCAAGAAAACGCCTTCACAGACCCCAATCTATTATCAGAGGGTGTCGATGGAACCCTGGGTAATCGTCAGGCCATGACCATATTCAACACCGCTTGGCACACGAATGAATTCTTTTGGGATGGGAGGGCGCATTTACTGCGCGATCAATCCTTGAAACCCATTGAAGACGAGTTGGAAATGAAAGAAAAACTTCCCCGAGTAATTGACAAACTCAATGACCGTCCAGAATATCTTGCCCAATTTACCCGGGCATTTGGTGATGAAACCATTACGCCAGAACGAATGTCATTGGCGATGGAGCAGTTTATGAACTCCATTGTTTCCAACCAGTCGAAATACGATCAGTACCTAGCTGGTTCGACAACGTTGAGCGCGGGTGAGGAACGCGGTCGCGAGCTCTTTTTTGCTGAGTACAATCCTGGTTTTCCCGAAACTTCAGGAGCAGATTGTGCGCACTGCCATGGGGGAAACAATTTTGACAATAATCAGTACATGAACAATGGCTTGGATGAAGCCCAAGACCAAGAAGACCGTGGCCGCGAAATGGTGACAAACGATGCCAACGACCGGGCAAAATTCAAGGTGCCTTCGTTAAGAAACGTCGAGGTGACGGCACCCTACATGCACGACGGTCGGTTCGAGACGCTTGAAGAAGTCATTGATCACTACGATCACGGCATTCGGTCTTCGCCCACTCTCGACCCTGCCTTGGAGTATACGACCTCTACTGGGCTGATGCTAACCGATCAAGACAAGGAGGACCTCATCGCCTTTCTGAAGTCGTTGACAGACGACAACCTGCTCAACGACCCCCGTTATTCAGACCCCTTTGAATAGACTCGACGGGGTTAGGGGGACGTGCGTTGTACTACCACTGATCGACGTATATTAATGAAAATGCCTTATTGTGTACTAGCCTCTAAGGGAGTTCACTTGATTCCATCCGCCTCCATTTTCACACTCGATTCCTTGCGCCTTTAAGAACCCGGTTGCTTGTCCGCTCCGTGCGCCGCTCTGACAACACAAAACGATTGGCTTGCCCATCTTCTTTAGCGCTCCTACCTTCCCCTTGATTTCATTCAGCGGAATATTCTTCGACCCTGGTACGTGACCAGCTTTGAACTCACTAGGAGTTCGCACATCGATTACGACTGCGCCGCTTTCCAACATTTTCTTAACCTCGGCGCTGCTATCGTTGCCGAACAATCCAAAAAAACCCATACTTCTCAATTTACTTGTTTGACTTACTAAACTTTTTCCTCTAAAACTGCGAGTGCAATGTTAGGCCCTTAAAAATGGCCTGTATGTAACAAATGTGACACAGGTGTTTCTTCGCCGATTCTCGTATGGGTTGTGCCGGTGAAATTTTCAAATACCAACTCGGACGATTGAAATCATTCTTGGCTATTTCCAGACGTAAGTCTTTCGCTTCCATGATGCCGGTCATATTTTCAGCTTCCTGCTAGCCTTTGCTTTGCTTTCATAATCAAGTTAACCAACAGCTATGAAAATGACCCTGCTTACCCTATTGACCTTCTGCGTCTTTATCGGTTGCTCAGAAACGGAGTCACCTAAAGATACGAGCGTCGAAGTAGCCGCTGACAAGACTGAAATGCTTCCGGGACAAGAAGCAGTTGCTGATCCTGATTCGGACCCCAACATTCTGCAAATTGCCATAGGCTCTAAAGATCACACAACGCTGGTTGCTGCTGTTAAAGCCGCCGAACAAACTACAGCCTTGGCTAACAATGGTCCACTAACTGTATTTGCGCCAACTAACGATGCGTTTTCTGCCCTCCCAGATGGAACCGTAGACAACTTGCTTCTTCCACAAAACAAAATGACGTTGATTTCGATCGTCCAAATGCACGCTGCTCCTGGCAGTTATTCACTTGAGCAACTGAAGGATGGTCAGAGCCTCTTCGTAGCTTCTGGTCACAACGTCAAAGTTGAAGTGAAAGAAGATGGAACCTACGTGCATGGAGCTAAAATCCTCGGAACAGTCGCCGCCGCCAATGGCATTGTACACGTAGTAGACAAGGTTTTCACCCCTTAATTTAACCTACAATGAAATCGACAATTATGAACAAGCTTTTTCTCTTCTTTAGCATTGCGTGTATAACCAGTCTTACTGCCTGTTCAGATGGAGAAGATGAAGCCGCGCAAAGTGAGGCCGAACCAATGGAGATTTATACACCAAAAGCAAAGGCAAGTCCTTTGGGGATTGGCCCGATAACCGAAGAGGTCACTTTTGGCACTGTAGACCCTGCGATGGTGGCAGAAGGAGAGGCCGTATTCACACAAATGTGCACCGCGTGTCACAAGCTCGACAAGCGTCATGTAGGCCCCGCGTTGGCAGATGTACTTGAACGACGCAATCCGGCTTGGGTAATGAACATGATCCTGAATCCAGAAGTGATGGTGAAGGAGGATCCAGTTGCCAAACAACTTTTTGCCGAATACCTCTCGCCGATGGCAAATCAAAATTTGACCGTCGAACAAGCACGTGCAGTAGTGGAATACATCCGGCAGTACAATCCCCAATCCCAACAGTAAGCAACTTAACTATACCAAAAAAACATGAAAAATCTAATTAAACTATGCCTACTTCTCCCGGCCCTGGTTGTTTTAAGCAGCTGTGGAGGAAGTGGCTCTGAAAACCCGACTAAGGGGGCTTTGAACTCAAATGATGCGGCTGAAGCTGTGTATGTAGCGCCTGGAGAATACGATGAATTCTATGAGTTCTTCTCAGGTGGATACAACGGCCAAGTTTCGGTGGTCGGCTTACCCTCCGGTCGATTATTTCGGCGTATACCTGTTTTCTCTGTCGATGCCGAGAAAGGATATGGCTTCGACGAAGAAACAAAAGCCATGCTCAATACTACCCATGGTTTCATTCCATGGGACGATGCACACCACCCGAAGCTATCTCAGACGAACGGTGAGATAGACGGCCGTTGGTTGTTCATCAATGGTAACAACACGCCAAGAATTGCGCGAATCGATCTGACAACCTTTGAAACAGCAGAGATTATTGAAATCCCTAACAGTGCGGGAAATCACTCTTCTCCTTACCTGACTATGAACTCAGAGTACGTCGTAGCCGGCACTCGGTTTTCAGTTCCTATACCACAAAAGGATGTTTCAATAGAAACGTATAAAGAGAACTTCCAAGGCATGATTTCCTTTATCAGTGTACAGCCCGAAGACGGAAACATGGATATCGCATTCCAAATTTTACTTCCCGGATTCGACTACGACTTGGCCAGTAGTGGAAAAGGCCCATCGCATGGGTGGACATTCTTCACCACCTACAACACAGAAAAGGGAAGGACATTGAAAGAGGCGACGGCATCTCAGAACGACAAAGATTTCATCGCAGCAATCAATTGGAAGAAGGCTGAAGAATTCATTGCCGCGGGTAATTACGAGGAGTGGGACTCTGAATACGTCCACAACCGTGTAGACGAAGGATCTCATATAGCAATTTCAGAGACCAAGCAAAAAGTCAAGGTGCTGAACGCTGCCAATTGCCCTGGAATGGTCTATTTTTTACCCACGCCAAAATCACCTCACGGTGTCGATGTTAGTCCAACCGGTGAGTACATCGTAGGGTGCGGTAAATTGAGTGCTGACCTTACGGTACATTCTTTCAGCAAAATGATGACCGCAATCAATGCTGAGAGTTTCGAAACGGTAGTTGATGGTATTCCCGTATTAAAATACGAAGAAGTAGTTGCAGGCGTAGTCAAATCAGGAGGCCTTGGTCCACTGCACACCGAATTTGACGGCGAGGGCAATGCATATACCTCCTTCTTTATTTCTTCAGAAGTAGTGAAGTGGAATGTAGGCACCTGGGAGGTAATCGACCGTGTTCCTTCTTACTATTCTATTGGTCACTTGAGTATTCCTGGCGGTGGATCTATGAAGCCATGGAGACAGTACTTGATATCCATGAACAAGATCACCAAAGATCGTTACCTACCAACCGGGCCTGAGCTCGCTCACTCTGCACAGTTGTATGACATCACTGGAGACAAAATGCGCCTTTTACTCGATTTTCCAACAGATGGAGAGCCCCATTACGCACAAGGTTGTCCCGCTGATTTGATCAAGCCCAATTCTAAGAAATTCTACAAGTTGGACGAAAACACCCACCCGTATGCCGTTAAATCTGAAGAAGATGTACGGGTTGAGCGTGAGGGTAAGAATGTACACGTGTACATGTCATCGATTCGATCTCACTTTGCCCCTGACAACATTGAAGGAATTAAAGTAGGAGATAAGGTATACTGGCATGTCACCAACTTAGAACAAGACTGGGACACTCCGCACGGATTCGCGATGATGGGTGCGCGCAATTCCGAAACGCTCATCATGCCAGGCCTTACCAAAACCTTGGTCTGGGAGCCGAGAGAAGTGGGCGTTTTCCCATTCTACTGTACTGACTTCTGCTCGGCCTTACACCAAGAGATGCAAGGGTATGTGCGCGTCTCGCCAGCAAGCTCTGATGTACCATTAAAATGGTCTCTAGGGGAAGACTGATTCATTGACAATTGAAGATGCACTTTTCATGAGTTGGATTACATGTTGTGCTAGCCAGCCGTGACATTTGTTGCGGCTGGTGGCTGGCACAGCCCACCTTTCACACCTTAAAACCATCCTGATGAAACCGCTCAGTAGAATTTATATCCTAATAGGATCCATCGCTTTGGTCCTCATCTATTTTCAACCCCTTTGGTACATAGCGCTTGAAGCTCCTCAGTATCCAGAAGGAGTTGAAATGTATATCTGGGTAAACAAGATCACTGGTCAATCCGAGAGCACCTTGCAAAACATCAACATTCTCAACCATTACATCGGCATGCAAGCCATCGAACCCGATTCTATACCTGAACTAAAAATCTTCCCGTACATAGGGGGGCTTCTCATTCTCTTGGGACTACTGGTTTGGTGGTTTAACAAGCCTAAATTGCTTTACGCTTATGGCTTTTCTTTGTTGATACTCTCTTTTTTAGGCATCTTGGATTTTTGGCTGTGGGAATACGACTACGGACACAACCTCGATCCACATGCGGCCATTCAGGTTGATGGAATGAACTACCAACCCCCATTGATTGGATCGAAATGGTTGCTGAACTTTAAAGCCGTAAGTTATCCGCATGTCGGAGGAATCGGCTTAGCAACGGCGGCTTTTTTATCTCTGTGGGCAATGGTCCATCAGAAATGGGCCAAAACAACTTACTGAGCAAACCCACTCTTACTATGAGATTTATCCACCTCTATTTCACACTGTCGCTCATCTCTATCCATTTTGGGTGCACTCAAGAAATTAAGCCCATCCATTACGGAGAAGACGATTGTCATTATTGTCAAATGCGCATTATGGATCCTCGCTTCGGAGCGGAAGCCATCACCGACAAAGGCAGGGCATACACCTTTGATTCAGCCGAGTGCCTCTTGCGATATTTGAACGATTCAGAATCGCAACATGCACATCTGCTAGTCACCGATTACGCTCAACCGAGAACCTTGGTAGACGCGGCTTCTGCAACTTTTGTCGTGAGCGAAGAAATGCCCAGTCCGATGGGCGGCAACTTGAATGCCTTTGCCAGCGCCGTAGTCGCGAAGCAAACACTGGGAGGAAAAATCGGATCCATCCTCGCTTGGGAGCAAGTCAAAGCCAATTACAAAAAGTGATTCGCGAGCTGGCCTTTATCACCCTGGCGGTGCTTGGCATGGAGTCAATGGCACATGGCAAATCGATTGAGGTTTGTGAAGCGTGCGATTTTGCCACGCCTTTCTCTGCTGTAACCGCTTGTCAAGATGGCGATTCCGTCTTCATTCGGAAAGGCACCTACACCGTGCAAGAACTGGTCATCGAGAAAGCCATTACGCTCTATGGAGAGGTTGGAACTGTATTGGACGGGGATGGAAAAACCATCTTGTACGTTCATCATGACAGCGTTCAAATTGCCGACTTGACTTTTCAAAATGTCGCTACCAATTACGTTGAAGACAGGGCCTCGGTTAAATGCAACAACTCGGACTTCCTCTTACTGCTGAGACTAAAAGTGCGTTCCTCATTTTTTGGGATCCTCCTTGAAAAGTGCAACGATGGTGCGATAGAATCTTGCAGCATTTTAGGCGACGCAACCGCCGACAACTATCTTGAATCTTCAAATGGAAATGCTATTCATCTCTGGTATTGCAAGCGGATGACCATTCGAGGCAATACGGTTAAAAGACACCGAGATGGCATCTACTTTGAATTTGTAGATAATAGCACCATAATAGACAACCGAAGCGTGGAAAACATGCGCTATGGCCTTCACTTCATGTTCTCTAACAAGAACGCTTATACAAACAACACTTTCGAAAAAAACGGCTCCGGAGTGGCCGTGATGTACTCTGACGATGTAACGATGATCAACAACCAGTTTATAGACAACTGGGGTGGCTCAGCCTATGGACTTTTGTTGAAAGACATCACCGACTCTCAGCTGGAAGGCAATCATTTTCGCAACAACACCATTGCGATCAGTGCAGACAATTCGTCGCGGATCATCATGACCAACAATCGGTTCGAGAAGAATGGATACGCCTTGCGCATCATGGGAAATTGCTCTGACAATGTGATCCACGCCAACGATTTTATCGCCAATTCCTTCGACGTAACTACCAACTCGAGTACAAATTACAATGATTTTAATGGCAACTATTGGGAGGAATACACAGGGTATGATCTCGATCGAGATGGCATCGGTGACGTTCCCTACCATCCGGTTAAGCTTTTTACCTACATTATTGCTCAATCACCGGCGTCGATCATACTCATGCGGAGCACCTTCATCGACCTACTTAATCTTGCGGAAAAAGTCACCCCGGTGCTAACGCCTGAGACCCTTGTTGACCAACAACCATCAATGCAGCTGATCAATGATCGCCTTGCAAGCCGTACATAAGCATTTCGGAAAGACCTCCGTATTGAAGGGCATCAACCTTGAAATTGGTAGGGGTAAGGTCGTAAGCATGCTTGGGCCTAATGGTTCGGGTAAAAGCACCCTTTTAAAGTGTATGCTTGACCTAGTTCATCCATCCAGTGGGTCCATCTTGATCGATGGTCTTCCCGCCGACGACGTTAACGCAAGAGGGCTCATTTCGTACATGCCACAAGTTGCTCGATTTGCTGAAAACATCTCGGCGCGGAGACTAATCCGGTTGATCTCGGACCTCAGAGGGGAGCACCCAGACCCCTCCTGGCTCATAGACCATTTTGCGTTAAGCGGACATATGCAAAAGCCTTTGGGCGAGCTCAGTGGTGGAACGAGACAAAAGGTTAGCGCCGTACTCGCGTTTCTGTTTGACACGCCTATCATCGTTCTTGACGAGCCTACCGTGGGTTTGGATCCCGTCTCTCGACTGAAGTTTAAGAAGCTGGTTCTGGAAAAGAAAGCCCAAGGCAAAACCATCTTCTTTACGAGCCACATCATGAGCGATGTGGAAGAGGTGGCCGAAGAATTGATCTTCCTATTGGAAGGTCACGTTGTTTATCGTGGAACCCCCAGCACCTTACTCGTTCAAACGGGTCAGCACAATTTAGAACACGCCATCGCTCACCTACTAAATGAAGAGTCTGAATGAAATTGACATGGCATATTTTCAAATTCGTGTTTCTCGATAATTTACGAAGCTTGTGGTCACTCGTCTACACCTTGTTTCTCGCTGCCAGCGCGTATGCATTGATCTATTTCACAGGATCATTTACGAGGGCAGTGGTGAGCATCATGAACATCATTATTCTGGTTGCCCCTCTTGTGAGTTCCATGATGATGAGTATGTATTATTTCAACAAAACAGACTTCCTCCACTTGCTCTTGGCCCAACCCGTTCGCAGGTCTCAAGTATTCTTAGGAATGTATCTGGGAGTGGCGGTAACATTGGTGCTATCGGTGCTTATTGGGTTGGGGCTGGGCCTTTTATTCTCATTGGAGAAATTAGATAACCTGCTTCCCTTGATTACCCTCATGATTTGCGGAACCATGCTTTCTTTGATATTTACTGCGCTCGCTCTTTTGGTTTCTATCTCTTCGAAGGATAAGTTAGGCGGAATAGGCCTCACACTTTTCGTGTGGCTTTTCATGGCCGTGATTTATGACGGTCTCATATTAATCTATTTCATCGCGTTTTCAGAGTATCCCATAGAACAGCATGCGATTGGTTTGAGCTTGCTGAACCCGATTGATCTCAGTCGGATTTTTATCATGCTGCAACTTGACATCAGCGCTTTGCTCGGTTACTCTGGTGCTGTGTTTCAGAAATTTTTTGGGGCGGGGCATGGGATGTTGATCTCTGTATTTGCATTGACGGCTTGGTGCATCATCCCTTTGCTGGCCATTCTCCGAATCGGTCGCTCAAAAGATTTTTAACCGCGTATTTGCTAAAAGAATTCCATTTCGTTGATCACAATTGTTCGGTCTCGATACCGAGTATCCAATCAACGAAACCGCTTCAGAGAAGACAACGGTTTGTTTCATTCCAACGGCCATTTTCGCACGTTGTTGCGTACCAATGACGTCTATGGCGCGATGATTCAACCCCTCTATCTCTAATTCGGACTAAGCCGCTGCGCGGCTTGATCCCTTGGGGGGTGTGACCCAACCTGCGCCCGATCAGCGCTGCTTTGCATCGCTCTTTTTGTTTTCTCTGGGTGGCTTTTCTCTTTTAGCGAGTACTTGGATTAAGCCGCTGCGCGGCTTGATCCCTTGGGGGGTGACCCAACTTGCGCCCGATCAGCGCTGCTTTGCATCGCTCTTTTTCTTTTCTCAGGGTGGCTTGCTCTTTTAACGAGTACTTGGATTAAGCCGCTGCGCGGCTTGATCCCTTTGGGGGGTGACCCAACCTGCGCCCGATCAGCGCTGCTTTGCATCGCTCTTTTTCTTTTCTCTGGGTGGCTTGCTCTTTTAACGAATACTTGGATTAAGCCGCTGCGCGGCTTGATCCCTTTGGGGGTGACCCAACCTGCGCCCGATCAGCGCTGCTTTGCATCGCCCTTTTTGTTTTCTCTGGGTGGCTTTTCGAGCGAGCTCGGCGCCTCCCTGAGAAAACAAAAAACGCCTCCCTGACGGGAGGCGTGATCGGGCTTGTTTGCGGAGAGAGGGGGATTCGAACCCCCGTTACGTTTCCGTAAACACGCTTTCCAAGCGTGCGCGTTCAGCCACTCTGCCACCTCTCCTTTGTCCCATTGAAAAATGGGAGCGCGAAAATAATGATTCCATTGCTAGTTTGCGCCTCCGGCTACCGAGGGGTCGATGGCTATGGCTTGCTGGAGGTATGATTCTCCTTTCTCTTGTTGTCCCAACTGCTTGTATAATATGCCTAGGTTCAGCAATACGCGTGCGTTTTCTGGTTCTAGCTCAAGCGACTTATTGAAATTGTACAGCGCCGAATCCGCTGCTCCGGTCATCGCGTAGACGATGCCTATCTTTTGGTGGGCCGCGGCGTTGCTCGGGTCGGCTTCTATCGCGTTTCTCAGGAACCGTTTCGCCCCAACCATGTCATTCATGCTTTTTCCGTGCAGCTCGCCTAGCGAGGAATAAATACGCGACAAGTCGCTGCCCTTTCTGTACTTGGTGAGGAGCTTATAAGCCTTGTCCGCCAGTGCGAACTCGCCTTTTTGCGTGGCGACATTTCCTACCGCTTCGAGGTTGGTTAGCAGGCGATCATCGTTTTTTCTCACCTTGATGGCTTGGGAAAAGTAGTGGATGCTATACTCGTAGTTACCCATCTCAAAGTATAGGTTGCCTAAAATGTCAAGCGGTGGGAAATACGATGGATAGATCTTCAGCGACTGCAAGCAGTAGCGTTCGCCTTCTTTGAGGTAACGTTGTTTTTCGGTTGGGTTTGCGGTCTCCTTGGCTAGGTCGAGCATTTCGCTCCCCATGGTCATCTTCACTTTCGCAGAACCATCTGAGGTGCCAACATCCGCAGTAGCCAAGGCCCTATCGTTTTCCCACGCGTAGTTTCTCACAATCGTTTTACCTGTATAGCCTATCATGACTATTACCAAAATGGACGTAGCAAGCGTTTGGCCCATCCTTTTCTCTACTACATGCGTCAGCAAATAAGCCAGAATGAGCGCAAACCCCAGCGATGGAATGAACAAGAATCGCTCGTTCATGAATGCGCCGATGTCAAAAAAGAGGTTGCTGAATAGAATGAATGTCCCGAAGTAGAGAAGAAAACTGAAGCCTATGACGCTTCCTTTTTCACCACGGATGCTCCGTATCAAAGTATAGATTCCAAAGCCCAGAATCAGAGCGTAAGCGACTAATGAAATGAGCGCTCCAGGGTGCGACCAGTCGTAATAAGGATTATCACCTGCCGCCAACTCGTCAAACGTCCGGAAAGGATGGAAGGGATAATAATCATGGGTCAATGGGTGCGGCCAAACCAGCAGCTTTAAGTACAGGCCCATCGTAAAAAAGATACTTGCGAGCCGCTCCGATGACGTTGCCTGTAAATAGGGCTTATTCATCAGTTCCTCCGCGACATCTAAGCTCGCTCCTTGGTCGCCAAAAACAGCGAGCCGGATCACTACGTAGAGCAACGTGACTCCCACGATGGGCGCGATGGCCATCATCGATGTCTTCCAGTCTCCCTTTGGAAAAAAGATGAGCGTCAGCGGCATCACGCCAAGAAAAGTAACCGCTGACTCTTTCGAGAAAAGGCTCAGTAAAAACCACATTCCCCCATATGCGAGTAGCTTCTTGTCTTTGGATTGCATAAAATCCAGCACCGCCTTGAACGAAAGGAGTGCAAAAAGGAGGCTCATGATCTCATCACGACTCTTAATGTTAGCGGTTACCTCGGTATGCAACGGATGCGCTATAAAAAGCAGCGTCGCAAGAAAGGGTAGACTGAACCACCAACGCTCTTCGCGCCACCCGAAAATGGAACGTAAAACCATTAGCAATACCACGGCGACCAACCCGTAGAGCACTACATTTATGAAGTGGCTTAGCTGAGGCAAGTGGCCAAAGAACTGCCATTCCAAGGCATGAGTCGTAAGGGCCAGCGGACGGTATCGACCGCCTTCTACCAGCTTCTTTTTTGCTCCAAAAAATCCGGTCATCAGATCATTGGTCCAAATCTCGTCTATGCCTTCAATGCCTTGTTTTGTGAATTCATTGGCGGTGATATACAATTTGTCATCCAATGCGTAGTCAAATGGAATCGTATTCGCGTACAGCAGAAAACCCAAGGCAAAAACCAAGAAATAAGGAAGGGCTCTGTTGCCAGCCTGGGTCGGTTGTGACTCTACATTCACTACCGGTTCCTCGGCTTGAGCCGGCTGCTTCTTGGGTGTATATCCTTTGCGCTTGGCCATCTCAACGTATCGATAATTCTCCTTTCAAATTGGTTGCCATTTGGGCCCGCACCCAATCCGGGTCCTCGCTTTGAGCGAGTAAAAACATCAACTTGGTCAATGAGGCCTCAACGGTCATGTCTCCACAACTCACGACACCCGCTTCCACTAAGCCGGAGCTGGTTTCGTATTTCCCTTGCTCAACATTGCCCTTCGCGCATTGGGTCACATTGACGACTACTAATCCCCTGGAAACTGCCTTCCGTACAGCATCTAAAAGCCAAGGGTGCCGAGGAAGGTTTCCTGCGCCAAACGTCATGAGTACCAATCCCCGCAGCTGATCATTCGTCAAGACCGAGCTTACCAACTGCTCCGTAATCCCTGGAAAAAATGTCAGCACCGCAACCCGTTGATCGAACCCATCGGTAAGGACAAACTCGGCCGTTTCAGACCGGTACAGCTCCTCATGATCAAAATTCAAATTCACCCCAGCCGCAGCTAATGCAGGATAGTTTGGTGAAATGAACGCATCAAAGGCTTCGGTAGAAAATTTCTTTATCCGATTTCCGCGGAACAGTCGGTCTTCAAAACAAACGGCCACCTCCTGGATCACGGGTTCATCTCCTATTTTCTGGATGGCAAACTCAACTGCTGTAATTAAATTTTCACGCGCGTCGGTCCGAATTCGACCTATTGGAAGCTGGGATCCGGTTAAAATTATTGGTTTTCGCAAGCCGTCGAACATAAAACTTAATGCAGATGCGGTATACGCCAGCGTGTCGGATCCGTGGAGGATGACAAATCCGTCGTACGTGTGGTAGTTCGACTCGACGTAGTGCGCGATGCGCGTCCAGTGCTCGGGCATCATGTCTGAACTGTCGATGGGGTGTTCGAAGGAGACCGAATCGAGTTCTGCTCCTAATTTATTCAGCTCGGGAACCTTTTTAAGGATGTGATCGAGATCAAAGGGAACCAAGGTCTGCTGGTCTTCCGATTCCACCATTCCAATCGTCCCGCCGGTGTATATGATCAAAATTCTATTCACCGTGCGAATGTGAATGTTTTATCGAAATAAATTCCCGCTGTTACCACGAACTCTACTCGTTCTACAACGTGCGGATTGAATCCTGCCACTGCTGCATTGAATCCATTTCGCTCGTCCTTGACGCCAATCCCGTCCACGCCATTCAAGTCGTTCAGGTACCTCGCCTCGACTCGTAAAAATCCGTTGTCTGATGGGCTATACTCCAATCCTGCCGTGACCCCAATTATGTTGAGGCCATTGTTCACGCCCGGTCGAATGTACACGCTCGATGAGTCGGTTCTGGTATCGTAGAAAGGCATGTAAGCAAAGGAATTCATATTTGACGGGTCGGAAAAGTACTCCCCACGCAGAGATGCTGCCAAGGATTGGCTGATGTGGTATTTGGCAGATAGCAAAGCTGCGACCAAGGGTGAACCTCCGGATTTCAACGACTGGCTTCCACGGAGTGCAAAGGCAACATCCAACCCTGCTTGCAACTCCAGCTTTTCTCCGGAATGGTTGAAGTAGGCGTCTTGATACCATAAATTATCGTTGTTCAGCGCCCCCGTTTGCTCGCTGCCATAAAGGGTTGAATAAGTAAGCGAATTGACCTCCGAAAGGCTGTGTGAAACCAACAAGCCAACCGATTTTTCTGCGTTGTTATCCACATGGAGATTATAGCCATTGATCAGGTGCGCTTCGTAATGTGTAGATCCCTTATCATAGCTGATTTTCACTCCCCCCTGGTAGAAAGGCCCGTAGAATGTTCCGAGGGTAATGATGCTCATCAGGTTGTCTTTAGGTAAAAAGGACTCGGTGCCGACGTGGGTTTTGAAGTACCCTCCTTCTAGCCAAAGTCCATCGGCGATTCGAACCCCGGCGTTGGCTTCTTGAACAGCCCTGTACTTCTCTCCCCATGCAATGGCAGCAATGTCGCCATGATGGATGGTAACGGTTCCGCGAAAATGCCTCGTTAGAAAGCTCGATGTAATCTGAGCCGTATTCAGCCCAAGGTTGTTGTGATATGCTCCTACACTATTGTGTTGCTGAAGGGCAACGTTTTGCGCATTACTGTAATAAGCGTAATAGGCGTCGGCATAGGCTCCAACCGTCACGGATGAGGAGTCGGCATCCCCCTCTTGAGCGATTGCACTAGTCGTCAAGATGATCAGGATGATCGTCAGTGTCCACTTCATAGGTAGGTAGGTTTAGTCCGAATAAATCAATGCAGTTTTTCGTCGTTGTAGCGGCGACCTCTTCCGAGCTCATTCCAAAGCATTCGGCCATTTTCTTAGCCACCAAGGCAGCATACGACGGTTCATTGCGTTTGCCTCGGAATGGAACCGGCGCCAGGTAGGGAGCGTCTGTTTCGAGGATGAAAAGAGAAGGATCAAAGTCTTGAACGAATTGGTCAATCTTGCCATTCTTGAACGTCAACACACCTCCCAAGCCCATTTTAAATGTACCATATGAGGCGATGTGTTCTGCTTGTTTCGCCGTGCCTGAAAAACAGTGAAAAACTCCCCGAAGCCGTTCGTCGTGCAGGCGATCTATGACCTCAAAGGTCTCGTCAAAGGCCTCGCGCACATGAACCACAATCGGCAGATTTAGCGCCTTTGCCCATTCTATTTGCTGCTCCAATGCGTCGACCTGTAGCGGGAGGGTTGATTTATCCCAGTGCAAATCGATTCCAACCTCTCCGACCGCCCAATACTTTCGAATGGGCTGAAAGAGGTGGCGCTTGATCTCGTCGAGTTGCTCTTCATAATCCTCCTTTACGGAACAAGGGTGTAGCCCCATCATCGGAAAGGCATGCTGCGAAAGTCGATCGGCACACCGATGCAAATCGGGGATGCTGGCCACGTCGATATTCGGTAGTAAAAAGTAGGCAACTCCGGCTTCTCGTGCACGCGCAATCATCTCATCAAAGTCATCCTTAAAGGCATCTAAGTAGATATGAGTATGGCTATCGATGAGCATATGTCAAATGTAGTAGGAATGGGGGATTGGTTCTTTCTATCCCTCAACCTAAGGCCTTTGAATGATGAAATATGTCTGTTGGGTGGGCCAAATTCGTGAAATTCGCGCAATTGTTCGTCAGCATGTCCCATCCAACGCGAATCCTCATCATCCGTTTCAGCTCCATTGGAGACATTGTGCTTACGAGCCCTATTGTACGTGCGCTCAAAACACAGCTCGAAGGTGAAGTTCAAATCGATTACATCACGAAGCGCAAGTACGCAACCTTGGTCGAGTCGAATCCACACATCGACCATGTGCTCACTATCGACAAGAAGGTACAGGAGGTCAAAGACCAACTCAAGGACGGGATGTATGACTACGTCATCGATTTGCACAATAACATTCGGTCGCGCCAAGTCAAAAAGGCGTGCCGATCGCTCTCTTTTACCCTCGACAAGCGCAATATCGCTAAGTGGCTGTACGTGCGGACCAAGCGACTGATACAGCCGATTGGCCACGTGGTTGCTCGGTCGTATAGCGCCGTACAAGCACTTGGAGTACACGATGACGGCAAGGGCTTGGATTACTTCATCCCCGAGAACCAAAACGTTTCGGTGAACGTGTTGCCCGAAGGATTCCGAAGCGGGTATATCGCTTACGCCATTGGAGGCCAGATGGAAGGAAAAATTCTACCTCGAAAGCAAATGATCGCCTTGTGCAAAGGGCTTGACCAACCCGTCATTCTCCTCGGGGGAATAGAAGACCGGCCCACGGGAGACGAAATTGTTCAATCCTGTGGGCCCAAGGTATTCAATGCCTGCGGTGCGTTTTCATTGCATCAATCCGCAAGCCTAATCCAGCAAGCTACACAGGTGATCAGTCACGACACCGGATTGATGCACATCGCCACGGCTTTGCGAAAACCCTTGATTTCACTTTGGTTTGCAACGACTCCCGAGCTGGGGTTTTCTCCATGGCAGCCCCAAGCACAATCCATCCAATTCGAAGCCGATTGTCAAAAGCGCCCTACGAGTAAACTCGGAAACCGCGGCTACGAAGACGGATGCGTCTTCAACATCGATATCCAAGCGGTAATTGCCGCGGTCAACTCAAGGTCAATCGAAGCTTAATTCAACGGTCGGGTCCCAAAAGAGCTTCCGAAAGTCGACCACCTTATCCTTCTCAACTCGAATACCTTCCTTTTCAAGTCGCTCTTGCATGTCAAACGGGGTTTCAAAATGAATCTTTCCTGTGAGAAGTCCCTGGCTGTTGACCACGCGGTGCGCAGGAACAGGAGGGTGCTGTCGGTGGCTGGCATTCATCGCCCACCCCACCATGCGAGCCGATCTTGGAGCGCCAAGGTATTTGCCAATCGCGCCGTAGTTGGTGACCCTTCCCTCCGGAATGAGTCTCACAACCTGATACACCTGATCAAAAAAATCCTTCTCCATCCGTCAAAAATAAACCCATCCATTCATCACACATCTCGCTACCCATGATTTGGGGCAACAGCTCTACCTCTGGCTCGCCTTATTTTTGCGCCATGAACCGCCTTGTCTTTTTTGGATGCTTATGCTTCTTGCTCGACCCTTTGGGGGCGCTTGGACAGACCATTCCTCGGAAGACAATCCCCGCTACTCGCGCGGCTGAGCGTCCCAAAATTGACGGGGCCCTGGACGATGCCGTTTGGGCAACTGCCCCCAAAGCCACCGATTTTGTCATGTTCGAGCCTGCCAACGGCGGCGCCATTCCTCGTGCATTCCAGACCGTGGTACGCGTGCTCTATGACGACCAGGCCATTTACATCGGGGCCATGATGTACGACCCTCACTCCGACAGCATTTTACGCCAGATGACCGAGCGCGACGAATTCAATCAGAACACAGACTGGCTCGGTTTCTTCATCAACCCCTACAACGATGGATTGAGCGATTTCAATTTTTGGGTGACCGCAGCGGGGACTCAAGCGGACAGCAAAACCACTCCGAATGGCGATGATTTTAGTTTGAACTCCATTTGGAAAAGCGCAGTGAGCATCACCGATTCAGGCTGGATTATGGAAGCGGAGATTCCGTACATCGCGCTTCGTTTTCCAGAAACTCCCGTCAAGGATTGGGGGCTCAACTTCATGCGAAGCATCCGGCGATCGCGAAAGACATCGACGTGGAATTTCTTGGATAAAAGCCTTGGATATCGTTTTGAATACCAGTGCGGCTTGATCACGGGCATCAGCGGTATAGAGCCGCCGGTTCGGCTTTCGGCGACTCCCTATCTCTCTAGTTATGTCGATTACTTTGATGGCAATTCTTCGTACGACGTTAAGGCCGGACTCGATTTGAAGTACGGTATTAACGAGAGCTTCACCCTAGACATGACCTTGGTTCCAGATTTCGGACAAGTCGCCTTTGACCAACAGTTTTTAAACCTATCTCCTTTCGAAAATCAATTCGATGAGAACCGGCAATTCTTCGTAGAAGGGACGGACCTGTTCAACATCGGCGACTTACTCTATACGCGGCGTATAGGAGGCCAACCTAAAAACATTCGTGGGCAAGATTTGAACTCAAATGATTCCGTAACCATCCGTCAAGAATATACCCGCCTGCTTAACGCAACCAAAGTCTCAGGGCGGACCAAGGACAATCTGGGTATTGGATTTTTAAATGCACTCACCGACGACAACTACAGTACCCGCATCGAAGGCGGCAAAGAGACTCGACTCCTGACAGAGCCGATGACCAATTACAATGTCATCGTCCTCGACCAGCGGTTCAATCGCAATTCTTCGATTGGCTTTGTCAATACGAATACACTTCGAAAGGGCGCCGATCGCGATGCGAATGTTGCAGCTTTGGTGGGGCGCTTTAATACGAAATCAGGGAAGTACTTCTTCAACTCAGATGTAAAGCAAAGCGCAATTTTTGAAGACGGGCGCGTCGATGACGGATATTATGTCGAGAATGCAGTGGGTGATGTGGATGGCAATTGGCGTTGGTCGGTCGCCAATACGATCATTACCGACCGATTTGACATCAACGACTTGGGATTCATTCGGCGTAACAATCAAATTGGGAGCTACGGCTCTCTCGTCTTTCAAACCATCCAACCTTTCGGTAAATTCAATCGGATGGAAACCGAAGTCTACCTTGGGTATGAGCACTTATACAAGCCGTTTCGGTACGAAGATCTGTTTGCTTTTTACCGGATATTCTTCCTCACCCGCAGCTTCTTTGCCTTTGGAGGAAACGTAACGGCTCGCCCGATCGCCACCTATGACTACTTCGAACCACGTGCGGTTGGTCGGTGGTTAAAAAACCCTGCCGGTTTCGAATCGAGTTTCTTTATCTCTTCGGATTATCGAAAAGTGCTCGCTCTGGACGCGCGGGCTGGGTATGACCGAACGGGTGGTTTCGACCGAGACGTCATCTGGGGCATGCTTTCGCCCCGTATTCGCTTGGGTGATCATTTTTTCATGCTTCCTGAATTGATTGTCACCCAATGGCTAAATGATTATGGCTTTGTACCAGATACCTTGCCCGACGTCGTCTACTTCGGCCGCCGCAACAACCTTTCGATCGAAACCATTTTGCGCGCTCGCTACGTCTTCACTCCCACCTCTGCGCTAAGTCTTAGCCTTAGGCACTCATACTTCGATGTGGATTACCAAGACTTTTATCTTCTTGAACAAAGCGGTGATTTGACCCCCGCCGAACTTTCAGGTGTGAACGACTTGAATTTCAATACATTCAACGTGGATGTGAAGTTCTCGTGGTGGTTTGCGCCGGCTTCAGAGTTGGTGCTCCTTTACAGAAACGTAATCGCCTCGGTTGATAATTCCGTCGGAGAAAGTTACTTGGTGAACCTGGAGCAAACGTTCAATTCGCCGATGCAGAATAATTTTTCGATTCGTCTGACCTACTTTTTAGACTACAACCGAACGCGTAACTACTTTAAGGACCGGGCCAATCGGTAGCGTAGGTACTTGATTTTCTTGCCCTGCTCCAACCACATTTGCTCGTAGAATGTTCGGATGTTTAATACTTGTTGCATTGTCTCATCCAATGCCTGAATTCCCTTTTCGTACAGCTCGTTGGTGTCGAATTCCTTTGCAAATTGAAAGCCTTTGTCCTCGGCATTGAACTCAGGAATTGCCTCGTCCTTGGTAAAGGAATAGAGGTCCTCGCTATCGCACTTCAGGTGAAGGGTGCCCTCAGGTTTTAAGATCTGAATGTAACGGTCTAGGAATAGATGCCCAGTGAGCCGCTTTCTTGCTCGACCTAGTTGTGGGTCAGCAAACAATATCCAGATTTCATCGACTTCGTCTTTCGCGAAGAATGAAGTGATCATGTCAATTTTCGTCCGGAGGAAGCGCACATTCTTCATTCCTTTTTCCTCTACCTGGACCGCACCACTGAACATGCGCGCACCTTTGATGTCGATGCCGATAAAGTTCTTTTCTGGGAATAGTTCACCCATTCCCACAGAGTACTCGCCTTTGCCGCACGCCAGTTCTAAAACGATGGGGTGTTCATTACCAAATTCCTCATTCCACCGGCCTTTCAATCGAAAATCTTGATTGAGTACTTCGCTGAAAGGAGGCTCGATGACGTGGTCCATCTCCTTCACCTTGGCAAACTTTTTAAGCTTGTTCTTTCCCATCAAAAGTCAGGGTTGATGGCAACCAAATCGATTTCAGAAGGCACGGTTCCACGTTTCATCTCCAAGATGTTCGCCACCAAAGAAGCGATGTCATCCGGCTGAATGAACTCATCGAATGGCGCATCCATTCCATCCCAGCTCGACGTGGCGATGGACGAAGGGAAAAAGCCGGTCACTTTGATTCCTGAAGGCAAAAGTGTCTTGTGCAAGAGTTGGTGGTATCCCCAAAACGCAAACTTTGAAATGGTATAGCTGGCTCCATCGACGCGTGGTCTTCGATTGACGATCGAGCACACATTAAAGATGTTTCCGCGCCCTTGGGATTGAATCCGCGACAACAAGGCTTGAGTGAGCGTATAAGGAGCGGTAAAATTGACGGCCATTTGGAGTTCGAGCTTTGGCGCTTCGTCGGTCAGTTCATCCGGGATATAAATGCCTACATTATTTACCAGCACGTCAATCGTCTTGCAAGCATCTAAAATGATCTCGGCGTACGTTGCCACTTCCTCCTTGTTGGAAAAATCAACCGCATGGACATGAACAGCGTTGCCTGTTGAGGATTCGATTTCTGATTTGGCCGATGCAAGGTCTTGTTCATTTCGAGCCGTGAGCCAGACGCTGTAGCCTTTCGCTGAAAGCTCCTCTGCAACGGCACGGCCTACTCCTTTGGTGGAACCGGTGATGATTGCGTTTTTCATTCGGCAAAGATGTGCAGAACTTAGTGGCCTTGCAACGCGTGGCTTTCCAACAATTCATTTGAAAGATTAGTCCCTGATGCCAACGGTCATGCTATATTTAGGCCGGAATTTATGAGATACCTAACCCTTATCCTCTGCCTTTGCCTCGTGTCTTGCTCCTCTTCGAAGCGAAAAGGACGCGAAGGAAGCAACGAAAGTCCCGCGTCGAAGTCAGAAGCCCCAGCCCCAGAAATTTCTGAGAACGCCCCGACTACCGAAAAGGTGGAAGATGTGCGATCCAAAGCGACCGACGAAGGCCTGTGGGTGCTCCGTGACGTCTATTCATTGCCCGACTTAGAGCGTCGCATTGAGCTTTCTACGTTTACTACCTATGCCTGCGACTTTGAACAATTGACGGACTTATTGGACCAAGGAGACAACAGCGTAGCTATTCCTACCCTTAACGGCATCGTCTCATTCCATGTGGAAAACGCCCAGACGATGAGTCCAGAGCTTGCCGCTAAATTTCCAGATATCCGCAGCTATAAAGGAAAGTCGATCGATGGGAAACTTACCATTCGGCTCGACACAAACGAGGAAGGCTTGTTCGCATCTATTGTTGGAACTGGAACGAAAACGCTCATTTCGCCGATCTTAAAAGGAAGCAAAAACTACTACGCCATCTATACCGAAGATGCCTTACCGCCGGGCGCTCCACGAGATGGGTCTTATCGATAAACTTATGAAGAACCCACACATTGCCACGCTAGCGATGCTCATCTGCAGCCTCGCCCTCAATGCCCAGAGCCTGATCAACGAGGTCACCATGCTCAAAACTGGCTACCCCTCCTACGTCTATACACTTGACGACGCTACGTTCAGTGCGCACCTTCGAACCGCTCCGTCGATGAATGCATCCAACCGCAATTCGAACGTGGTGATTTCACTGCCCGATGCGAGCGGAAACGTGTTCGAAATGGAAGTGTTCGAAAGCCCGATCATGGAGGCTGAATTGGCAAGTCGCTTTCCTAGCATCAAAACATACAAGGTCAAAGGCAAGGGTGTGAGCGGTCGAGTTGGGTATACTGATAAGGGCTTTCACGCCATTCTTTTTACGACTAACGGCACCCTCTATATCGACCCCATCGGGGAAAACGCCAACACGTATCACACCTATCGCAGAGACGAGTATGTAGAATTTTATAAGCACACCAAAGACCACCAATGCCTTCTTGACGATTCAGACCAAGCATTGTCAGAAGTGGAATCAAGCATAAGGGGTGTGCGGCAATCGGGAGAGGAATTGCGGAGCTACCGTTTGGCATTGGCGTGCACGGGAGAATATGCCCAGTTTCATGGAGGCACGATTTCAGGAGTGCTGAGTGCAATGGTTGTCACGATGAACCGCGTTAACGGCGTGTATGAAAGAGAGTTCGCAATTACGATGCAACTGATCGGCAACAACGACGATTTGATATTTCTAGACAGCAGTACCGACCCCTATGAAAACAACAGCCCCGGGCAAATGATCAATGCCAATGCCGGCGTAATCAACGGCCAAGTGGGTAGTTCCAGCTACGACATCGGGCACGTATTCAGCACTGGGGGTGGCGGACTTGCTGGTTTGGGTGTGGTTTGCGGAGGAAGCAAAGCGAGCGGCGTCACTGGAACCAATAACCCCACAGGAGATCCGTTTGACATCGACTACGTAGCCCATGAAATGGGCCACCAATTTGGAGGGCCGCACACGTTCAATGGCAGCAGCGGGTCATGCGCATCAAACATAAGTTCATTCAATGCATACGAGCCAGGAAGCGGTTCTACCATCATGGCATACGCTGGCATTTGCAGTCCTCAGAACCTGCAGAATAACTCAGACGATTATTTCCACGCCGGAAGTTTTGACGACATCACGCTGTATGCATACGTCAGCACGGGAAATGTTTGTGCTCAAAAAACCAACACAGGGAATACCGCTCCTGAAGTTTCGGTTGACCCAAAATCCTATGTCATTCCGCGTGAGACACCCTTTGTTTTAAGAGGTACGGCCACTGACAATGAAGGGGACGATCTTACGTATTGCTGGGAACAAATGGATCTCGGGCCACAAGGTTCACCTTCAAGTCCGAGCGGCAACGCCCCGATCTTCCGCTCATGGGAAGCCGAAGATCATGGCGAGCGCACATTTCCAAACCTAGTGAGTGTGCTCACGGGTTCATTGCCCATCGGTGAGGTATATCCTACATACTCCCGAGGCTTGTCCTTTCGCATGACGGTACGTGATAACAACATCGACGGGGGAGGTGTAGCTTACGACGAAGTAGATCTCGGAGTTGACGGTGACAAAGGTCCGTTTGTTGTGACCTCGCCTCCAACGGGAGGACAGGCACAGGCGGGGGTCTATTACCTGGTGGAATGGGATGTAGCCAACACAGACCAATCGCCCATCAACTGTCAGAGTGTACACATCTTGCGGTACAGCAATAACGGTTTGACCCTACAGGATACCTTGGCCGCCAACGTTCCCAACAGCGGAAGCGCACTCGTACTCATGCCGAGCAGTACAAGTGGTGGAAATCGAGTGCGTGTAGAGGCTGCAGACAATGTTTTCTTCAACTACAATCCTGGTGTGTTCAGCATCGTAACAACAATAGCACCAGTGGGTGGTGATATAGTGCTCAGCGTTGCCCCTGATTTTCAAGCTGGCTCGATCTTGCTGTCTTGGAACGATCCTTTTACGAATGAAAACCAATGGGTCATCGAACGGTCCGTTGCTGGAAACAACAATTTTACTGCCATCGACACGCTTACGGTGAATAGCACCACTTACTCCGATCCCAACGTGAGCATGCTCGGCACAGAGTACCACTACCGCGTTTTCGCAATCAATCCGGCCGGAAGTTCTGCGTTGAGCAACGAAGACAGCTGGTTGGGCGTAGGGGTCGAGGAACGTTCCGCTTCAGGCCTAATCGTGTACCCGAATCCTGCGCAAGACGCGCTTCATATCGGGCTAGGAAGCAACGACCAAATCGCTGGGATTTCTGTGCTCGACAGCAAGGGAGCTATTGTGATGAAGGTTTCAGGGCCAGAAACCGGCGCTGGCATAGATATCAGTCACATGCCTGCCGGGTCGTATTATTTGCAGGTAGAATTTCAGAGCGGAAAATCGGTCGGTGAGGCGTTCAACGTTGCGCGTTGATCGATGACAGATGCTCGGCATGAGCGGGTATTGATTGCTCCGCTCCACTGGGGTCTTGGGCATGCTGCCCGGTGTGTTCCATTGATCGAAAATCAAATTCATCAAGGTAACGAGGTAATCATTGCGGCCTCTGGCGGCCCCAAAGCACTTCTCCTAAAACGCTTTCCGAAGGCTCGATTCATCGACATTCCCTTCATGACCATTACCTATCCTGCTGACGGGAACATGGTTAAGCATTTTGCGTTCAAAGGAGTAGCCCTGCTCAAGAGTATATGGAGGGAACATCGATTGCTACAACGGATCGTCAAAGATGAGCGCATTGACCTGGTGATCTCAGATGCACGATTCGGGTTGTGGACGTCTCGTTGCCGCTGCGTATTCGTCACCCATCAAATCAAAATTAGGAGTCCGCACTTCGAAGGCTTGATCAATGTGCTGAACCAGTGGGTGATGGATCGATACGACGAAGTCTGGATTCCAGACCACGCCGTTGCTCCCGGCCTTGCGGGCGAACTCTCACATCCCAGCAAGATGCCAAAAAGGGTTCGATACATTGGCCCTTTGAGTCGCTTTACAGCCCCGCCGGCGCCAGCGACTTCGCCGCGTTGGAATACCGTGGTGCTGATCAGCGGGCCCGAGCCTCAGCGTACCCTGTTTGAGGCTGAAATGGCACGTATGCTGATCGAACGAGGAGGTACCGCGCTCATTGTCAGGGGAAAACCTGAGAAACCCCAGGAGACGATCATGGAAGGGTTGACGCTTCTGCACCACCTCGACGATTTGCCCATGTCACAAGCCTTGGTATCCGCAGAGTTGGTCATCGCTCGGAGCGGTTACTCTACCATCATGGATTTGGATGCGCTAGGCGTTAAGAATGCCCACTTTTACCCGACTCCGGGTCAAACAGAACAAGAGTACTTGGCCCTCCTACATGGCGGGCAGTCTAGAGTTGATAGCCTTTGAAATGTTCCTTTTCTTTACTCAGGTCAACGTTTGGATACTTTACTTCAAGCGCCCGAATGATATCGATTTGCTTTTTTAAGAACCGTTGAAAGGAGTTGCTTTCGGGGTCCATGGGTCTGTGTTGTACTGCTTGGACAATGGCATTCAATTCTTGCCCGATGATCCGCGTTTCATCCGAAAAAAAGCTGCTTTGGAACTGTTGCCAAACGTAGTCTATGGCCTGGGTAGAGGGGTGCAACATATCCGGCCCGTAAAATCGATAGTCGCGCAGGTCATCCATCATCATTTCATAGGCTGGAAAATAGTGGCAGCGTTCAAACTCCTCCACAACGGCGTGTACAGCGGCAATCAAATGTGCTTTAGACCTCTGATTCTCCACCGCTCCATCCTTCCAATGACGAACAGGGCTGACTGTGAATACGACTTTGGCGTCGATTCCTTTGGATTGCAAAAATGCTGGAATATGCCTAAGGATCAAGTGCACTTCTTGAAAGGACAGTAATCGCTTTGAGAATGCCTTGTTTGGAATTTTATGGCAATTGGCTGAGATATGGTCGGTGTCTCGATGCGTATACACCCACGCCGATCCCAATGTGATGAAAATGACATCGGCCTTTGTGAGCTTCTCTCGCCCCTGATTCAACGATGCATTAATGCTCTCCAGACTAATTTGAGGATCTGCATTGTTGAAGCGTCCGTGGTGGTCAAGGCTGACCCAATCGTCTCCACTCCTTACCAATTCATCTTTCTGATACTCCCGGTCATTGAGCATTCGCTCTAGGGAATTCATGATTGAAAACGGGTTGAACAGAATCCCGAATGGGTTCACTTCGGTCGGGATTTTATTTTGTAGGAGCCGAGTGCCGATGTTCTCTGTGAAGCACGAGCCGAGCATCATCACCTGACTTTCGTGTCCGATAAAAAATGGGAACTCAGGAGCGTTTACCTCTGTTCTGAATTTGTCCATAGCATTGATTCCTATTTTGCTTTTTCAAGCGTGAAGGAGAAGGTTGTGCCTTTATCCACTACGCTCCGAACGCTGATGGATTGGCCGTGTGTTTCGATGATGTGTTTACAGATTGCCAAGCCGAGTCCCGTTCCTCCTTCATGTCGAGAGCGGCTCTTATCTACCCGATAGAACCGTTCGAATAGCCTCGGCAAATGCTCGGATTCTACCCCGATTCCATCGTCAGAAATTTCAATCAATACATTTTCGCTCATGTCAAAAAACCGTGCCTTGCAAAATCCGGATTTCTTACCATAGTGGATAGCATTCATGATCAAATTGGTAAAGACTTGGAGCATCTTTCTGCGGTCAGCAAGTACATAAACGGGTTTCTCGTACTTCCGATCAAATGACAGTTTAATCTTCCTTTTTGCTGCTGCAATCTCTGACAACTTAAACACTTCATCCACCAACTTGACCAAGTCAAACTTCTCCGACTTAAGTGCTGTAGTTCCAGATTCAAGTTTCGAAATTTGGTCGAGGTCTTCGATGAGCACGACCAGACGATCGAGGTTTTTATCCGCCCTGTCTAAGTAGTCGTAGTTGATCCTTGGGTCTTCGAGCCCTCCTTCGATCAGCGTATGTAAATAGCCCTGCATATTAAAGATGGGGGTTCGCAATTCGTGCGCCAAGTTGCCGACGAAATCCCTCCTAAACCGCGCTTGTTCCCTGAGGGCTGCGATTTCTTTTTGTTTGATCAGCGCCCATTCTTGTACGTCCTTTTGGACGCTTCCCAATTGGTCTCCACTGGAGGTGGCTCCTTTCATGCGCTCCTCCATATTCATCGGGGAGAAAATGGTTCGATAAATCAGCTTGATTTTTTCATGAAGAAAGACTTCTATCGCCCACCATGAAATCAGCCATCCGACGCTAAAGGAAAGCAACCCGTAGACTAAGAAAAACCACACTGGGACGTCCCATTGCTCCAGTATGTAGATCAACGTAGTCACCACTAAGGGAACAACACTGACACCGGCCGCGATCAAAAGACTTATCTGTCGTGGGTTTTGGATTTTCATTGCGTTCGAGAAATTATTCCTCAAACTTATAACCTACTCCTTTAATTGTCTTGATATGAGAACTTCCGATCTTTTCTCTAAGTTTTCGGATGTGGACGTCGATGGTTCTGTCTCCTACCACTACGTCATCACCCCAGACTGAAGATAGGATGCTTTCCCTTGTGAATACCTTGCTTGGTACTGAAATCAGCAGCGCCAGCAATTCAAATTCTTTCTTCGGCAGGTTCAATTCTTTTTCATCCTTGATGACAACATAGCGGTCACGATCAACGGTCAACGATTTTAATTCCGCCATCCCCTCATAGGTAATGGGGCCCTCCTTTCTTCTCAGCAGTGCCTTCAAACGGCTTATCAGCACGCGCGGTTTGATCGGCTTTGTTATGTAATCGTCAGCGCCAGCATCAAAGCCCGCAATTTGTGAGTAGTCTTCCCCTCGTGCGGTTAGAAAGGCGATGATGATGTTTTTAGTCTCTTGAATTTCACGCAGGCGCAGACAAGTTTCTACCCCATCGATTTCAGGCATCATCAGGTCGAGCAAAATCAAGTCTGGTTTCTTCTTACGTGCGATTTCGATCGCATCGATTCCGTTCTTGGCAGTGAAGACTTTCGCCCCCTCGCGGTCTAGGTTGTAACTAATGAATTCGAGGATGTCCTCTTCGTCATCCACAACAAGAATCTTCTTCTTAGAAAGCATTGGCTCCGTATTCTCTGAATAATTGTCCGAATGTAGTTTGCGAGCCATGTAGTCAAGGTTAAACAGTTATTACCAAAACGCCTCAGGTGTTAACTAATCATCAAGCGAACAGAATTCTATTAACGCTTAATTAATCCAATATTAATGATATCCTGACTCTTCCGGTGGAACTTTGTGGCCGTAAGAAACAAATAATGAAAAGAAAGATCTATCTATTGAGCCTCGGTGTATTGTTCATCACACAAATGTTAGCTCAAAGCGGCAGAATAAAAGGGCAAGTTGCCGAAACCATTGAAGGAGCCGAATTTCCCGTTCCATTTGCCAATGTGTTTTTAGAAGGCACAACGATCGGAACCGCGACTGACATTGACGGGAATTTTTCGTTTGACGGTCCGGCCGGCGTGCACAACCTCATTATTAGCAGCGTAGGAATGCAATCCGATACATTCCAGATGGCTCTAGAAGATGGCGAAGAAATCGAAATCAGGCGATTGCTCAAGGCCAATGCATTGATCTTAAATGCCGTTGAGGTGACAGCAAAAATGAACCGTGAAAGAGCAGGTGTCCTGCTCATGGAACAAAAAAACGCTTCGAGTATCCAGCAGTCTATCGGTGCTTCCGAATTGGCGTTACAGGGCGCCTCGGATGTAGAGCAAGGCGTTCAAAAAATCAGTGGTGTCTCAGTGTCCTCAGGTAGCAATGACGTTTTTGTGCGGGGACTTGGCGACAGATACAACTCTGCGATGCTCAACGGCCTACCCATTCCTTCGTCCAATCCAGATAAAAAACTCATAGACCTTGCCATCTTCCCAAACAGTATCGTGCAAAGCATTGCCGTGTATAAGGCGTTCGACCCAAGTCTCCCAGGAGATTTCACAGGCGCCACGATTGATGTCCAGACGAAAGATTACTTTGAGCAGGCACACGTGAAAGCCAGCCTGAGTTTTTCGGGAAACTCAATCACTACATTCCGTCCTTTTGAGTCTGCTCATTCTGGAGCAAACAACATTGCACTTGTACCGGGTTACAAGAATCGCGAATTGCCCCCATCAATCGATCAAGGATACCATGCTTCCTATTTTAGTTCATCTCCTGACGCTGGGCCAGACCCTTTCGCCAGGAATTTGAATCCTGTGCTCACCACGGCAATGCTCGGCTCTGGACTAAGCATAGAGGCGGGTAATGCTTACTCCTTTGGCAAGGATGGTTTGATCGGCGTTTTAGTATCTGCTGATCATGGCAACGGCTATCAAACAAGAACAGGTCTAGCACGCAACCTCGATAACTTGGGTGTAGATAAAAATTACTTCCAAACAACCGAATACGATCATCAAATCACTTCAACAGGCCTAACCAATGTATACTTGCAGCCGACGGATGGGCACGTCATTCAGGTATCGGGTCTATTCACCCAGAACTCATCGGACGCAATCACAAACTATGACGCATTGATCCGAGACCGAGACCGCAACTCATACTTGTATTCGGTCCGGAACACCTTACGCGTCAATACGCTCTCAACTGGACAGGTTCGGGGAGACCATTCCTTCGGTTCGGATCGATTTGAACTGCACTGGGGAGCGAGCATGAATCGCGCTACGAATGAAGAGCCGGACAGAAGTCAGCTGCTGTATGAAGCTAGCGACGCAAGTAAATCCGACTACACCTTTGCCGTTCTCAACGCTTCTGATAACCACCGTTATTACAGCTCGCTCGCTGAGACAGAGCTGAACGGACGGGCCGCATTGACATGGAATTTTCTACGGGCCGAAAATGCGAAACCAATTGGAAAAATAACTCTTGGTGCGAGCCCCCGATGGAAGCAGCGCGATTTTTCATGGAGGCAATTCAACATCCAAATGAAATCTTATGCAGATGCAATCCATAAGCAAGGACTGGAGGTGTCTATGCAAGATCCCGACGCATACCTCAACTCGCCAAGTTACATTTCAGGCCTCTATCAATATACCGAGGCCCGTGACGGATCAAGGGTCCACTTCGCCAAACAGGATGTAATGGCTGGGTATGTCAACGCTGAGTATTTGATTGGCGGGCGATTACTCGTTGCAGTAGGTGCTCGTGTAGAACAAACTTCCCAGATGGTGCAATACAAACTCTTAGGTGATCGATTGAAAGATGCCTACCGCACTTCTGACTTTGATACGCTGAATGTGCTTCCTTCCTTGAATCTGAAGCTGATGCTAAATGAGAAGAGCAATCTTAGAATGAGCGCTTCTCAAACTACTGCGCTGCCCAATTTCCGGGAGCTGGCCCCTTTTCAGTACCAAGATCAATCGCGAAGGCTCTTTGAAGGAAACGTCGACCTCACAAGCAGTTATGCCTACAACGTCGACCTAAAATACGAACGATTTCCTTCCTCTGGAAAGCTCTTGGCTCTGACGGCTTTTGGCAAGTACATTGAAAACCCAATAGAACGGTTTGAAGTTCCGACATCTGGAACGCTATTCACCTACTTCAATTTAGGCAGTGCTGTTGTCGGGGGTATTGAAATGGAATCTCGTTTTTCACTCGGGGATATTCTCACGCGATCCGTCGGCGTTGAAGCCGACTTGCTCGACAACGTTACCCTGGGGTTGAACGCAGCCTTGAATCACTCTAAATTTTCACTCGGAACATCTGACTCTATACAAACCTCAAAAGGAAGCCTTCTTGCTACCAATGCTCAAAGGCCAATGCTCGGAGCCAGTCCCTACTTGATCGCGTCAAGCATGTCGTACGAAATAGAACTGGGTTCCGTCCGATCAACCATCACGGTCGCTTATAGTGTGTTTGGCCCAAGGATAGTGCTCGCTGGCACCTACGGAAAAGGAGATGTGTACGAGCGGCCCGTAAATACATTAGACCTCGTCCTAAAAAACACCCTCAGCGAACACTTTGATCTCAATATCTCGATTAAAAACTTGCTGAACCCGCGCATCGTTCAGACTCAGGATATAGCAGAAAAATCTTTTGTGATCAATGAGTACAAAATGGGCATCAACTACAGCCTTTCGCTGTCCTACAGATTCAGTAAAGCCTAATACTCTCGCTTAACCTCAGGGTAACAGTTGAATAATCGACACATATAATGCATACAACGAAGGGGTAACAAGCGATGAGTTGCTTTGTCTGCGAAAACAATAACACAACATGAAAACAAAAATGAACACTTTAAAAAACACGGTCCTTCCTCTATTGCTTATCGGGGCCATTGCCTTGACATCATGTAGCAAGAAAGGTTGTACTGACCCTACTGCAACTAATTTTGACGACAAGGCGAAAAAGGAAGACAACAGTTGCACCTATGACAACGATGCGGATACTGTGCTGTCAGGTAGCATCCAGGAGAGCAGATCCCTAGACGCCTCAAAGACCTACACACTCTCCGGAGGTGTCCACGTGAAGAGTGGCGCCGTATTGTCAATTCCTGCCGGGACGGTAATCCAATCAGATCCAACGGAATCGGTTGCTTATTTGCTCATCGAACGAGGCGCTCGCATCGAGGCCATTGGCACCTCAGATGCGCCTATCGTATTTACTTCAGGATCCGCCAATCCAGCGTCAGGCGATTGGGGTGGAATCATTATATGCGGGAAAGCCCCCATTAACAATGGTTCGGAAGCCACGGCCGAGGTCGGGGATGTGCTTTACGGAGGGACTAATTCGGCTGATAATTCGGGAACGCTTCAGTACGTGAGAGTTGAGTATTCCGGCAACGCAATCAACGATGAAAAGGAGCACAACGGGTTTACATTCAACGGGGTCGGCTCAGGAACTACCTTAGCCTATTTGCAATCTTATATGGGCAATGACGATGGATTCGAATTCTTCGGTGGGAGCGTAGATGCAAACCATCTCATTTCGACCGGATCGGGAGACGATGGTTTCGATTGGACCTACGGCTGGGTAGGATCCGGGTCATATTGGATCGCTGAGCAAGTCGATGGGATAGGCGATCGTGGAATTGAAGCGGACAACAATGGCGACGACAACACAGCAGCACCCTTCTCAAACCCCACGCTATCCAACTTAACCTTGAGTGGCTATGGAAGTGGTGATGGAATCAAACTTCGGGAGGGAACAAAAGCCAACATCTCCAATGCGTTGATTACCAACTTCAGCGATGGCTTGGATGTGGAGCACTCATCCACGGTTACACACATTGTTTCTGGGGAACTGCTTTTATCGAATATTACGCTAGCGGGTGTGGCCGACCTATTCGAAATCAGTGGCTTCGAAACCTCAGCCGATAGTGCTAACGCAGCCGATAAAATAAACGCCGCGCTGACGAATGCTGCATCAGGCGCGGGCTCAAATTGGCGAACGAGCTGGTCGAAATCGCTTTAAAACCTAGTTACATAACGCATTAAGCATAAAAAGCCGCTCAAGAGAGCGGCTTTTTATTTACGTTGACATAACATTCAACGAAAAGTGCATTAAACGAAGGCTACTTAAAAAATTGCCTGAAAGCTCTATGAACGGGGGCTTTTACCCACATCAGTGTCCAATGTATATTACCGCTGGCTTAATCGTGTTTTAAGGTTATGTTATGTAGTTTAAGCGTGTGCGAACCCTAAGTAAAGAAATCAAAATTTTGCGGCATGAAATTACACTTGACCGCGGCCATGTTTTGCCTTCTTTTAACCACCGTTAGTCAGGGCATTGCCCAGACCGTTTCCTACCCAAAATTTGGTTCCGGCATTCGGTTCGTCGCAGCAGACTCTTCTGGCACCATTCAAATGAGCGCCCGCGTTCAAAATCTATTTGTAGCGTCACAAGCGCTAGGTGAAGTATTCGATCCGTCATTGAATGCGATGACAAGACGTGCGCGGTTAAAATTTGGCGGATTCGCTTTCGACCCCAGGCTCACCTACAAAATCGAGCTTGGCTTGAGTAGTCGAGACACGCGGTACCGCGATGACGGTCCGCTGGTCGGAAATACCGCGCGAATTGTCATGGATGCCGTAGTGAAATATGAATTCGTCAAGGGTCACCAAATCTGGTTTGGACAAACCAAGCTGCCTGGCAATCGAGAGCGGGTCATTTCGTCGCAAAAACTTCAATTTGTTGATCGCAGTTTGTTGAACAGTCGTTTTAACATTGATCGCGATTTTGGATTCCAATTCCGGCATAAGCTCAACATTGGCAATGCCCAACTCCAACTGATCGAAGCCGTGTCCCTAGGTGAGGGTAGAAACTACATCAATACCGACGTAGGAGGTCTCGAATATACCGGAAGGATAGAGTTCCTCCCCATGGGTACCTTCTCTTCGAAAGGCGATTATTATTCTTCAGACCTCGCCAGAGAAGAAACTCCAAAACTGTCGATCGGAGTAACTGGAGACTATAATGTAGGAGCCATTCGTCAGGGCGGTCAACTCGGAAAAATCATGATCGATTCTTCCGGAAACTACGTTACCTCGGATCTGTTTTCCCTGATGGGAGATATGATGTTTAAGTACCGAGGATGGTCCGTACTGATCGAAACGGCGTACAGAGAAAGCAGCTTGGGCGATTTCCGAGACGCGTCAGGAAATGCCTATCGCCAAGGATTCGCGTATTCGGGTCAGGCCGGATATTTGTTTCAAAACAACTTAGAGCTCGCGGGTAGATACACCCGAACGATGCGCCTTTCGGGCATGGCGAGCGACGTCAAAAACGTGGAGCAATATACGGTGGGTCTGTCTAGATATTTTCTGGGTCACAACGCAAAAGTTCAGACTGACTTAACATACGAGCGAAGCTTAAGTACAACCTTTGCAAATGAAAATTTGATATTCCGCCTGCAAACGGAATTGTCCTTTTAACCGATCCTAATCTGCTCTAACCGTGAACTACACCTTCTACGACTTCTTAGTCCTAATGGGCGCGCTCGGATTCTTCATCTATGGAATGAAGATCATGAGCGAGGGTATACAAAAAGCGGCCGGACAGAAGCTTCGAGAGATTCTCGGCGCCATGACCAAGAATCGCTTTTTTGGCGTGATCACCGGCTTCATCATTACCAGTCTGGTGCAATCGTCTTCGGCTACGACCGTTATGACGGTGAGTTTTGTAAATGCCGGTTTGCTCTCTTTGGTAGAATCTGCAGGAGTGATGATGGGTGCAAACATCGGAACCACCATCACCGGCTGGATCGTCTCCTACTTCGGTTTCAAATTCAAAATTGTAGCGCTTTCGCTCCCTATGATCGCCTTTGGCCTTCCTATGACCTTGGTCGGGAATTCCAGGGTTAAAAGTTGGGGGGAATTCTTGATCGGTTTCGCCATTCTGTTCCTGGGTCTTTCTGCTTTGAAGGATGCCGTTCCAGACTTAAAAGAGAATCCGGAATTTCTATCGTTTCTTTCCGGCTTTGAACCTGGCTTGGGCACCAACCTGATGTTCGTATTGGTGGGCGCCGTAGTCACCATTGTAGTTCAGTCTTCAAGCGCGGCGATGACCCTTACGTTTGTCATGTGCAACAACGGGTGGATACCTTTTCCCCTAGCCGCAGCAATGATTTTGGGAGAAAACATCGGTACGACGATAACGGCCGAACTGGCGTCATTTGTCGGAAACGTACACGCGAAACGATCCGCACGCATTCATTCAATGTTCAACATCATCGGCGTAGCATGGATGGTGCTCATCTTGCCGTTTGCCTTAGAACTGGTCGATTGGTTCTCTCAATCAGTAATGGGCAACAACTCACCGTTCGATGATGCAGAGTCAATCCCGTTCGCGCTTTCCTATTTCCACACCTTTTTCAATTTGACCAACGTATTGCTCTTGATTTGGTTCGTTCCGGTGCTCGTTAAATTGGCCATTAAATCGGTGCCTTCTAAAGGCGAGGACGACGAACTCTTTCACTTGGAATACATAGGAACAGGCCTCATGGGCACCGCAGAATTAGCCATTCTTGAAGCTAAAAAAGAGGTGGTTAAATTCAGTGAGATTTCGCTAAGGCATGTGAGAATGGTGAAAGACCTCCTTGTAGAGAAGGATAAAAAGAAAGCCAAGAAGCTGGTTAAGCGGATCAAGAAATACGAAGAGATTACCGACAATATCGAAGCTGAGATTACAGAATACCTTATGAAGGTCTCGAGCAAACAGCTGTCAAATGAGTCATCAAAACTGGTGCGGACTATGCTCAGTGTTATCAAAGACCTGGAACAAATGAGCGACATCTGCTACCAAATGTCCGTCAACCTAGACAAGAAGCACGACCGGAAGATTTGGTTCAGTTCAGAGCAACGCGAAAGCCTCCTCAAATTGTTTAAAGGTGTGGAGGACTCTCTCGACAACATGATCAAGAACTTGGAATTGGGTTCTGCCCATGTAGACTTAGCGCACGCTGCCCACCTCGAATTGGCCATTGATACTAGACGAGATTCGATGCGAAAGCAACACTTGGAGAACATCGAGAAAGGAGAATACGACTACCAAAACGGAATGATCTACAGTGATTTGTTCGTCAACCTCGAGCGCATTGGTGATCTATCGATGAGCGTCACCGAGGCCTTGGCAGGTAAGTATTGAGGCGCACGCTACAGTTGAAAAATGTAGGGGACACTCTGGACCCGATTGCTCTTGTTGCCCGCTTGATCGATGATGTAGGTTTCGAAGCGAATCGTGTCTCGCCCTTGATAGAGTTGTACCAAGGGGAATTCTTGGACAACCGTCCCTTTCAGCAACCACCCTTCGCGGTTCTTTTTAGAAGCAGGAATGATGCTAAAGAAACTAGATGTGTCTGCCAAGTTAGCTGGGTACCAACGCTTCCACTCACCTCCAACGCGTTCGTACAGGTACGTGCGTACGGACCGTATGGTGTTAGAATCAACCGCGCCTAAATGGCCAATGTCACCTTGGCAATCTTCGAACGCTGTCTTGAAAATCAAGTTCTCTCGCGACTCGTCCAACATGAGCGTGTCGTATTTTAGCGTAGGTGCAGGTTCATCGCACTTAATTTTCTTACACGCCAAGGTGATGCCAAGAGCCATGGCAAATGATACTACCTTTGATAATTGATATGCGTGCGCGCGTTGCATGAATTCGAAAGTAACAATCCTCGACCGACTATCGGCCCTCTCCTCAGACGATGCATTTGCGATGATGGCAAGTGAAATCTTCCATTTTCAACGCGAAAACAATGAACCTTTTGGGAAATTTGTGAATGAGGTTTATCGGTCCTCATCTATGGATTTGGACTCCCCTCCCTTCCTTCCGATCGAGCTTTTCAAAAACGCTCGGGTTTCGTGCTACCCGACCGAGGAAGCCACGTTCAAAAGCAGTGGAACCACCGCCGATTTGCGCTCCGAACATCACGTCGCCGACTTAGGCTTGTATGAAGCGCTGGCAACACGGCATTTTGAAGCACTCTACGGACCCCTAAGAGACCTTGTCGTACTCAGCCTCTTGCCGTCCTATGTAGAAAATGGTGGCTCCTCCTTGGTGTTTATGGTCGATCGATTTATGCGCAAAGCCGATCCCGGTTCTCAATTCGTCCTGCACCAACCCGAAATCCTGTACCCTTTACTGAGCGAACTTCAACAATCAAAACAACCCACCGTCCTTTTTGGGGTCAGCTACGCCTTACTTGACGCGGCAGAGCAATTTTACCTGGACTTTCCTGCGTTGACGATCATTGAAACCGGTGGAATGAAGGGCCGGAGGATTGAACTCACACGTGATGCGCTTCACGCTGGCATTCGACGCGGATTTCCCACGTCCAACATCCATTCAGAATACGGCATGACCGAACTGTTGTCCCAAGGCTATATGCAACATGGGAAATCTTTTACTCCACCTTTCTGGATGCGGGCATTTGCAACCGACATCAGCGACCCGTTGAACGTGTTAGATCATGGAAAGCGGGGGCTCCTCGCCTTTGTCGATTTAGCCAACTACCACAGCTGCTCATTCATTCAAACCCAAGACATCGGCACGGTCTATCCCGATCGAACCTTTTCGGTAGACGGCCGTTTGGATACTAGCGATTTAAGGGGTTGTAATCTCTTGTATACGTAAACCAGGCAACATGCATTCGAAAGATAATAAGCTGCTCGAAGTATTTCGGTTGTTCTTCAAACTTGGAGTAATCGGATTCGGAGGTCCCGCCGCGCACATCGCATTGATGGAAGAAGAAGTGGTGAATAAACGCGGGTGGATGAGCCGCGAGCACTTTCTTGACCTGATGGGCGCAACCAACTTGATTCCAGGCCCCAACTCAACCGAAATGACCATGCATTGTGGGCATGAAAGAGCGGGCATTCCCGGACTTTTCGTCGCGGGAATCAGTTTCATCTTACCCGCAGTGCTCATCACCTCAGGATTTGCATGGTTTTACGAGCAATACGGTCAACTTCCTGCCGTTGAGCCATTCATCGCAGGTATAAAACCCGCGGTTCTAGTTGTCATCCTCGGCGCCGTCATGAAACTCGGCAAAAAGGCAGTCAAAAATACTTCGCTGGGAATATTGGGTGCGGTAGTGTTGATTGTATCACTGCTAGGCGTGAATGAAATTCTGGCCTTGTTGACGGCCGGAGTTGTTGGAGCAGTCTTTTTCTACTTCAAACAACGGTCAGCAGGTACGTTGCCTGGCCTCCTTCCTTTCGCTCTTATTCCTGCTGCGAGTGCCGCCATCGCTCAAGTCTCCACGCTCAATATCTTTCTAACGTTCCTGAAAGTAGGTGCCGTGCTCTACGGTAGTGGCTATGTTCTCTTCGCCTACCTCGACGCTGAATTGGTTGCCAAAGGCTGGCTGAGTACGCAACAATTGATGGATGCCATCGCCGTGGGCCAATTCACCCCTGGCCCGGTACTTTCCACTTCAACCTTTGTAGGATACCAACTAGGAGGTTGGACGGGTGCG
>JAVKEP010000066.1:0-36387 GCA_040221375.1 Cryomorphaceae bacterium
GCGCCACTTCAAATGGACGCTCTATGCCTCAATAATGTTCTACCGAATTGGCCACCTTTTTGGACAGGAGCGAACTTATATGCTTCAGCGAATCCATTTATATTAGGAGGAACCTATGGAGGCGATACTTATAATTTTGACATAAGCACTTGCCAAAATTTTCTACCTACACCTGCTTTTTGTAATGGCAACTACGTGGTTTCTTGGAACTACCACACAACTGGAAGTGCTCAGTACGCTTGCGAATTGACGACTACAAACAACAATAATTACATAGCACAACATAACTATATAGGAAATGATTTCTATAATCTTATTTCTCGTCAATTAAGTAATGAAGGAATCATACAAAATCCCGGAATCTCGGTGGTAAATGACCAAAATTCTTCAGAACAAAACCATATGGTAATCTCAAATTCTGGAAAGTATGATCCAAATAATGAAGTACTTTATACTTGGTATGATGAAAATGACGGCTCAATAGTTTATAAAAGTGTTCCAGCAACAACCGTCAGTTTGAAAAAGGATCAATTTAATTTCTCTTCAACCGATAATAAAAAGTTTATATTTCATGATAATGGAAATAATTCTTTGAGCGTTCACTCAACTTTAGGCCATGAACTTTCTTTTCAATTCGCAGTACTCTCTATAGATGGAGCTTTACTCAATGAATTTGATAGCTACATACCACCTTCTTCGAGCCTTATTTCATTAGCAAACCTTAATCTAAGTTCTGGGTACTACATCGTACAAGCAAAGTCCAATCAAAAAGATTTTTCTTATTCCATTAAACTCCGAATAATGCGATAATCTACATTCCGTACTTATCGATCAAATAAACCAAGGCCGCCATGGAAGCGGTTCCGAGTTCCAATTCACGCTTATTTACTTGATCAAAGGTGTCATTGGCCGAATGGTGATGATCAAAATAGCGCTGGCTGTCTGGAACGAACCCAATCAGAACGTTGTCGTCGGTCTTCAGTGGACCAATGTCGGCGCCGCTACCGCCCTCCTCAACTTGATGGATGCCAAATTTCTCCAACACTTTTTCCCATTCCAGCATCTTGGCGAGTTGGGCGTCAGATCCGTCTACATGAAATCCCCTGGGCGTGAAGCCTCCTCGGTCGGATTCGATTGCTGCGATATGCGTTTCACCGGAGGTTTTCGCCCATTCGGCGTACTTCTTCCCTCCACGTAAACCATTCTCTTCGTTCATGAAGAATACAACCCTGACGGTTCGTTTAGGCTGATAGCCGATTTCCTTGAGCAATTCAAGCACTCCCAACGATTGCATCACTCCTGCACCATCGTCATGAGCTCCGTGCCCTACATCCCCACTGTCCAAATGACCACCCACCAATATGACCTCCTCAGGAGACTCGCTTCCTCGGATCTCCCCAATTACGTTGTACGATTCTTTGTCCGCCAAGCTGCGGCAATTTTGACGCAACATGACCTTTACCTCCTTGCCTTCCGCTAAGAATTGACTCAGTACTTCTGCGTCACGAGTACTGACGGCAGCAGCCGGAATAGTGTCTACGCCTTTTTCGTATTTCATGCTGCCCGTATGCGGAAAATCGTCGATGCGCAAGTTGAGCGAGCGAACGATGGCGCCGACGGCTCCGTACTTGGCCGCCTCTACTGCCCCTCCCCATCGGTGCTGAACGCAATGGCCGTAGCTGTGGAAGGTGTACAAGTTCTCTGGCGACATTTTCTCATTGAAAAAGACAATCTTTCCTGCCACCTTTTCTTTGCCGAGTTGCTCTAAGTCTTCCCAAGAACTCACCTCTACTATAGGCGCAAAAAGTCCATCGCCCTCCGTAGCGACCGAACCACCCAAGGCCAAAACGTTGATCTCGGCAGATGCTCCATTCGAGGTTTTGTAAAACGCCTGCTCAGGCTCCCCTCTTTGCCAAACAGGCACCATCATGGGTTGTTTACGCGCGTCTAAACCTAGCTCATCCATCAACTGATAGGAGAACTCGACGGCCTCATCGGCTTGGGGAGAACCGCTGAGTCGTGGCCCAATGTTGAGGCACATATCTCCAAGCCACTCGTATACGCTGCTCTCGGTGAGCGCGAGTCGAAAAAATTCGTCAATGGCTTGCTGGTCGTCCAAAAAATCTATGCGATCTGAAGGTTCAGACGCAGCTTGGTCAGAAGATTGGGCAATTCCAACGTTGGAAATCAACACCGCCACACAGACGATGAAACAGGATGCGTTCAATTTCATGCGCCAAAAATAGAGTTTGACGCGAACCCTTTATTGAACAATCAACTTGCGTTGGGTGACGCCATCTCGATGGGTGATGCGCATGGAGTAGACTCCCATGGGCACCGTGCTCAGGTTCAACTGGGTAGCACTTCGGTTGGGATTGTCCTGCAACAGCACGCGGCCTTGCGCATCGATCAATTGGATTTGTGAGATGAGCGTGGACGATTCAATCCTGACCCAATCGTTGGCTGGGTTGGGAAAAGCAGACAAGCTGTTGGATTCTAATTCATCCTTTCCGAGCAGGTCGAGAACCTTCTCCACGATATCTACGCCGTGGTCATTGTACGCGTGCAACTTCACGTAATAGATTTCTTTGGTGCCGTAGGTATGACAGATTGAATCTACGTTATCGTCGTTGGTATTGCCATCGCCAAAGAACCAGAATACGGTGTGGGCATTGGTCGACAAATTGGTAAAGCACATTTCTTGGTGATTCCAAGTCCACGTAAAATCGGCAACGGGTGCGAGGCAAGAATCAGAAGTAATGGTCGCTGCGTTGCTCATGACCGAGAGTCCATTGCTGTCCGTGACTTCGCACGTCAGTTGTAGGGATGTGGTCATGCTATCAGGGCAATATTCCAAGTTGGAAGAGACGGCTCCCGCGATCTCAACGCTGTCCATGCCCATTATTTCGATCCATTGGTATTGAAGTCCACCGCCCACAGCTGTGACAGAGAGATTGGCACAAGCACCTTGGCAGACTGTCGCTCCTTGAGGGTTTTGGGTAATGATCGGTTGGGCGGAAAGTACTCCACTGAAAAGAGGGATGGCTAGGAGTAGGGAAATGCGTCTCATCTTTCGTGTATTGTGATGTGGTAAAAGTAACAAGCAGACGCATTCCTCATCAGGAGTTGCTACTTTTTAGACGAATGGGCCAAATCAAACCGCAAGCCCAAGAATACTTCCCTCCCATGCATTGGGGCATAAGAATAGGACGTGTCGAAAAACGGACTGAACCCCGGTCTGTAGTTCGGGTCATTGTAACCGACGAGAGGCGAATCTTGTTGGCGATAATTGAAAAGGTTTTGGACTCCTCCGTACACCTCAATTGGTTTGTGTCGAAATTTCTTGGTGACTTGGATGTTTTGAAATACAAAGGGGTCGGACTGGGTGGGGCGTGGCGTAGTAGATTGTACGCCATTCTCATCGATGTCGTAGACCTCTGGCAGGGTCATTTGCCCAGTAACCGTGGCAGTGTAGGCCAGATTGAGCTGCAATTTCGACCAGTTGTAGTTGATCGTAAGCACTCCGCTCCACAGCGGTGCAAACGGTATCAATTCCTTGTGTACCTCTCCGTTCTCTGATTCGGTCGTCAAGGCGCGGTTCATGCTCATCCCGATGCTATAGGCCAGTGGAAACGTAAACTGCTGATTAAACGTCATGGCCAAACCGTAACTTTCGGCAAAGCCGTTAGCGTTAGAGTAAATGATTTTGCCAGGTTGATCGTAGTCTGGGACGATTTTATTGGTGAAGCGTGTGTAGTATACATCTACGTCAAACATTCCAGAACTGTTCCACAAAGCATGGATGTGGTTCAAGTTTGCCGAAACGTTCCAAGAGCGTTCAGGATCCAATCGTTCTTCGATTTCAACCGTGCGCTGGCCGGTAATGAAAGCGTGGTCTTCAGTAAAGAGGTTGACGATCTTAAATCCCGTTCCCGAACTCAAACGAAGTGTAGTCCACTCGCTGGGATTGATTTTGATACTCGCTCGAGGTGATGGTATGATGCCGTGCCCCTCGTAGTGGTCGATGCGCATTCCTCCTAAGAGCGTCCACATTGCATTTCCTCTCCACTCCGTTTCACCAAACACGCCAGGAATGTATTGTCGCTCAGGGTGATTGGCGAGGTCTTCATTGGTCGCCACCGTATTGTCGTCATAAAACTGGTAGCGATTGGTCCAGCCAGCTGTGAGCAGGTGACGGTTCTTTTTCTTGGTCCAGACCAAATTAGAAAAGGCAATCCCCTGCTGCGCGATGTAGTGATCAGAGCCATAGTAGCTGTCTTGGTCATGCCAACTCATCGAATAATCTAGCCTGACATTTTCATCCAAAGGCAAGTCGTAGGTTCCAAAGACTTCTCCGCGTACGGTATAAATGCTCTCGCCATAGATGCTATCGCTTCCGCGCAATGTGCGATAGTTGCGGTTGACGAAAAAGTCTTCTACGCCATTGCGGCGATCTTCGGTGTACAATTTTGCAGCGATGGTGAATCTTCGGTGGTCTGGACGGTCGAGGCTCCACTTAGAAAATAAGCTCAGGCGATCCATACCAATCATGTCACCGAAACCATCGCCGTTCTCATCTTCATAGCGGTCCATGTATGTGAAGTTCACACCTGAGAAGGCCTTCCATTTCCCTGTTCTTGTGGCCAGCGCAACGTTTCCAAACGCCTCTTGATGGGAAGTCCCCATGAGGTCTACCGCCAACAAGGGTTCGTCGCCGGGATCTTTTGTGATGATGTTGATGACGCCTGCGATCGCTTCAGAACCGTACAAGGTGGAACTGGGCCCTTTCACCACCTCAAATCGATCGACCATTTGGGTTGGAATTCCATTTAAGCCATATACCGACGCGAGGTTGCCATACATTGGTGTCCCATCCATGAGCACAGCCGTATACGGGCCAGGAAGTCCATTGATGCTGATACTGTTCGTGAAGCAGACCCCACAAGATGTTACTTCTTGCACTCCATTGACCAGCTGGAGTCCATCCATCAAGTTGGTCGCAGGAAGGTTGTTTTGCAATCGTTTTGCAGTAATGACTTCTACCTTGATGGGTGATGCCTTGATGAACGTTTCGCGCATGGTTCCGGTAATGACCACTTCGTCTAAACCGAGCATGTCGTCCTGCAATACCACTGTGCCGATATCCAATGCCGCCTCGCCAAAAGCAACTTTAAACCTCAATCGCTGGTACCCCAAGCTCGAGAACAACAAGACGCCTGCTTCCGATGGAATGCCTTCGATGGTAAACTTTCCATCCTCGGATGATGCAGTGCCCAGGTTACTCCCTTCCCATTGTATGTTTACGAAAGGAACGGCATCGCCGTTGTTATCAACGACCGTACCCGAGAGGTTGCGAGCGATGGAAGCATGCGCGAGTAATAGGAAGCTGCATAAGAATAACCTAGCAATCATTCGACAAAACTAATATGATTTTTAGATAAGTCTAAATTTATTTTCATAGGCATTTAATTTTAGAGTTAGATTTGCATGATTATCTGAAGACATGGCGTCATTTACTGTTGAGAATTATCTGAAAGCAATTTATGGTCTGAGTCAAAAAGTGACCGGAGGGGTAAGCACCAATGCCATTGCTGAGTCCATCGGCACAAAGGCCGCTACGGTGTCTGACATGCTGAAAAAGCTCAGTGCGAACAAGCTCATAAACTACAAAAAATACCAAGGAACTACCTTGACCTCGAAGGGTCGTTCGATGGCGTTAAACATCATCCGAAAGCACCGTTTATGGGAAGTGTTTTTGGTCGAAAAGCTCGATTTTAAGTGGGATGAAGTACACGACTTGGCCGAAGAGCTTGAACACATTGACTCGGATGAACTGATCAATAGACTCGAATCATTTCTCAACAATCCAAAATTTGATCCGCACGGCGACCCCATTCCAGATAGAGCGGGCGTCATCCAGCGGCGCGAACAAGTCGCCCTAACCGATGTAAGCGTGGGAGGGGTAGGTTACGTCACCGGCGTCAAAGACAGCTCGCGTGAATTCCTCCAATTTTTAGATACGCAAGAGATCGAACTCGGAAACAAGCTCGTGGTCATAGAGGTTTATGAGTATGATAAGTCCCGCACGGTAAAACTGAATGGAAAAACCATGACGTTGAGTCAACAAGTCTGTAAAAACCTTTTTGTACGAACTGAAACCTAAGCATGCAAGCGATCTTAAATTATATGGAGCAGCTCGATCCCATCGTAGCTGCCTTACTCGCCACTACGTTCACGTGGCTCTTGACGGCCGCTGGCGCCTCGGTTGTGTTTTTTTTCAAAGAAATGCGTCGCGCGTGGCTCGATGGCATGTTGGGATTTACGGGTGGGGTGATGATTGCAGCCAGCTATTGGTCGTTGCTCGCGCCTTCCATTGAAATGGCTGAGGCCCAAGGCCAGATTCCTTGGCTACCTGCAGCGATAGGATTTGGATCGGGTGCGATGTTTTTATTTGCCTTAGACAAATTCATGCCTCACCTACACATAAACTTTAAAAGGGAAGACGCCGAAGGACCTGAAACCAATTGGCACCGTACTACCCTGCTTGTACTTGCCATTACCATGCACAACATTCCAGAAGGACTTGCGGTAGGAGTACTCTTCGGTGGCGTAGCAGCAGGTGTAGAGGGTGCGAGCATCGGTGCAGCCGTGGCCTTGGCCATTGGAATCGGAATTCAAAATTTCCCAGAGGGAATCGCTGTATCCATGCCCCTTAGAAGACAGGGGGTTTCGCGCGGGAGGTCATTTTGGTACGGACAATTGAGTGCCATCGTAGAACCGGCAGCCGGTGTGTTGGGCGCAGCTGCAGTCATCTTTTTCGAGCCTATCCTCCCCTACGCCTTGGCATTCGCAGCGGGCGCGATGATCTATGTCGTCATAGAAGAAGTAGTTCCTGAATCACAGCAAGACAAATACACCGACGTTTCCACGCTCGGATTCATTGGAGGATTTTTGGTCATGATGTGCTTGGATGTAGCGCTCGGCTAAACCTGAAGTCTACTATTTCTCCCAACCGGGAACGTTGAAGTCGCTGGGATGCTTACCGTCGGGTACGAAGATCATCGCCGCTGAGTTCAAGCAATAACGCAATCCAGATGGCGGTGGTCCATCGTTGAAGACATGTCCGAGGTGACTCCCGCTTTTGCTGTCAAGAATCTCGATGCGCCGCATTCCATGAGCATTGTCTTCGCGGTAGATGATCGCTTCTGAATCAACGGGTGTAAAGAAAGATGGCCATCCACAACCCGAGTCGTATTTCGCGTCGGATCTGAATAGCGCCTGCCCTGTTGCCGCGCTGTAGTAGGTGCCCGCGTCCTTATTATTCCATGTGGCTCCGGTATATGCCATTTCGGTACCGCTTTGGCGTAAAATCTTGTACTGCTCGTCGGTCAACATCGCCCTCCAATCATCGTCGCTTTTCTCTACTTCAATAGGCAGCTCCTCACCTGCTTTGTACACCTTCTTGATCAGATCGTAACCTTCCATTTGTTCTTTGCTTTGTCCGCACGCAGTAAAAACCGCTGCCATCAATATGATTGTAGTTAGTGTTCGCATCTCTATGATAAACTGTGAGGCGCAGGAAATGTTCGCCTAGTTCATGATTCTTTGAAGAATGCCTTCGTCAATCCTTACTGCATTCGAAGGCAAAATAAAATAGGTTTCATCTACCGGCTCTTCAACGATTCGCTTTGCGGTCAGGCGCATACGAATGCCGTTTTTAACCAATTCATATTGCAAGGGAAGGAACTTCAAAGACGGAAAATCGTTCGTTAGTGGATTCATGTATTTCTCCCAAACCCATGCTTCTCTGTGCTCACCTGATGCCGACTGCATCAGAAGTCGAGTGCACGCAATCCCCGCTATCATTGCGCTGCCTTCTTTTGGGACGATGCGGTAGCGCGCAGCGCTCGGCTTCATCTCCATTGCTAAAAACACCTTCTGATCCATGAAATCAAAGAGCTGATACATGGAATCAACCGCAGCGGGTCTGATCCAGACCAGCTCACCTCCCAGCGCTGAGGCTTGTTGCATTCGATAATTGACTCCTTTAACCACCAAGGTCATCTGCTGCGGCAGAGAAAGTTCTGCTCCTTCCATCCCTTCTGGAAAACTCAAATACTCCACACTGTAGTGGATGCGTCCCTCAAAGGTCTTTTGCGCCCATAAAGGAATTGAACCAAGTAGCATTCCGATGCCTAGGACCCACCTAAGCATCTCCTGCCCGCTGGATGTTTGTAATGCTTCGTTCGAGTTTGGTGTACAGCTCGCTGCTGACCTGAACCAACGGCAGCCTGAGGTATTGCTGGGTCACGCCTAAAATCTGAAGTGCGGCCTTGATGCCGCCAGGATTTCCTTCTGCGAAGAGGAGGTAAATGAAATCGATCAAGAGGTAGTGGAGCTTCCTCGCCTGTTCGTAATTGCCTTCCTTGCAAGCACGGGTAATGTCAGAAAATTGCTTTGGAAATGCATTGGCAATCACCGAAATGATCCCATCTCCGCCCAACGACATATGCGGCACTACCAGAGGATCATCGCCGCTGAGTACGAGAAATCCTTTGGGACGCCGCTTGATGATGGCCCCCACCTGATCCAAATCCCCCGAGGCCTCCTTGATGGCGATGATTTGTTTGTGTTGAGCGAGCGTCAACGTGGTTTCATACGACAGGTTGGAGGAAGTGCGCCCTGGCACATTGTACAAGATGATCGGCAATGGGCTTGCATCAGCGAGGGCCTTGTAGTGCGCTATGATGCCAGCTTGCGTAGGTTTATTGTAATACGGACTTGCGGAGAGCAATGCATCCACACCGGACAAGTTAATTTCATCCAATCCTTCGATCAGAGCGCGTGTGTTGTTTCCGCCGTGACCATAGACGATGGGTAGCCTTCCTTTGTTACAGGTCACAACACAGTCGAGCACTTCTTGCTTTTCTGTCCGTGATAATGTTGCGCTTTCGCCGGTGGTCCCTTGAACGACCAGGTACTCCAATCCGCCAGCAATGAGGTGTTCGGTCAATCGTTCTAACCCGTCAAAGTCTACTTCTCCACTTTGCTTAAAAGGGGTGACCATGGCCACGCCCGTGCCGCTAACGTCTATCATGCTGCGTTCGATGTATTTAAATTATTGATGTAGTGATCCATGTGGTGCATCAGTTTTCGCATATCGGGATCCTGCTTCACGTCGATCATGAGATCGAGCAAATAGGTTCTGCGTTCTTCGCTTTCTCCGACCTTCCACTTAGCCTTAATTTTCGCAATAACCACGTCACACGCGAAGGCGTTGCCCCTGGAAAGGTCGATGAGCACATCGTACTCCTTCTTGAGCGACGCAACCAGATGGTCGGCTTTTGCCTTGCCAGCTATGCTGAAATCACTGGAGGTAAATGCGATGTCCTTTTCGGATGCTTGGAACTCTGATCGCTGCTTTTTGGAAGGAAAATACAGGTACAGATCAACGGATCTCATGCCCCTTTTTCGCCACTCGTTAAGGTATTGTTGCACGTGCATCAAGGACTCGCCGTGCTTGTAGATTGCCACGATGGCAACGTCGCGAATATGTGCGCCGTGAACCAACGAGGGCTGGCGTTCAAGCTCTTTGAGGGAGCGCTTCATCAGGTAGCTTACGAGCGGACGAAACATAGCATACAAAGAAGGGTAATTAAGCGCTATGCACCAAGCATCAATCAGCGAAGATTCTGTTCGGCTGGCGGGTCGTTGTAGATCTTGTCTTTGCTGTTGGCCTTGACTTCCACCTTTTCAAGGAATTTCCATTTGCGTTTTCTCCATTCGAAGGCATCGAACTCGAGCACGGGGATGTAAAACTCATGCATGCCTCCGAGGTCGGGCTGCATAGGGACGAGTTCATTGAATATAAACCGTTTCTTTCGGTCATCATAGCGCAAGGAGACCGAGGCGTCTGATTTGTACTGTAGGATGAACCGGCGAATGTTGCGTTCGTATGGGTAGTCAAAGATATCGGCCCCGAAACGGATGCCTCGATTCGTAATGGTCAATACATCGATCACTTTGATAGAAGAATACTGATCGTGGCCATCCCATCCGAGCAGCATGTACGCCCTTTTTCTTCGCCGTCCTTTTTTGCTGGGGATGATTTGGTAGTACAAACAACCGTACCAATCGCGGTCACTGAACACCTTACGGTATTCACCTTCCAAGTCGCGAAAGCCCTTCTTCAGCTCCACCACTTTGTTGGTTTTCAACTTCTTATCGTAGTACTGAACAAAGCAGTAATATCGGGTGGTGCCATCGTCGTAAGGCAGGTTCCAATTGATCAATCGAAAAAATCCATCTCCGCTTCGCAGATCAGCCAAGGCTGGAATGGTATCAAAATCAGTATCAAAGCTTTCGGGATGTTGCAAGGCGTCGCGCATGAACCGGAGAAAATCCAGATTGGCTTCCACCCTATCCTCGTCAGTCTTGGCTTCCAAGGTCGCTTGTCGCAATAATACGAGTTGCTTGATCTTGGCTTTGAGGCTAAGGTTTTGGTCGCCTTCTTCCGCTGCGCTGGCAAACGAAAGGCTCAAAAAGGAAATAACAAGAAATATTCTGACCATCATCGGTGCGAAGATTGGCCGTTTAACGCAGCGAATGGCTTTGTGTTGTAAAAGTAATTGACGTTTAAAGGTGGAGAAACTCCTTCTTGGCGAGCAGAGCTTCTTCGCTCTCACGGAAATCTGGGTCATCAACACAGCAATCTACGGGACATACGGCCGCACATTGAGGTTCGTCATGGAAGCCCACACACTCGGTGCATTTATCCGTTACGATGTAGTAAACGTCCATCGACCCCGGCTCATTCTCTTCGTCCGCCTCAGCAGAAGCCCCATTTTTACCTTGGACCATTCCGGAGAGTCCTGTTCCGTCAGAGAAACGCCATTCGACCCCTCCTTCGTAAATCGCGTTGTTCGGACATTCTGGCTCGCACGCACCGCAGTTGATGCATTCGTCTGTGATCATTATCGCCATGGCAAGATGCTGGTTTTCAAGTTCGCTGCGAAGGTAACGTGCAGGTCTCAAAATATGTTCTTCCAATGGGCTGGAAATGCTAACAAACCGATTTTGATACGCAGATTAAGGTACGGACTCGTCGTTATACAATCCTCTCCTCGCGCCGGTTATCTGATCGTTCAGTCTAGATTTCTACCGCCTAGTACGCGGAGATCGGCAAATTCAAGAAAGCGCACATGTCCCTTATAAAGCGATTCAGAAAGGATCAAACGTTGAACCGGAAGTGCATCACGTCGCCGTCGTTCACAACGTACTCTTTGCCTTCAACGTGTAGTTTTCCAGCATCGCGTGCTGCCGACTCTGATTTGTACTGTATGTAGTCGTCATAACCGATCACTTCTGCACGGATAAATCCTTTCTCAAAATCCGTATGGATCACTCCAGCAGCTTGGGGCGCCTTCATTCCTTTTTCGATGGTCCATGCCCGGACTTCTTTCACGCCGGCGGTGAAATAGGTTTGTAATTCCAGTAGACGGTAGGCACTTCGAATCAGCTTGCTCACACCCGCCTCTTTCAGCCCGAGGTCTTCTAGGAACATCTGACGCTCCTCAAAGGTCTCGAGTGAAGCGATATCGGCCTCAATGCCAACACCCAATACCAACACTTCGGCGTTTTCACCTTTCACCGATTCTTTCACGGCATCTACGTGAGCGTTTCCATCTATGACAGAGGCTTCTTCAACGTTACACACATACATTACAGGCTTATCAGTCAACAAGAAAAGGTCTCCGACGATTTCTCTTTCTTTCTCATCCACCGGGGCCGATCGTGCCGATTTACCTTCTTCGATGTGTGTTCTGTACTTCTCAAAAATGTCGAACAGCTTTTTGGCGTCTTTATCCCCTACTTGTGCTTGCTTCTTGACTTTGTCAATGCGTTTTTGGAGGGTATCGAGGTCCTTCAACTGCAATTCCATGTCGATGACTTCCTTGTCCCTCACTGGGTTGACGTTTCCGTCGACGTGAACGACGTTGCCATCTTCAAAGCATCTAAGCACGTGAATGATTGCGTCGCACTCACGTATATTTCCGAGGAATTGATTGCCCAGCCCCTCGCCCTTGCTAGCTCCTTTTACCAATCCCGCTATGTCTACGATCTCAATGGTCGTGGGAACGATGCGTTCTGGATTGACCAGCTCCGCCAATGCGTTAAGTCGCTCGTCTGGAACAGTGATGGTCCCAACATTCGGTTCGATGGTGCAAAATGGGAAATTGGCCGCTTGGGCCTTTGCATTGCTGAGACAATTGAACAGGGTTGATTTGCCAACATTTGGCAATCCTACGATTCCACACTTGAGCGCCATTGATTAAATTTTGGGCGGCAAATGTAGGTGAAAACTCAGCGTATTACCGTAACGTGATCCTTCACCTCGATTACGGGGATGTCTGTGCAGACAGTATTCGCACGGAAGATGTAATAGTAAGTACCTACTTCAGCCGGCTCACCCGACGGCATGCGTCCGTCCCAATCGTGATTTATATAGGCAGATTCAAAGAGCAATACACCCCACCGGTTATACACCAGCAAGGAGTATTCGGTGATCAGACTTGGGTTTACTACGTGGAGTCCGAGTACGTCGTTGATTCCATCTGCGTTGGGCGTCATGACATTCGGAACCAAAAAGAAGGAATCCGGATCCAAGGTTCTCCAAGTTACGTTGATGCTGTCCCTTCCCTCGCAGCCGTTGAACGACATGGAAGCGTAGACCAAACCCGAATCTTTGACTAGAATGGACCTTCCGGTATCGCCCGTGTTCCACCGTACGGTAGACCACACCGAATCGACCGATATCCTGAAAGATTCGCCATCACAGATGACCCTGTCGTCGCCAATATCGAATTTTGGTGCTTCAGCAAAGGTGATGCGCAGGGAGTCAGAAAGGGCACAATGCTCCGTAGAAATCGTGACGTGATAAATGCCGCTGCCGTACACCGTGGTAGTGCGCGTTGTATCGCCAGTATCCCAAGAAAACGAAGCCCCAACCGGACCTGGCGCCACCAAGTAATGGCTGTCTCGATCGCATACCAACTCCTCAGTGATGGAAAAGCTCAGTGTTTCCAAGGTAATATTGACTGAATCCGTATCCGCGCATAATTCACTTCGTCCGATTACCCAAAGAGTCATTGAGGTGTCAACGTTTACTTGGGAAAGGGTATCCCCAGTACTCCACAAGTACGAAACCAGTGTGGGGTCGAAGGCTGAAACGGTCATAGGGCTACAGATCACGGTATCCATGCCTAGATCCACCAAAGTTGGACTTAAATCAACCCGTATGGTATCTACGGTCGTACAAAAGCCGTTCTCTAAAAGCACCCAGTAGGTTCCTTCTTCGGTGACGGTAATGGCAGCGGTAGAATCGCCCGTACTCCATGCGATTGTGCCTTCATCACTAACCACTGAAAGTTCAACAGACTGCGCACAAATTACCGTATCGCTCGTATTGAAATTGGTATAGGAAATCCGAACATTTACCGTATCCGTATCGCTGCAAAATTCGTTGCTTGCAATCAAAATATAATCTCCCGTGCTGTCCACCGGCGTGGATTGTGTTGTATCACCTGTGCTCCACAAATATTGCGTAGCCGAGCTCGGACCTTCTAGGAAGAATCCAGGTTCGCAAATTCCAGTGTCGGGAATCAGGTTGAATTCGTACGGTGGTATGATGACGACGTCAAACGTGTCTTGAAAGGTTCCGCAAGCATTTTCAACCTCTACCCAATACTGTCCGGAAGTCGTAGCATGCAGTTCATCGCCAAAACTTCCATCAGACCATAAGAAGGTTGAATATGGGCTTTCGACATAGAGCATCACGGTCTCGCTGCAAACTGCGGAGTCACTCAGTATATCGATCGACGCTGTATCGTACACGGTAATAATTAGCGTAGCCGTATCACTAAGCACGCATCCAATGGTATCATAGATCACATAGAGCACCTCGTACTGTCCTGGAACGGTATAGGTATGCGTTGGCGTTTGTGACAGAGCCGTATCGCCATCGCCAAAATTCCATAAGTGGGTCAGGCCTTGGCTTCCGAAATTGGTAAATTCTACCGTATGCGGAATGCAGCCTACACTATTCGGAGCGACTTGGGCATTGGCTACTGCCGCCTCCACTTCAAAATCAATCTTAAACAAGGTGAGATCATAGGTTCCACCGTTTTGGTTTCCCGACCACGCCCCTGCGGTTTGAGGAAAGCTGAATCCATTCGTACAAGTAGCTTGATACACCGCTCCTCGTTTGTCAAATCTACTTGTCCCTCCATCCACGTGCGATCCACCGGTTCCAAAGTAGGTCCCATGAATGAGGCTGTCAGCTTCCTGATCCAAGACGATGATGTAAAAACCCGCGGGTGAAGGTTGTACGGCATTGGATGTCAATTCGTAGTTCCCGTTTCCAGAGGCGCCATTGCCTGCGGCGTAAATGTTCTTACAGTTGTCAACCAGAAAGGCAGAGTGCGATAAGTTAGCAAACGTGGCCGTCCAATGGATTGAATCGAGGTCCTTGTTGTACTTGCGGATGAAGCTGGCCTGATTGGTCCCAGGCGCCGAATAACGGTTCGTGTCGGCTATTATACTTCCCCCTGAAGTGCCCAACACGTATATTTCACCGTCTCGATCGATTTGCAAGAAAAGCCCACGATCTGCGTCGTTTAACGCGGTATCAGAACGAATGAATGTACTTTGAATAATGGAAGTGCCCTCGGCGTCCAGTCGAGTGATGAATCCGTCGCTCTGGCCTCCATTGTAGACTTCGTCTTCTGCCCCTGCGGTGGTCGGAAAATTAGGACTCATGGTAACGCCGACCACATAGATGGTTCCGTCTTTGGCGGGCTTTAAATTAAACGCACCGTCGTTGAGTGAGTCGCCCAAATAGGTTGCGAATTCAAGCGAGGACAGGTTGTAATTGAGTTTAGCCACGTATCCATCTTGAAGTCCCGAACGTTCGGTAGCGTAAGCCGTACTTGAAATTTGGATGGAATCACTTGACGTTGTACTGGCAATAAAAACATTGCTGTAAGCGTCGCACACGACTTCTCCTTTAAAGCTAGCGTATGGCACGCCCGAAATGATGTTGGCTCCATCGGCCGATTCACCGCCGAGGTACGTAGATCCGATCAAGGCATCGCCGCTGTCAGAGATAATGGTAATGCAAATGTCAAAGCTACCGTTGTACGAGGTGTCTACTGCGCTAGCTGATACTGGGTAGTCAGTCGAGTTCGTTTTTCCATACACAACGACATCGTTGAAGCCATTGACTACCAAACTGTGCACGAATTCTTGACCCGAACCGCCAATGTACGTGCTCCACAAGAGGTCGCTAGCATCGTCGTTTAGCTTGGAAATACCTATATCAACACTTCCGCCAGCAAAGTTCATTTGAAAAGATCCTGTATCCGTCGGATAGCCCTGCCCGAATGGCCTCCCCCCTCCGATGATGTTACCAAATTGGTCAAACGTGGCACTGTGTCCAAAAGTAGAAACGGTTGCGCCGATGTTGGTTGACCCTACTACAACAGGATCGATGTAAAGCGGTTGAAATGAATCGTAGTTCCCTATCGCAAATTGCACTCGATTGCCACGCACCTCGAACACGCAGTTGACCTCTACTTCACTTCCATTGATCACTTGATACGCGTACGGTTTTTGTTCCACTACGCTCATGTTAGGAAGTTGAATATGGAGATCGCCTTGAACGATGCTCAACGATCGAATAGCGGCGTACTCAAGGAATATGCTACTCGGATCCGTCCCAGGTTCCACCGTGAAGGTGTATTTCATGTTTCCATTTTGATGGGTCCAAGCCAAATCAATCCCTTCACGAACGGATGAATAGTTCAATGCATCATAAATCCCCACGCGACTCGCCCAGCGCGCTCGATTATTGCCGAGGAAGAAGTTAGCGTAGTCTTTGTGCCTTGATGATAATTGCACGTCGACTTGTTGATTTTTTTGTCCGAAAATCACTTCGTAGGCGTGTCCCGATACGACCAAATCATCCTCAGGTGCCTCGTGCGCGGCCTCAACGCCAGCGAGAAACACGGTCTCCTCAATGATTGGAATGCGCACGCGGTCTTCGTAAAACCATGCGACGCCATTGGCCAGCGCATAACGTGCCTTGATGTTCTCATCCCATTGTCCCTTGTTTTCCATGTAGCCCACAGACTGGGCATTGACAAGTTGACCGAGGCCGAAAATCAATCCGCTGAAAAGCAAAATACGTTTCCAAATTATCATGAGCTCAAGTTCCTTCATTTCGAGTTGTGCCAAATGTATCCCAATTCGAAGTTCTCAAAAGTTTTAAACATTCGTTTTCTACGCGATGGGGGCCTTCTATTTTCGCACCATTCAACGATTCCTATGGCCGAACTATCCGAATTAAAAAAGCGATCATCACAAGTAAGACGTGATATTGTCAGAATGGTCCACTCGCAATCCAGTGGACACCCAGGAGGATCCCTCGGATGCGCTGATTTTTTTACCGCCTTGTACGGTGAAATGATGCACTACGACCCTACTAAGTTTACGATGGACGGAAAGAAGGAAGACTTGTTTTTTCTTTCCAACGGCCACATTTCTCCGGTTTGGTACAGCACGCTTGCGCGAAGTGGGTATTTCCCCATCGCAGAATTGAGCACGTTTCGGGCCATCGACTCTCGGCTGCAAGGCCATCCCACAACCGCAGAACATCTGCCAGGCATCCGAATGGCATCAGGTAGCTTGGGCCAGGGCTTGAGCGTAGCCATTGGAGCAGCGCTCGCAAAAAAGCTCAATGGCGACGATCGACTGATCTACACCCTTCACGGTGACGGCGAATTGCAAGAAGGTCAGATCTGGGAAGCGGCAATGGCTGCTCCGCACATGAAGGTCGACAACCTCATTGCGACCGTAGACTACAACAATCGACAGATTGACGGAGACGTAAGTGACGTGATGTCCTTAGGAAACCTCAGTGCCAAATGGGAAGCCTTTGGTTGGAGTGTTCTTGAAATGGACGGAAGCGACATGGAAGCGGTTGTAGCTACCCTTAAAAAAGCCAAGGCTATGACAGGGCAAGGAAGTCCAATTGTAATCATCATGACTACGGAGATGGGCCAAGGGGTCGATTTCATGATGGGCAGTCACAAATGGCATGGCGTTGCTCCGAATGATGAACAGTTGGCTCAAGCTTTGCAACAACTGGAAGAAACTGAAGGTGATTACTGACGCTACAACATCTGCCCGATTCGTTCCTAGGCCTATGCACAGAATTGTATTGATGGCGCTTCTCCTATGCCTCAGCTGGAATGCGCACGCACAGCAGGAGCAACCATTGACGCGCATTCTTTTCATTTTCGACGCTTCTAATAGTATGAATGGCGTTTGGGAACGGAAGCCAAAAATCGAGTTGGCGACCAAGCTCCTCTCTTCTGCCTTGGATTCGTTGAGGGGCGTAGAGAATTTAGAGATGGCATTGCGCGTCTACGGACATGAAAAATTTTATCAGAAAGGACAAGACTGCGATGACACGAAACTGTTGGTTCCCTTCGGGTCGAGCAATGTTATCCGCATGAAGAACGAGCTTAACAAGCTCAAGCCAAAAGGCACTACACCCATCGCCGCTACCCTCGAGAAAGCGGCAAACGACTTTCCCAGCTGTCCGCGAGGCGAGTGCAGAAATATCATCATCCTCATCACTGACGGCATTGAAGAATGCGATGGCGACCCGTGCGCTGTATCCCTCGCCCTGCAGAAAAGGGGCATTATTCTCAAGCCCTTTGTTATTGGCGTAGGATTGGATGTTGAATTTCGAGATGCATTTGAATGCGTAGGCACCTATTTCGATGCTTCGAACCAAGAAAAATTCAAAACTGCGTTGGGCGTTGTGATCTCACAGGCCTTGAATAATACCACGGCACAGGTCAATTTGTTGGATTACTCAGGCAATCCTACCGAGACTAACATCAACATGACTTTCTACGATCAGCGTACGGATGAGATCATCCATAACTACGTGCATACGATGAATGTCAAAGGGAATCCCGACACGCTTGCCTTGAACCCAGTACACACCTACCGGATAGTGGCTCATACGATTCCGCCTCGTTCTACAGACAGCGTCGTGATCACGCCGGGCAAGCACACCATCATCGGCATTCCTACGCCGTTGGGAGACCTAGAATTCAAGATGCTGGGCTTGAATCCGGAAAACCAGCACCTCAAGGTGATCGTTCGACAAGCGGGAGAAATGGCCACCCTTCACATTCAGGGTTTCACCGAAAAACAACGCTACATCGTAGGAAAATACGACTTGGAAATCCTTACGCTTCCTCGGACGTACATCGAAGACGTTGAAGTATCGCAAAGTCACACCACAACCATCGAAATTCCACAGCCTGGCAGCGCCACATTTAGCAAACTGGGGTATGGCTATGGCTCCGTATATCTGCAGAAAAAAGACGGGTTGGAATTGGTAGCCGACCTGAGCCTCACCAAAGAAAGAGAATCCTTGAGTTTGCAACCGGGTGACTACGTCGCCGTATTCAGACCCAAGCAAGCCCGCGGTAGCATATTTACCGTAGAACGAAAATTCAAAGTAACCTCGGGAGCTTCCGTGGCAGTGAAGCTGAATTGAAAACCTATGAGCATACACGACTTTAACCCTACAGAAAAGAAAGACACGCGCAGCGGATTTGGAGACGCCTTATTTGAATTGGGCCAAGCAGATGAGCGCGTTGTAGGACTCTGTGCGGATTTAACTGGTTCCCTGAAGATGAATGCCTTCGCGGATGCTTTTCCCGATCGCTTTTTTCAAACCGGTGTGGCCGAGGCTAACATGATTGGCATGGCCGCTGGACTTACCATCGGAGGTAAAATTCCGTTCACGGGAACCTTCGCCAATTTCAGCACGGGTCGGGTCTACGATCAAATTAGACAAAGCATTGCTTACGCTGGCAAAAACGTGAAAATTTGCGCTTCCCACGCTGGTCTCACCTTGGGAGAAGACGGAGCAACCCATCAGATCCTAGAAGACATTGGCCTCATGCGCATGCTACCCGGGATGACCGTCATCAACCCGTGTGACTACAACCAAACCTTTGCGGCTACCAAGGCGATCAAGGACTGGGACGGACCTGTTTATCTCCGTTTTGGACGACCTAAGTGGCCCATTTTCGCCCCGAAACATCGCTTTGAAATTGGGAAAGCCTGGAAAATGAACGACGGGGCTGACGTGAGTATCATTGCTACCGGACACATGGTGTGGTACGCCGTATTGGCTGCGAGAGAACTGGAGAAAGATGGAATTTTCGTTGATCTGATCAACATCCACACCATCAAGCCCATCGATGAAGAAGCAATCTTACAATCCGTGAAGAAAACGGGATGCTTGGTCACCGCAGAAGAACACAACCGATTTGGTGGTTTGGGAGAAGCCGTGGCTCAAGTGACGTCTGCGCACTACCCTGTGGCCCAAGAGTTTGTCGCGGTTGACGACCAATTTGGAGAAAGCGGAAAGCCCGAAGATCTTCTAAAGAAGTACAAGCTCGATGTGAGCGACATCATTGCAGCGGCAAAACGGGCGATTGCCCGAAAATAAGCGGCGCAGGTCTTCTCATTGATTGTCAAAGTCCGGCAATCGGGGAATTTTCTTCGGGAATAAAGTTCACTTGTTTAGATTGCACAACAATTCGAACATGCCTGAATTTGGGCCATTCTTAACCACCTTTGCCGAATCGATATGTCGTTTTCACCAAACCTAGCTCAGACCAGCCCTTTTCCCATGGGATTGGAAGTAGACCGCGCCGAAGGCTGCTACGTGTACGATGGCTCACAAAAACGCTACTTGGATCTTGTTTCTGGAATTGCCGTGGCTAACATTGGTCACCGCCACCCGCACGTCATCCAAGCGATCAAAAACCAGCTCGATCGTTACCTACACGTCATGCCGTTTGGGGAATTTTCGCAGGCTCCTCAAAATGCACTCGCAGAAAAGCTGGCGAATCTCTTACCGGATGCGTTGGACTCAACCTACTTTGTCAACTCGGGAACCGAAGCGAATGAAGCGGCGATCAAATTAGCAAAGCGGGTCACAGGTAGGTTTGAAATCGTGGCAATGCAGGGTGCTTACCACGGCGGAACGCACGGTTCACTCAGCGTAAGTGGCAATGAAACCAAAAAGCAGGGTTATCGGCCTTTTGTTCCCGGAACTTCCTTCATCCCTTTCAACGACGAAGCAGCGCTGTCAGCGATTACAACTAAAACGGCCGCTGTCATCGTTGAGCCCATTATGGGCGATGCCGGCGTACGCATTCCAAATCGAGGATATCTACTCGCACTGCGAAAGCGGTGCACCGAAGTAGGAAGCTTGTTGATCTTTGACGAAATCCAAACCGGACTCGGAAGGACGGGAACCCTCTTCGCCTTTGAGCGCTACACGGTTGTTCCGGATATCTTGACCACCGCCAAAGCGTTTGGAGGAGGCATGCCCATAGGCGCATTCATCAGCTCAAAGGAAAACATGAAGCACCTTACCCACGACCCGATGCTGGGGCACATTACCACCTTTGGCGGGCATCCCGTCTGCTGTGCCGCAGCCTTGGCCAATTTGGAAGTGCTGACGGAACACGAAGAATGGATCCACGAAGTCGACGAAAAAGGAAGTTTGTTTAAATCCTTATTGCGCCACTCACGGATAAAGGAGGTGCGACAAATTGGTCTCATGATCGCAGTTGAAATGGAGAGTGCCGAGCAAGTGGATGCCATCATCGCGGGTCTGATGAAACGGGGTATCATCAGCTTCTACTTTCTCTCTACGCGCAATGCATTTCGACTGGCACCGCCTCTGTGCATAACCGAAGAAGAAATCAGGTGGTCATGCAATGAAATCTTAGCAACGATAGAGGAACTTTAACCCTGCATGAACGCCTGGTCATCGAAGGACGGTGACGCTTCCCGACCTGACAAAAGGCCTAGCTTTTTTGGCGTGAAGTCCCACGAAAGCATTGTATTCGATTCGGTAGGAATAGTTACCCACCTGCACTCGGGTACCAGCCACTTTTCCATCCCATTGGAAATCTGGATCTTGAGAATAAAAGACGACGCCGCCCCACCGATCAAACAGGGTTATGCTAAACTTGGAAATATTGCACGAATGTCCGATTTCGAAAACATCGTTGATACCGTCAGCATACGGAGAAAACGCATTCGGGATATACATTCGGCAGTCGCATTCTCGGATATCAATGCGGGCCGTATCCCGCAATCTTCCGCAATCGTTGGATGCTTCTACGGTATACACCCCTTCGCCATCGACCAGCTGTTTCAGCCCGTTTCTTCTGTCGTTCCAGAAGTAGAGCGTATTGGTATCCTTTTGCCAAAAGCTAAACGTGTCTCCAAAACAAATGGTTGTGTCATTGATCGCTCTCAGTGTGGGTCCCGGTCGTGTGTAGTACCTGAACGTATCGGAAGTGCCGCAGCCAAAGGCGCTGACCACCACCCAATAAGTGCCCTTTTCGGAAACAGTGAAAACAGAATCCGTAGAACCATCCTGCCAGAGATATTCTACTCCTGTCAAGCCGGGCTTCAGCACGTGTACCGTCCCTTCGCATTGGGTTTGATTCTCTCCCAACTCTACTTGAGGAATGGGATGCACATCGACTTGGGTAGAGTCGGTCCGCGTGCAACCTTGCTGGGTGACGGTGACTGAATAGGTGCCGGATGAGTATACCGTGATCGACTTCCCTACCGTTCCATTAGACCAAAGGTAATTGCCATTTTGAGGGCCTCTCGCCGTGATCTCGGCAGAATCACCTAGGCAAAAATCAACCTGTCGATCCACTTCCAAATTTGGAGTAGGATGAATTTCAATGTCAATCTGATCGGTGACGCTACAACCATTGAGGGTTACGGTGACCTTATACGTACCGCTTTTGGCGACTGGGTAGTACGGACTGGTATAATTCGTATTCCACATATACGTGCACCCTGCATAGTACGCATCCAACCAAATCACTTTGCCTTGGCAGGCAGAAGTATCGGGCCCGAGTTCTACCTCAGGCAGGGGCTTAAAACTGGCTAGGATGGAGTCTTCAAAAAGGCAACCGCGGTCGTTGATGGTGACGCCGTACATTCCAGGCGAGGTGGCGTAAATGACCGAATCAGTGGAACCATTGCTCCAGAGTATGGATTCCAAGCCAGATTGTGTGACCAACAGTTCGATGGAATCTTGGTCACAGGCGATCTGGTCGTTTCCGATGATGTCGTTGATTTGAACGACGTATTCCACTTCGACGGTATCGCTCACACTGCAGCCTTCCTTGAATACCGAAACAGAGTACGTTCCCGGCTGATTCACCCCATAGGTGAAGGAAGAAGAACCATCCTGCCAAGCGTATAACGCTCCGTTGATGAATGCATTTAAGGTCATCGAAGCATTGGGACAGAGAATCGTGTCGTTCGGGAGCACATTTTGATGCAAGTTCACCGTATCGATGACGATGGTATCTGTCGCACCACAGCCGTTGATGCTGACCTCTACCCACACCTCGCCGGAGTCTATGTAGAAAATACTAGCCGTACTGTCACCGGTCGACCAAGTGTAAGTGGCATCCTGTATGAATGCGTCCAATTCGACGCTGTCATACGGACACAAAACCGTGTCGTTGCCGAGGTCGACCAATGGATAAGGCTGAACCGCTATTTCGATGGTATCGGCAACGGTGCATGAGCCTACCGTAACGGTCACCGAATAACTTCCCGAGTCTACAACGGTGAACGTAGGTCCGGTTGAGCCATCATGCCACAAGTAAATTCCTCCGGGCATTTGTGCGTTTAAGGTCATCGTATCTCCTTCGCATAACGCAGTGTCGTCTCCAAGGCCCACTTCAAATTCGTCATAATAGGCATTGAACCCAACAGAAGTCGTATCGATCGAGCCACCGTTCTTGTCAATGTGCTCGATACCCGTTTCGATGTAATTGTTGTAAAAACTACTCGAACTGATGTGGACGGTCGCTGTATTTTGAGCGTTCAGAACGTCGCCTTTCGTCAAAAAAATGGCCCCGCCCTCGGAGTTGAATGTGAAGTTGACACCTGAATTTGTGGTAGCGCTGTTGTTGATGAATGTACATTGATCCACAAGGTAGCCATGGCCCGGATTGGTGTTGTACATGTCGTAAAAACAAATTGCGCCCCCTGCATTTCGATCGTGCTGCAGGTCACCGTTGTCGGCGGATTGACTGTAGACATAATTGTCGCAGAAACTGCTTTGAACAACAGAAGCCGTATCGAGGTCTCTCAAGAGAATCGCTCCGCCGTGCCCTCCATTCCAATTCTGGTTGGCAAAATTTCCGGAGAAATCACATCCGCTTATGTGCGCTTCGGCGAAGGTTCCAGCATTCGCGTTTCCGTGTCGTCTTCCATAGATGAAAATCGCGCCTCCGCTCGATGAACGTCCACCTGCAAACGTGCCGGGTGAGTCGAAAGCTTGGTTGTCACGAAAAATACAATCGGTGATGAAAACGCGCAGTTCTGACCCCGTGTCACAATCGATTCGCATGCCTCCGCCGTAGGCGTATGAAGTGGTACCGCAGGTCTCTGTGATTTTGCAATCTTCAATGATCAAGTCTTCAAACGTGAATAAGAGCGAGTCGGCAACGCCATCATTGGCAGAACCAGAGCTGCAGCCGGTACCCGAATAGTAATACAGAAAACCCCGTCGGGTCGCATCGCCGTTAATCCTTGTTCCTTGCCCGTCGGTTGATCCACGAAAACTCAGGCTCTTTCCTTGGGGCAGTTTTACCACTGGAGTAAACGAACTTACGCTCGACGCCAAGGCGTATTCGCCCGTGTCAATGATGATCGAATCCCCGTCCAAGGCAATGCTATCAATGGCGTATTGGATGCTAAGGCATGGTGAGCCGATCGTACCACAGGTTGAACCATTGCTCCCGCTCGCGTCACTTACGTATACGTTGTTTTGAGCCGCAGTTTCTACTGCAACTGATAGCACCATGAGCACAGATATGCTGATGCAATGAACGATATGCTTAAACCCGTTGAACACTTATAGATAGTAGAATCTCGAAAATAGGACGAAATCTCATGTGCTGAGCTGCTTTTTCGGAATCAATGTTTGGGTGAATGAAATGACAGAAATATTTATATTTGTACATACACACATTTTAGCCATGAGCTTTACCACACGTAGCGTCAAAGGAGTTTACCCGTCCGTCAAAGTAAACATGGGAGGCGTACTGCTGGACCAGCCCCTTCCGTATAAAGGACTCGACATGGTGGACCCATTTCTTCTTATTCACCATTGGGAAGACGACCTTCCGGGGGGGCAGCATCAGAGTAAGGCGGGCGTCGGTCCACATCCCCATCGTGGATTTGCTCCGGTCTCCTTCATTTTTAAAGGAGGTGTACATCACCGCGATTCAGAAGGGCACGAAAGCGTGATTTATGCTGGAGGTACCCAATGGATGAACAGTGGTTTCGGGTTGGTGCACAGCGAACGCCCCGCGAAGGAGTTGGCGGAATCGGGCGGACCGTTTGAACTCATTCAATTTTGGGTCAACGCCCCGGCCAAGCACAAACTAGACAAAGCGAACTATCAGCCATTGACGGCAGAAGACACTCCGTCCGTGCGTTCATCCGACGGAAAAGTGAGTGTGGGTGTCGTCGCGGGAACTTTTCTCGGCGCAATCGGGCCAATTGAAACGCATTCACCCTTGTTGACGCTACGAATGGAAATAGGGAAAGGAGGACGGATGCAAATTCCCATCCCATCGGATTTCAACGTGGTGGTATACCTACTTGACGGGTCCATAAAAATCAATGATGATCAGGTTATTGAAGCGAAAGACATGCTTGTTTTAAACAACGATGGGGACGGGCTAACCCTGGAAGGAATCCATGCAACGCGGGCCATACTGCTCGCGGGCCAACCGATCAATGAGCCGGTCGTGAGCTATGGACCCTTTGTTATGAACTCGGAAAAAGAATTGATGGAAGCCATCAGCGACTATCAATCTGGCAAAATGGGGACCTTGGAAGAAGAATTCAATTGAGCCAACCTAACTAGTTGGCATCATCGTCAAACAGCCTTCGTTGACGTGCAGGTGCAGCACCCATTCCTTCCAATTGAAGGCTTTGGTGCAATTCATACGTGTATTCGGGCAATACCCTTTCGCCAATCGGACGCAACAATTCCAGTCCATGCATTCTCGAATTCTTGATGTCGGTGGAGATGGGATAAGCGTTTAATCGGTGCTCGGGAGAGCTGTTCAACAAGTTAGTGGCTTCGGCCAGCGGCAGGTTTTTATCCAACCATAAGCCCTCTCCTTCCCTGTCCAAAATGACCGGCGATCGATGATGCCCTATTTTCTGTAAAACGCCTTCGGCGGTGGTCGTGATGATCGCAAAGCTGTGGATCAGTTCACCGGTCGATTGATCAGCCCACTCATCCCAAATTCCAGCAAAAGCAAAGGGCCGTTCTCCGTCTTGCAAATAGACGCAGAAAGGTTTGCTCAATTTCTCTGTCTTGGGGCCTTCGATGAAGGCATCCGCAATCACGAGGCAGCGCTTGGATCGAATCGAGCTCCTGAACATAGGCTTATTGATGATGCCTTTGGCACCCTTGTACTTGGGGTCATCGTCTTTGTTGTGGTCTCCCTCGCTCCTTGCATTGATGACGTACATGCGCTTTGTTGCCCAGAAAGGCGTGAACCCAAATGTGAAAAATTCGAGTTGATCGGGATGGGCATCCGTGATGACCGCGCTTTTCTGACCAGGCGACACATTCGCATTCACCTGATAGTCATCAGGGCTTGCCGCCGTAACGCCAAAACGCTTTTCGATTTCTTTGATTTTCGATATGGTAACGTACCTGCCGCACATCCAACGAAGTTGTGCATTCTTTTGAACATGAAAAAGCCCCAATGATGGGGCTCCTTTAGTACTCGTCAAATTCCTCTGTTTCGAGGAAGCGTTTCCAGTTTCTGCTCAGTTGTTTATGAGCGTTCACCTTTTTGATCTTTGGTTCGCGGTCGAAGCTGCTTCGACTGCGCTCTCGAGACCTTTCTCTTCTCATCTCTCAATAAGAATTGGTTAGACAAAAATTACTTTTCAAACCACACCAATGTGGTTCTACATAATTAATGAAAAAGCGAATTCAATCGGAATCCTGAAAGCATTTTTTAGGAAAAAAATGAGGACGTAATCCTCCTTCATTGGTCTTAATCCCTCCTCACCTTGTCGGTGATCAATTGAGATTTAAAATACCGCTCATATAGCATGAAGAGTACGGCTGCATAGAAGAGGTCACCGAACAAGGTATTTTGGAAGAATGGCACAGCAGCGACATAACAAGCCACCAAACCTTCTGCTGTCATCGGATATCCATATCCACTCATCCAAACTCCAAAATTGCTCAACAAAAAGAAAATGACAGAAGCACCAAGGCTGCCTCCCAACATCCGTGGTAGTGTGACTTCTTTCAACAGGCCTTTTCCGAGTAAGTAGATCAAGACGATGCTACCATATATGAATACCGAGCCTTCGGTAAACAAGGTAAATCCTGAAGCAGCGTAGACGAAATTATTCAGCACCAAATCACTGATAAACCAAGCCATCATTGTCGCCACAAGACCGATGGAGTTCTTGCTCAAATATGCAGACCCGAACAAAGCCATCGCTCCTAAAGGAGCGAAGTTCATCGGATGAGGTATCAATCGAGTCAGGGCAGCGCCAATGATGATGGCACCGAGGATGAAGATGCGCTTGTTCGTTTGCATACTGCGAAAATAATGATTGACAAACATTCTGGTTTCTCAGGCGGCTATTCTTTGCTCAGTTTAACGCTAGCTAATAAATGAAAGGTACTTTTGAAAATCACGTACAAACCCTGAAATGAAGAAGTTAATCACCCTCGCGCTTTTGGTCACCTTGGGCTTTCATAGTTCCGGTCAAGCGCTCATTGGCACTACCACCGTCACAACCACCAACCCTACGAACTGCACCGAAACATGGATCGCGGTTAATTTACTCTTGTATTGTGCCAACTACACCTATGTTGGAGCAACCGTTACGCAGAGCGGTTCAGCAATTACCGTACAGCTCGACTACACGGTCGGTGCGATTTGTCTGCCAGCGTTGCAGTATCCAACGGTCAATGTAAACCTCGGTCAACTTCCTCCTGGCGCAGTCACCGTGCAGGCATTTGCATTTCTAAACAGCGTGCAGAGCTCTTCGGGTGCAGTGACCAACATCAGCGTCACCCAATGCTGCGGAGCCATTGCGGCATTCACCCCTTCTCAGGATACCATTTGTCAAGGAGACAGCATTACGATGGTCAACACATCTACCAACGCAGACAGTCTAAAATGGTACCAAGACGGTACATTTATAGATACGGCCTTCTCACCCACACTGACGTTTGATTCGGCCGGCGCCATCGAAGTGATGCTAGTGGCCCATGCGGATACTTGTAATGACACCACGACCCAAATCATTCAAGTCTATGGAACACCAGAGATAGACCTAGGAAACGACACCGCACTCTGCACCGGTGACGAACTGAGCTTGTCGATCCCCGGAAATTTGAACAATATTCTGTGGTCTGACGGGTCCACTTCCAATACGAATGCCCTCAACTCCGTAGGTACATTTTGGGTACAAGCGAGTTCTAACCAAGGCTGCGTAGGCAGCGATACCGTATCGATAACCGCCATCCTTGCTATTACGGACGTAGACCTAGGGGAAGATTTACTCATATGTCCAGGTGCGGCTACTGCGATTCCTTCAGGAGGCAATTACATCAACCACCTGTGGTCTACCGGAGACACCTCTTCGAGCATTACCGTCAGTACTGCTGGCACCTATTGGCTTCATGCCAATGCCGCGGGCGAGTGCACAGGAGGTGATACCATCATTGTCAACACGTACTCCATAACTCCACTTGCATTCATTGACAACGTAGATAAGTGCGGCGAAAACGAAGTCAGCACCTCCGTTACCTACAGTAGTTATGCTTGGTCTACAGGGAGCACCGGTGCCAGCGAATTATTCTCAGATAGCGCCACCGTCGGTTTGACGGTAACGGACGCCAACAATTGCGAACAGTCTGGCTCGTTCGAAGTGGTGGTTTGGGACATCCCAGAGGTAGATTTGGGCGAAGACACGGAGTTTTGTCCCGGTGAGGAACTGGTACTGGAAAGCAATATCGAAGGGGCGTTCTACGAATGGTCTACAGGAAGTACGAGCAGCTTAATCGCTGTTACCAGCGCAGGAACCTACTGGCTCGGTGTGACTTCTGAAGAAGGTTGCACCGGATACGACACCGTCGTTGTGACGGTCTGCGTCGGTTTAGGTCAGGTTCAATCGCCAATCATTACGCTATTTCCGAATCCAGCGTCTGATATATTGAACCTTGAACGGAGTTCATCTGCACGCGCCACGTATCAACTTTACGATGCCGAAGTGAGGCTTATCCTTACCGTTGAATCTTCTGATTCACGCGTGGAATTTGACGTGCGCGCGCTGCGCCCCGGGATGCATTTCATCGATGCCATTGATTCGTCTGGAGAAAGGGCACGCTTTTCTTTCTTAAAGCATTGAGCCATCCATTTCATCGAGCGCTGAGCCAGCGTTTTTCGGCATCAGCCAATGCTTCGGAAGCCGAAGCGATGGCAGCCTACATGAAGGGTCATTTCGAATTTTACGGGATCCGATCGACCCAGCGGAAGCAAATCCAACGCGAGGTCATCACCGAGCACGGTTTGCCGGCAGACGAAGACTTCGAGTCTGTAATACTAGCCTGTTGGCGGTCGCCGCAGCGGGAAATGCACTACGCCGCGATGGAACTTTTTGACCGCAAAAAATGGTACCGGAATGAAAGTTCATTGGCACTGATCGAATGCATGATCACATCGCAATCGTGGTGGGATACGGTCGACTACATTGCAGCGTCGCTTTGCGGTAGCTACTTCAAACTTTTTCCGAAACGCATCTCAGAAGTAATCAGACGATGGAACCAATCCGACAATCTGTGGCTCGTAAGATCTACCCTCTTGTTTCAACTGAAGTATAAGGAGGCCGTAAACACCCAGTTGCTCACTGAATGCATTAAACCACATCTCACATCTACAGAGTTCTTTCTGCAGAAAGCGATCGGTTGGTCCCTTCGGCAAATCTCAAAGTCAGACCCCGCTTTCGTTCGATCATTCATCGATTCGCATCACCTGAAACCGGTCAGTCTGCGAGAAGCTAAGAAGTACATTTAATTAAACTCTCACCGATAACAAGTTTACAACTCTGGTATTCAACTGAATAGACGGCCCTTGAAGCTGTTTAAATCGCTTGGGTTCTTTTTGCGCTCCATCCATTGTCATTCCTTACACTTGGCTATTTTTGAAACCTAACGCAAGACTAGCCAAGACGAAATCAAGATAGATGAGTGAGAAGCTTCTGAAAGCGTTGATGCAGCTATTTGCGATCATAGCTGACGTCGACGACCTGAACAACCAGAGTAGGATCGTAGTCGAGCACTTCCTAAAGCAGCGCCTATCCCAAGATCAGGTGGATGTATACCTCCGGCATTACGACGAGTACCTGGAGGTACACCACAAGGTTTCGAAGAAAAAGGAAGGCAAGCGAAAGAAGACTTCACTGAATTCGGTGAAGGTGCTGAAGATTTGTACCCAAATCAATGGTGAATTAGAGCAACGGCAAAAGATCTTTGTGCTGCTTCGCCTCATCGAGTACATCAATTCAGAAAAGCCGGCTACCGAGCAAGAACTTGAGTTTGTTGATACCGTATCAGAAGTATTCAACATCCCGAACGAGGAATTGGCGGACATCAAGCGTTTTGTCACGTGCAAAGAAGCCAGCACCGATGACTCGGAGAAACTATTGATCATCGACTCATCTGCGGCCTTGGCCGGACGAGAAAAGAACAAACACATTTGCCACGATACGCTTTCGGGGAGCCTGATTGTGCTTTCGATCCAGAGTGTGGGAATGTATGCACTCAAGTTTTTCGGCGATGATGAATTGCTGCTAAACGGTCAAATCATTGATCCAGAGCGGGTGTACATCTTAACCCAGGGTTCTTCCATCCGAAGTTCGAAGGTCAGCCCAATCTATTACAGCGACATCATCAGCAGGTTCTTGAGCGATCGGAGCGAGAACAAGATCATTTTCACAGCCGATGAGATCACCTACAGATTCAAGGGCGGAAAGATTGGGCTTCACCCGTTGAATTTTTCAGAAGAGTCAGGCAAGTTGATCGGAATCATGGGGGCCAGTGGCTCTGGAAAGTCAACGCTTCTCAACATCCTCAACGGAAATTACGTTCCTTTCTCTGGCAAGGTGACCGTCAACGGACACGACATTCATCACGAAGAAGACGAGGTGAGCGGTATGATCGGCTACATTTCTCAGGACGACCTCCTGATCGATGAGTTGACCGTGTACCAAAACCACTTCCTCAACGCCAAGCTGTGCTTTGACGGGCTTTCAGACGAAGAAATTGGCGACCGTGTGACCGAAACCCTGACCTCGTTAGGTCTGTATGAGATCAAGGACATTCAGGTGGGTAACCCCATGAACAAGAAGATCTCGGGTGGGCAGAGAAAGCGCCTCAATTGCGGATTAGAATTGATCCGAGAGCCATCTGTCCTCTTTGTTGATGAGCCTACCTCTGGCTTGTCGTCAAGGGATTCTGAGAACATCATGGACTTGTTGAAGGAATTGGCATTGAAAGGCAAGTTGATCTTTGTGGTTATCCACCAGCCTTCGTCTGAAATCTTCAAGATGTTTGACAAGCTGATGATCATGGACACGGGGGGATATCCGATTTACTACGGAAACCCACTCGACGCAATTGTCTACTTTAAAACAGAAGTCCAGGCCATCAACCAAAGCGAGAGTGAATGCGCCCGTTGCGGTAACGTGAATCCCGAACAAATCTTCAATATCATCGAGGCGAAGGTGGTGGATGAATACGGAAACCTGACCGACAAGCGAAAGACTTCTCCCAAGGAGTGGAATGACATTTACAATCAAAAGTTTACGGAGGAATTAAATTTCGAAAAGCCTGAGCTTCCGGAGGTGGAATTCAAAACACCGAACTTCTTCAACCAGTGGAAAGTGTTCATCACGCGAGACGTACTCTCGAAAATCACGAACACCCAGTACTTGGCGATCAACCTCCTGGAAGCGCCTTTATTGGGTTTCATCTTGAGCTACTTTTTGCGCTACGTGATGATAGGAGAACAAGATGCTCAGGAGTACATTTTCTATGAAAATGACAACTTGATTGTCTACATGTTCATGGCGGTGATTGTTGCCCTTTTCTTAGGATTAACAGTCAGTGCAGAAGAAATATTCAAGGATCAAAAAATACGCAAACGAGAATCGTTCCTGCATTTGAGCAAGGCTAGTTACCTGCTCTCCAAGATTACGATCATGTTCGTGCTATCGGCGATTCAAATGTTCACCTTCATCATCATCGGAAATTCCATTTTAGGCATCGACGGTATGCTTTGGGATTATTGGTTGATCCTTTTCACCACAGCGTGCTTTGCGAATATGCTCGGGTTGAACATCTCCTCAACCTTCAATTCTGCGGTGACGATTTACATCATCATTCCCTTCCTGATCATTCCACAGATCTTGTTCAGCGGGGTATTGGTGAAGTTTGAGAAACTCAATCCTGTTATTACCTCCCAAAGCATCGTACCACTCATTGGAGAGGTCATGGCATCGCGATGGTCTTTTGAGGCGCTTGCCGTGAATCAGTTCATCAACAACGATTACGAAAAGCTCTTCTATACCTACGATCAGCAGATGAGCGACGCGAACTTCAAGAAGAATTTCTGGGTCCCAGAGTTGAAAGCCAAGATCGGTAAGTTCAAAGAATTCTTGAGGAACCGGCAGCGCTATACAGAAGAAGAAATAGGAAGAGACCTGCTCACGGTGCGCAACGAAGTAAGTCGTGAGAATGACATTCTGGCCTTTGTTGACTCGGTACTCGTTTTTGATGACGTAGAAAAATTTACCGTGGAAAGCTTGGACGAAGAGTTGCTCGCAGACTTTTCCACCTACCTCAGTACGGTGAATCGCTACTACGTGAAGCAGTGGAATTACAACAGCGATGAGAAGGATGCCGTTATCCGATCTCACCAACAAACCGAAGAAGACAAAGCCGCGTTCAATGAACTGCGTAACAACTTTGAGAATGAAAGCCTCTCTGATTTGGTATCCAACAAAAATGAGTTTAATCAGATAACTGAATACGATGGACATCTGATCCAACGAGCCGATCCAGTCTTCCATATTCCAGACGGACTTCGTGCTCATTTTTACGCACCGAAAAAGAAAGTATTTGGGCGGTACTACCCTACCCTTCAAGTCAACATGGTGATTCTTTGGGTGATGTCCTTTCTTTTGATGATCACCTTGTACTTTGATGCATTGAAAGGCTTGCTCAATATTTTCGCCAACATCAGCATCTTTAAAAAGAAGGAACACTGATAAATGTCAAGGAGCCTTAAAATTCGTCGTCGGCCCTGATCAGTTACGTATATTCATAGTACAAAATCTAGTCATATGAAATGGGATATACAGACCGTCGGATTTAACGCCAAAGAGGATTTGGTAGAAACGACCAAAGAGCGAGTGCAAAAGCTAGAAAAGTATTACAATCCAATCATCGGAGCCGAAGTTTACCTGCGATTGGAGTACGATGCACAGAAGGAAAACAAGAAGGTAGAATTGAAGCTAAACATTCCTGGCGAAGATGTTTTTGCAGAACACCACAGCGAAAGCTTCGAACATTCGTTGATCGAATCCATCGAGAAAGTGAAGAAGCAACTCCTCAAGAAGAAGGAGCTAGAACGTGCTCATCGCTGAGCGGTACTACGCCATAGAGTATAAAAAAAGCCCCATCCTTTGGGGCTTTTTTTGTTTGACTGCATTAACCATGGTTAGGCCCATTTTTCCATTACCTTGGAGGTAATTCCTGTGGTGCTGTAACCGCCATCATGAAAGAGGTTTTGCATGGTTACGTAACGGGTCATGTCACTGAACATCATGGCGCAGTAATCTGCGCAAGCATCTGCGTCGGCGTTGCCCAACGGCGACATCTCTTCGGCAAAATTGAAAAACTTATCGAAGCCACTGATGCCACTGCCTGCTGAAGTAACCGTCGGAGACTGAGATATCGTGTTTACCCGCACTTTATTCTTTACACCGAAATGATAACCGAAACTCCGAGCGATTGATTCCAACGTAGCTTTCGCATCGGCCATGTCGCTATAAAAAGGATAGGCTTCTTGTGCCGCAATGTAGCTCAAGGCCAAAATGGAACCCCAGTCGTTCATCGCATCTTTGCCATAGGCCGTTTGGAGCACTTTATGGAACGACAGCGCAGAGATGTCGAGCGTCTTTTGAAACCAATCGTGGTTTAAGTCTGTGTAGGCCTTGTCTTTCCTAACGTTGGGCGACATGCCAATGGAATGAAGTACAAAGTCGAGTTTGCCGTACTTCTCCGTAGCTGCGTCGAACAAATTCGCTAGATCTTCCATGCTGGTGGCATCGGCTCCCACCACTTCTGTTCCACACTTCTCTGCCAATTCATTGATCTTCCCCATGCGCATAGCAATGGGTGCATTTGAGAGTAGGAAAGATCCTCCCTCTGCGTGCACCTTTTCAGCCACCTTCCAAGCAATGGATCGTTCGTCCAATGCCCCGAAAATGATGCCCTTCTTGTTCTTTAGTAAATCACTCATTTCTGTCTGTAGATTAGTTATGCGATAAAAATACTATTGTTCGTCGATCTCAATTCTCTTCCAACAAGTTTCTGGCGCTTTCGAGCGATGCTTGGCTCAATGCATTGCCAGAGAACATGCCTGCGATTTCTTGAATCCTAGCTGCTTTGTCCAATACACGCAATCCGGAAAGCACCTGCCCCGCTTCTTCGCGTTTTGCAATTTGAAGGTGGTGTTTCCCTTTGGCGGCGACACCCGGGAGGTGGGTAACGGCAATGATCTGAGTATGGGCGCTGATCGAACGCATCAAAACTCCGATCTGCTTGGCAATCTCGCCGCTCACACCTGTATCGATCTCATCAAAAATCAACGTCGGTGTTTGGTCATTTTCAGCTAAAATACTTTTTAAAGCGAGCATCAATCGAGAAACCTCTCCTCCCGATGCACTGTCTTTCAGAGGTACCAGATGTTGATTGCCATTCGCATCGAACCACATCTCGATGGTTTCAGCGCCAAGAGGGCCTACTGCCTCTAACGGCGTCATCCGAATTTCGATGTTGGCCTTGGCCATCCCGAGTTTCCTCACTTGCTCGGTGAGTCGACTGACATATAACTCAACGGCATTCTTTCTCGACGCCGTTAGCGCGACCGCCTTTTCGTTCAGCACAGTAGCCGCAGCAGCGGACTTGCTTTCGAGTTCTGCCAGTTCATCCTCGTAAGAAGCGATTCCTTCCAACTTAATGCGGTACTCTTCCCTCACCTCGAGCAGTTCAGCTAAGGATGTAACTCCGTGCTTGTGCATGAGTCGCTGCACTTGGTCCAATTGATCGCGCACCACCTCCAAGCGCTGCGGGTTGTACTCCACCGCATTCGCGATGCGCGTGCATTCTGCTTGAATGTCTTCCAGCTCGATCAACGAAGACCCCAATCGCCCACTCAACTCTTTCAATCGTTCCGTGAATCCCTCTATGCTCTTTAGCTCAGCTACGGCTCTTCTCAGTATGTTCAATGCAGCTTCATTTCCATCGCTTCCTCCTCCTAAAGCATCGTCGGCTACAGAAAGTGATCGTTGGATGTCTTCGGCGTGCTCCAATTCGCTCAATTCTTCTTCAAGCGATTGAAAGGTTTCCACATCGACTGTCAACTCTTGCAGCTCTTCGAACTGAAACTTGAAATAGTCTTCATCCTTTCTCACTTGCGCAGCGGCGTCTACAAGCTGAGCGAGCTGTTTCTCCATGGATTTGAATGTCCGGTGGGATTCAACAAAGGCAGCAAAAGTCTTTTGATTTCGTGCAAAAAGATCGAGTTGACGGACTTGGTAACCCTGCGTTTGAAGCGAAAGATTTTCTTGTTGGCCGTGCATGTCAACGAGATAGCCAGCGATTTCCTTGAGAACCGCATTGTTGACTGGACTGTCGTTTACAAATGCCCTGCTCCTGCCTGAAGAAGTCAATTCCCTTCTCAAAATAACGTCCGAATGCACGTCCAGTGATTCTTTCGTCAGTGCTGCATCAAGCGCGTCGTTGTCGTACTCAAATGTCGCTTCGATGACGCATTTCTCTTCTCCTTTGCGAATGGCATTGAAATTAGCCCGGCTTCCCAAAACCAACCCCAAGGCTTCCAAGAGAATTGATTTACCTGCGCCCGTTTCTCCTGTAATCACCGTAAAACCTGGCTCTAAAGTCACCAGTGTGTGTTGGATCAATGCATAGTTTGTAATCTCTAGATGCTTCAGCATAAAAAAAGGTGGTTCACACCAAAGCTAAAAAGCTCAGCTTCCTGACGCACCCGAAAGCGCATAAATTTGCAAACACTTTATGCAAATCGTCGTCTTTCTCCTGCGCATCCTCTCCCTTCTACCACTCGGCGTCCTCTACCGGATTTCAGACGTGCTGGCGTGGTCACTCCAACACGTGTTTGGGTACCGAAAAGGCGTCGTTCACCTCAACTTACGCAAGTCATTTCCAGACAAGACCTCCAGTGAGCGCAGCCGCATCACAAATGAGTTCTATGCCTACTTAGCCGATGTAATGGTCGAAACCATCAAGCTCCAATCGATCTCAGCAGAAGGCTTGAAGAAACGCGTCGTATTCCTTCAACCGGAGCTGCTTTCTCAAAAGGCATCCCAAGGCAAAAATGTCATTCTACTCATGGGCCACTCGGGAAATTGGGAGTGGGCGGGTTGTGCAGCGAGCTTGTATTATGATCTCAATATCCTACCCGTCTATCGAAAGGTAAAGCAGGTCGACATGGACCGGTATTTTTTTCGGCTTCGGTCACGTTTCGGGTCGATGCCTATTTTGGACAAGGAAGCATTTCTAACGATCAAGGATCAGCCTGCACCGCATGCAGTGGCGTTGCTCGCCGATCACACGCCCGGGGCTGAGAAAGGATTGTGGATTGAGTTTCTCAGCCAACAAGCGCCTTTCTACCGAGGCACCGAAGTACTGTTGAAGCGGCTGGATTATGAAGTAGTATTTGCACATGTCCGTCGCGTGAAACGAGGAAAGTACGAGATTCACTTAGAGGAATTTCATCCGAGCCATGCTGAAAGCCACGAGGTGACGAAGGCGTTCGTGGCTGTTTTAGAACGAGAAATCCATGCCCGACCATA
>JAVKEP010000067.1:0-75174 GCA_040221375.1 Cryomorphaceae bacterium
GCCGAAGAGAGTTTTGACATCAACTCAGCCGAAATCACGGTTTCTGACCTGAAAACAGGCGATTTGTACGGCATCTATACCCCGAATCCGAAAACGATGCGATATGTTATCATTCTGCCTCCTGGTGAGTTTGAAGTATTCGTTGATTCTCCCGGGTTTGAGCCCGTGTCCTTCGAGGTGAAGATCCTCGGGAAAAGTTCGTTCCAACCGGAAATCGACAAGAACTTAGAGCTGGTAGTCAAATAGGCCGTTCCCGAGTTCTATGTTTACGCTTCCCAAACGCTATACCTTATACGTATCCAACGATTGCAAGCAATGCGCGACGATCGTCGACTACCTCCAGCGCAAAGAGATTGAATGCTTGATCATCAATGTGGACGACGAAGGGGATACGCCACCCGAGCCGGTGTTTATCTATCCAGCCCTATTCATGGACGACGTACTGTTTGGATATGGATTGGACATCATTGAGCATTTTCAATTGCACGTGAATCGACCTTAGCACGTTGCTTGACAAGGTTCGCCTCTCAAGGCCGTCCTTCTTTCCTTCAACCTAAACAGACGCCTCCCTTCAGATCGTGCATAAACCTCGTGTTCATGGAGATGTTAGATCGCGTTGGAAAGAGTGGAGGGCGTATGAAAAACATCAGCGGCCATTCCTACCTTTGTTCACATGTTGAAGATCCTATCGACCGATCAAGTCCGCGAAGCAGATCGTGTAACCATCGAGCGTGCATCAATCGAGTCGGTTGACCTGATGGAACGTGCAGGTGCGGCATGTGTTGATTGGTTTGTGGAAACGTATGAATCAGACCGTCACGTCGTGGTTTTGGCAGGCGTAGGTAACAACGGAGGTGATGCATTGGTCATGGCGCGAAGGCTGATCGAGAAAGGCTATCAGGTGGATACGTATATCGTACGTTATTCAGAAAAGTTTTCTACCGACCTCCAGGTCAATTTAGACCGATTAATTGCCGCCAATCATGAGGTACACTATATCTTGGAAGAAGAGCATTTTCCGGCGATTGCCAGCCGTTCGGTCGTCGTCGATGGACTGTTCGGGTCGGGTTTGAACCGCCCAGTTGATGGCTTGGCCGCTTTGTGCATCGATCAAGTCAACGCTAGCATTGCAGAGGTAGTTTGCATTGACATGCCATCGGGACTGTTTGCAGACAAGTGCACACAGATGAATGGAAGCGTCATTTCTGCGTCGTATACCTTGTCTTTTCAAGTACCTAAGTTGGCATTTTTCATGCCTGAGAACAGTGCTGTCATCGGCCGTTGGCGATTGATTCACATAGGGCTTGACCCAAAGTATTTGGCATCGGTGAATTGCCCGACATACTTCGTAAACGATCTCACCGAATACACGTCCTATTTCGCACGGGATCGATTTGATCACAAAGGGAAATTTGGACACGCCTTGCTGATTGGCGGAAGTTATGGGATGATCGGAGCCGCTGTGCTCGCAGCTCAGGCCGCCCTAAGGACGGGTGTAGGCAAATTGACGGTACACATTCCTTCGTGTGGGTACGATATCGTTCAAACTTCCATACCAGAGGCGATGTGCTCGGTAGATGATCACGAGGAGTGCATCGGCGAGCTGCCAGTATTGGGTAGGTTTAACGCAATCGCAATCGGACCAGGACTCGGACAGAACAAAAAGTCGCGCCGTGCATTGAAGGCCTTGCTGAAATCCGCTAAAGTACCCTTGGTGCTAGATGCCGATGCCCTGAATATGATGGCTGAGAACAAAGATTTCCTGAACGACCTGCCGAAGAACAGCGTACTGACGCCTCACGCCGGTGAATTTGAGCGACTCTTTGGGCCGACCCACGATTCGTTTGAACGCATCAAACAGCTCAAGGCAGCAGCTAAGAAATACCACGCTATAATTGCCTTGAAAGGTGCCCGCACGACAATAGCCGCACCTGACGGTTCCATTTATATCAATTCAACTGGTAACCCTGGAATGGCCACAGCGGGCAGTGGAGACGTTTTGACTGGAATCATCACCTCCTTCATAGCCCAATTCAAGGACCCACTGGTCGCTACCATCTGTGGTGTGTACCTTCACGGCTTAGCCGCCGACATGGCTAAGCAAGTAAAAGGCGAGCACGGTCTCATCGCTTCGGACATCGTCCAATACTGTGGCCCCGCAATACAATCAATACTAGCGTACAAATGAGCATTACCTTGATCATACTGGTTGCTTGTGCGTTGGCGAGCATCAGCGCATTCAACAACCGCGATCTGTTTTTCAAATTGGATTTTCAACCATACATGATCGTCCAGAAAAAAGAATGGTATCGCTTCGTTTCGCACGCGTTTATTCACGCCGACTGGGGACATTTGGTCATCAACATGTTCGTCCTTTATCAATTTGGAAAATATGTCGAAGGCGCCTTTGCCGCACTTTTCCCTGAAAAGTGGATTCTTTACTTCATGATGCTCTATTTGGGTGGCATTTTATTCAGCAGCCTTCCTGGATTCGCGCGAAATCGGCAGAATTACGCTTACCATGGGGTAGGTGCTTCGGGTGCCGTAAGCGCGATTGTCTATGCCTTTATTCTCATCGAACCAACGGCGCCCCTCGGCATCATTTTTATTCCCATTCATATCCCTGCCTGGATATTCGGCTTACTTTACTTGGGCTTGGAATACTACTTGGATAAGAACAGCAAGAGCCACATCGCCCATTCTGCGCATTATTTTGGCGCCATCTTTGGCGTCGTGTTCACTTTTATCCTCGAGCCTCAATTACTGCTCAGATTTTTCTGATCCATGGCTGAGTACCTGTTTACCGAAAACGGATTCACACCCTCGGCAAGTGAGGGGTTCAGTAACCGCGGCTTCCTTTATGCCGACGGATTTTTTGAAAGCCTACTTTGCATCAATGGCTCACCAACTTACTGGTCTCTGAGGCAGGATCGAATTGTGGCGGTATTGAACTTTTTAAGGATGGAGCCGTTGGATTTGGAGGCCATCTACGCGGGCATACGTACTGTGCTCAGCGATCGCAGCAGTGAAATTGTACGTGCGCGCATTACCTTTTTTAGAAGCGGGCAGGGGCGCTATACTCCAATGTCCAACGCAGTGACCGTAGTGCTCAACGTTGAAGAGCTGGAATCGGATCCGATGCTTACAAGTCAAACCAAGACCTTAGGGGTGAGTAAGACCTTCTTTGATGCGACGCCTGCCAACCGTCATAAATTAATTTCCAAGCATTGGCAAGTCTTGGCAGCGCTCGAGGCCAAGGATGCGAAGAAGGATGACCTCGTCCTTATAAATCAGAGGAACGGAGTGGTGGAGGGGATTTCCAGCAATATTTTGCTGCGATTTGGTGAAGAGATCAGAACTCCGCCGTTGGAAGCGGGCTGCTTAGATGGGATTGCGCGGCGCGTACTCTTAGAGTTACCTCAAGTTAAAGAAGCCCCTGTCAGTCTGAATGATTTGGAGCATGCCGACGCGATATTTATGGCCAATAGCATTGTCGGGGTGATTCCCATGCAGCTTGAGGAAACCCTTCCAGATCGGAAGGCTGGAATCGAACTCACAAGTTTTCTGAGAAGTAAAATAGAGGAGTAGGGCGATTCAATTTAAACCCGGATCTTCCGGGAATTCGGCCATGATGGAGAATTTTTTACCCAAGGTGCGAAGGCTTGTTCTCCACATTTCATCGGGTCGGTTCTCCATGATTTCTAAAGGAGACAGGTCACAGATGATCCAACTTCGCTCCTTCAACTCTGCTTCGAGTTGTCCTGCACTCCATCCCGAATAACCGCCATAAAACTTTGCTTGTTCTGGACCCACCGCTCCCGTTTTTACCAATGAAACGACTTGATCGAATTCGCCGCTCCAGAAAAGTCCAGGCAAGACCTCTTGTGCCTCTTCCACGGCCGCTCCAAGGGTGTGGAGATAGAACAGGTTTTCTGGATTCACAGGGCCGCCGTAGTGGAATGAAAACATATGTTCAGGAAACCCGTCGATGATGTCGTCCATGTACAGTTCAGTAGGTTTGTTGAGGACAAGTCCTACGGCGCCGTCTTCTTTTGTATACTCTGTGAGCAAGATAACCGAGCGATTGAAGTTTGGATCACCGAGAAAAGGTTCAGAAATCAAGACCTTTCCCTTCGCCAACTGCTCTTCGGAAAAGCTGAATCCTAACTTCACGAAGAATTCGTTTTCTATGTTATCGGGTCTAAACATTCTGTGTGCAAAATAGAATACCGTTTTCTTTATTGCAAGTATCTATATCATTAGACGCATGTTCCGTTGTCAGGGTGGAGTAGCCACCAGATTTTCGCACGGCCGGGAATGCGTAATTTCGCCAGAGGCCAGGAGGGAAGGCATTACATTTGAAAACATCATGAGTTACGAAGCCGCACGCAAGGACTATGTAAAGCAAAAGCTAGAAGAGGCAGATTGCCTCGATAGTCCGATAGCTATGTTGGACGCATGGCTACAGAAAGCACACTTGGGGATCGAAGACGCGAATGCCATGACCTTGACAACAGTGAACCAAGAGGGCTATCCAGAAAGCAGAATCGTATTGCTACGAAAGATCGATGAGCGTGGACTGGTATTTTACACCAACTATGAGAGCGCCAAAGGGAAGGACATCTCAAGAAACCCCAAGGTGGGCGTGAACTTTTTTTGGCCGTGGATGGAGCGTCAGGTACGGGTTAGGGGAACGGCAGTTCGCATCTCTGAGAAAGAAAGCGCCGCCTACTTTGCATCAAGGCCAAGGGAAAGCCAACTCGGAGCCTGGGCAAGCCTGCAAAGCGAAGAATTGTCAACCCGAGATCATTTGGAGCAACGATTACGCGAGATCACCGAAAAATATGAAGGACAGGACGTACCGCGGCCTCCTCATTGGGGTGGTTTCTTAATTAAACCCTCCTACTTTGAGTTTTGGCAAGGAAGGTCGAGTCGGCTTCATGATCGTATTCGCTACCAGCGCGCCGAAGGCACGTGGAAAATGAGTCGCTTGTTTCCTTAAGGAAGAAAAGGTTGTTTACTTCTTTGCCGCTGGCTTCTTGGCAGGGGCTTTTTTCGTCGCAGCCTTCTTGGGTGCTGCTTTCGCCTTTGCAGCCGTAGTTTTAGTTGCGGTAGCCTTAGTGGTTGTGGCCTTTTTGGCCGCCGCCTTTTTCGCTGGAGCAGCCTTCTTTTCACCTGCAGCCTTAGGTGCGGCTGCTTTCTTGGCCTTTACCACAGGAACGGCACGCTTCTTCTTTTGACGCGTCTTTCCATAGCTTCCTGCGATTCTTTTTCCTTTGGTCGTTTTCTTATCTCCTTTTCCCATTGTCAGCTTATTAGGTGAGTGACAAATATAGAAATCCGTACGGAGCAGTTTTGGACAATAAAAAAGGGTCAAACAACCTTGGTTGAATGACCCTTCGAAATGCTTTTGGCTTTTCTTAGTTCACAGATCCGCTAAGATCAGCTCCTGCTTTGAACTTAACTACGTTCTTAGCAGCAATCTTGATTTCCTTACCAGTTTGTGGGTTACGGCCAGTTCTAGCAGAACGCTTAGAAACTGAGAAAGATCCAAATCCAACGAGTGCCACACGGTTGCCTTTCTTAAGTGCTCCTGTAGTAGTGTCAATGAATGCATCCAATGCCTTTTTAGCATCAGCTTTAGAGATTCCGGCTCCGTTAGCCATAGCTTCAATCAATTCAGCTTTGTTCATGTTAAATGGTTTTTTAGGTTAAACAATTTGTTTCAACGAGACAAATATTAGTCGGAACCTTAGAGACTGCAAGCATTAGAGCATGTTTTGTTGATAAATGCGCCCCTTTGTTAATAAGTGAGGCCCTTTTTGAGGGGTTTTGCAGGTCTTTGGTGCCAGTTTGAGTGGAAATCCGCGTCTCTATTGGTCTACAAACACTCGATCACTTCCATCGAAGTGCGGCGTTTGGAGGCTGATTACTTTCATGGGTTCGTCGCTCAGAACTTTTACAGCGTGATGTGTTCCGGCTGGTATGAAAATGTAATCCCCTTCTTGGATGACTTTCTCCTGATCGCCAAGGGTCATGCTTCCTTTCCCACTCAATACATAAACGACTTCTGTGTGGTAGGCATGAAAGTGCTCCTTCACCGAATGCTTTGCCCATATTAAATAAGTAGAGGCAAGCGAGTCGTTGTCTAAGGCTTGCACGTGGATGTTGTCATAAGGCACGGAAGGAACGGCGGCTTGTAGGTTCCTAAAGGCTTGTCCCTTGCACAGTACAACGGTGCTGATAAACAATAGGGTTATAAACGAAGTTTTCATTGTATCTCTATTATAAAGAAGACCAATGTAAGGATTGGTGAAAATTCGTTGAGCAGATATTCATCTTCTATCTTTGGGGTCGATTTAAACGTTAATACCATGATTTCAACTACACAAATTTCCTCGAAAGAGGCGATTGCACTCGAAGACAAGCACGGAGCCCACAACTACCATCCTTTGCCTGTGGTACTAGATCGAGGAGAGGGCGTATTTGTTTGGGACGTTGAAGGCAAGCAATACTATGATTTTCTTTCCGCCTACTCTGCTGTGAATCAGGGACATTGTCATCCCCGTATTGTAGGGGCGTTGACAGAACAAGCGAGCAAGTTGACCCTTACGAGTCGAGCGTTCTACAACTCTCGTCTAGGTGAATTCGAACGGTACATAACTGATTACTTCAAATTTGACAAGGTATTGCCGATGAATTCGGGCGCAGAGGCCGTCGAGACGGCCATCAAATTGGCGCGCAAGTATGGCTACGAAAAGCGCGGAATCGCTGAGAACCAAGCCAAGATCATCGTTGCAGAAGATAATTTCCACGGCCGAACTACCACGATCATCTCATTCTCGAACGATCAAGACGCAAGAAAGAATTTCGGCCCGTATACCGAAGGATTTCAGGCCGTACCCTACAATGACCTCACCGCGCTCGAGAACGCTGTGAAGGAAAGTGGTGTGGTGGCATTCTTGGTCGAGCCCATCCAAGGCGAAGCTGGTGTAAACACACCTGATGACGATTACATCAGAAAAGCGAAGGAGATTTGCCAACGCCATGACGTCTTGTTGATCGCGGATGAAATTCAGACCGGTATAGCCAGGACGGGTTCCTTGCTCGCCGTCTGTGGCAAATGTTCTTGTGAAGGACATTGCGAGCGCCAGGAAGCAACGTATACGCGTCCAGACATTCTCATCTTAGGAAAGGCCTTGAGCGGAGGAGCATATCCCGTTTCCGCTGTCCTTGCAGACGACGCCATCATGAATGTGATTCAACCGGGTCAACACGGAAGTACTTTTGGGGGTAACCCGATCGCCGCTGCCGTCGCCACGGAAGCCCTCAAGGTCGTTTTGGATGAAAGATTAGCAGTGAACGCGCGTAAACTGGGCGAGCTGTTCCGTTCAGAAATGAAAAAAATTGCCGAGGAGTTTGACATCATCCGGTTGGTGAGGGGTAGAGGTTTGCTAAATGCGGTGATCATAAACGATGACCCGAGCAGTAGCACTGCGTGGGATATCTGCGTACGCCTCAAAGACAATGGATTGCTCGCCAAGCCTACCCACGGAAACATCATCCGATTTGCACCGCCATTGGTGATGAATGAGGAGCAGTTGATGGATTGCGTACGCATCATCCGACAAACGATTCAGGAACACGTCAATGGTTGATTGCCCGTCGACATTCCGGATCAAATACAGCACGAATAACTAGGAGAACAGCATGGCAAATTTGCTCAAGAATAAAGAGGATCAAGACGTAAAACTTCGAAAGCCAACATGGTTGAAGGTCAAAATTCCGAGTGGAAAGGAATACCTCAAGGTAAAAGAGGTAGTGGAGAAGCGAAACTTGCATACGATTTGCTCAAGCGGAAAATGCCCCAACCAGAGTGAGTGCTGGAGCGCGGGCACCGCTACGTTCATGATTCTGGGCAATACCTGTACGCGTTCGTGCCAGTTTTGCAACGTAGCTACCGGTGCAGGTGAGGAGGTAGACATCTTCGAACCGGCCAAGGTCGCCGAGAGCATCCGCGTAATGGGACTCAAGCACGCAGTGATTACTTCCGTTGACCGGGACGACCTTGCCGATGGTGGCGCAGGGCACTGGAAAAAGACCGTGGAGATGATTCGTAGAAAGAATCCTGGTGTAACGATTGAGACGTTGATTCCGGATTTTAAAGGCGAATGGGAAAACCTCAATCCAATCCTTGAAGTCAAGCCAGAGGTGGTATCGCACAACATTGAAACCGTGGAACGCATCACCAAAAAAGTCCGCATTCAAGCCAAGTATTGGCGGAGCATGGAAGTGCTAAAGCGGCTCAAGGAAGGTGGCATTGACCGGACCAAGAGTGGAATCATGGTGGGTTTAGGGGAGACGGAAGAAGAGGTGGTTCAAACCCTTAAGGACCTGCTCGCCCAAGGCGTTTCGGTAGTTACGATCGGACAGTACTTGCAACCTTCGAAAAAACACCTGCCCGTATCGGAATGGGTTACGCCTGAGCAATTTGAGCGCTACAAAGCATTGGGTGAGGCCATGGGAATTGAACACGTTGAGAGCGGTCCCTTGGTTCGCAGCAGTTACCACGCTGAGAAGCACATCTAGCCGCCTTATCGCTCGCCTTGAATGGACCTTGCCATCGCCCGATCAACGATGCCTTGATAGAGTCCAGTCCAGTCACGGGCAATGTCCTGCATGATCATACTATCGTGGGTCCGGTCGGGATGCATCGATGGCATGCCATCGTAGCTTGCCCAAATCTTGTAAAGACCGTCTCGGGTGTATTTGATGTATACCCTATAATTGGCGTAGTACCAGAGGGGTTCATTCGTGTTTCGTATGTCGTATTGCCTCGTATTGGTGTTGTACGTGATCGGCGTATCATGGGCCTTGGAAGCCTCCTCGAGTAAGAACTCTGGAATGCCTGTATACCGAACGTACATGTAAGGGTCATAGTACTCGTTTTCCGGCGTACCGTTGAAATAGATGACCTTGTTAAATGGAACGCCCTCCTCGGGTGGGGCGTCTTGGGCATGGCTCGATCCTAAAGCGACCACCAAGGTCAATGTGATTGCAAAATGCTTCATTAGCGAGCCGAATGCAAAGGTCATACCTCTTTTAGGTTGTTGTCAATCGTTTCGGCCAATTCATCCGTAGGTAAGTCGTCCGTGTCGAGTCCAAAAGGGTCTTCGATGGACTCGGCGATCAACTCAAGACTCGCTAAGGTGTAAAACGTGAAGGAAGAGGCCAATACCGTCCAATAACCGAACGAAGCGCCGAATCCTATGGGCATCGTTAGGATGTAAGCGAAAATGAATTTCTTGATGAATATGTTGTAGTTGTACGGAATCGGCGTCTTCTTGATCCGCTCGCACGCGCCACAGATATTGGTGAATCGTTCGATGTCCTCGATCATGGCGAGTTCTTGGGCGAAACTAACTTCACAGGCGTGGAGTTCCGACTGCATTTTCAACGCTATTGCATTGGGTACGTGTTGTTTTGCACCCGCAATTTCAGTGATTTCAGCTTGGATGCCTGGAGGCAACAGCGCGTAATCCGCGATGCGTAAATGTTCCTTGAGCGCATAGGGATACAAGGCATTCAACCGAATCATGCGTTCCTGCGCCTCCTCATCATTCACGAAATTTCGGATCTTGAACGAGTAATTACGAGCCACATTGACCAAGGCGCCCCATTGTTTTCTGCCTTCCCACCATCGCTCATAAGCGGTATTCGTCCGGAAGACGAGTAGGAGTGAAATGACAAATCCGAGCAAGCTGTGCATCACCGATGTGGAGAAGGTCGTCTCGAACACTTCGCGTTCTAAATAGACAACCAGCGTGCTATACAACGCCACGCTCACGATTACCCAGAACAAGGTTCGGAAGGTGTCGCTCTTATGAAAGTGAAAAATAAGCCCGAACCAGTCTTTTGGGTTGTAGTGAATCATGCCGGCAAATATAGCCGAAGGGCACGGCATCAGTTAAAGAAGTTCGACTGCCGAAGAGCGTCCGAGAATCCGTTGAGTACAGCTGTGTTGTACTTCGAATTCCGCCTGAGCAGAGGGGAGTCCGGGTCTCAATGCTACCTTTGGAATCAAAGAACGCATATTCATGGATTACACGTTTACTGCCTTAGATCGCTTTTTGCGATACGTCCAAATCGACACCCAATCTGACCCGCAATCCAACACTACGCCGTCTACTGAAAAACAAAAAGACCTGAGCCGACTGCTCGTTTCGGAATTGCAGGCAATGGGCATCTTCGACGCAGAAATGGATCAACACGGGTACGTCTATGCTACCATCCCGTCAAATACCGAGAAGCACGTGCCTGTCATTTGCTTTTGCTCCCATGTAGACACCTCGCCCGAAAGCAGCGGGACGAACGTTAAACCGATCATCCATGAGAATTATCAGGGCGGTGTCATCACCTTGCCAAAGGATGAAAGCGTCAAGATCGACCCCTCAGCGCACCCTGAACTGCAGAAAAAAATAGGGAACGACATCATTACGGCAGATGGGACCACTCTGCTGGGCGCCGATAACAAGGCAGGAGTAGCCGCCATCATGGACGTTGCGCACTATTTCATGGAGCATCCTGAAGTCAAGCACGGTGCCATTCGCATCCTCTTTACACCGGATGAGGAAATCGGTAGAGGCGCAGACAAGGTGGATATGGACAAACTCGGAGCTGAGTTTGGCTACACCGTAGACGGAGAAGCGCTTGGTTCATTTGAAGACGAAACGTTCAGTGCCGATCGAGTTGACATCACCATAGAAGGCGTGAATTTCCACCCTGGATTTGCAAAAGGCCAATTGGAAAGCGCCTTAAAGGCTGTCTCAGAATTGATCGCCGCCCTCCCGAAGGATGCTTGGTCTCCCGAAACTACTGACGGTCGCGAAGGCTTCGTTCACCCTTATGAAATGAAGGCTGGCATCGAGAAAGCGGAGGTTACGTTCATCATCCGTTCGTTCGAAGACGCCGAACTCCGAGAATACGAACGACGCTTGGAAAACACGTTGATCGAAGTAATGAAACGCTATCCAAACTCGTCGTACACGTTTGAAGTGTCGCAGCAATACCGCAACATGAAGAACGTAATCAAGGAATGTCCGCAGGTAAGCGCCTTTGCCATTGAAGCCATAAAGCGTTCAGGGTTGGAGCCGGTTACAGGAAGCATACGCTGCGGAACCGACGGTTCAAAATTGTCGTTTATGGGGCTCCCATGTCCGAACATCTTTGCAGGAGAACACAGTTTTCACAGCAAAATGGAGTGGGCGAGTGTGCAAGACTTACAAAAGTCCGTAGAGACGCTGGTAAACCTAGCGTGCATTTGGGAAGAACGCAGTTGATCTACGCCTTTTTGACAAATTCAGATTTGAGTGCCATGGAACCGAAACCATCGATCTTGCAAGAGATGTTGTGGTCACCTTCTGTTAGTCGTATGTTCTTCACCTTTGTTCCCGCCTTGATCGGTTTCGGAGCTCCTTTTACCGGAAGGTTTTTGACAACGATTACGCTGTCGCCGTTTTGAAGTGGATTTCCTGCGGCGTCTACTACATCCAACCCACCGCTTTCAAGCACACTTTCGGGATCCCATTCATGTCCGCACTCAGGACACATCATGAGGGATTCGGCTGGATAGCCATAGGGCGAACTGCATTTAGGACAGGTTTGATTTTCGGGCATTTATTCGTTGTTGTTTTGTTTAGCATTCCAATCCGAGCGTTGCAAGGAAAACAGTTGTTGTGGAATTCCATGCATGATCAGCTCTTCTTCCAAGATAAATGCAAGTTTAGTAAGAACGTTCGCTGATGAGGAGTTGGCAGGTAAGATGGTCGCGATGATTTCCTCCAAGTCAAGGTCGATAAATCCGAAACGCAACGAAGCTATACCGGATTCGGTCGCGAATCCTTGCCCCCAACATTCTCGAGCCAGTCGATATCCGAGGTCCACGCGCCCCAAATCGGCGATGTACTTCAGTCCTGTGAACCCGATGAACTGCCGCTCCTCCTTAAGTTCAATGGCCATTCTTCCGAATCCATACTTTTTATAATCTTCCAGTGGACCTTCAACGATTGCTCGTTCTACTTGTGCACGTGTTTTCACTCCGCCGTCATGCGTGTAGCGATTGACTTCTGGATTTTGCTCCATTTTAAAAGATGGTTCCACATCCGCGAGTGTAAAAGGCCTGAGAATCAAGCGGGGTGTTTCAATGGGTTGCATCATCGGAGGGCGAATGGTTCAACAAGGATAGCACGACTTACATAAAGAGCCGCCATCACGGCATGCTGTTCTCTATTATTTTTTAAAAAGCAAAGAGGGTGAAGGGTACACAAGTCGCGAGATCATGGTTGGCCAATGCAAAACCTTACTGTACCACACGCTTTCCCGCAAAGAGGCTGTAGCCGTTGAGTCTGCATTCGATGGAACCATTAAAAAGTTTGAACTTGTGATCTGGTTTCAGTCCGATGCGTTTCAAAGCAGACAGGTTCCCGCTGATCACCCATAATTTGTTTCCCGGAAAGTGGTGTTTGAGCCGAAAGCCAATGTCGTGATAGAAAGGAAGCATGTCTTCTTCCTCATCCAAGCGCTCTCCATAAGGAGGGTTCATGTAGAACACCGCGGGAACGTCGAGGGGCTCGGAAGTCAAAAAATCCTGCTTTTCGAAGGTGATGTGCTCAATCACAGCCGCCCTGCTGGCATTGCGTTTCGCAGTAGAGATGTTCTGGGCATTGATGTCTCGTGCAATGATCCTTGTTTGTGGAGCGGTGATTTCGGTTCTCAATTGGTGCTGAATCTGCTTGTAAAGTCCAGCGTCGAAATCGGGCCAACGCTCGAAGCCAAAGCTTCTAAACAATCCAGGTGGAGTATTGGTCGCGATGAGCGCCGCCTCAATTGCAATCGTGCCCGACCCGGTCATAGCATCGACCAACGGTGTCTTCATGTCCCACTCGGATAATAAGATCATTGCCGCAGCCAAGCATTCGCTCATCGGAGCTTCGTTGCTTTCTGTGCGGTAGCCCCGTTTCTCTAAACTATCGCCCGAACTATCCAGCGAGAGCGTCACGTCTGTCTCAGAAATGTGCAGATTGATCCGAATGTCCGGATTGTGGGTGTTGACGTTTGGACGTTCTTGCGTTTCTTCCTTGAATTGATCCACGATGGCGTCCTTCACCTTCAGCGCAGCGTACTGAGAATGACGGAAACGTTTACCATTCACCGTACTGTCGATTGCGAAGGATTGGTCGAGCCGCAGGTATTTTGACCAGTTCACTTTCTTGGCCATTTGATACAGATGCCTGTCGTTGTGGGCGGTAAACGAACTGATGGGTAGCAGGATCCTGAGGATGCTTCTACTGCAGAGATTTGCCTTGTACAGCAGGGCTTGATCTCCTTCAAATTCAACTATCCGGTTTCCCTTGACCAATTTACCCGCACCGAACTGGGTCAATTCTTTTACGGCTAAGTCTTCTAAGCCGTAGAGGGTCTTTGCCGTAAAATTTTGCTTTGCCATGAGAGTGCAATGATACCCCCATTATTGTAGACTGCGCGAGCTGGGCGGTCAGATTTACGTCCTTAAGAAACTACTGTTCGAATTGCGGAGAATGATTGCTCATGCCATTTTCAAGGTTCGCAACGATTGATCAATTCTGGTGTTATCGTTTCGGAATTAAAGCCCATGATCATCTCCGAACCACGGATCCAAACGTAGGTACCTCCGAAATCCTGTTCGCCTGAAGTAGAAACCGATTGCTTCCCCAACCGGATCGAGCCCGAAGCGACCACCTTGCTGGATTCGTCTTCAAGACGGTAGGAATTCTTTTTAAGCTCAATGACATAGGGCGTGGTGAGCATCATCAGTGAATCGTCGCAAATCACGGGAATCTCAGTGGTGCTGTTGATCACTCCAACGCGCACGTCATTGATGTACAAGGTGTAATCTTCTTTGGCGTTTTGAACGAAGAAGTGGGCATCTACGGGTTCATCGAGCTTCTTACAAGCACTGAGTCCGAAGACGACAGAGAGGGCCAAGACAGGGAGTGTTCGTATCATGGTTGTAGAATTTTTTGCAATAACGGCGTCGGTGGATTGGTAGTGTGCGGAAGCAGAAATTGTTTTATAACGCAGGCGATAACTGAGCTTGCCAAAGCCACAGATGAAGAGCAATAATTATTTTCGCGGCACAATTAGAAACGATGGGAAGAGCATTTGAATACCGAAGAGCAGCCAAAGAGAAACGATGGGATAAGATGTCGCGCATCTTCCCAAAGCTCGCTAAGGCTATAACCATGGCCGCTAAAGAGGGAGGTGTCGACCCAGATATGAACGCATCTCTTCGCACTGCCATTCAAAATGCGAAGGCGCAAAACATGCCGAAGGACAACATCGAGTCCGCCATCAAACGTGCAGAAGGAAAGGATGCGGCCGACTACACGGAAGTCAATTACGAAGGCAAAGGCCCCCATGGCGTGTTAGTTTTCGTAGAATGCGCAACCGACAATACCGTACGCACGGTTGCCAACGTAAAGCATTACTTCACAAAATCGGGCGGGAGCCTCGTGCCCACGGGATCCCTCGAATTTATGTTTGATCGGAAGGCCGTCTTCCAATTCGAAAAAGGCGAGGAGATGGACCTGGAAGAATTGGAGTTCGAATTGATCGACGCTGGGCTCGAAGAAATCGTGGAAAACGATGGGGTCATTTACGCCTACGCCGACTATACCAATTTTGGTTCGATGAGCGACGCCCTGCAAGCGAAAGACATCGAAGTCGAAAAGGCCAACTTGCAACGGATCCCGAACGCACCCGTCGATTTTTCAGAGGAACAACTGGAAGAAATCGAGAAGATGCTCGACAAGATGGAAGAAGATGATGACGTGCAAGCAGTGTATACCAACATCGCTTAACGAGTTGATGGATAACCACTATGGAGTTATTGAAGTGTTAGATGTTTTAAAATGCCTTAACTTCCTGATAAAAATTTAATTATAAATCTTAGTTTCAGTTAGGTCTTTCACACTGTTGAGCGAATGAATCGTCTCGATAAGCGCACAAGCATCCCTCATTTGTCCTCGCCATTTGTTGGCTTCTTCGGGTAGGTTATTTCCCGAATTTTCCCACCTTGTTTGGTCCGGCCATTGTGCATACGCGATGTAGGTCAACGGGTGTTCGGTCGATAGATGGAGGTGCGAACCGAGGCTTCCTTCGAATTGGTAAATGAGCCGCGTTAAGCCTTCCCAAGCCTCAATAAAGCTCTCCTCTTGCCCTTCGTGGACAACAAATTTGTACAGCACTATGAACATGATGCCGTCATTTGGCGAACAGTTGATCGTCGTTCTGAAAGGCCTTGAATTCTAACGCGTTTCCTGACGGGTCTAAGAAGAAGAGGGTAGATTGCTCTCCAACTTCCCCTTTGAATCGAGTGTGTGGTTCGATGAGAAATTTGATTCCAGCAGAACGCAATCGATCGGCTAACTCGTGCCACGCAGTAGGAATCAATACCACGCCGAAATGGGGAACGGGAACGTTGTGGCCATCCACCGGATTAGATGATGGGTTTCGGTCAAGGTTTTCTGAGACGTGCAATACCAACTGATGTCCATACAAGTCCATGTCTACCCAATGATCGCTCGAACGTCCTTCGCGGCAACCGATTACGTCCTTGTAGAAGGCTCGGGTTTCGACAATTTCTCGTACTGGAATAGCGAGGTGGAAGGGTCTGATCATGGGCGTAAAGTTAGAGGCGAGAAATATAATCCATTTTCAACGCGCAGCTCGGCCCACGTTGACATCATTCCGTAAAGTAGCACTTCGGTTCCTTTCGTTTTTTCCGGGCCTGCTTTCTGCGCGGCGCTCGGTAGTAGCGCGTACAAAAGCCATAACCAGATCCCAGTCGATCTGAAGGGGTGATCCATCCATCAGGGGAAAGGACGTAGCGTTCATCCATGATCACCAATGAATCTTGTGCCATCAAGGAGTCGATTCCGTACAAATCTTCCGATTCCCAATGAAGCGAGCCTCCCGTTCGCCAAGCGAGGTTGATGTATTGGTGATTGATGCCCTTTCGGGTATCGGTTAGGATTACATGGATGGGCCGCTCTATGCAATGAACCAAGAGGAAATCTCGGATGCAACTTCGATTATCTGCGACCAACACAATTTCCTTGGACGCTGGAAATGCCTGAATCGCTTTGATCAATGCCTCCATGTCGTTTTCTGGACTGTCACCTCCGTTGCCTTTGTTCTTCACTTTGTTAAACAGCTTTACCGGCTTCGTGACGGGTGATGCCTGAGAGGTGTAAATGCCACCGGTAAACCCGACTACCTTCTTCCTTGATTTCTTACCGTCTCCATCGTTAAACAAGGCGATGTGTTCAATCCCACTCTCCTCTTCATTCATTGCGTGCCATAAAAGCACTTCAGCTCCATGGCCGTACATGCTTCCAGTCCAGTCGATCACCACCAGCGCATCTTCCCATTCAGGATGTCGTTCCAAGGCATTGAAGACCATCGAGTCCATCGAGTATTGCTGCCGAACCATGAATCGCTTGATTTTTTTCAGAATCACCTTGTTATGCTCATGCTTTTGTTCGGGTCTTTCTCCCAGTTCGCTATTCGTTTCTTCAGCCTTTTCCTCGATTGGGGTTTCTTCAGCGCGCAGTTTTCGGTACCCCAGCTCCATACCGTGAAATAATTGCATTGCTTCGAATTCGTTGTCGCAAGCCGTTTGTAGCGTGATGCTGAAGGACACGGAGGGATGGTTAAACCGCGGGTCCAAATCAAACAAGGCCTCCAATCGCTTGGCCAATAACCAGTGGTAGTCGGTCAACCAGAACGAGCGCTCTTTTGGATACTTGGTAAAGATGATATTCACCGAAACGGGAACCACGCTATCTCCTTGGGGCGGCCAATCCTGGTTGAGGAATGCGTACGAAGCGTAACCGTTTTCTAGCAATAGTGTGTTTTCTTTTTCTTTTCGACTGTAAATTTCCAGCTCTGTGATCGGAAGCGTAGCTTCAAACAGGCTTCGGTGTGCTGCGGGGTTATTCAGCGCTTGAGCGGGGAAGCGTACTTGGGCCATTCCGTCTTTGGAGGACAAGACTGAACAGAGTAGGAATATGACCATTACAAGAGTGCGCATGGAAAAGGGAACGCGAAAGTGCTGGTAAATTGTTTCTTTGATGCGCGAAAATGACACTTTAAGAAGAATGAGGAGAGGAATAGGATGGCTTTTGATGTGCTGCTTGACATGGTCAACCCAAGCACAAAACCACGAACTGAAGAGTACGGTAGAGATTTATCAAGACTTGCAAGAGATGCAGAGAGGCCTGAGGGTCTTGTATTTGGCCGCGCACCCGGATGATGAAAACACCCGACTCATATCGTGGCTGGAAAACGATCAACACGTGCGAACGGCCTACCTTTCGTTGACGAGAGGCCAAGGTGGACAGAACTTAATCGGCGATGAGAAAGGGGATGGCCTAGGTGTGATCAGAACGTATGAGCTGTTGGAGGCTCGGAAGGTGGATGGAGGTGAGCAATTCTTTACGCGAGCCATTGACTTCGGTTATTCTAAGAGCGCAGAGGAAAGCTTCGAATTTTGGGGGAAGGACGAAGTGTTGCAAGACGTAGTACAAGTCATTCGGAAATTCAGGCCACACGTAATCATCACTCGCTTTCCTCCGAGTAGGCGCGCAGGACACGGCCACCATGAAGCTTCAGCCATCCTCGCTGAAGAGGCTTTTGACCTGGCGGGTGACCCAACGGCCTATCCGTCCCAACTCGAGTTCTTGCAGCCGTGGACACCGACCGTGCTCTACCACAACACCTCTTCTTGGTGGGATAAATCCTTGGACGAAAAATCCGATGCAGCCCTGATCGCCGATAAGATGCATCGGGTAAACGTGGGCGTATTCAATGACCTCATGGGGCTAGGAATGAACGAAATCGCATCGATGGCTAGAAGTAAACACCGCTGCCAGGCATTCGGAACGCCACGAAGTAGAGGCGAGCAGTGGGAGTATCTGCAATTCGTGAAAGGCACTTGGAGCGATGATTTTCTCGATGGAATGGCAGGTGTTTGGGAGCGTTCGCCTGAACACGCGGCTGGCTTACAACGCATGATCGATGAATTCAGTTTCACAGACCGATCTGCTAACATGGACGTTTTTCGTCGACACGTATTACCGCTGTTGTCACAGCGCAGCATGTGGGCTGAAAGCGAAGACATGCAAGCAGTTTTGCAATGGGTCAATGACCTGAAATTAGCATTGAGCGGGATACGCGTAGAAGTATATGCAGGAGAAGCACCGGTCGTGATAGGCACGTCCTACAAGGCAACCGTAGAAGTGTACAACGCAGGAGAGGAAGATAGAGAAGTGACGTTCAAACACGAACGCATCGATACATCGTTCATCGTAGCGAAGGGACAGAGCATCTCATTTGAAGCGGAGATGAAGGCACCCAAAACACCTTCCAATCCCTTTTGGCTGAGGGAAAGCCACGATGGGTGGCGCTATGCAATGGGTTCAAAGCAAGACATCGGTGTTGCGTCTAAACACGACGAACAAGTCAACTACATGATCCAAATCGACAAGCAATGGGTAGTAGGGGCATCTACAATGCACCGCAGATGGAATGATCGGAGCATTGGGCAGATCGAAGAGCCCATGGCCTTCGTTCAGCCCGTAACATTTACCCCAAAAGTTCGCTCTAAAGTCGTCCGCAACGGCGAAGTAGTGACCCTAGAAATCGTGGTCAAGGCCTTCCAAGACATCGTGTCTCTTGATATGGAAGTCGGCCATCCAAAGGAATTCGAACTGGTAAATGCCGACTGGCCATCCGGCTTGTTGGCCGGACAGGAACGTACCGTTTCGCTTCAATTTAAGGCCAATGCTATGACGGCAAACTCAATGGTGACATTCGCCGCGAATGTAGGTGGAGAGCGATGTTCGATGATGCAAACGGCGATCGACTACGAGCACATCCCCTTCATTTTCATGCACGAGCCCGCACAGGTCAACATCATTCCACTCGACCTTCAATTTACACCTTCAAAGCGCATTCTTTACGTGGAAGGTTCGGGAGACGAAGTAGACAATGCCTTGGAAGAGATTGGGTATCAAGTATTTCGCACGGGCCTTAACCAGTTGAGCATCGATCAGCTCATGTCCTTTGACGCCGTAATTACCGGAATACGCGCTTTCAATAGAAACGATGAACTAGCCGCCAATGCAGCGCTGCTTAACGAATACGTCGAACGAGGTGGAAAGCTGATCGTGCAGTACAACACTACCTATGACTTAAAAGTTGAGCAAATTGGACCGTACCCGCTGACCTTGTCGAGGGACCGAGTGACCGATGAGCATTCGACGGTAGAGATTTTAAAACCGAAGCACGATGTATTCAATCGCCCCAATAAAATGAACGATAGCGATTGGGAGGGCTGGGTACAAGAGCGTGGCTTGTATTTTGCCGGCGAGTGGGATGCGAAGTACACTCCACTTGTGTCTTGGTCTGATAAAGGAGAAGAACCCGCATTGGGCGGCCTGTTGGTAGCCAAGAAAGGAGAGGGAGATGTGGTCTACACCGGAATCTCATTCTTCCGCCAACTCCCGGCGGGAGTGACCGGCGCGTATAAGTTAATGGTCAACTTAATCGAATATTAGAATGGACCAAAGTCAGAGCGATCAACGAGACGGAGGTAAAAATGAAAATTGGGGCAGGACGTACGCCTTGGTGCTCTTTTTCTTGTTGCTTCAGATCATTGTGTACGCATTCATAAGCCAGCAATACGGATGAATTCAACGGATTGGATTGTTTTGCTTTCAACACTAGGCGCCATCGTGGGGTACGGCACGTGGAAGACACGACGTCAGCGTGATTTGAATTCCTACTTGCGCGGAGGACAAGATTCGAACTGGGCTACCGTAGGCCTATCCGTGATGGCTACCCAAGCTTCTGCCATCACCTTTCTTTCTGCACCGGGACAAGCGTTTGAGAGCGGCATGGGATTCCTGCAATTCTATTTCGGACTTCCGTTGGCCTTGGTTATTTTGTCTGTCACCTTCATTCCGATATTCTATAAGCTCAATGTATATACAGCATACGAATACCTCGAGGAACGATTTGACATCAATACACGGCTCCTCACTGCATTCTTATTCTTGGTGCAACGGGGCTTGGCCGCTGGAATCACGATTTACGCCCCGGCCATCGTGCTTTCTACAGTGCTCGGCTGGGACCTGAATACGATGAACATAATCATCGGTCTGTTGGTAATCGTGTACACAGTAAGTGGCGGAACAAAAGCCGTCAGCATCACCCAAAAGTGGCAAATGGCGGTAATCATGGGAGGGATGTTTTACGCATTCTACATGATCGTGGATCAATTGGCGCCCCATGTGAGCTTCCTCGAAGCAATTGCCGTGGCGGGTGTACACGGAAAAATGGAGGTTGTGAATTTCAATGTAGACTTCAATGAGCGCTATACCATTTGGAGTGGACTGACCGGTGGATTGTTCTTGGCATTGAGTTATTTTGGGACAGACCAAAGTCAGGTGCAGCGGTACATTTCCGGAAGCAACATTCGACAGAGCCGCATGGGCTTGATGTTCAACGCAGTACTTAAGATTCCAATGCAGTTTTTTATCCTGCTTACCGGGGTCATGGTTTTCGTTTTTTATCAGTACAACGAACGCCCGATACACTTCAATGAAAATGTAGTGCAAACCGTGATGACTTCAGACCGGGCAGATGAAGGAACCGAACTGCTGGCGCGATTTGACCAGGTTCAGACCGAGAAAGCTTCTCTTTTAGCAAAAGGAATCGCAGGAAACGAAGAAGCACTGAGGATACTCGAAACCGAACAAATAGCGTTGAATGAGTCGTTTGGCGATCTGGCCGTGGCGATTGATCCTCAAGTGGAAACGAAAGATTCCGATTACGTTTTTATTCGTTGGATCCTTGAAAACTTGCCGAATGGAGCAATTGGATTGTTGCTCGCCGTCATACTCAGCGCTGCCATGTCTTCAACAGCAGGTGAGCTAAACGCACTTGGATCTACCACGATGAATGATTTTGTGAGGCGGCTCCGAAAAGACCACTCTGAGCAACCGGGAGACGTCTGGCGGAGTAAGCTTTCTACCGTGGCGTGGGGAGTGTTGGCGATCATCTTTGCCTTATCGGCTCGGCTGGTCGACAACTTGATTGAGTTGGTGAACATCCTTGGGTCGCTGTTTTACGGTACCATCCTCGGTATTTTCATCTGTGCGTTTTACATCAAGCGAATCAAGAGCAAAGAAGTGTTCATCGCCGCCCTTCTCGCCGAAACGATGGTGTTAACAATGTTCTTCATAACTGACATTGGTTTCCTATGGTATAACGCCATCGGCTGTACCGCTGTGGTTATCTTTGCTACTATACTGGGATTGTGGCCAATAGCCGCATCCAGTTCCAAAGACTAACGCGCCGCTGATGCATGAAAACCTTCTGCTTTATTTGATTTCTATCCGTAGGGGCTTAGGTTTTGGAGGGCTATTAGTACTGTTTCTCTCGGCTACAAGCGGAATGGCGCAGGATGGAGAGCGCACGTTGCGCGGCGAAGTTTGTACCTCAAATTACCGTGCACCTTTTGGTGACGACCTCGAGATATTTAACCTTGGGGAAGAAGTCAATTCAGAATTCAGTGAATACAATCCCGTCATCAGCCCTGATGCTGCCCTGATGCTGTTTACCACTCGAAATGACACCGTAACGGGAGAAAAAATATACGACCAGGACAAACAGCACTACGAAGACATTCACATAGCCAGAGAGGTAAACGGACGCTATGTAGCCGCCGATAAGGTGGACCACCCACTGCGTGCCTATGTCTCTACCGTAAACTCCAATAAACACGAAGCGCCGGTATACATCCATGAAGCGGCTTCGACAATACTACTGTTCAAAGAAAACGACCTCTGGTTCAGTTCGTTGGAGAACGGCATTTACACCGAGCCCGTGCGGTTCCCGAAGAATATCAACTTTAAGTACTACCACCGCCATGCGTCGCTGACGGAAGATGGAAATACGATGGTGTTTACGGCAGAGGTCTTGGATAAGAAGCTCAACCGGTTCCATTTGGACATCTTTCGAACAACGAAAGACGGCGAGGGAAATTGGTCAAAACCGGAACGACTCCCAAGGTTCATCAATTCGCCCTTCAACGAAGACAGTCCAGAGATATCTCCCGACGGAAAACTCTTGTTTTTTAGCAGTGATCGTACGGATGGGGTCGGCGGGTATGACGTTTACTACGTAGAGTTGTTCAAAAGCGACAGCATCCTACATCGCTTAGCTGCACCGATCAACGGACCCGCTGACGACATTTATTTTAAGATGATCGCGGACAGTTCGGTTGCATTTCTCTCGTCCAATCGTCTTGGGGGCTTTGGCAACATGGATATCTACAAGTTGATCTTTCACAAGTTCGATACTGAATCGTGCGATCCTTCAGATTTGAAAAACACCGACCTCATCTTGAATGGCTCAGACACCGTTCTGGTTCATTCTAAACTCGTGATGAACGCAATGGGAAGCGCAGTAGGCGGACTGTCTCCGCGGACAACCCATTGGTACTTGGAAGACAGTCTAGTCGGCGTAACTGATCGCCTTGACATCGCCGTAGACAAAGAAGGACAGTACGAACTGAGGCTGTACGCCAGCGTCATAGATGAGAAGCGATTGATGTTTCACTCGTCATGCGAGTCGAAGACCATACACGTGCTGCCCGCTGAAGCATATGCAATGAACTCACCGGTAGCGGGTATTCTGAACGGCTTGCCCGACGGAACTACGGAAAGACAGCTTCTGGCAGCGCTCCCTCGTCCGACCGGCGAAATGGGATTGGAGAACGACGTCGTGACTACCTATGTCAATGCTCCCGTCATTGCTTCAGTCTTGAAGAACGACGAGGGCCTAGAAACGTCTGCTTTCAAGCTTCACTCGCTTGGTAGGCCGCTGCATGGAAGTGCCGTGATTGAAGAAGTGGAGAAAGGCAGGGTACGCTACCAACCAGCCAAAGATTATACAGGGTTGGATGCCTTCAAGTATTCTGTGCGATCGCCATACGGTAAAATGGGCTCAGCATGGGTAGGAGTAAGGGTGCTCGACAACAGCTTCTTCAGCTTGAATAAAAAAGTGAAAGACGACGAGTACAGTACTCCCGTCAACACTCCGTTGAAGCTCTCCTTGTTTGATAATGATACGATCCCTGAGGGAATGCGCCTGCGGATATCGGGAACTACGTTGCCCGAGAACGGAACGTTGGATGGCATTGACCTGAACAATGGAATGGTGGTCTACGCACCGCAAAAGGATTTCACGGGTTCAGATATGTTTACCTATTCAGTAAACTACCCGGGGGAAGGTGAACAAAAAGCATTCGTCAGAATACACGTAGTAGGTTCTCAGGGCGCCATGCCTGTGCGCACCCGACCAGATTTTGCGTCCACCATGGAAGGAAAACTAGTTTCCTTGAACGTGTTCTTAAACGACGCGTTCAACGATGCGGATGAGCCTAAAATTGTAGCCATTTCTAAGACGAACAATGGCGCTTCTCAAATTTACGACGCTGCGGAGGGCACGCTGGTGTATGCACCTTACAAATCCTTCCACGGCTATGAGTATTTTACCTACACGGCGCAACTGCGCGACGGCTCTAAGCATGTGGAAGCCATCAGTATTCATGTAGAACCGCAAGAAATTATATTGGCGTCGGTAGAAGCTTCCGAGGGTGACAAAAAAGTGGGTGCGACAAAAGTACCGCCGAAAGAAGTGTACAACATCACCGAAGTCGACGAAGACAAAGTAGACCTCAACAATCGACCTGCAATTTCCTTTCAATCCATCTATTTCAACTTTGACCGTGTAGACATGCGAAGCGATGCGCGTGAAACCATGGATAAAAACATTTCCCTGCTTCAGCAGCATCCCAATGCCGTCATACAAGTGGTGAGCCATTGTGACTCTCGCGGACCAAAGGCATACAACATGGTGCTCTCAGCCAGAAGAGCAAAATCTACGGTTGACTATTTGGTGCAACAAGGAATAGCGAAAAACCGCATTGTTGCTGCCGTTGGAGTAGGAGAGGATGATTTAGTCAATGACTGTGGAGACGGTGTGCCTTGCTCTAATGAGGATCACCAAATGAACCGGCGGTCGGAATTGATCGTTGTGGGGACGTTGAAATAGTTCAGCCTCCTACGCGCTTGGTCTTGAATCCTTTTGCTTTTAAATAAGCCTCAACTTTTTCACGTTGGTCGCCTTGGATGATGATCTCTTGATCCTTTACAGAACCGCCGGTCCCGCAATGCGATTTCAACGCTTTACCCAAGGTCTTTAATTCATCTTCAGGGCCCTCGAATCCGCGAACGATGACTACGGCTTTGCCCCCTCGTCCTTTGGTTTCTCGGTGCAAGTTCAGCAACTGATCAGAGGGCGACAGCGATGCAATTTCTTCTTCTTCGTCGTTCGCTTGGAAGTCAGGATTCGTGCTGTACACAAAGTCGCCGAAAGAATTGAAGGTGTTTTTTTTGTTTTTTGACATGGCCAGCAGCTTATCACGCGGAGTTCAAGACAAGGTCCGAAATTAGTAGATGCTGCGGTATTTTCCTCCTGCTCAGACTCGAAACTACACCCAGAAATGAAATGTAGAGTACTAGGGTCGGTGAGTGAGATGACTGAAGACACGTGACGAGCAAGGAGCTATAGCTTGCACGCCGTCTCGTGCAGCAAATGAAATGCAATTCAAAGAATCGATGAAAGCTTTTTGGTACTGAGCCTAATGTATACCACATAAAAAAGGCCGCTTATGCGGCCCTTTCAAATGTCTTTATCGCTAGAATAGGATCATTGCTTAACCCCTTCCAGTCTGCATGTATATGTTTTATTTCCATTGACTACGGTGTAATCAATCGTCACCGTAATGTTATTGGTATCGGCCATATCGATGACGCCACTTCCGCTCACAGAGCGATCATTGCCATCTGGGTTTTGAGAGAAAACAGAGAACTTTACGGTCGATTTTTGAACGCTTGCATTCACCTTAGAGAAGAAACCCACCACCGGGAATTGATTAGCGTTGAATACGTTGGAAAGTTCGATGCGCGTTGGGTTCAATAGGTTTCGGTTGATTTCCATGTAATGCCCTTGTACCGTATCCAAAGGATCACAATACTCACTGATTTGGTAGGTGCCCAAGAACTTTGCCCTTGTTTCAACTTCGCAAAGTTCGCCTTCGTAGCCTTCTTGGCAGATGCAGTCGCCTTTTTCGCAGAGACCAAAAGCACATTCAATGTCCCTTAGCTCACAAAGGTCAAGGCTGTCACACGTTGGACCGGAATATCCCTTCAAACAATCGCATTCGCTATCGTTGCATGTCCCTCCATTACTGCATTCGTCGTCGCACTGATTACAGGATACACTAAAGACGGTCAACATGGCGACAATCACAGGGAACAAGAGCTTTTTGAACATAGGTATTATTTTGAGGCGTAAATATATGAAAAACGTGTCCTTGTCTTCGGTGCAGAAGAATTAGACGTCGAAGGGATTGGAAAAGTTGGACAAACGAAGTGAATTACGAAGTCCATTGATTCATGCCTTAAAATTGATTTACTTTGTAAGGAATATGAAATCCATCTAAATATGAAAAGAATCACACGAACCGCAATGTTTTTCTTGTTTACTGCCGCTGTATTGACTGCATGTGGTGGTGGAGGAGAATCTCACGATGAAAGCCATGAAGACGGTGCTACGCACGTAGAAGCTGCCATGGATAAAGCTGCTGAATCTGCAGAAGAAGCTAAAGAAGCAATGAAAGATGCCGCTGAGGAGGTTGAAGTCAAAGTGGAAGGAGCTGCAGAAGAAGTGAAGGAAACAGCTAAAGAGCTAACAGAGCCAATCGGCGATGCAAAAGTTAAGAAGCCAGGTGCCAAAACGGAAGCTGCTGAGAAGAAGGAGCTTACTGAGCCTGTTGGCGAAGCCAAAGTGATCAAGAAGAAGTAATTCTCTCTTATCAATGAAATAAAAAAGCCCCGATCACTCGGGGCTTTTTTTATGCTTGGAATTCAGCTTTCGAACTATTGCCGCGTGAAAATTGCTTCACACGATACGGTTCCAATGGATGAATCATCCAATGTATAATTGATCACCAACTCTGAACCATCGTCAGTCATGATTCCTGACCCTGACATGGTAAATCCATCCTCCGGCTGCTGAGAAGGGATGGTAATGTTGTGGCCGTTTACTTCAGCGATGATTGGGTTTTCCCAATCGCCTCGATAGAGGTAGGAAATTTCGATCTTGTACACGTTTCCGGTAGTCGATTTGATGGTTGAGGCGTAGGTGTAATTGATGTCACATTCTTCATCGACATCATAGGCACCATAAAACTTGATGCGCTCCTCGATCTTACAAGCATCGCCTTCATAGTAATCGTCGCATGCACACGTGCCATCGCCGTAGGTACCGTTGACGCATTCCGTTTCACACAGCGTTCCGTAAAACGTGTCTTCACAGTCGCAAACGCCGTCGTTGTCTTCATTGCAGATTCCTCCGTTCTCGCATACCACATCTTTGCATGGATTCTTACAGGATTGAAGGGAAAGGAGTCCTGCGAAAGCGATCACAAGGCCCAGGTAGTTAACTATTCGAGTATTCATTGTATAGATGATTGAATCAATTACGGTTAAAATTCAGAACGCACAAGATAGCATTGCTCTCGTAGACGCGCTTAATGGTAATGTTGAAGTTGCTTCCATTCAAGGATGCAGGTGACGTCGATTCAACGGAGAACTTCGTTCCATTGGCATCTTTCACATTTTGCTTTGGTACGATCAGCTGGTTGTCATCGGTAATGATCCCATATCCTTTTGTATCTCCTGCCGTAGTCAGGTTTGTGACGCTCACGTAGTTGGCGGCGAATAAACTGTCAGGATCTGGATGATCCATGGCTGAAATGGTAGATTGCACATCTTGTCCATTGCAATCTGAAGGAACTGTATAGCTCGCAATCCAATCCAGGCGCATTTCCGTTCCGCAGCTTTCACCTGTGAAACCAGGATAGCAAAGGCATTCACCGGTCGACTTTTTATACGTTCCTTCCTCGCAAAAGGTCTCACAGCTGGGGCCGAAGTAGTCCTTTTCGCAATCGCACTTTCCGTCTTCGCAAATCCCCTCATTGAGGCAGTTTACATTGCCCGTAATACACTTATCCTCAATTTGACAACTGTCGCCAGAGAATCCATTTAGGCAGACACAACTGCCGTCTTCGCATGTTCCATCGTTGCTGCAGGTAACGTTCTTACACTTGTTGCAACTCGCCAAAGCCAAGACGATCGCCAAGGCAGAAAAAAGGAATAAAAATCTTTTCATGTTTGTTTGTGGTTATAGGTTTTGAAATCTTGGACGGGAATGTATCCAAAAGGCTGCATTGGCCTTGTACCTTTTACGACCAACCGTCGATTTTCTTAGACAAGCGAGGTCAGATAGCTACATTTGAGTTCTCATTTTCACCCCATGAAATTTAAGCGCGGAACTTATTCTGACGATGCCCTCATCGATGTGTACAAACAGCTGCTCCTTCCTAGACAGATCGAAGAGAAAATGCTCATCTATTTGAGGCAGGGGAAAATCTCGAAATGGTTCAGCGGTTATGGTCAGGAGGCCATCAGCGTTGGCTGCGCTTACGGATTGCCAAACGAAGCCTTCATGCTTACCATGCACAGAAACTTGGGGGTGTTCACTACGCGAGGCGTTCCCTTGGCGCGTTTGTTCGCACAGTTTCAAGGGAAGGCCAAAGGATTTACCCAAGGCCGCGACCGCAGCTTCCATTTTGGCACTTCTGAGCATCGCATCGTCGGCATGATCTCTCATTTGGGCCCCCAATTAGGCATCGCAGATGGCATTGCGCTTGCCCAAAAATTGGACGGAAAGAAGAGTCCTACGTTGGTTTTCACGGGAGACGGTGGAGCAAGCGAAGGCGATTTTCATGAAGCCCTGAATGTGGCAGCCGTTTGGGACCTTCCCGTTGTGTTTGTAGTCGAGAACAACCAATGGGGCTTGAGTACGCCGAGCAATGAACAATTTCGTTGTGAACAGTTCATCGACAAAGGCATCGGCTACGGGATGAAGGCCGTTCAAGTGGATGGTAACAACATCTTGGAAGTCATTGATACGATCAAAGGCCTGGCTGCAGATATGGAAAAAGACCCCAAGCCCGTCCTGCTCGAATGCATCACATTCAGAATGCGCGGACACGAAGAAGCCAGCGGCACCAAGTACTATCCTGAAGGCATCCAAGATGCGTGGGCAAAGAAAGACCCAGTGGATACGTTCGAAACTTTCCTCATGGAAGAAGGTCTGTTGACCCATGAAGCGGTCGTCGCCCTCAAAGAACAAATGAAACTTGACATAGGCAGCGCATTCGAAGAGGCGATGTCTTACGCGGATGTGGTGGCCGATGCAGAAAAAGAAGCGAAGGACCTATTTGCTCCCCACGCCGTATCCATTGCACCGCCAAGCAGTTCGGTGAAGCAAATGCGCTTTGTTGACGCCATTGCCGATGGAATGAACGAAGCCATGATGAAGCACCCCGATTTGGTCCTCATGGGGCAAGACATTGCAGACTACGGTGGCGTGTTCAAGGTGACTGAAGGACTGATGCGTCGGTACGGAAAAGAAAGGGTGCGCAACACGCCATTGTGCGAATCAGCGATTCTCGGTGCTGGATTGGGATTGAGCATTGCCGGAAAAAAGGCCATGGTAGAGATGCAATTTTCTGATTTCGTTACCAGTGGCTTCAATCAGATCGTCAATAACCTCGCAAAAATCCATTGGAGATGGGGCCAGAACGCCGACGTTGTAATCCGAATGCCAACCGGAGCGGGCGTGGGTGCCGGACCCTACCATTCCCAATCGACCGAAGCATGGTTTTTTCATACGCCAGGACTAAAAATCGTGTATCCTTCCAATCCCGAAGACGCAAAAGGCCTCCTGCTTGCGGCGTTTTCAGACCCTAATCCAGTGTTGTTTTTTGAACACAAATACCTCTACCGAAGTCTGACGGGCGACGTTCCTACCGGCTATTATACAACAGAGATAGGAAAGGCGGCCCATGCAAGGCGGGGGAATGATGTTTCCATCATCACGTACGGATTGGGCGTTCAGTGGGCTGTAAAAGCACAGGAATCGTTTACTGAACACAGTTTTGACATCATCGATCTCAGAACGTTAGCACCGCTTGATATGGAGACAATTTATAACTCGGTTAAACGGACGGGCAAGGCCATCGTGTTACACGAGGATTCACTCACAGGTGGCATCGGAGCGGAGATCGTCGCACGGATCAACGAAGATTGTTTCGAGCATTTGGACGCGCCCGTAATGCGTTGCGCCAGCTTGGATACGCCGGTACCTTTTGCGGCCCAGTTAGAAGAGCAATTTCTCGCAGTAAACAGACTTGAACTGAAGCTACAAGAGCTGCTTGATTATTAACTTCGTACTCACTATGAAATCAAAAACCATGAAGAAAATATTATTCATTCCCGCCATACTGATTGCATTCTCTGCGTGTCAAAACGGAGCGGACACAGCCAATTCAGAGAGCGTAGATACGACCAACTCGGTTGAAGTTAAAAAGCCAGCCATTGCATTCTTTGGTGCATCAATCGATGAAGCAGGAGCAGTGGATGTGAATGAAGCACCGAATAAAATTACGGGTGTAGATTCCGTAAATCTCAAGGTCAAAGGGGTTGTAGCGAAAGTTTGCCAAGCCAAAGGGTGTTGGATGACTATGGAATATGGTGAAGGGGAGAGCATGCACGTTTCTTTCCGTGACTACGGATTCTTCGTTCCCAAGAACATCGATGGCAAGGAAGCAGTGATCGATGGCACGCTCTATATGGAGACTACTAGCGTCGAAGATTTGAAGCATTACGCGGAAGACGAAGGACTCTCTGAAGAAGAAATTGCTGCGATAACCGAGCCCGAAACGCGATTGACGTTCGTGGCAGACGGTGTAATTGTGAAAGATTACAGCGTGGAAGTGGACGCAGCCAAAGAAGCAGAGTTGAACTTAGAAGAAGAGGAGCACGATCATGCTGATCACGAGCATTGAGCACTGACCAAACAGTTTTAATCAGAAGCCTCGCTGTCGCGGGGCTTTTGTTTTATTACTAGTCGGAGCGACTGATCGTAGGTGAAGTAATTCCACGTCCATTCGAGGAATATAAATAGGCGATTCTTGACACCCAAGATTGACATGAGGTGAACGAACAACCAAAAAACCCAGGCGAAGAAGCCTTGGAATTTCCAATAGGGAAGATCCACAACCGCTCGGTTCCGTCCTACCGTTGCCATTGATCCCAGGTCGTTGTATTGAAAGGGTAGGGAAGCCTTTCCTTTGAGCTGGAGAAGTAGATTGGCGCTCAGGCGATCGGCTTGTTGGATGGCGACTTGAGCCACTTGAGGATGCCCTTTTTTGAAGCCATCTGTTTCCATCATGGCAATATCACCAAGCACATACAAATCTTTGTGGCCCTGCATTCGATTGAAGCCATCCACTTTAATACGGCCGTTCGCTGCAATCGATTCGGTCGGGATTCCTTTCAAAAGGTTTCCCTTGATGCCCGCTGCCCAAATCAAGTTCTTGGTGATGAAGGTTCTACCATCCTTAGTCGTTACGGTGTGTCCGTCATACGACTCCACCAACGTGTTCAGCTCCACCTGAACACCCATCTCGGTTAAGAATGCCATCGATTCTGTGGAAGATACCGCGCTCATGGCGCCCAAAAGTCGAGGTGATGCCTCGATCAAGTGGATTTCCATCTGGCTAAAATCCAATTCGGGATAATCCTTCGGCAATACGTACGACCGCATTTCTGAAAGAGCCCCTGAAACTTCTGTGCCCGTTGGTCCGCCACCTACAACAACTACGTTCATGAGGGCCCTTCGTTCTTCATCTGATTCAGCAACCAATGCAGCCTCCATGTTCTCAAGGATGCGGTTGCGGATGATCAGTGATTCCTGAACCGATTTCATGGGAAGCGCGTGCGCCTCAATTTGCCGATTGTTGAAGTAATTGGTATCGGATCCCGTTGCGATCACTAAGGTGTCATAAGTGATCTTTCCGATGGAAGTAACTACAGAGCGTTCGGTCGGGTCGATCTGATGCACCTCGGCCATTCGAAAACGCACATTTTTGGCTTTGTGAAAGGCCTTTCGGATGGGGAACGAAATCGAACTGGGAGCAAGACCCGCCGTCGCCACCTGGTAAAAAAGCGGTTGAAATTGATGAAAATTGTTCTTGTCGATCAACAGTACGTCCACCGGTTGATTACTCAGTTTACGCGCCAATCGTAAGCCCGCAAAGCCTGCACCGAGTATTACGATGCGAGGGCGATCGGTAGGAGGGGTTTGATCAGACATAAAAAATGCTTCCGCAAAGGGAAGCATTTCTTAAGGTCTTAAACAAGCAGAATGATAGATTATCGACCTACCACGATGGCTTTGACGACGAATCCTTCTTTACTGCGAATCAACAAGTTGTATCGGCCGATCTCAATGCCGTTCAGGTCAAGGGACAAAACGTCTCCGTTCCAAGTGCGAATCACCCTGCCGCTCATGTCAAGCATAACTAGCTGATCCAGCGAAGTCTCCGTTGACTCAATGTAGAGGATGTCATTGGCTGGATTCGGAAACACGCGAATCTTGTTAGATCCAATCTCCGAAATGCTGGTGACGGTGCCTACGCTGCTCGAAATTACTTTCTCACACCCGGCCGCATCAGTGATTGTAACCGAGTAAGGACCCGCACACAATCCCATTGCTTCATTGCTGTTCAGAGAAGCGTCGTGCGACCAAGAATAGATATACGGGGCCGCGCCGCCAGTAACATTTAAGGTGATCATTCCGTCACAAAACCCTTCATTGGAAGAGTCACTAGAAACAACAACCGTGATGCTGTCTGGCTCAACGATGTCAAACGTAGCTTCATCTGTACAACCCGCGCTATCGGTCAAGGTTACCGTATAACTTCCTGCGCTGAGGCCCGTGATGGTAGCCCCCGAGAAGCCGGTTGACCAAACGAATTGCCACGGCTGAGACCCTTGAGCGGCGGTAACGGTTATGGAACCATTGGAGTCGCCATAGCAACTCACATCAGCGATGATAGCACCGTTCTCATCGATTTCGGCTACTGCGTCTACGATGGTTTCGGTGAAGGAATCCATGCAGCCGACCGAATCGGTTACTGTAACGGTGTACGTTCCTGCACTTAGGCTAGAGATACTTGCATTTGTTCCGCCGTTGCTCCAAGCATACGAATACGGAGCATTGCCAACGACCATGCTCAAGGCGAGGGATCCATTGCCTTGGCCACAGAATTCATCTTGGGTGTTAAATACAGCAACGAGCCCAGATCCAGTTGAGTTGACCAATGAAGAATCTACTGCCGTACAACCATTGGTATCTGTAATAGTGACGATGTACAATCCGGTGAAAACATTGGACAGTGCGCTGTCTACATCTCCGGTATTCCACAGGTAGGAATATGGAGCCGTTCCACCGATGGCCTGAACGCTGATCGATCCGCTTCCGGTAGCGCAGGACGTACCCACGACGGTAAAGGTCAAGTTGATCGGCGCTGGAGAACCTACTTCAGAGGTAATTACCTCCTCATTTCCATTCGCATCTTCGATTGTAACGGTATAGGTGCCCGCACACAGGCTAGAAATCGAAGCGGTTGTGTCGCCGTTTGACCAGGTATACGCGTACGGCCCGCCTTCACCACCCGTGACATTCGAAAGCGATACAGCTCCGTCGCAGTCACCATCGCAACTTACGTCGGTAGTGTCAATGGTAGCAGTCATCGGTTGGATCGGATAGATGGTTGTACTTCCCGTATAGATATAGTCACCGCTGTTTCCAGAAGCGCCATTGGCTGCATTTCCAGCATAGTAGAAGGTGATGGTATCAGCGTAGCTAGGTGCCGTCCAACTGAATGACCACGAACCCGTTGAGTTGTACGTTGAGTTGTGACGAATGTAAGAGCGACTCGAAATAGTAGTCGCTGCCGAGCCGGTGCTCGCTGTAAACGTTCCGCCATTGGCGTTGTTGTCACGCAAAGCTCCAGCCATGAATCCATAGCGTGCAGGACTCGGAGAAGATTGGCTAACGTTCATCGATACACTGTACGTAGTACCGGGATAGTAGCTTGAAGGGACGGACATGCTTACAGAACCTGATCCGCTGTTGAGGCTATAGGAATTGTGGCATCCGTTCTGGCACGTCGAACTGCTGAGAGGACTGCCGGTGAGGTCGGAACTGAATCCGCCGCCAGAATAGCTATTTAAAGCAATGGCCCCAATGATTGTACAAGCAGAAAAGGTAAGTCTGAGTAGAATTTTTTCCATAATGAGTTGGTTAGGAGTTAGTAGTTGATACAGCAAAAGACGCGAATTGATGCCGTACGTTGGGTGGGTCAGGATAATTTTCTGACACGGTAGTTCAGCGCAGAGACGGCGACCGTCATCACCGGGCTGATCAAGCAAAAGAAGCAGAATGGCCAATAGATCGCAGTGGCGACCCCCAACACGCCTGCTTGTGCAGCACCACACGTATTCCATGGGATAAGGACCGATGTAACCGTACCCGCGTCTTCCAATGTTCTGCTGAGGTTCACCGGGTGGAGTCCTCTTTCTTCGTAGGCTTTCTGGTACATTTTTCCAGGGACCACGATCGCTAGGTACTGATCACTCGCAGTGAGGTTCATGAAAATGGAACTTGCAGCGGTTGTGCCTACGAGCCCGGTTTGTCCGTGCGCCAATTTCAACAAGGCTTCAGAAATGGTAGCGAGGCATCCGCTTTTTTCCATGATTCCTCCAAATACCATAGCACAGATAACGAGCCAGATGGTTCCCAGCATGCCCGACATGCCACCCGACGAAAGCAGTTCAGCCAAGAGGGGGTTGCTACTAGGAATACTAAAATCGCTCCCCATCGCTGTCACGGCAATCGAGTAGGCTCCATTGTATTCGCCTTGCGAAAGGAGGTCAGCGATCAATGGCCCTTCGAATACAAATCCACCTAATACCCCGAGGAGCGTACCAATGGCAAGGGCAGGAACCGCAGGGACTCGTTTAATGATCAGCCCAACGACCGCTAGAGGAACGATGAACAGCCAAGGAGACAAAGAGAAGTTCGCTTCCAGTTGCTGGTTGACCATGGCGACGTTCTCAGCATTCATCTGCTTATCAAAGGAGAGTCCGATGATCAAGAAGATGAGAAGGGTGATCAAGATGCTAGGGACAGTAGTGATGGCCATGTATCGGATATGTGAGAACAAATCGGTACCCGCCACCGCAGGTGCAAGGTTTGTAGTGTCACTCAGGGGGGACATCTTGTCTCCAAAATAAGCCCCTGAAATGATGGAGCCGGCAATGAGTCCTTCATGAATGTCCATGGTTTTACCGATGCCTAACAAAGCGATGCCTACCGTGGCAATGGTGCCCCAAGAGCTGCCAGTTGCCAGCGATACTACGGCACTGATCACGCAAGCCGTAAATAAAAAGTAATCGGGATGAAGGATTTTGAGGCCGTAGTAAATCATTGCTGGAACCACGCCGCCAAACAACCAACTTCCTGAGAGCGAACCAATCAGCAGTAGGACCAATATGGCCGGGAGTGCTTGACGGATGTTTTCTGTAACTCCTTCCATCATTTTGCCTGGTGGCGTCTTTAAGAACAATCCCACAATTCCAGCGAAGCCCCCCGCCGCCAGTAGGGCGAGCTGATTGGCAAACGACAGTGCATCGTCGCCAAAGATGTGGACGTTGAGCGCCAGCATGCCTATCAGAAACAGCAGGGGAAGGAAGGCCAATGCGAAATGCGGACGAGATGCTTGCATGCGACGAATATGCGATTTTCAAGCAAGCAAAAAAAAGCCCCTGCCGATATCGACAGAGGCTTATTCGGATTCAAGTCAAATCTTGCTTATTCAAATACTACTTCCATTTCAACGCGTCGGTTCTTCGCCCTGCCTTCAGCAGTAGAGTTGTCCTCGATCGGTTGAGATTCTCCGAACCACTTGATGATGAGTCGTGAATTTTCAACCCCTTTCGAATTGAGGTAAGTACCGACCGCCTTAGAACGATTTTCAGAGATGGTCATGTTAGAAGCATCGCTTCCGACGTTGTCCGTGTGTCCTGAGATCTGCAACCTCCAATCCGGCTTCTTAACCAGCAGTTCTGCCAGTCGATCCAATGACTCGAATGAAGAAGAACGGATGACGGCTTTTCCTGTTTCGAATTCAAGGTTTGCAAAAGCAGTGTTCAATACTTCCTGCTCTTCCTTCTTGATCTCAGGACAGCCTTGGTTCTCAACGATTCCAGGTGTTTGAGGACAACGATCGTCCTTGTCGTAAACCCCATCGCCATCTAAATCACTGTAAGGACATCCGGCGTTCTCTGCTGGGCCTTCTGTATCTGGACAGCTGTCTTCGTTATCAATGACACCATCGCCATCACGATCACCGAATGGACAACCTTGATTGTCTACCGGACCTGCGGTTTCTGGGCATTTGTCTTTGTTGTCAGTCAACCCATCGCCGTCCGTATCAGGGCAGCCTTGCTTTTCAATTGGTCCAGGTAGTTCAGGACACTCGTCTTCGCTGTCTTTCAGCCCATCACCATCCGTATCCGGACAACCGTTGAACTCGGCGATACCAGGTATATCTGGGCAATCGTCTTCGCTGTCTTGAATGCCATCTGCGTCTGTATCCGGACAACCGTTGAACTCAGCAATTCCCGCAGTAGTGGGGCATGCGTCATCCTCATCTGGGATACCGTCTCCATCCGTATCTGGACAACCCGCAAATTCTTCGACTCCTGGGGCATCCGGGCAAGCGTCCTCCTTGTCGATGATGCCATCGCCATCCCTGTCTGGACATCCATTGAATTCTATCGATCCAGGGGTTTCAGGACAGAGGTCTTCTTTGTCCATTACGCCATCTTTATCCGTGTCAGGACATCCTTTGAACTTGAGCTCGCCGGGCGTGTCCGGGCAATCATCGTCCTTGTTTAGGATGCCATCCTTATCCTTGTCTTGCTTGCAACCAAACTTCCAGTTGAGTCCAGCAGTGAAGTGTCGGTTTTTAGAAGCCCAAGGCACATAATTGAACGGAAACAAGAAATTCATTGTTCCAATGATGTTATCAGACATAGCGTAAAATTGGAACGGCCCAAATCGGGCAGAAGCTCCAACGCCTAGGTTTACAAAGCTTCGATTGTAGATGCTGTAGTTGGCATGCAAGCTGTACTTCTTGTTGATCTCATACCCGTAGGATAGGGTGAGTGCAGCCTTAAGCTTATCCTGAGGTTTACGCAAATTGATTAACGCACCGATGTTATGCTTTTCTCCGAAGTGAAAATTACCCGCGAGATTGAGGTGAGTTGGGAGGCTTGTTCTGTATTCCACGTCCGTGGTGTCCGCTCCAAATTGCCGATTGAGGCTGTCCAGCATTTTTTCTACAAAGCCCTCGAAGAGCGTATCGGTTGAGTTTCCAACGTCAAAGATGGATCCGTCCAACTCAAACCCATTGAATTCCCAATTCCCATCCGTGGCGAAAAAATTGCGCGGTTGATTGGTCCACTTTATAGAACCGAGGTCGATTAGAGAAGCACTGACTTCAATGTTCTCGGTCACTCTGTACGAGGCGCCGAGATCAAGTCCAAATCCCATGTTCGCGGTTCCAGGGTTGACGAACTCACCATCATCGTCCACAGGAATCGATGTGTTGATTGCATAGCTGCCATCCAGTTGCAGGCCAAACGTTTCTTCATCCGTGGTCAAACCCAAGTCAGAAGCGGCTGTTTGAACGTTTACAAATCCCAAAATCAATTTCGGACGGATTCCAAGCTGAAGAACGTCGTTTTCGAGGAGTTTGACAGAGTATTGAAGTCCAATCTCAGCAAAGGTGCTGTGGTCAAGCCCCGTACCTTTAAACGAGGCTCGTTTACCGAGGAGTCGGGACTCGTCAGGAATATCTGAAGCTCCAGGATCGCTCGCCGCCACACCATTCCCGATGAAGAGCAGTGTGAAGAGGTCTCGTGGATAATAGATATTGGTATTGGAACGCGCGCTGACATTGAGTCCCACGTAGTGCTTTTCCTTCAAATAGAACCCGAAGTGCACCAAGTCCTTTCTGAAATCAAAACTCATCGTATTGGTTTCTTGCATGGACCCGAGCGCCTTGATCGTATTGTCCATGCCGCGACCAAACTTGCTCAGCGAGGCTTTGGAAAATCCGCTGTTTCCGTAGTTGAGCGTGGTTGAGCCGAAGAGTATTCCGCCTACGGTGACCTTACAAGACGGTGTAAATGAAGGGTTGTTGATTCCCGATTGCTGCAGTAAACGCATGTTGTACTGGGTCAAACCCAATTGAGCTTGTGCTGCTTGGATTGAAAACGCCAATAGGAGTAAAGCGATAATCTTTTTCATAGTTGAGGCTAAGTAGGATTGAATTAAGGAAACGAAGGAAGTCCGAGCGAATCTCGCACGGCGTCGTTGAGCGAATCAATATTGACTTCTCCACCGACCCTCGTTTTAATTCCTAGGTTCAGTTTAAGGTATTGGCTGCTGAATATTTTCACGAAGTCTCCATCGTCGTAACCAGAAGTCTGGAACTCGAGTTCGATGACGAGTGCATTGCCTTTGGCGAACACTTCTAGGTCATCGTTGCCTGTAATCGGATTGTCCTTGTAAATCCGCACATCCGTGATCAATTTGGCCGACTGGCTAGTAGGATTAGAGCTTGGGTTCAGGTTGCTCTGTGCTGCCCCAGGAATGATGACGTTGTTATCACGGAAATCGCCCGTAGTCGCCTCGTAGAGTGGGAGCGGGGCAATGGTGTCAAAAGTGCTCGTATCCACGATGAAACCGTTCATGGTCGCTTCCAAAGGAATGCCGTTCTCAAAGTTCAATCGAAGAAAAGCGAAATCGATGACATCAGTAAGTAAGTCTTCTTCAAACTCATAGGGAATGGTATCTCGGTACACGAACTTGCCCTTTCCCTCAAAGGGTAAAACCACTTTGGCATAAACTTCAACTCGGTCTCCTGAGATGCCGGAGCCTCCCTTGGAGGTGATGATCGGTTGGTAGTACAAGTACTTCGGTGTCGGTTCAAAAACTACCGTTAGCGCATTGGTTGGATCTGTGTTTTCGTTGGTGATGGTATACTCCGATATACCACCCGCTGTGATGTCTCCTGCGGCTACAGGGATGAAGCCGTCTTGCAGATTGAAAAAGTATTTGTTTTGATTCTGCACATTCTGCGTGTAGATTGTGTCAAACGACATCTCGTAGTCCATGTTCGTGTAATTGTCAAAGACAAATTGCACCTCTGGATTTGAGAATTGGAAGGAGCCTTCCTTTGACTTACCGAGCATGCGAAGGAACATTCTGCGTTCTTCGAGTTCGATGGATATGGGTTGATCGTACGTCCCGTTGGTATTTTGGAATTGGAGCAACGTCATCGGCTCCAATGTATCTGTATACACCAGCTTAAAAAAGAAGGTGCTGTCGGTTCCAGTTCCAAACTCATATTCACTCTGGACCTCATTCGGTCGAGCGCCAATCACATCACCCATGGATAACCGGGCATCGAGAAGTGGGAAAGCGTAGGTTGGACTGACTCCAATGATGTTGGGGTCTTTTTTACAATCCACAAGGGTAATCGCGAGGGCTATACCCATTAGGGACAAGGACAAAGCTTTTTTCATAAGGCTGTAGTTAGATCGTTAGCTCACGTACAATGTTAGCCAAAAATGCTAGTAAGCATACGAAGGAATGGGCAAAAGGGTTTTAATCTTTTATCTGATGCCACAGTGTATCCAGCCGCATAGCGTCGTCAATGTCCTCATCTTCAAACGCGTTGACCCATGAAACAGCGGTCAAATACCAACGATCATCTTGATACGCCATCGAAAAGCTAAACCAAAGCATTTGTTCAAATGCGACGCTGGGGTTCTTGCGTTCAACGATCGACTGAAAAACTAGGCTATGGATCATGGCTACGTCGACGTAATAATCGATGCTTCGTTCAATCTCGTCATAGCTCATCGTATTGTTCAAATAGAAGTCATTGCTCCCGTTCAGAAAATCCTTGACTGTGCCTCCTCTAGAAGATGAGACCATACTCGACCGCTGCACGATTGATTGAATGGTGCCGTCCTCCATAAACAGGGCATTCAACGCTTGGCTTCGCTCCTCCAACGTCGGCAATTCCAATGCGCGATAAAATGAAGCGATGACTTCACTGGGATTGCCCAAGTTTGTTTGAGAAATTGCTGCGAAACCGCCCAACCAGAAGCACAATGTCAATATGTAGGCAACAATTTTCATAGTAAATAGAATACCAATTTCGTTTTCACGCTTGCGTCGCTCTTCACCCCGGGGTACCATATCAACATGCTCTTAACAAACGACGTGGCCCGCTCAATTTGTGCTCCACTCAAGTCGCCCACGTAACCTAAGCGAGCAAAGCCGTCTTCCTCGATAACCACAGTAAACGGAGCGCCTTGCGCATCGCCATCGGTCGTCACGTTGAAGGCCGAGAGCAATGAAGTGTACAGCGATGGATCGCCCGGGTACTCCGGAGCAACTTGTAGTTCGTCAATGTTATAGACCTTACTCGGGTCGTACAACGACATGGTTTCTGTTGTATCCTCAGCGTTAGATTCGCCGATGCCCAATGCTAATTCGGCAGAGAGTTCCTGCGGCCAAAGTTCTTCGCTAAACGGGAAGGTGGAAACTTCATTTTGAATGACCAGGCTGGCTATTTTCCAATCGGTTTGCTGGATCATTTGGACGGCCTGTATGCTCCTCAAACGGAGCGTATCCCCAGATTTCTTGTCGATGAGTCGTGTATAAACGCTCATGTACGCCGTGGCCAAATGTCCGTAATAGCGAGAAAGCACGACTACGGGTTGTTGCTCTACGTCAAACATTTTAACCAAGGTGTCTACCTGGGCACTGAACTCGTCTTGAGTCAACGAAATGATCTTGCTTTTTCCGTCCGCTGTGTAGTTGACCACTTGACAATGGGCATCAGGGGTGAAAAACGCTTTTGGATCAAAATTGGCTCTGGCCGAAGCGAGGTAGAATGCATCAATGGCTTGTACAGAAGTGCTAGGTGTTTGCGCCAATGAAACAGCTGGCATCATACCGAGTCCAAGAGAGGCAATTAGAGCTATATGAAAATGCAAGTGTTTCATCCAAACATTCCTCCCAATCCGGGCATCATTGCACCTGCCGCTGATTTCATTTCAGTTTCATTCACTTTTTCGGCCTTTTCTAAGGCATCGTTCGTCGCTAAGACGATGTAATCTTCGAGCATTTCTTTGTCGGCTAACAGGTCTTCATCAACAACTACCGTGCCTTTGATTACGCGATTTCCGTTGCAGGTCACCTTGACTTTTCCTTGAGGGGATTGACCTTCAACTGTAATCGTTTCTAGGCGTGCTTTGATCTTGTCCATTTCAGCTTTGGCCGCCTGCAGCTTTTTCATCATGTCAAACATCCTCGTCCTTTTTTAGCAAAGGAAAGCAATGATTTTATACCTAATTTAATTTCTTTTGCCGTCCGTCCAACCTGATCAACGATCCATGCGTTTCGCACTATTTGCCTGCCTCATCATAGCCATCTCTGGTACAATCTACGCTCAACCGTCAACGAATTGGGGTATACCGATGTACTACCATCACCTTCTCTTAGAGTCTCCTCAATTTCAAAACGTTGACTACGACTACTACCCGGGAAGCAGCAACTCTACTACGCGCTTGTATCCACCTGAGTTGAACAAGGTCACTGAGGCGTTTCTCGCTCACATCGAACGACAGCGAATCGTGGAGAGTTATACCGGACCCTTGGGTCCTGCGATTCCTTCATCTTATGGCGACATAGCGATGGCTTCCTTTCTAGAAATGCGCAGTGTAGGTAGCCTTGCCCGCTTAGGGCGATACTACATAGACCTTTCAGTCAAAGAGAAGATTGCCCAAAAAGAAGGGGGCGTTTATCGGGATGACCAAGCATTCATTGTGGATGGTGACATTCTCCGAGGCGTAGATACTGTGTACACCCAGGACTTGGCAACGGGGGAAATGTACGCGGAAACCGTTGAGCTGAAATCTGATTTCTTGGAGAACGCTGTCGGGCTTGGCTTCACAGAATTATGGTCCTACGATAAAAAGAAGGCTGCGTTTCACAAAGAAGTGAAGTACCTGTCTTTGGATGAATCCGTCTTTTATGAAGACACCTATCGGGGCCTTCGCGCTTTGTTCAATTTCAAAACCGCGAAGTTCAATAAGAAGTACCTCGGCTCAGACGGCTTGGTGCGCAAGGGCATGGAGTCAACCACCTTGTTTGATCGTGACTTCAGGGTAGATGATGAATGCTACGTGGAAGGTATGGCAAAGTCTCCGCACGCTGCCGGATACATCGAGCCGAGCGATCGAATCGAAATGATCATGGACATCGTTGAAGGAGTTAAATCAGGACAATTGACGATTTATCATTACAATTTTATCGACTTTGACATTGCGAAAGCCGAGAAGGCAAGCGTAGCCGAATTCTTTGAGGCACAGCGCTTGGTCGACACGGTTTACGTTGAAAATTTGATTGACGGAACATTGGAGGAGGTGGAAGTTGTGGAAGACCTCCTGTTGGAAGACGTCGTTGGCTTTCAGTTCTTTGAAGACTGGTTTATTGACGCCGATAATTTCTCGATGTATAAGCGAGTCAACGGAATGGTCATGCTGACCTTGGCTTTGGACGAGATTGGAGAGGTCAAAGGCATCAAGCCCTTCGCGCCTTTTTACATCAAGTTCAGTCCTAAAATGTAAGCGCCCAGAATTACTTAGCTACGATGTCTAATTTGATGTTAGGTGCAGCTACGACTTTACCGTCCTTGCCACTTACCTGAACGTCAAACACCTCGATACTGTTTCCGACTTGGAGTGCACCGACGTAGGCTTTGCAATTGTTGCTGTAGTTGGCTCCTTTATTACTGCATTCGCTGACTTTCTCACCACGGTCTAGCTTTAGCTTGTAACTCAAGACTTTCCAGCGCTCATCGTCATCGTACTCGGTTACGAAAATGCCCCGACTTCTGAGAATGTCGCTCAACTTAACGCTGGCATCTTCTTTTTGTCCGGCAAGGTGCGTGATCAAAACTACTTCTTCCTCCGTGGAAGAAGACTGACTCAAGGAAGGTGTGGAGGCTAAAGTAAACCCCACCATCAGTAAGAGTGCGCTGAGTTGTGATGCATTCATGATTTTTAGTCTAAGGGTTTGAGGCAAAGTTAGAACAGCCATTGCAAAACCAATGCCTAGATCAATTTCAAATTGATGAGACCAGAAAATAGCGAATAAGCAACGCAGTCATCGTAGCCTTGACATGCAAGCGCTCGACTACCTTGCTAGATACGCACACCGATTACGCAGACATCGTCCACTTGCTCATTGGCACCGCGCCAACGGTCGAATTCAGTTTGAAGCAGGTCGTGCTGTTTGGCCATTGAATGGGCTTGAATTGCGAGGAGAAACCGTTTCAGGTTCTTGCTCTTGTACTTCTTGTTCTTCAGCCCTCCGAATTGGTCAGGGTATCCGTCGCTGAAGGCGAAAAAGGCGTCTCCATCGCTGAGTTTGATCTGGTGACTGGTATACAGAGATCGGTTAACATATCGACCGATGGGTTGTTTGTCGGCCTTGATTTCGTACAGATTCAGTCCATTGGTTTCAAGCTCAGCACTCGAAAGCAGTTCAGTGGATTTACTCAAGACTTGCGGCGGTTCTTTCGCGATGACCCAAAGCGGGTTGTTTGCGCCGGCCCAGTGGAGTACCTTGGATTTTTTGTTCAAAGCGCAGAGTGAGACATCCATCCCATCTTTTACTTCTTGCTCACTTTTTTCAAAGGTTTCGTCCACGATCAATGCCGTGCGATCGAGGATTTTAGCCGGGTCACGCAATTGAAATTCCCGGACCGATCGGTTGAGTGCATTATGGCACACCACGCTTACCATGGCTCCAGGCACACCATGCCCCGTGCAATCGGCCGCAGCAAATAAAACGAGGTCATCGATTTGTTCGAGCCAGTAGAAGTCGCCGGCTACGATATCCTTTGGTGCGTAGAGGACAAATGAGTTGGGTACCTGCTGAGCGAACAATGGATCAGGAGGGAGGATGGCCTTTTGAATCCGCTTGGCGTAGGTAATTGAATCAATGATCTCCCTGTTCTTTTCCTCCAGCTCGTCGCCCTTTTCTTTCAGATCAGCCGTGCGTTCTGCCACCTGTTGTTCGAGCCGAATATTCTGCTCCTTGGTGATGAGGTTTAGTTTTTCAAGGTTGTCAAAGGCCTCTTTTTGGGCCAATTCCTTTTCTTTTTGAATATCGCGGTAACGACTGACCATGGCGAGTGATAGAAAGGAAACCTCGGCCGCCGAGCCCAGTTTGATCGCGTTTTGGCTTAGAAAATCGCTGTATAGTAAATTGAAATTGGTGAGGATGAATACGATGCCACCGGCGAGTACCGAAAGGAATCCCAGTGCGAAAAAGACGTTGACATTTCCTTTGACGCTTTGGTTCCAGCCTATCCCCATGATGATGACGACCAGTGATATGAGCGACATCCCATTGATAACAGGGTAGGTCAGTTCATACAAAAATCCCGAGGTCAATCCAGTGACGACACAAAGCCCCACGATAAGCAATAGCGATCGGTACGTTGCTCTGTACCAGCTTGGCATTTCCTGAATGTTGAGAAACTCTGCTGCGTAGAGCATGATCATAAAGACCGATGTGCCAGAGAAAAAAAGGATGGAATGGTTTGCGATCCAAGGGTATGAAGGCCAGATGTATTCGAATGCTAGGCCATCTAAGGAAGCCTGCATCAAAAAGAGGAAGACTACGTAACTCACATAGTACGTATAAATCCGTTGCTTTACCACAAATGCGAAAAAGAGAAAGAGGCCCGCAACAAATATCAGCAGGCCATAGTAGATTCCTAGGGTGAGGTTTTCGCGCTGAACAAAGCCGTTAAAATTGTCCTTTTCCCAAAGCTTGATTGGCAAAGAAATCACCTCTCCATCGCTTCGAAGTTGGAAAATGAGTTTCGCCTCTTCTCTGGGTGGTAATAGGATTGGAAAGACAAATTTTCGGTAGATGACGGGGCGTTTTTTAAAGGGTAATTCGTCACCTGCGGCAAAGAGTTGTGTGGTGTGGTCCTTATACGTCCGGTACATGTTCACAACATTCGTCAAGGGCCGGGCAGTTTCTATATAGTACTCATGGCTTTGCTGAGTACCGTTGGTCAATTCGAATTTTACCCACCACGTTGAAGTGGTGAAGTTCAGGTTGGCAACCGGGTTGGTAATGGGTGCAAAAAGGGAATCGTACTGGCCGGCTGCTACCGCTTCGGCTGTCCATGAGTGGCTCGGATCTTCAGCGATGAGGGCGGTTGTTGCAAGATGGGTGAATTTGGGTCCGTGCGCCCTTGTTGTAACGGGTGAGAGCGCTAGGAGTGCGCAGAGAAAGGTGATGAGGTGATTTTTTTTTGGCTGCATCTATGGCGTCTAAGATACGGGTTCGTTAGATAGTTGGATTTGGGGTTCGTTTTAGTGCCCCTAGTTCCAAATCTAAACAAGGCTCTCCGCCCTCGTTGATAAATTTTTTTCATAACGATTGCTAATAATATTAGTAAACTATAATATTGTGTGTACTCCAATTGCGGAGTTCATCACGCGGAATTTACCATGGGTTCATTAACTATGTCGTCTTCAAAAAGCAAACACATCCTTCACCTCGACCTCGACTCGTTCTTTGTGTCGGTGGAGCGATTGCTCGATAGCAGGCTCAACGCAAGGCCGGTGCTGATTGGGGGAACTACCGACCGGGGCGTAGTGGCGGCTTGCAGCTACGAAGCGCGCGCGTTTGGCATTCACTCTGCCATGCCGATGCGTATGGCGCGTGAACTCTGCCCAGAAGCCATTGTGATCAAGGGGAACAGCGGGACGTATTCTAAGTACAGCGACATGGTTACCGAGATCATGCAGGGGGAGGTGCCCGTGCTCGAGAAGACGTCTATCGATGAGTTCTATGCCGACCTGACGGGAATGGATCGGTTCTTTGGCTGTGCAAAGATGGCGGACGAACTGCGCCACAAGATCATCAAGGAAACGGGCTTGCCCAACTCTTTCGGCTTGTCGATCAACAAGACGGTGTCTAAGGTCGCTACGGGCGAGGCGAAGCCCAACAACCGCCTCGAGATTGCGGAAGGAGAGGAAAAGCACTTTTTGGCGCCGCTTTCGGTGCGCAAGATTCCGATGGTGGGAGAGAAGACCTACCAAACGTTGCGCAACCTGGGCATCCAGCGCATCAAGACGGTTCAGGAGATGCCGCAAGACATGATGGAGCGCGTGCTGGGGCAAAATGGAAGCGTGATTTGGAAAAAGGCGAATGGCGTTGACAACAGTCCGGTCGTCCCGCACAGCGATCGGAAAAGCATCAGCACCGAGCGTACGTTTGACCGCGACACCATAGACGTGGTAAAGCTCAAGGGCATCATGTTGGCCATGGCAGAGAACCTAGCCTTCCAACTGCGTCGCGGAAAGCGGCTTACGGGCTGTGTTGCTGTAAAGGTTCGCTATTCTGATTTCCAGACACAGACCCTGCAGGCGCGGATCCCTTACACATCAGCAGACCACATCCTCATTGAGAAAGTCATGGAGTTGTTTAATAAAGCCTACAACCGGCGTTTGTTGGTGCGTTTGATCGGTGTTCGCTTCAGTCACCTCGTAGGTGGAGGCTACCAGATCAACCTTTTTGAGGATTCTGAAGAATACATCAACCTCTACCAAGCCATGGACCGCATCCGAGAACGCTTCGGCGACCGCGCTGTGCTCAGGGCCTCTGGCATCCATGCCCGCACCATCGGTCGTAGCAATCCCTTTGACGGCAAAGCGCCGATGTTATTAGCAAATAGGAGGGCTTGATGCATGCTATACAGATCATACCGTATTGCCCTGAGTACCGCTCGCTTGAAAAGGACCGTGGTAGAAGTCGCCTATTCGGTATTCTGTTCTTTTGGCTTGACCCAAAAGAACCAAACCTGCCTGCCGGCAGGCAGGCAGGAGGTCAAGGCTGTGGAGAGCAATTCACTGCGCTTCCTTGGCTGACCCAACCTCGGCCGAGTGATCTTCGCCCATGGCGAAGCTTCTCGGTCTCGCTAGGGCCAGTCGGCGGTTCTCGCGAATTCCTCTCCAAGGCCAGTCATTTTTTTGTGGATGAAGGGACCGGCCTTGGAATTGGGGAGTGTGTGCTTTTATGCGTCAAGAGCGTGATTTGAAGGAACTAGGGGCTAGGAGCTAGGAGCTAGGAGAGGTTAAGTGTAATAGATATAGAGAATGAGAAATTTTAAAACATTGAAAGTTTGGCAGTTAGGGCAGAAGGTAGCCACTAAGGTTTGCCGTCTGACATCGACCATGACAGGGCAGGAGCAATTTGTATTTGCATCCCAGCTTGCTAGGGCAGCGATCTCGATTCCTAGCAATATTGCTGAGGGTAATAGCAGGCAGAGTCGAAAGGAATATGCGAGATTCATTGAAATTGCGCTTGGATCTGCGTTTGAGCTTGAAACACAGCTTTTAGTGCTGAAGAGCATTGAATTTGCTTCAGAAGACACAGTCACAACCCTAATCGAAGAGGTGGAAGAGGAACAGCGCATACTCTCAGGACTCTTGAAGTCGTTACGAATCCCCCTAACCCCAAGCCCCTAGCCCCTAAGCTAACCAAAACCCATACCATCTTCAGCCTGAAATACGGCACTTTGAAGCCCGACGACTTGCTGCGGCAAGCGTTGGAATGGGGGTATGACAGCGTGTGCGTTACCGACATCAACAACACTTCAGCTTGCTTAGACAGCATGCGCCTAGGGCAGAAATATGGCATCAAGGTCGTTCCGGGGGTCGATTTTCGCAATGGGGTGGAGCAGCAGTTTGTGGCGATTGCTAAAAGCAACCACGGTTTTGAGCAGATCAACCGATTGCTTACAAAGCACCTCCATTCTGGCGTGTCCATACCCGATCTCGCCCCTGAGCTCGAGGACGTTATTATCATTTACCCCTTCCACAAGCGATCGGTGCTGGGACTGCTGGATGGCCAGGGTGCAATTACTGGCTGCATCGGGATTTCGCCCCTTGAACTCTCGCGTTTGCGTTTCTCACCACTGCGTAAGCACTTGGATCGCTTGGTTGCGATGCCCACCGTCTCGTTCCGTGAACAGCGCGACTTTAACGCCCATCGGCTGCTGCGTGCGATCGATAACAATACGCTCCTGAGCAAGCTCCCCAAAAGCGAAGAGGGCAATCCGCGCCACGTACTCATCCCGAAAGAAGCGTTGCTGGAGCAGTTCAAGGAATTCCCAGAGATCGTAAGCAATACCCAACAATTGATCGATCAGTGTGCGGTGGCTTTTGAGTTTGGAGACAACGTGCCACCCAAGAACAAGGCTACGTATACCGGCAGCGTACAAGGAGATTACGACCTTATCAGAAAGATCTGTGGCGAGAATTTACCCTACCGGTACCCTACGCTTGACGACAACATTACCTCGCGGATCGAGAAGGAATTGGAAATCATACGCGACAAAAACTTCCTATCGTACTTCCTCATCAATTGGGACATTGTATCCTACGCACGCAGCAAAGGATACTTCTACGTGGGTCGCGGAAGCGGAGCCAATAGTGTGTTAGCTTACTTGCTGAGAATCACAGATGTTGACCCAATTGACTTGGACTTGTACTTTGAGCGCTTTATCAACCTGTATCGGCGCAATCCACCGGACTTCGACATTGATTTTTCGTGGACGGACCGAGACGACGTTACGCGTTACATTTTCGACAAGTTCAAGAACGTGGCCTTGCTAGCAACGTACAGCACGTTTCAATACCGAGCGGTAGTACGAGAGCTCGGAAAGGTGTTTGGATTGCCCAAAATGGAGATCGACAAGCTTTCTAAGGGCGGCTTTGATATGCGCAAGCTCGACAAGCTTTCGCAGCTCGTGCTGAAGTACGGTACGCTCATTCAGGATTTTCCAAGCCACCTGAGCATACACGCGGGAGGTATCCTCATCTCTGATCGCCCCATCGAGTATTACACGGCTACGAACATGCCTCCGAAGGGGTTTCCTACGACGCAGTTTGATATGGTAGTGGCTGAGGACGTGGGGTTGTACAAATTTGACATCCTCAGTCAGCGCGGGTTGGGAAAGATCAAGGATGCGGTGGTGAATGTGAATCAGAACCATCCTGAAGCGCCGATCGACATCCATGACTTGGCTCGGTTCAAGAAAGATGAGCGGGTGAAGGATATGTTGCGCAACGGTAAGGCCATTGGTTGTTTTTACGTGGAGTCGCCCGCCATGCGGATGCTGCTTCAAAAGCTTCGGGTAGACGATTACCTGGGATTGGTGGCGGCGAGTTCGATCATCCGTCCGGGCGTTGCTAAGTCAGGAATGATGCGGGAATACATCAAACGCTTTCGCGACCCTGAAGAGCGGAAGAAGGCTCATCCGGTAATGATGGACATCATGCCCGACACCTTTGGCGTGATGGTGTATCAAGAAGACGTGATCAAGGTGGCGCATTACTTTGCTGGCCTTACGTTGGGCGAAGCCGATGTGCTGCGGCGTGGAATGAGCGGTAAGTACCGTTCGCGGACAGAGTTTGAGCAGGCGAAAGAAGCCTTTTACCGAAAAGCGGTGGCCAAAGGACATCCGAAGGAAATGGTGGAGGAGGTGTGGCGACAGACGGAGAGTTTTGCGGGCTATGCCTTTGCGAAGGGGCACTCGGCTTCGTATGCAGTGGAGAGTTACCAAAGCCTTTTTCTCAAGGCCCATTACCCCTTGGAATACCTCGTAGCGACGCTCAACAACTCAGGTGGATTCTACCGCCCCGAGTTCTATGTGCACGAAGCCCGCATGCAAGGTGGAACGATTGAGGCGCCCTGCGTGAACCGAAGCGAGGCCGGTGCTACGGTGTGCGGTGAGGTCATCTTCCTAGGATTGGTATTCGTAAAGGATTTGGAACACAAAACGGTGGAGTGGATTTGTCAGGCCAGGGCAGGGGGCGGTCTTTTTGACTCCTTGGCCGACTTCACCGAACGGGTGCCTGCGGGCATTGAGCAAGTGGCGACCTTGGTGAAGGTAGGGGCCTTTCGCTTTACCGGTAAGAGCAAGAAGGAGCTCATGTGGGAGGCGCATCTCACGCTGGCAAAAACCAAGAAACGTACGGTGGAGCCCAAACTTTTTCAGGAGCGTTCCAAGCCGTTTACTTTCCCAGATTTTTATACGGCTCCGCTTGAAGAAGCCTATGATCAGATCGAGTTGCTGGGGTATCCGCTGTGCGACCCATTCTTGCTCCTTCGTCGCTCTCCCAAGGGCGGCATTCTCTCCGCTGACCTCGGCGATTTTGTGGGTCAAACCGTTGTTTCTTACGGCTATTTGGTCACGGCCAAGAATACATCTACCAGCGGCGGTGACCAGATGAACTTTGGCACCTTCATCGACCGCAAGGGCTTTTTTATCGATACGGTGCACTTTCCAAATGTGGCGAGAAAGTTCCCCTTTCGCGGACGGGGCGTGTACCGCATCATCGGCAAGGTGGCCGAAGAGTTTGGCTTCTACAGCATCGAAGTGAGCGAAATGTACAAAGAAGCCATGATCGAAGACCCTCGCTACAGCGAAGAGAAAAACATCAAGAAACCCGAACGGAAGTCGTACCGCGACTTGGATAAGCCGGCTATAACGACGGAAAACAACAACAAGAATGCAAGGTACTTTGACCGAGAAGGTGAACGGAAAACCAATGCACCGCGTGAGGGATAGGAGCGGCACCCCACAGGAGCGCCCAGCGACGAGGAGTAGAGCGGATAGCCCGACCCAGTCGCCAAAGGCGGCGCAGGACACGCACCAACAACGAAGCGCGCGATCGAGAAAATGCTTGAAAAGACCAACGATAAAAACGCACATGATGAACCGCAATACGACAAAATTCCAACCTGGCCAAGGCGCACAGACCAACCCGCATAATCGATTCCACCGCCAATCGTACGAGGTAAGTGATGCTTTTCTCGACTATTTGGTGGCTGAGGGCGAAGAACAAAAACGAAAAACGAAGGTGATCGAGATCCACCCCAAAACGATTGTGAACGCGGTGAAAAGCCCCGATGTGCCGATGCAATGGTCGCTCAATCCCTACCAAGGATGCGAGCACGGATGTACGTATTGCTATGCGCGAAACAGCCATGAATATTGGGGGTACAGCGCGGGGATTGATTTTGAACGCGTGCTCTTGGTGAAACGAAACGCGCCCGCATTGCTCGAAGCCACGCTGAAACAACGGTCGTGGAAGGGAGATCCGGTGGTGCTCTCAGGCAATACCGATTGCTACCAGCCCATAGAGCGCCAATTTGGAATCACGCGCAAACTCTTGGAGGTCTTTTGGAAATTCAAACACCCAGTTGGCATCATCACGAAGAATGCCTTGGTTCAACGGGACATCGATCTATTGGGCCCCATGGCGGAAAAAAATTTAGCGCATGTGGTTTTGTCCATTACCACCTTAGACGACGATTTGCGCAGAAAAATGGAACCGAGAACCGCCTCAGTTAAGAAACGCCTAGAAACGGTAGAGGCGCTGAGTGCGGCGGGTATTCCGGTCACGGTGATGATGGCGCCGATTGTACCGGGATTGAACGCTCACGAAATATTCAATTTGCTGAAGGCGGTAAAAAAGGCCGGAGCAAGGGACGTCAGTTATACGCTTGTTCGTTTGAATGGTCAAGTCGCTGACATCTTTTCGGATTGGGTACGACAAACGTTTCCGGATCGCGCCGAACGGGTATTGAATCAAATACGTTCGGTCCATGGAGGTTCCTTGCAGGCCAATGCATTTGGACGGCGCATGCGGGGAAGCGGAAAGGTAGCGCTGCACATAAAGGATACCTTTTCGCTGGCACGTCAGCGCGTGTTTGGAATGCCAGATAAACTGCAGCTCAACCGAGAATTGTATCAACAATACAGGGTGCCGCAACTTAGGCTATTTTAAAACGTCTGAATTTGAAGTATTTTCACCCGCGTAAAAACGGAAGCACATGAAATATTCTGGTAGACTTACTTTGAAACTCGCGGTTATTTGTAGTGTCTTACTGGCAATGGCTTCATGCGGGAAACCTTCGTCGACACTGTCTGGAGATGGTTTGTACAGATACCAAGCCGAAGAGTTTACGGATTTAGCTGAAGATGGAGTAGGCGGTGAGGGTAGGATTTACGTTGATAATGCACATCCATACGAAGACATTATGGGTGCGATTATGGCCGATGCCTGGAACGCGACGATCGATGGAAACGGCGTTGAAATTCACGGGTTACAGATTTCGAACATCAAGGTCAATGAAGTGGTCTGGGAGATTGGAGGGGGAACGGCGGCAGATAGTATGATCATGTACCTCGAAGACGCTCGATTGGTACTTGAGCATTTCGATGGCCAAGAAACGAATATTTCATTAGGGGAGATGCTGCTGGTAGACCGGCCCAATCAAATCGTTCGCTTTTTGCCCAATGAAGACGACCTGACGGAATGGATGGCTGAAAACAGGCCTGACAGGATGTATTTTGAGTACAGGCTCCGAGATGTCTTTACGCCAGAAGCGCCGCTACCAGTGAAGTATGAGATTTTATTAAGCTACAACTATACTTACGAGGAGCGCGAAGCGAAGGAGTGAGGTGAAATGACTTAATGCGTACATTGGACGGTGGAGAATAAGAAATCGATGTCATCCATAGTTGAAGGCTGAAGGTCGGTTAGCAATTAATCAATGAACAAGTAAAATGAAAATTACTGCAATCATCATACTGGCAATGGGATCCGTGGTCGCGACCGCCCAAACTGCTGTGAACTACGCCGACGTATTGCCAGGAGTGGTCAAGGTGAACGAATACCTGTACTATGACCAAACGGAAGTCAGCAATTCAGACTGGTTGGAATATCTTCAATGGCTAGAACAACAAACGGGAGACAAGACGTCCAATGCATATCGATCGGCATTACCGGATACCGGCGTTTGGAACATCGGTGAAGGGACTGAAGCTCCCTTGATGCGTTATTATTTGCGGCACCCTGCTTACGCGGCTTACCCCGTGGTTGGGGTCACTTGGCAACAAGCTTCAGAGTACTGCGCGTGGCGAACCGAACGGGTGATGAAGCAATTGGCATCGAGTGATCAAGCGAGTGATATGCCCTTGTACTTCGCATATCGCTTGCCCATCCAATCGGAATTTGAAACCATGTATGACAACACAGTCAAGCTACCAGATCGTGTAGGAGCGGAGGGCAAGCGCAAGCTCCGGGGATCGTACAGGTACACCATGAAACGCGAGGTGGAGGACGAGACAAACGCCGTAGAAATAGTTTCGGACAATGCTGACATTACTGCTCCGGTTCGAGGCATTTGGCCGAACGATTTTGGCGTCCATCACATCAGGGGGAACGTCGCCGAATGGTTGTCTGCCGCCAACACGTATGCCGGCGGATCGTGGATGGATTCTTTTGATCAGGATGTAAAGCGCGTAGCACAATCTACGGCTCCATCAGCAGCGATCGGATTTCGATGCGCTTGCGAGGTAGCTAATGAGGCGCCTTAAGCTTTTTCGTTCGTTTCAAGAACCGTCTTGCCCTCGATCGAATCGAGGCGAATTCGTAATCCGTAAGGTCTTCTAGCAATAAATTGTACTCCTGGGCCAATTCTGGATAGGAGCAAACAATGTTCAGCCCAACCTGCATGGCATGCGCACGAACGGCCACCGGAAATTGTGCAGAGGGAATGATCTGAACGCATTTTTCAAACACTTCGCCGGCTATGGATTCGCTCAACGAAACGAGCGAAAGAATGCGCCAGACATCGCGTTTGATTCCGTCAAACCTTGTTTCTTGCAGAAATTCCCACAACAAGTGCTGTTGTCGTTCCGGTAGGTAAGGGTAGGCGTCGTAATAATGATTGAGCGTCCATGCAAGCAACCAATTCATGGGTGACTTACTCGATCTGATTAAATCGAGGTAGACAGCAAGATCAAAGTGTTCTTTTGCCATGACACTGACCAGCCGGTCTACGGCACGCTTGCTTCTATCTACTTCTAGAGACTCTGCTATGAGTCTGGGGTCGATCAACGTTGGTCTTTCAGGCGTTCTTCATCGTTTTTGCGGTTCCTCAAGGTCTGCACGTACGTGCGCGCTTCCCTGTCGTTGTAGAGGATGTAAGCGTCTTGAGCATATTTGAGCGCATTATCGAGGTCACCCAAAACCTCATAGGCAATCGCAACATTGTAAGTCAAGTTGCCCGCACGTTTTCTATCTGCGGTTGCCACGCCTTCCTGCCATACTTCCAAGGCATCGCTCCAACGGTTCACATCTGCCATGCGCGCTCCGATTTGGATGGCTGGCGCTTTCTTATGCCTGCGATAGAACGGGCGATGGACCCGAACCGGCATCGGTGCTATGCGGCTGGCGTACATCTCTCCAATATCTGCGCTGAGGTTTGAACTTGCGTCGCCTTTTCCTATCAATTTAGCGATTGCTTCTGCGCGCGAACCCGCTGCAGACTCCCAAGTATTCGTTCGCTTATAGAATTGTTCATCGATGATGGTTTTGTTCGCGAAATCGTAGAAGCGGATGCCCATGGTTAAGTTGGCTACGCCCTTTGCATACCATTCGTCCACTTCAATTTCTCGTTTGTTGTCTCCTTCTCCTACGGTCTTTTTGGTAACCCGTTTGCCATTGGTTACAATGAAATCCGTATCGAAAATCTCGATCGCCAGAATGCCCTGAGCTTTGTACTTTCTACAGAGGTTTTCGATTTGTGACCATTCCAATTGCGCTGGAAACGCGCTTGTAAGGCTATTGCCTGGTAAGCGTTCTGAAGCGATGGTCGCCGTGAATCTCGGCGTGCTTTGGATGGTGGAGTTGAGCCTGCTCAGCGCACGCTGCACGGCAGCTTTGTCTTCCTCGGGTAGTTCACCGGTTAAGATGCCTTCCAAAATTCCTAATTTTTTGTTTTCGTCCAAAAGGCTGCGGTCGAGCAGCAGAATATTCTGAACATTCGAGGGTACGGTAATCTCAGCGGGGCGCATGGCGTTCATGCTCACTCGGCCCTTTTTTGTGCAGGCTGAAATCGTCAATCCAACGATCGCCAACCCTAGGAGTAGCGCTTTCTTCATAAATCGAATTTGATGGTCGAATGCAAACTTAAGACCAGAAGTGAATAAAGTAGATAAAGCGTACTTTCCACTTTCGAATCCTATTCTAAATTTCATGATTTATCGGATACTAAAACCCCTCGTTACCGTTTCGTTGCAAGCCTATTTCAAGCGAATTAGTGTACAAGGGCGAAGGAATTTGGATCACAAGCATTTGCTATTGGTTTCTAATCATCCCAGCGCCATGTTTGATCCTTTGCTTGTCGCAGTAACGTCGAAAAAGCAACTGCACTTCATCGCAGGAGTAGAATGGTTTGGCAGCGGATTGAAGAAGTGGTTGTTTACCGAACACTTCAACATGATTCCAGTCTATAGGCCGTGGTTGAAAACGGGAGAAAATCAGGATAATTCCGATATGTTTCGGGCGTGTTACGACAGTTTGGCGGCGGGCCATAGCATTATCATCTATCCGGAAGCCGAGAGCATAACGGTTCCATGGATCAGGGAGTTAAAAACAGGGGCGGCACGCATTAAGATGGGGGCTGATGTCCATTTCCAAGAACAGGGCATAGAGGAGGACGTGAAGGTCGTGCCCATTGGATTGAATTATTCAAACCCACACCGCTTTCAGAGTGGTTTGCTGATCAACGTAGGTGAGCCCATTGATTTTTCAGGCATCGATCGGTCGGGCGACCCCAAAGAAGTGGCCAGAGCGATGACAGATCGGATCAAGTCAGGAATGCAAGACCAAGTATTGCACATAGAAGAGGAGGGGCAATATCCTTTGATCAAGGCCACGATGAAACTGTTAACGGATGCAGTCATGGCGGAGCTCGGATTAGAAAAGGAGGATCACTCCTTGGCATTCGCGGTGAAAAAAGAGATCATAAGAAGGGTAGAGCAGCTCAAGAAAGAGGACCCGACATCGATTGCGAGCTTGGAAGAGCGAATCATGGCATACGTGGATCGCTTCGAGGCCTTGGGCTTTAGAAGGTTCAATCCATTTGATGCCAAGGGCCATGTGAAATTGCTCTTGGTGGTTGGGGCGGTTATTGGAGCGCCTTTTTTCGCCTTGAGTATGGTCATCAATGGACTGCCCTTTATCGCCGCACGTGCCGCGTTCATGAAACTGCTCTTGTCGAAGGTGACAAAGGCACACAAGCAGGGAGAAATCAATCCGGCGTTTGCGGGGAGTTTGGCGTTTTCCACAGGACTCGTGATTTTCCTGCTCTGGTACATTGGTTTGGCCATCCTTTCTTCTTGGGTTATGCCGTGGTGGCTTGGCTGGCCTGTGAGTTGGGTGATCGGCTACCAATCCGGCCGCTTTGCGTTGATTTATGTCAAGTGGCTTGGACGCCTGCGTCGGTTGAAGCAATGGAAGGCATTTCAAGGAGAGAACCGAGATGAAGCGGACGCACTGCTTCAAGAAAGGTCGGAGCTGTTGAAGCTGTTGATGCGGATTTACAAAGGGCAGGAAAAAGTATCATAACCCCCGATCAAGAACCTCATAGGGACCTGTTGACAACTCGTGAGTCGGTCTTTTGCGAAGGAGCGATTAGTTAGGATTTTTGTCTCATGTCACCAGCCCTTGCCATTGGCATCATTGCGGCCTACTTTCTCGCATTGATCATCATTTCTTTTCTTACGGGAAAAGATGATTCGAACGCCGCTTTTTTTGTAGGTAAAAAAGAATCGCCGTGGTACGTGGTAGCCTTTGGAATGATCGGCGCTTCGTTGAGTGGGGTGACCTTCATTAGCGTTCCGGGATGGGTAGCTACCAGCCAGTTTAGCTACATGCAAATGGTACTCGGCTACCTTGCTGGCTACGCAGTAGTGGCAACGGTCTTGCTCCCGCTTTACTACCGATTGAATCTAACGTCCATTTACGGCTACCTAGAGCAGCGATTTGGTTTTTGGAGTTATAAAACGGGTGCGTTTTATTTCTTGCTCAGCAGGGTAATCGGCGCGTCGTTTCGCTTGTACTTGGTTGCGATTGCCTTGCACATCGCGGTGTTTGAACCTTTGGACTTGCCTTTCTGGGCGGCGGTACTGGTAGCCGTTCTGTTGATTTGGGTGTACACCTTCAGAAGCGGAATCAAAACCATTATTTGGACGGACACGCTGCAAACGGCTTCCATGTTGCTCGCCGTTATCGTCACCATTTTCGTGATTAAGGACGCCATGGGGTGGGGCATGGTGGAAATGGTCAGTGCGATCGGTGATTCAGGTTACTCCCGTTGGTTCTTCTTTGATGACGTGAACGATAACAAGTTTTTTTTCAAGCAATTTTTGGCAGGGATGTTCATCACCATCAGCATGACAGGACTTGATCAAGATATGATGCAAAAGAATTTGAGCTGCAAAAGCTTGAAAGATGCTCAAAAGAACATGTTGTGGTTCAGCGTGGTATTGGTAGGAGCCAATGTCTTATTTCTCTCACTGGGCGCTTTGCTCTACTTGAAAGCAGGTGAAATTGGATTTGACCCCGCCGTTGGTGGGGATCAATTGTATCCTGCGCTGGCGTTGAGTGGTGAGTTGGGTGCAACGGCGGGTATCTTGTTCATCATCGGCTTGGTGGCCGCGGCTTATTCCAGCGCAGATAGCGCGCTAACTGCCTTGACTACCTCGTTTTGTGTAGATTTTTTAGGGATGGAGAGCAAGCCCAGAGACACAGACAAGCGTACACGAAAAGTGGTCCATATCGGATTCACCATGGTGTTGTTCATTGTCATCATCGTTTTTGAGTCGATGAACGATGACAGTGTGATTGCGGAGTTGTTTAAAGTCGCGGGTTTCACGTACGGTCCGTTGCTGGGGCTTTACGGATTCGGGCTTTTCACGAAACGCCGCGTGTTGGACCGAGCAGTTCCCTTCATTGCCATTGCCGCTCCGATTGTATGCTATTTCATACAACGCTTCAGTGAAGCTTGGTTCGATGGTTATAAGATTGGCTTTGAGCTGTTGTTGATCAATGGTGCGCTTACCGCTTTCGGCCTTTGGGCATTCTCTTCCCGCAATAACGCTCCCTAGAAGATTCGGCTTGTAGGTGACCTAGCCCCATCGCTTTTTTCCAGTATTCACATGCAAGCTCGAATTCGTCGAGGTTGTAGTAGTTCACAGCAATGTTGTAAAGCGCCGCAGGGTATTGAGGCGCTACTTCTCCAATGGTTCGCAACAACACGTTGCTCTCAATGTGCTTTCCAGCGCGCAACAAGGCAAGTCCCCGCGCCAGCTGAATATCCATGTCGCTTGGATCGAGCGCGGAAGCGGCCTCAAAGAGACTATCGGCATCGGAGTAGTTGGAGGCGTAATAAGCACAAAGACCAGCGTTGTAGATCGCAGAAACTTCCATCGGTCGTAATGCGATGGAGCGATTGAAGGCGTTGATCGCTACCTGGTAGTTTTGCAGCCACATGTGTGATTGTGCCAAGTAAAACCATGCGTCCGGGTCTTCTTTTTTATTCGTGTAAACGCTGAGGTAGGCGATTGCGCCGTTGTAATCGCCTTGTTTGAAGCGGATGATGCCTTTTAGAAGATCGGCTTCGCCACAAACCTTGTTGATGCTGCAAAATGTATTTAAATCCACCATCGCTGGTTCCAAGTCGCCTCGATTCAGCTTGAGGTGGGCGCGTTTCAGGTAAAGATCCGATTGACCGGGGCGCTTTTCTATGTAGCGGTTCAGCTTTTTAAGCGCCTTGGAGGTGTCCTTCTTGATCAAAAGCTTGTCCACTTTCTGAACTTCCTTGCCCTGGGCAAAGAGGGCGCTCGTAGGTAGCATCACCAAACAGATCAGGATGAAAAAATTCTTCACGAGCGCGATATTGCACAAAAAAATCCTCACGATAAAGCCCGGACCTTCAATTGTGCTGTTGAGTAGGAAGTGACACGCACGCGTTGGCCTTTTTCTATATACCCGGCTTCGCAGGCGGCATCGTACAACTGGCCGTCGATTTCAACCTTTCCGCTGGGCATCATGTCAGTGTATGCAATGCCTTCGCTTCCGATCAATGCGAACTCTTTAGTTGATGTGCCAATGTATCCGTCTGCTTTGTCTTGGGAAGTTTTGAGTATGAGGTGAGCGAAGGCATTCGTCTGAAAAAGTCGAACAGCGAGCAAGATCGAACCGACGACAGAAACCGTAGATGAGATGGTCGCTATCAGGAAAGATCGAACCAGAACAGAACCGTCCACAGGAGAAAAATCAAAGCCAATGTTTCCCACCATCGCCAAGGCCAATGCGGTGATGGCTAGGGAAATGCCCGCGATTCCCGCCACACCGAAGCCGGGAATGACAAACAGTTCTAAGGCGATCAATATCAAACCAGCGATGAAAATCAGAATCTCCCAATTCTCAGCCAACCCCTCGAGGTATAGTGGAGCGAAGTAAAGCACTGCAGCGGTCAAGGCAGCCACTATTGGAAAACCGAGCCCGGGAGACTGAAGTTCAAAGTATATTCCGCCGAAGATGACCAAGATCAACAGACCACTGATGGCCGGGTTGATAAGCCATCCGATGATCCTGTCAGTGAGTGAAAGTTGCTGTTTGACCACCGTGTAGTCTTCAATCCCTGAGTAGGCTAGCGCTTCCCTCATGGTCGAAAACTCTCCGTCACAAAACCCCAATGCGATCGCTTCAGTCACCGTCAGGGTCACGACTTTTCCTTTTTCTGAGACGCCTTCCACTTCCTTGTCTGGATCAACCATGGCCTCGGCGATGTCTGGGTTTCGGCCTTTCTCTTCCGCGGTAGCGCGCATCTTCTTGCGCATATAGCTCTGGTATTTGTCCGGTACTTGTTCGCCGGTTTGATTGACAACGGTTGCAGCTCCAATCGTCGAGCCGGGCTTCATAAAAATGCTGTCGCATGCCAACGAGATCAACGCTCCAGCAGAAGCAGCGTTATTATCGATCAATACCATGACCGGGATTTCTGATTGTAAAATCTTGGTCCGAATGGAATCCGCCGCGTCCACCGCGCCGCCATAGGTGTTCATATGAATAAAGATCAGATCTACATTCAAGGCGTGTGCTTCTTCAATGGCTAGCTTAGTGGTCCTCCATACCGGTGCAGCGATTTCCTCCTTGATGTCGAACTGATAAATGCGCGTCGGCTCTTGGCCTGACATCCCGTAGCTAAATCCGATGAGCAACAAGAGCGTAGTAATCCATCTCATGCGGTTAAAAGTAAGTAGCGGCATCGGGATAGAACGCGATAGGCTAAAAAAAACGCTTCATCGAATTATTAAAGTACAACTAGCACTGTAGATGTCTTCCAACGTCAAAGTGACTCCGTAGATTCCTGCGGGCAGTTGACCTGCACGTAGGAAATCAAAGTCGTTTACGCCTTTTTTCATGTCCCGGATTTCAAAGTGCTCTACATAGCGTCCTGCTTGATCCGTAATAGTCACAAAGGCATTTCCGTTGGTAGGCGCATTTACCATAAGTCGAACCTCGCCATCGGATGGGTTCGGATACACCTCGGCTGTGAAGTGGTGTTTTCCTATCAGTGGGATGGAGGTAGACTCCTCGGCCTTACTTAACCATACTTCGTACATAACTGAGGTTGCTTCGGTTGCAGCGGTATTGTTTTCGGTGAATGGATTCAGCGCGCTACTTGAGATTCCACCGTAGATGTGGCCTAGCATTAGTGAGTCATCAAGTGATTCACCAAGCATGATGACCTCTCCTTCTATCATGTCGAGACCAGGGTTTGGGATGAATTCGGCGCTAGCCCCCTCGAGTGAAGGCATCCTGTTTGGAAGGGCATACTCTGTCAGCTCATCATTCGATGAACGAGTTAGCCGCGAAATGGTTCTAACAAAGGGCACGTCGTCGTCTTGAACGAGAGCATCGTTTTCATAATAATACCGAGCCATGCCCCCGAAAAATAAGGTGTGACAGCTTTGATTGATGGTATCGTACAACGTTGCATGCGCTGAATGATAGTTGCTCAAGTACTGATTGAATGAGGTCCGAGGGGTGTAACCGTCAGCGCGTACCTCAACGGGATATAAATAAGGAAGATCAACATTGACTTGGAATACTCCTGACGAGATCATGTAGCCGAAGCTCTCATCTCCGAATATTTGGGCGATCAAATTGTAATCGCGTCTATGTAAATGAGCCGCATCAACCGATTCAGAATACCCAGAGATCGAAGGGGATGATCCAGAGTTGTCAATATCAAAGGAACGTATGGCATCAGAGTAAGTCTGTTCGTAGGTATTGTGTCCCATCGGATTGTACCGACCATCAAAACGGTGACCTCCTATCAGCAAGGCTTTGCCCTCGATGAACGTAAGTTGCCCTCCTGTTATCGCAAAACGCTGATCGTACATTGATTTGACATGCGTTGAAATGTCTTCGCCATTTATGATTGTCTCGATGAGAGCAGAAACTGTGATGGTCGTGAGTCGAGGAAGAGTAATGTGGTCGGCCGCGGATGGGCTATAGGCATAGCCTCCAATCATGTAGAGTGTGTCGGCCTTTTGTTTAAAGCACATATTGGTAGAGCCAAGCTGCTCTTGGATTCCCGAAGGCAAGCTTGCTGAACTCGCGGTCCATGTTTCACCTGAGGTAGGGTCAATTACGCGTAAATTCATGTTTTGCCACGAGTCAGGAAAAGCATTGAATGGTTGACGAGCATGAAGTCCGTCCAATCTTCCACCAATAACAAGCCATTTACCGTTGTTCTGCGCAATTGCATAGGAATGAATACCAGGCGCTTCGTGATCGATGGCTCTTAATGAAAGATCGTACTTAAATTCTTGTCCTTTTGTATTGGCTGCTATGAGTGCCAAAAACAAAATAAGGGTGGCTAGTTTCATTTGCTAAAGCTAAGACCACCTCATTCTCTTGAGCGTGATAAAAGTCACGATGCTGAAATATAAAAGGCCCACTAATGCGGGCCTTTTCGAAACCTTGTTGAACCTATGCTTAATATTTGATCAACTTCCTCACATGCCGACTTCGATCTTGAACCAGACTCAAGGTATAAATACCCGAAGGAATTTCCGATACGTCTAATGTGATCGTGCCGTTTGATTGAGAAAAGTTGGAGAAAGAGTGAACTAATTTCCCAGTTAAATCACAAATTTCAATCTGAGATGTATTGTGCGTGAGCCCTTCTATATGCAATTCTGTTTGAAGTGGATTCGGATATATAACAAGGTCTAATCCATTACTTTGACTCAGCCCTGTGCAGGTTTCGTAAGTTACTTCGACAGTGTCTGACCCTACACATCCATCTTCTGTTTCTACGATTACGTGAATCAACTCACTTCCGGCTTGCGAAACTCCACTTCCTACTAGAAGGGTAGTGCTGGTGGCTCCCGTACTCCACAAATACGATGTGAAGCCTGCCCCGGCATTCAAAAATTGCGTTTGATTGTAATTGAAACAGAGTGTAAAGTCACTTCCTAAATCCACAATAGCAGGTTCAAACATCTGAACATAGATGTCTTCTTGCTCTTCGCACCCCTCTGAATTGGTGACAGTTACGCCATATGTGCCCGTTTCGGAAATGAGAATGCTCTGAGTAAATGCGCCTGTACTCCAAAGAAAACTTGCGCCTGCGTTACCAGCATCAAGTACGTATTGGGTGTCGCAGATTATAGTGTCCGCTCCGAGATCGACTACGGGAGTTTGACTTTCTACTACCAGCATGGAATCAACCGCTGGGCATCCGTTCGTATCAGTGACTGTACAGGTAAAATAGCCTCCAGAGGTAACCAGTGTGGTTTGGCCATTCGTTCCATTGTTCCACATATAAGAATCCCAACCGTCACCTGCGTCAAGGATGATCGCGCTTCCGTCGCACAAGAAGGTGTCAGCAAGGAGCGTGAAGGCTGGAATGGGTGGTTCTACAATCGTGACGGTATCGAAGGCGGTATCGCCTTGACTGGAGGTAGTTGTTACATAGTAGGTTCCAGGCCCAAGGTCGGAGATGGAATTGGTAGTATCTCCCGTGCTCCAAAGGTAATTCAGGCCTACACCCCCGAGGAAAGGAATGGAAATGCCTGAGTTCAATGACCCTTTTGAAGTGGTACCACAACTCCAGTCGGTAGCGTCGTCATTGTCTTCGTTTCCCGTTCGGATAAAGCTTGAACTGCAGGAGGAACCAACGCCATTGCCCGACCACTCAGTGGTGATATCGAAGGTGTAGCTTCCATAAGTCACGTTAAACGAACTCACAATGTTTGATTCCGCCCAACCCCAAGCAACGAAATCTCTGATTGTTCCTTGGTCGTCAGAAAGCAGAACCCAACCTGGATTTCCACTGCTGTAGAACAGGTTGCTCCCCCAGTAGAAAGAGCCGGTGGCGTCCTCCCGATAGTCAACCCAGTTGGATGCCACGCTCGAGGGTAAATCCCAAGAATTAGCATTGACGTCATTGATCAATGAGTAGTCATCGCTGGTGATGACGAACCAACCGTCGGTATTGACCGTTTGTCCGCTCACATTTGTCAATTCTATAAAGTCAGGTGTATTCACGTTCACTTCAGAGATGACGATTGGCTCACTCGCTCCAACTACGCCTGCGCTTATTGTGGCGGTGCCATTACTGTCGCCAAAACAAGTGATGTCCGTACTAGAGACAGAGGTGGTAAGTTGTGCAACGACAAAGAGTGGAGCAACCAAAACGAAGAAGAGGGTAAAGAGCTTTTTCATATGATCTGTGATTTTACGACGAATCTAATCATAATCACCACCAAAGGCAATTCTTGAAAGATGAAAACTCATTTATGTTATTCACTTTTTAAGGAAAATCCAGACCAAAATCCTGCTACGGTGAGGCCAGATATGATGTGCCACACTCCCCACCAAGCCGCGATGAACGTCATTCCGCCAACGGCGAGTTCAACAGGGAATATAGCTGGGTTGAAAAGCAAAGCCAGCGCCAGTCCGGAGTTTTGAATTCCCGTTTCTATCGCTACGGTCTTTCTTGTTTTATGGTCGAGTTTGAACAGACGGGCAAGGTTATAGCCCATCAGTAAAGCGAGAGCATTGTGGACAAGAACGATGAAGAAAATGAATTTGATGTACGTAAGGAACGTGTCGAAATTTTTGGTGAAGATCAAGACAATAATAGCGATGAAAGCGAATATTGATAGTCGTTTGATTGCTACCAATATCCTTTCGGTGAGGAGTGGAAACTTGTGACTGAATGCCACGCCTAAAAGTAGGGGAATGCCTAGAATGATCGCAATCGTTTGGAGCACTTCGAGCGCATCGATGTTCAAGCTGCGCACCAGTTCGGTGGATGCATCTGAAACGCAGACCTTCATGTAAAGGTTTCCCCAGAACGCAAAATTGAATGGCGTGAGCACAATTCCAGCAAAACTGGAAAACGCCGTAAGACTGACTGATAGAGCGACGTTTCCTTTGGCCAGTGCGCTCATGAAGTTGGAGATGTTTCCTCCTGGACAGGCAGCGACTAGAATCATTCCCAGCCCTATGGTTGGGGTGATAAACGATTGAAGGCTGAAGACGAGCAGGAAGGTCAGCAACGGCATCATGACGAATTGGCTCAAAATACCAACCAGTGCGGGTTTAGGCTGCTTCATTAGCTTTTTGAAATCGTCAAGTTTTAGCTCAAGTGCCACGCCAAACATGATGAAGGCGATGGTCAGGTTGAGCAGGTTCTTGCCATCGTTAGAAAAGTCAAGAACGATGCTGTCGATTTCCAGTAGGGTTTCCATCATAGGTTCCAATCGCTTTGGTTCACAAGGTAGATTAAGTTGGGAGACGATATATGAACGAAACTCGCGTATAGATACCATTCGGAGTCACTGCCCCTGATTCAACGCGATTATTATTGATCTTTTTGAGTGGAAATGCCAAATCGACGCCATCACCAGCATCGAACTTCATCAACTTTCGACCTACTGAATGTCCGAATTCTGCGCGCAAAATTGCGTTCCCTAGCGCGTAATGTCCGAAGGCGCCCACTTCATTGTTGGACTTTTCTATATAACTGTTTGTCACTCCTCCTATGAAATAACTGCGGTTGATGCCATTAAAAACCGCACCTACCCGAATCACTTCTTCCATGAAGGCATGGCTTGCTTCAGCATTGATTGGGACAGCACCTTTCAATTCCCAATTGCCTTTTTTCAGGTAAACTCCAGCAAACGGAACTAAAAAAGGCCCAAAGAACTCTCGGTTAGCATAAACCCCAAAGCGAACATTGAAGTTGGGAGACACAATGTATTTTCCCAAGAATACCCCGCCAATCTGGAGGTGGTCCGTATTTACTTCCGTAAGATCTGATGAAAGTTTGGGGAGTAGGAGGTAGGTCGCATGAAATTGATCCGTGTGCTTAATGTTCGCTCCTATCTTGAGCGTGATTCCATAGACAGTCGAGAAAAGGTATTCCGTTCTGTGGAGAGTGGTTTGTTCTGCGATAACGCCGGTAAGGAGTGCTGCAGCGTCACTTAGTACTATTGGAACCAAGAGATCGAGCGCGGATTCTGAATAGCGGGTTTGTCCTGGTAGTGGGCCGTCCGCGCCATCCAGCTGATGGAGGTGCTGAACGCTGAGTAGATCGACGTACTCCTGAGCCAATCCAAATTGACAAACGATCACAAGCAGGAATATGGATACTAAGCTTTTCATCGCGCTAATAATTGAACACAAAGCTAGGTGGGAAATATGCCAATCAGTAATTACTACTTAATACAGCTAAGTGAAAAATTTGCTTTTTATGCAATTAATCAGATTAACACCAAATTTTTATCCGTCCAATTTGTGAAAAAATATAATTATGGAACTCTTGTCGCAAAGACCTTCTCAATGACGGAGGTGTTGGTTAGTTTTGGTTTCCTAAACAAGAATAAATCAATCGCACGCATATGAAATATCTTTTCACACTCCTCGCCATGACCCTAGCTGTTGCAGTGTCGGCGCAATCCTTTGTTGGAAAATGGAAGACGATCGACGATGAGACCGGCAAACCCAAATCGATTGTCGAGATTTATAAGAATGGTGATGTCTACGAGGGGAAGATTTTGAAATTATTCAGAACCCCTGAGCAAGATCAAGATCCTGTGTGTGATAAATGCGAGGAAGATGATCCGCGCTACATGAAAAAGATCATCGGAATGACGATCATCAAGGATATGGAGTACGACAAAGACGACGGTGTTCTGGAGGATGGAACCATCTTGGACCCTAAGAAAGGGGAAGTGTACAACTGCAAGATATGGGTTGAAGATGGCAAGTTACAAGTGCGTGGCTATGTCATGTTCTTTTTCAGAACGCAAACTTGGCTACCTTATTCTGGAGAAATCTGATTTTTAAATGCATGCAGTTCGGCGATGAGCCGCTCGTGGATATGTCCGTTGCTGGCTGCGATGTGTTTTCCCAGTGAAAAGTCACCTTTTCCATTGAAATCGGTGACTTTTCCTTTTGCTTCTGCTACCAAGAGGCTGCCCGCAGCCACGTCCCAAGGTTGTAAGTCGTATTCGTAGAAGCCATCCAATCTTCCTGCAGCTACATAGGCCAAGTCAACCGCCGCAGCACCCAGCCGCCTTACTCCGCGCGTTGTTTTCAGAAACCTGCCTAAAAGATCTAAATACGCCGATAATTTTAACTGGTTTTCTTGGTTGTAAGGAAATCCGGTACACAACAAGCTCTCCTTGAACAAGGATCTATTGCTAACCCGGATGGCGAGACCGTTGAGATAAGCACCACCACCTTTCCATGCATAAAAGCATTCTTTCAGCGTAATTTCAAACACCACTCCAACCAGCACATCCTTCTCGTGAGCCAATGCTACCGATATGCAATAAGGGGGCAATCCGTGGATAAGATTAGTCGTACCGTCGATTGGATCAATTATACAATTCAATCCAGTTAGCGTGTTGCCATCGGCGCTCTCTTCGGCGACGAAGCCAGCTTCTGGTAATAATTGAGCTAAATGTGATTTTAGGAACGACTCAGTCTTCAAGTCAACTTCGCTCACTAAGTCCCTGCCCTCTTGTCCTTTTTCGCGAATTCCGAGGCTTCCTGAATTCAGCATGGGTGCTATGATTTCAACTACCGAACGCTCGCAGATTCTTGTGGTAGCTATGGCTAGGTCCTCTAGAGGTAAATGCGTTAGCATTGGCGGACGTTTCTTTTGAGTGAGTTATCGTTCGTCGACCAGAAGCATGTTCGATTCTATGCCGATGCTGACGAGCCCATTCCTTTCTATGGCATTGAGGCTTACGGTCTCTGTGCGGTTGATGGATTGCTCATCATATGGCTTTTGCACTTTCACGTAGTTTTCTGTAAAACCATGCATGCTTCCTTCATTTTCTGACCCTTCCCAAAGTACCTCGTGCTCGGTTCCGACCTGGCTTTCATAAAAGGCGCGCTTCTTCTTGTGTGAAAGCTGAGTGAGGATTTTATTTCGCTCCTGTCGCACTGGCATGGGGACAATCTCTTGTATTCTGAGCGCGGTTGTGTTGGCTCGTTCTGAATAGGTGAATACGTGTAAGTAGGAAACATCCAATGCCTTCAATAGGTCCACCGTTTTCATAAACTCTTCGTCGGTTTCGCCCGGAAATCCAACAATCACATCCACGCCAATGCAGGCATCGGGCATGACCGATTTGATGTGTTCGATTCGGTCGATGTACAAGTCAGACAAATACCGACGGCGCATGCTTTGAAGCATTCGGTCTGAGCCCGATTGAAGAGGGATGTGGAAATGAGGCACGAATTTTTTGCTGTTAGCAACAAAATCAATGACTTCATCGCTCAGGAGATTCGGTTCTATGCTAGATATCCGAAACCGATTTACACCCACTTGTGCTTCGAGGGCTTCGATCAATCCGAGGAAGTTTTCGTTCGATCCCTGCCCAAAATCACCGATGTTAACACCTGTAAGAACCATTTCTTTTACGCCCGATGCGGCGGCTTCTTGAGCTACTCGTACTGTTTCTTCGATGCTGTTATTCCGACTCCTGCCCCTTGCCAATGGGATGGTGCAGAAGGAGCAGAAGTAATCGCACCCGTCTTGAATCTTTAAAAAAGTGCGGGTTCGGTCATTTGCGGAATAGGAAGGGATGAATTCCTTCACCTCTTTGATGTGGCCATTTTCAACATGCGCCTTACCGTCCGTTGCTTGCCGGTCTAAAAATTCGAGAATATTAAATTTCTCATTGGCCCCAAGTACTACGTTGACGCCTTCTATCTCGGAAATTTCCTCTGGCTTCAGTTGGGCGTAGCACCCCACGACGGCAATAAAGGCATCAGGATTAACTCGCTTTGCGCGCCTTACGAGATTTCTGCATTTCTTGTCTGCGTGGTCGGTAACCGAACATGTATTGATGACGAAGATGTCTGGACGGTCATCGAAATCCACTTTTGCGTAGCCTCCGCTTTCGAATAAACGAGCAATAGTGCTCGTTTCCGAAAAGTTCAGCTTGCAGCCCAAGGTGTAAAATGCTACTGTTCTGTATGCCTTCATCGCGTCGCGCAAAAGTACTAAGTCGTGCCCTTTTTTTAACTCGATAGGCGGATTATTGAAGCTAAACCAATTTATGGAGTAATCCACGGCTTGAGGAGTGTTGTTACTTTGCGCTCAATTATGCGCATGCACCTCGACAATCAAACCGTCAATGACCTCGAATTTGAGGAGGTGAGGGGAATCCTCGGAAACTATTGCCACGCCCAGTCGGCCGGGGAACGCATGGCACAACTCATGCCTTTTGAAAGGCGAGCAGAAGGGGAAGAAGCCCTGGATTTAGCCAGTGAGTTAATGGCGGTCAGAAACGTCGAAGAGGGATTTCCCAGGTTGGAATTCGAAGAATTGATCAACGACATCAAACAACTCGGGATCAAAGGAAGTGTGCTCGATCTGGAAGGCTTCATTCGATTATTGCATGCAAGTCAGTTGGTCAACGATCTGATCTACTTCTTTCAGAAACGCAAAGAGGAATATCCTAGGTTGCATCAGTTGGTCAATACTGCGTACCATTCTAAGGAGATCATTGTTCCCATAGAGAAGGTCTTGGATAAGCGGATGAAAGTGAAAGACGACGCATCCAATGAATTGCTACGATTGCGTCAAGAGATCAAACGCATTCGTGCTGAGATCAATAAGAATTTTGCGAAAGTCTTGCGGCGCTTAGCGAAGGATGGATTTCTAGCCGACACCGTGGAGGCCTACATCAACGATCGGCGGGTGCTGAGTGTCTTGTCGAACCACAAGCGTCAAGTCAGCGGGAATGTCCTTGGAGCTTCTAAAACCGGCAACTTCACCTACATCGAACCCCACGAAAATACGCGGCTCAATAGCGAGTTGGAGATGCTCCTCGATGACGAAAGGGCTGAGATCAGAAGGATTTTTCTCGCGTTGACCGATGAGTTGCGAAGGCACTTGAAGCTGATTGAATGTTATCAATCCGTACTCGTCGAAATGGACTTCATCCAAGCCAAAGTGAGCATGGCGAGGACGATAGGTGCATCCAGGCCTGCTATGGAAGATGAACCCATAATCGACCTAATCGATGCGTACCACCCGTTGCTTTTGCTGGCAAACAAGGCAAAGGGCGTGAAAACCGTGCCGCAGAGCCTTTATATGGACAAATTCTGCCGCATGATGGTCATTTCTGGACCCAATGCAGGTGGTAAGTCCATTACCTTGAAGACGGTTGGCCTGCTTCAAGTGATGGTGCAATCAGGACTGTTGGTACCGTGCAGTTCAGCCAGCAGATTCGGCTGGTTTCACGGCGTGCTCTCTGATATCGGCGACAATCAATCCATTGCCAACCAGCTGAGTACATACAGCTATCGATTGAAGCGCATGAATCATTTCCTTACCGTAGCGAACAAGAGGACGTTGTTGCTGCTCGACGAATTCGGCACAGGTTCAGATCCCGATCTTGGCGGAGCGTTGGCCGAAGTTTTTTTCGAGACCCTCTACAACAAACGCAGCTATGGCGTGATCACCACGCACTACGCAAACATCAAACTCAAAGCTGCGCGTTTGAGAAATGCCGTGAATGCAAGTATGTTGTTCAACAGTGAATCGCTCGAACCCTTGTATCAACTGTCGGTCGGACAACCAGGGTCTTCATTCACCTTTGAAGTAGCTCAAATCAACGGCATCCCGCAATCGTTGATCGAAGAAGCCAAAACACGGCTCGATTCCAACAAGGTCGAAATGGACAAACTCATTGCCAACCTTCAAAAGGAAAAGTCAGAGGTGGAAGACATCAATCGCGCATCCAGAAGGGCAGAAAAGGAGGCTGTAGAAGCTAAAGAAGCCTATGAAGAACTCATAGAGCACTATGAGCAACGCTTACAAAAGCAGCAGCATATCATCGAGAAGAACAACAAGGAACTCAGCAACGGCAAGCGCGTAGGGCAATTCATTCTGAGCTATCGCTTGAAAGGGCACAACAAGAAATTGCTCGAAGAGGTCAAAAAATTCCTTGCGATCGAAAAAAGCAAGCTTGTTAAGAAAAAGGAAGAAGTCAATGTGAAAAAGGCCAGGGTAGAAACCAAGCAGCAGGTTGCGAAGAAGTCTTCACGAAGAAAGAAGCAAGCTCATACTGAAGTTCCACCCAAACCCGTTGAAGTGGGGTCCAGCGTTCGGATGTTCGACGGCAGCCAAAAAGGGGAAGTGCTTGAAATTAAGGGTGCTGAAGCTACCGTCCTGTTCGGAAACTTCCATGCAAAGGTTAAGTTGGTTGATTTGAGCGTAGTATCTTAGTTACCAAAGTTTTACCACTTTGAAACTGTAGCTCTCAGTATTGGTTCTCAAGCGAATGATAAACACTCCCTGAGGAATCATGCTGATGTCCCAAGGATAAAACGTACGGTCGCTTGCGTTCCACTCTTCCATGTACACGATGCTGCCTTTCAAGTCAAGTACCTCTAAGAAGATGATGTTGTGCTTGTTGGGATAGATGAAGAGCGGCTCATGATTGAATGCAAAATCGTATGAATTCCCCAAGTAAGGCTGTGTCAAAGGAGTCGTAGAGATCAATGTGTCTTCGCACCCCGGCAACAGGCCGCGTGCACAAAAGACGGCAGAAATGATGTCTCGGTTCAATGACCCATTGAAGATAGAATCACTTTGAACTACTAAGGCCGCCGCATCAGAAAGGAGCATGTTGGGAAACCAGCTGTACAACGCGTATAGTGCCAATCGATCGGTTTCGTCTGCTCCGATGAAATCAGCGATTTCAGCCAAGGCAGAGGCCCAAAGAATTCCATCGCCATAAATGTTGTACGACTTGTCGGTTGGATAGGTACGGGTGTCCGTCAGGGTGCGCCCTTCCCAATATTCATTATGTCCATCCCAATCAAAGAGGGTAGTGCGGTTGTAATCGGAATGACGCGAAGCATAACTCAGCGCGAAATAGTCACACATTCCTTCATCTAGCGCCTTTCTTTCTTCCCCGAAACTTGTGTTTGGCGCAATCGAATGAATCACCGCATGCCCGTATTCATGCACGATTACCTCAGCGTCTTCTGCATCGTCGACGCCACCGTCTCCGAATTTCAGGTAGGGAAAGATGTCACTGGGAACATAGCTCGATTGGTCTGCCTCAGTTCCGTGCGCGTCAAAATGCAATGGGAAGTCGATCACTTCAAACCCCAGGCTTTCGTACAGTGCATTGACCGCTATCAAGTGGTAATAGGCATTGAAATACTCAAAATCAACGTTGCTTCTATCCATTCTGAGGTCGGTCAACTGAACGTCAGCAATGGACGGTGGCCTCACATTTGGCGGCGTTATATCATCGGCAACGAAATGGTCAGATACTAATTCCCAAAAATTGGAGTCGGCGTTCCATCTCAACGGTATGTCTGCCTCGATCAACTCTTCGGTAAGGACATCAGAATTTTGATCTCCATCGTCAACATATGCACCGCCATAGCTGGCGCGGGCAGATGTGATGGGGTCTGGAAGGAAGATGTTGGTGGCTACCAATGTGTCTTCAATGTCGTGTACAATTAAGTCGGTTGATGACCATTCACTGCCGTCTTCCCAGAGGATTACTTCGCGGAACTCTTCCAAACTTTCCACGCGTATCACCCAGTGTTTTGTCATCACGCCTTCATTGTTAACCCACTGTATTTGAGGAGATAAAGTAGTTTTAATTGAAGTTTTAGGTTTGGTGAATCGTTCCAACAGTGCGCTATCGGGATCGGCTGCATCGGAGCGCGTTATTTGCTTAAGGAGTGGGAAGGAACACTCGGTGAATTGAGCGCCAAAACGATTCCATTTGACCCAGCCATGATGCAGCGGGGTATTTTGAATGCTAATCTTAAAAAGAACATGCTGACTGAACGATGTTTTCTGGGTATCAACTGGGGACAAGATGCAGTTGAAGCCGTATTTCACTGTCAGCCAATCCGACAATTGCGTGACCGACTCGATGTTGCTCGGCAGTCGCTGCTGGGTATAAGTAAAGTCAGTTTGGCCCTTGACAGTAAGGGTCATCAAGAGGCAAATACTAGCGGTCCATAACTTTAATGTTGACTTCATCCGTGTGATCAAACAAATGTAAAACTTTGTCTACCTCAGCGTTGGGAATGGCTACTTCGATCGAGCAGTCTTGATCAAAATGTTGAGCGAGTATTTCGGCGTAGGAGATGCGCTCGATAGCTTGCATTACTGAACCCGTGTGGTCGTAAGCAAAGCGAATGACCATTGGGGTTCTATTAAACTTCACCTTCATCTGAGCCGCAAGTATGGCTTGAGAGGCGCTTTCCTTGTAGGCATAAATAAGTCCCGATTTGCCAAGTTTTGTTCCTCCGAAGTACCGTACCACAAAAAGCGCAACGTTGGTGAGCTTTGCGCTCAACAGTTGATTCAAGATGGGCAATCCCGCCGTTCCATTTGGCTCTCCATCATCATTGACCCGCTCTACTCGGTTGATTGTACCCAAGACAGAGGCATGGCAGACGTGCCGTGAACCTGGCTGCTCTTTTCGGAGCCCATCGGCGATGACCTTGATTTCAGATTCGTGCTCACAAGGGTGCAGAAACGCTAGAAATTTACTGCCTCTATCCCTGAATTCACCCATGGACACCGAATCCACGGTTCGGTATGCGTCTGGATGGGTCATCTAGAAAGATAAAGTATCAAAATGGAGAGTGAAGCTAGTACGAATCCCATCCACCCCCGTGGAGTAACCCGCTCCTTTAGGACGAATACAGCCAAAAGGGTAGAACCTGCGATGATGCCAAAATTGTTGATGGGAAATACGACTGAGCTCTCCCATGAAGGCAGTGCCAACGCCAGCAAGATGAAATAAAGTGCACCTAAATTTACGAGTCCAAGTCCCAGGCCTCCTACCATCGTACGAAACGATACTGTGCGCTCTTTAGTAAAAATGTGATGGCTAAGCGCGACTACAAATGCACTTAAAAACACATTGGCTATGAAAAGGGGAAATGCTTCATCGCTTACCCAAGTGTATTGAAAAAGCTTCAAGGCCGCGTCAATCGTGCCGCTGCCAAGAAATAAGATGAGCGGCCACAAAATATCCGAGCGCTTCATCGAACCACCTACGCTGAGTACGATAGAAACCAATCCGAGTATGATACCAATGAATTTCAGTGTGCTGAATGATTCATTCAGCACAAACAAACCGACTGAGACAGGGATGACCACACTCATCTTCGTGGCTGTGCTCGAAACTGCCATGCCGTTTGTTTGTGTAACCTTAGCCATTACTCGAAAAATCAGGTAAAAGAGAACTCCCAGAGCGCAAGAGGGTAAAAACCACGGCGCTTCCAGCCACGGTCCATTTTGGCCGAAAACTACCCAAGCAACACCGCCAGCTACCAGGTAGTTGATCATGATGCCTTGTCGGGTATGTACACCGTAATTAGCAAACATTTTAAAGGCAACCAACAGTCCAATGGACGCAAGAATGCTGAGTACCAAGTAGATCATACGCGTGCGTAAACTTGAAGCAAGTCTGGTCCGAACTGTTGGGAAGACACAAGCTCACCAGTCAGCGAGGGCGAAGGGACACCTTTTCCCAGTCGCATAGGTCCAGTGATGATCCGTGCCTCATCCCATAAGCCGGCTTCAATGAAACGACTCAACGTAGTTGCACCTCCTTCAATGATCACGGATTGCACACCGTTCTTGTGCAGATAGGCTAAGATTTCTTGTTCAAATGAACCCGGATCCTCGATCCGTATGTAACATAGGTTGTTTTCACAGTAGTCGTTCCGCAGTGCATTGAAGATCCAAGTGTGATGTCCGTCAGAAAGGAGTCGCTTGCTTTCGTCGACTTGAAGCTGCGGATCGATGATCAAGCGAATCGGATTGGGACCCGGCCAATGCCGCGAAGTGAGGGAAGGGTTGTCCAGTGCGACGGTGTTTTGCCCGACTAAAATGGCATCTTCTTGTGTGCGCCATTTGTGAACCAGCCGATTCATGGGGTGACTGCTGATCTTCAAGGGACCCATCTGATCGTCCTTTTTTCGGTAGGCATCTAAAAAGCCGTCGTTCGTTTGCGCGTACTTCAATATCAAGTACGGGCGTTTCTTTTCGTGAAACGTAAAAAAGCGTTTGTTGAGCGCTCTCCCTTGAGGACCTAGGATGCCTTCAACTACTTCTATGCCCGCTTCTCTAAGTCGCTTGATTCCTTGCCCATTGACGGCTTCATTGGGGTCTGAGTTACACACCATTACGCGCGGGATTCCCTTTTCTATAATCAAGTCAGCACAAGGCGGGGTTTTGCCGTGATGACTGCAGGGTTCCAAGGTGACGTAGAGGGTAGATTGGGTCAGTTTATCCACATCAGACACAGATCGGATCGCGTTGACTTCGGCATGGGCTTCTCCATGTGTTCGATGATATCCTTCACCAATGATTTCTGCTGAACACTCTATCACGCACCCCACCATTGGGTTGGGTGATGTGTAACCTCGGCCAAGTTCGGCAAGGTCGAGGGCGCGTTGCATGAATTCCTTGCCATCTGCCATTGCTCAAATGTAGAATGGTTCGGCATTGCTTGCCCCATCTCTCCGGAAATTAGATCTAAAAGTCATCTTTGCCCCATGGATCACGCTACCTTACGCCAGCTTTTTTATCAGCGCTTAAGCAGTCATTACCTTCAAGGAGAACTGCAAGCCTTGTATCATTGGTGTGCCTTGGAAATCGAAGGCTGGACGAGGGCAGAGGCATATTTGCAGAACGAGAAAGATGTGGATACTGACTCACATGCGAGGTGGATGGGGGTAGTTGAGCGTTTAGAACGTGAAGAACCAATTCAATACATTTTTGGCAAAGCGCCGTTCATGGATTTCGAGGTGATCGTGAATCCGTCTGTGCTCATCCCGCGGCCTGAGACCGAAGAATTAGTAGCGATCGTACTTCGGGATCACCAAGAACTCCGATTGAACGTGTTAGACGTAGGTACAGGCTCAGGATGCATTGCACTAGCATTGAAAAGGCAAAGACCGCATTGGACGGTGACAGGAATGGACGTTTCACCCGAAGCGCTGCAAGTTGCCCAATCCAATGCGAACTCGCTAGGGGTTGATATCTCCCTAGTGGAACAAGACATTCGCCAACAGACCGACTTTGCTCCTTACGACTTGATTGTAAGCAACCCTCCATACATCCCGCTGGAACTCGAAGCTACTCTAGATAGTAATGTGGTAAAGTACGAACCGCACATCGCCTTGTTTTCACCAAAAGGTGATGAGTTTTACTTCATCAATAGAATTGCTGAGTTGGCGTCAATTAGGGGGTGCAGAGAAGTTTACTTCGAAACACATGCGAGCGATGAAGATGACCTCGTTCAATCTCTCCAGTTCGTTTGGAAGGGAGAGATAAAGGTGGAGCAAGATGCAGTGGGAAAACCTCGGTTTGCTCACC
>JAVKEP010000068.1:0-2519 GCA_040221375.1 Cryomorphaceae bacterium
AGCTCTACGGAAGACTTGGTCATCAACCTCTTACCTGACGCGTCCATCTTTGGAGCAGATAGCGTGTACTGCGACAACATCGTAGACAGCGTATTGCTGACCACTGCCCGACCTGATGGTATCTGGGGAGGATCGATGGTGGAGCTGCACGACGGATATTTCATTCCGAACCAATTGGGTGAAGGGCTTTATACCATCAGCTATGAACTCTACGATACGGTCACAACGTGTTACAACAAAAAGGTGGTGGATGTACGCATCGCTCGTACGCCGGTGAGACCAAAACTTTTCGGAGGTGGACCTTACTGCCAAGGCGAAGGGTGGACGGTCAGAGGCGATGGCTTGTTGAGCAACACCTACAAGTGGTACTCATGGGATGGAACTTATAGCAACCCGGACAGCATCATAACGTTTGACGACCTCGTGGTCCTGGGTGCTGGTAACCCGTTCTACTACGGAGAGTTGGTAGAGATGCCAACGGTGATTTTCGGAACGCAAGTAAGCGAGTATGGATGCGAAAGCGAATGGTCACGAGTAGAGACAGAAGTGCGACCCAGTCCGAATGCATTTTTTGCAGCCGATAGCACAGACGCCGACGTGAAGATCGCTGCAGACCGTGCGGTTACGGGAAGCGTGCCACTCGAAGTGAAGTTCTTGAACCTCAGTGGACCGGATACGAGTAAGTTGACATTCACTTGGACTTTTGATCGCTATACCAGTTATGGTGATGACAGTGGTGAACCACAGACTTGGACCTTTGAAGATATCGGAACCTACTTCGTCACGTTGATTGCCGATAATGGTCGTTGCATTGACTCACACGTTGTGAAAATCAGAGCAGATCGAATTACGAATTTCTTTGTACCGAACGTTTTCACGCCAAACGGAGACAACAACAACGACCTGTTTGAGTGGACGATCGAGGGCATCGAAGAGTTCAATATCAAGATCTACAATCGATGGGGAACCAAGGTCTTTGAGACGGAGGATGCAACCGAGTTCTGGGACGGCGGTAAGGAGCCAGATGGCACTTACTACTATGTGATGACCGGACGCGAACAAACGCTCGATGCAGAAGAAGTAGAGTGGAGGGGAGACCTGACTCTCATTAGGAATAAACAGTAGAAAAGAATTTCATTCAATGAATAGAAGCCCCGTATTTCGGGGCTTTTTTTTGTCTTTTTCAGACAACTTTTTAGTTGCTATCTCCATCTTCTTTACATACAAATCATGCTATGAAGAAGAACCTCTTAACCATTCTATCGGCACTTTCGCTTGTATGTATTTTTTTCTCTGAAGCGAAAGCAACTCACATCATGGGGATGAATGTCTCCTACAAACACATAGTAGCGGATACCTACGTAGTAACATTGGATTTTTGGAGATTTTGCGGCGGACCGGCGTTTACCGGAACTACGCCTCCTCCACCATCTACTGGTGTGCCGTCTAGCTACCTTGTTATCTGTCCAGACTTAGCTACCAGCGAGTACCGGTCTGCGCAATTCGATACCTTGATAGATGTTTCACCCATATGTCCAGCACAAACACAATTCTTGAATTCCTGCGTCGCTGGTCCGACTGTAGGTTTGTTGGGAATTGAGTGGACCATTATGACGGATACCTTGGTCCTCAGCGAACTTACGCAGAGCACCTGTTCAGAGTTTCTCATACTCTACCAATCGGGGGCGCGTAACTCAGGAGCTAATTATACAGGGCAACCTTCGATTGCCTCTTGGACTACTTTGCGTCAACAATCGTATCCGAACAATTCTTCGCCTTTGTTTACTACCAACAAACCCATTCCATTTTTCTGTGATGGTCAGGATGTAACATACAACTGGGGTATCGTCGAATTCGACGGAGATAGTTTATACTGGGAATTGGACACGGCAATGCAAAACTTTAACCTGACCACAGGGTGGAACCAGATTCCTTATTCTGGATCTTATACGGGCATTCAACCAATGAATGGTGTAACGATCAACAATGCAACGGGAGAACTTCAATTCACTGCTTACAAGGATCCTGCTCTATATGCGTCCAATTATGCGATTGCAGTAAAAGTCTCGGAATACGACCCAGAATCCGGCGTTCGCATCAGTACTACGCAACGAGACGTTCAGTTTATCGTCACCGATTCGTGTGAGAACCTCGCTCCTATGCAAGACACCAACGGTGTGTTGAACTTAACGGGTACGGGTGCTCAGGTAGGCCCTAACGAAATTGAAGTTTGCGTTGGACAAAACTTTGCCTTCGATGTCGCCGTCTTTGACTTGGATACCTCAGGAGCCTATTCAAATGACAGTTTGACCATCACTTGTAACATCGATCAAGTGCTTCCTGGTGCTACATGGTCTATCAATGGAACTAATCCGGATACCGTACACATCGAATGGAATGCGGTTCCAGTGAGCCAGACCTTCGTGCCGTTTAACATTACGGTAGAAGATGATTTCTGTCCGGTTACTGGCTTTAACATTTTCAACTACATCATTCGCATCGTTCCGACCACCTACTTA
>JAVKEP010000069.1:0-4117 GCA_040221375.1 Cryomorphaceae bacterium
TACAGATCACCCGAATCTGTATCGATCAAAAAGTCCAATTCAAAATATCCCTTGTACCCTTCTTTGCGAAGTTGATCACCGAACTGTTCAGCGTATTTTCTGGCTTTTCGTCTGATCTTAGGTGTAAAACAGTCTGCATAAATTTCGTTTCCACACCATCCGCCTTTGTAAGGAGTCAATTCTTTGAAACCTACCAACTCAGTCATCAAAGGAGCCACTACGGTTCCATTCTTGGTCACGCAAGCCTCCATGGCAGCACCCCGACAGTTGATCCGCTTCATGACCTTTACTTCTTCTTCTGCGATGATCTCATCCGCGTATTTCTTCCACTCCTCTTCATTACTGATGAAAAAAGTGGTATGTCCACTATCGCCATACGGTGTCTGGACTACCAAGTCGTCACCCAAGTGCTTAGAAACCTTTCGGAGCGACGCAAAGCTGTCTACTTTAGTCAACACATTGGGCACCGTAGGCACATTCGCCTTCATGGCAATCCTATTCGTCACCACCTTATTATCCAAGTAATTACGGAGTTTAGCCGGCGGGAAAATTAATTCTAGTCCGAGTTGCTCCGCAAGTTCTTCGGTGCGCTCATCAAACATCAAGAACAGCGCTTTGCCCCCTTCCTTCCGGCGCTTGATAAAATCTACTACCTCCTTGTGTTCTAGTAGATAGTTAACAATGTCTTCGATGCTCGTAAACTCGTCGTGTGGCAGCTCTTCTTTAGGAGAGAATACGTTGGGGTGGAGCCCGTCAAAGCATTCTATGTATGTAATGAACTTAAATCCACGAATCCACTCATCCGCGCCAAGGAGATTGAAGTTTGTTGCCGAAATAAAATAAATGGGGGTCTCATTTCGATAGAAGAATCGACGCAAATCATGCACTCCGCGCAATGTCTTTTCAGCGTTTAACTTCTTACTTGACTTGGATTTACGTTTAGCTTTTGCCATAATTCGAAAGGTAGATTTTAAGATTCAAGAAGCAAATCATCCTTGAAGACGCGGAATCCTAGCTCTGCGTTGTAGGAATGGATTTCGGTAACGTCGAGCTCTTTCATAAAATTCAAGATGTCGCGATTCATTACCTGACCGGGAACCAAGATAGGAAACCCGGGAGGATACGGTATTACGAAAGAGGCAGATACGATCTCGCGTCCTTTTTTCATCGCCTTTTCACATTCATCCATCCTCAGGCTTTCACAGTTTTCATGATCGTATGCCAAGAAAAAGGCGTCCCTTATGTTGCCTTCAGGTGTCGCTGCACTTCTGAAGCGCTTATGGAAGAAACTGAAATTTGGAAGAGCGGGTTGCTTTTTAGTGAAGTTATATACCTTCTGTTCATGCAGCTTTGACTCTTGGCTTGAGAAAGCTTCGATGCGATCGTCAAGCTGATGCGCTATCTTCATCAAGACCCCTGTCAGCTTTGCTACGCTGCTCCTCGTCGTGCCAATATTGGTCATGAACAATACCGTATTCCTCGATGTCTTGTTTACTTGGATACCAAACTGATTCATCAAGTATTCTTTCTTGAAAGTGTCGCCATCGATCCCCGTTCTACCGATGTAGAGGTTGATTTTCGTTGGATCCAGCACAAACTCATCTTTCTTCCATTCAATCGTCATGTTACTCCAGCCCTTGTCTTTGTTATAGTAGCGCTGGAACCCTGATTTCCTCATGGTTGCAGGAATCAAATCTTCGACCGAAAGAATGTCGAAATACTTACGCAATATAGGAGTGTTAGCAATCTTGACGCGGAGCATCATGGCCCGTTCCACGCTTCTTTCTACGAGCTCATTCCCTTCCAATTCAACCTGCCTTCTTCCCATATCTAGTGAGGCAAGAATTTGATACGAAGGAGAAGTAGAGGTGTGTGTCATATAGGCTTCTACAAACGATCCCTCCACTCGTTGAGCAAATTGCTCATCGTATATATGGATCATAGAGCCTTGCCGAAGACTCGTCAACGTTTTGTGCGTACTCTGAGTAGCATACACCCTAATTTTAACCTTTTCTGGGTCCGGTAGATGACTGGCCTTTCCTTTGGCAAGTTGGATTGCATAATTTTCCCTGTATGCATCAGAACGGTATTTTTTCTGGAGCCGTACTGCGGCACTCATGGCTGTTCGCCGCCGAAATAAGGTTGAAAATCGTGCATATCCGAACCACGCTTCGTCCCAAAGAAAAATCATATCGGGCTTGATGGTCAACACTTCTTCCATCATCTGTTCCACGTTGTAAACCAATCCGTCGAACGTGCAGTTGGTCAGCAGGAGCATTTTAACCTCCGCCAGCCTACCCGCCTTTTTGAACTCTAGCAGTCTCGCTTTAATTTCTGCAAAAGGAACCCCACCGTACATCGAATACTTTTCGAGGTGGTAAGAATCTAAGTACACCGGTCGAGCCCCACACAACACCAATCCGTAGTGGTGGCTCTTATGGCAATCGCGATCTACCAAAACAATGTCTCCGGGATGCAAGAGAGCTTGAACGACAATCTTATTCGCCGTACTTGTGCCGTTGGTGACAAAGAATGTACGCTTGCTTCCGAAGGCCCGCGCAGCCATTTCTTGGGACTTCTTGAGCGGACCCGTGGGTTGAAGCAACGAATCCAGTCCACCTGTAGTAGCACTGGTTTCGGCGAGAAAGATGTTCTTCCCGTAAAAATCTCCCATCTCCTTGATCCAGTTGCTCTTAAAGATGCTGTTTCCACGAGATATGGGCATCGCATGAAATACTCCCGTAGGTCGCTTGCTGTATTGAACGAGCGCGTTATAAAACGGAGTTTCAAACCGCTCATCGATTCCCTTTAGGATGTTGAGGTGAAGATCGGTCAGGTCTTCTTGCCGGTAAAAGATATTTCGAAAATGGTCCAGTGCCTGTTCCGGAAGCTTATCAACGCTCAAATCAGTGACTAAGAAAAGATCCAATTCGGGTCGGAGTTCTTTGACTTTCTCGCCCAGATAAATACCAATGGTTGATGACCGTTTTGCTTCTACGGTATCTGTGAGCCATGAGGCAACGAACTGCCTTACGTTCTTTATTGAGCCCTCACTTTTAAATGGAAATGCATACCGAATGACACAACTTTGAATGTTGTGATTAAAGTTTAAGGCGAGCAACGCCTCTTGAAAGGTCCTAACGGACACGATGTCGTAGACGAAGTCATCGCCCTTGCTTCTCTGGGCGCGAAGTTGTTTGCGTAGTTCTTCTTGGTCCTCATCATCTACATCATTCACAAATAGAACTTCAAAATAGTGCGGATCCGACTGGCTCTCGAAAACCCCATCGTCATCCGTGTCGTTGTTCAACGTCTCTGGAATGTCATGATAATAAGCCCTGCTCACAAGCATCCTAACTAGCTCGTGGACGGCATTCTTAAAAGCGGCGTATTCACCTCGTTCGAGGGTTTCTTTGAGTTGTTTCAGACGGCGCATGCCTGGAAAAGCCCAATAACGCTCGATTTCTTCAAGTTCCTTTATGGCTGTGCAGGTCGTCTTAAGCAAATCAGAAATAACTTCTTCAGAATGGGGTGAATCCTCAAAGCTGTCCGCGCAATCTTTTAGTCCGTACCAAAGCTTTGTTCGGTACTCCGAAACGTTGTAGTACTGTCTGAATGTGTTGCGAGGGGCCGGTTTCATCTCCTTCTTCGAAGCATCCGATTGGCTTTTTCTATTCATCCGTGCAATTTAGTAATGTCTGGGCTCGCTGGGAAGATAATTGGAGCTTCCTTTCCGTAGGTCTCTTCAAGCGGGATGTTTCGTTTTGGTTTTTCAATCGGACCCAGCGAATCCAAATATGGAAATCGTTTGCCCTGGTCATACACATCGAAATGTATGTGTTTGTCGCGAAAACTCTTGAGCGTTTGCCCCAAACGCAAGGTCCCTTTTTCTCGGCTTTGACGAACCCTTTCTACGTCGATTTCTAGTGGCACCATTTCTTCGCTGGTGTGTGCTTGATATAGAACGCGTCCATCCGGCCCACAAACAATCGACTGGCCGTTTCCGCCAGCTTCTAGCCCATTGAAATCGAAGATGAAACACTGGTTAATAGCCGCCGTAGCGCGCACGATGCTCAATTCTACTTCACGATCGATGGTGTTTGTTAGTGTGGGGTGT
>JAVKEP010000070.1:0-9992 GCA_040221375.1 Cryomorphaceae bacterium
CTTCTGTGCTTCCGTATACGCACCGTTTAATGTTAGCGGCGCGATGCTTAGCTGAACCAATAAAGTGAAGTGAGGAATCCCTTTTTAGGGATGCAGCCTTGACAGATTGTCTGCTAAGAAGATGGTGCGAAGATACACTTATTAAGATGATCGGTTGATAATTCTTTCATATTGCCCGTTTCAGGCCTAGGAAGCTTCCTCAAATAACCGTATTCTTGCGCTATATGGCGAGATCACAACATTCCTTCAGCAAACGACAACGGGAGAAAGACCGACAAAAGAAGAATAAGGAGAAGCGCGAGCGCATGGAAGAGCGTAAGCAGCAGAAATCTGAAGATGGAAGTGGTGGGATTGAAATTGACTGGGGACTTGCACCGGAAAACCAAACCCTGAGCAAAGAAGAAGAGAAAAAGAAAGAGGAAATCGAACAAAAGAACCAAGACCACTGATTTGAATTCTGTCGATTGGTAGATCGATTCATGTGTTGTCAACCATTTTTCTCTTAGCTTTCGGTATTCAATTGACACCACCCTTCAAACATGAAAAAATTACTTCTCCTTTTCGCATGCGCAGTATTCACAGCTTGTAGCGCTAAGCTGATGGTGCCAACCCAGGCGGACGCCGAACGAGGCTCTGATCGTTATGCTGGCCTGACGCTGGCAGAGCTTAAAACGGGGAAAGCCACGTATGAGCAGTACTGTGACAAATGCCATCCCTTGAAGAAAACGGAGAATTTTACCATTTCTGAATGGGAGTCGATCGTGCCGGATATGGTGAAGAAAGTCAACAAGAAGGAATCCTTGATGACCGAAAAAGACGAGAACGATGTCCTCAAGTACGTCACTACGATGGCAAAGCGCAGTTGACGCAACTGTGAAAGAAGCAAGGCCCTCTCGTAGGAGGGCCATAACCTAGATAAACATAGCTGCGATCAATTTTTCTTTTTGAGTCGCTCAATTACGGCGTAACTTACGACTAAGGCGAGTCCACTGAATAAAAAGACCATCGAAGGAAAGGCGACCCTTTCCGTTAATAGCTCTGCGTTGGTAAATAGGTTCCCGCACAGTATACCCAAAGCGACGCCTACCATGACTATTCCTATTTTGAGTCCGATGAAGCGGTTTCCTTCTTCCCGGTTGAGCAAGTCTGCACTCTGACCACTTTCGATCAAGGCCATCCGCTCCTTTTTTATGGTAGTGATGTAGAAATAGAAAATTCCGAAAATGCAGGAGAAAACGAAAAAGGGGATCAATATGGCTTCCATGGTTATGTTGTTTTGATTTGCCCTTTTGACGCAGTGGTATTGAAACGGTTACAATGAGAACGGGAAAATCTTTGCTACCTTTCCGTGTAACCGATGCATCGATTTTGCGTCAAAGGAATGAATGCAAAGCGAAACTGAGCTAAACTTAATCAAGCGCGCCGCTGAAGGCGAACACCGTGCGTTCCGCCTACTGGTTGAAGAACACCACCTAAATGTATTCAACCTTGTACAAAGGATTGTTCAACAGCGTGAACTGGCCGAAGAAGTAGCTCAAGACGTATTTCTGAAAGCATTCCGATCCTTGCATCGTTTTAAAGGCACAGCACGATTTTCTACATGGCTATACCGCATTGCATACAATGAAGCAATATCTAATTCACGGAAGAAAAAATTCTCTTTTGAATCATTGAACGAAACGAACGTGTCATCGGAAACAGCAACAATGCAAGCCGAAGAGGTGGGGGGAGTTGAAGAAGATCGACTGGAACAGCTAGAACTCGCCATTGCTGAGTTAAACGCTGATTCGCAAGCACTTTTAACTATGTATTATCAACAAAATCAGTCGGTGAAGGCAATCGGTGAAATCATCGGAGAAAGCGAAAGCAACGTCAAAGTACGGCTCTTCCGGATTCGTAAGCAGATCCTTGCAACCATTGCCGCCGTACCACAACAACCTTAACATTGAGCACAATGCAGAACGAAGAGAAAATGGACCAATTGATCAGGGCAGCGTTGCCGACCGAACGACCGAGCCCTTCGTTCGTACAAAACGTCATGTCTAAGATCGAAGCCGAGCCCGTATATGAGGCTAAGAGTCCGAGGATTTCAAGCCCAGAAGTCTTTGGATTGGTGATCGTTGTTACACTAGCATGCTTTGCCCTCGTGCTGGCTGCTGAAAGAGCTTCGCCGTTTGAATCCGTAAATAATCTATTTAATTCAGCGTGGTTTAACCTCTTTGAATCACCACTTTATGCTGTCGGATTGTTTATTTTATCCGCTATTCTTCTCATCGATAAACTGCTCAATAAGGCCAGATGGTTGTGGGCCTGACCTATGCCGAGCCATAAGATCAACCTGAATAGGAAGGAAGTTCGATGGTGAACGTGGAGCCGTTATCGCTATTGGGAACGACGTAGACTTCACCTCCTTGCCGTTCAATAAAATCTTTGCAAAGCGCAAGTCCGAGCCCAGTTCCTTTCTCATTTTCCGTGCCCAAGGTAGAGACGGACCCAAAAGAGAAAAGGGTGGAGGCTTGTAGCTCTGTGAGGCCGATGCCTTGGTCGCGAACCGAAATGTGCAAGGTTTTCCCACGTTGAAACGCAAGCATTTCAATCACACCCCCTCGATAGCTGAACTTTATGGCATTTGCGAGTAAATTGCGCAGTACCAATTCCAACATGTGCTTATCGGCCAAAACGTAATTACCGGGTTCTACAAAATTTCGTACTACGAGTTCCTTAGCTGAGAGATTACGATCAAACATCAGGATTACACGGTCAAGCATATTTTTGACGTCTTGCTTCTTGAGACTCATTTTAATTCCGCCCAACTGTTGCTGTGACCAATGCAATAAATTTTCCAATAACCCTGCGGATTCGTCAAATGTTTTACGGAGTTGTTTCAGCACCGCCTGAGCTTCTTCCTCAGAAAGTTGATCGTCGTGAACCAAATCGAGAATCGATTTCAAAGCACTGAATGGCCCTCGTAAATCGTGAGATACGATAGAGAACAATTTGTCCTTGCTCAGATTGATATCTCTTAACTCTGCTGCTTGGAGTTCGATTTGCTTTTTCTGTTCGAGGATCCGTAGGTTGTAGAGATTGAGTTCTTTGTTTCGAATTACCTTCACTCGGTAGGCTCTGAAAATAAAGACCAGAACGATCAAAGCCAGGGCTAAGCCTCCAATCAAGAAAAAATACCGGTTGCGTTGTGTGCTCGCTTCCGACGCTTCACGAAGTGCTTCAATCTCTTGTAGCTTGCTTTCCTTTTGGGCTCGTTCAGCTTCAAATTCGCGCTGCAAGCGAGCCACGAAGGCCTTGTTGTCATTCGAAACCAAACTGTCGTGTATGGCATGCTTGCGTTTCAAATAAGCCAATGCGTTTTGCGCATCACCCAACCCTTCGTATGCAGTGGACAGGTTGGAGAATAAGTTTATTCTTTGGTAAGGCGTTCCAATCCGATGTGACAATTTCAAGGCCTCCATCGACATCGCAATCGATGCGTCGTAGTTTTTTTCTTCGTTCATCACCATGGCTAGATTGCTTGAGGTCATGACTATTTTTTCGGGAAGATTAAGAGCTTTGGCTTGTTCGAGGGCTTGTTCGAAATACAGCTTGGCTGTTGCTGCATCGTCTTTTTGATAGAAGACCAAGCCAATGTTGCTTACGAGATTGATCATCCCGAACTCGTCATTGAAATTCTCGAGGATTTTTACTGACTTCTGATAAAAGAAGAGTGCGGTGTCTAGGTTTCCCAAAGCCATAAAGGCAGATCCTAGGTTTGAATAACCACTGGCCATGGCCAAGGAATCACCGAGTTTAGTCCTCACCGTAACCACGTCGTTGTAGTACTTAATGGCCTGTTCGTGTTCTTCCATTTGCGTATACAAAGCTCCAACGTTGTTGTACCCTTCGGTAACCTTCAGCTCGAACCCTAGTAACTCATTGATGGCGATCGATTTACGGTAGGCTTCAATGGCTTCGTCTATGCGCCCGGCTTGCGAATGAACTAATCCGATATTATTCCAACATCCCGCGACTCCAATCGAGTCGTTGGCCAGGGTGTAATTTTTCAATGACAATGAATGAAAGCGCATGGCCTCGTCGTGATCTCCGCCATAGAACCGCATGATTCCAAGGGTCATGAAACACCCTGCGAGCATTTTATAGTTGCCTGTGTTGATGAATACCGCGCGGGCTTCGTCTAAGTATTTTTCGGCTACGGCTTGGTTGTTTCTATAACGTACCTCGGACACCCCCAAGCGCATCAATGTGGTTCCATACAAGTTTCGAATGCCAACATCGCTGTCTGCAAGTGGCTTTGCGATCATACGGGCGTCATTTAGAATTTGGTAGGCTGAGTCCGGCGAATGCTTCTCTACCAAGGCTGCGTAGCGTATAGAAGCCCAAATTTTAGCCGAATCAGAATGGGCTTGCTCGAATGAACGACGCACGCTGTCTATTTCAGTCTGTGCATGCGTAGGAAGTAAAGCGCTTAAGGTGAACGCGATCAGTAGAATTAGTTGTTTGGACATGCAGCGAAAACGCGATTAACGACGGCCAATTTACTTAGATAAACGTTAAACTGAATGAGCATTCAGCAATTATCTGTGATAAAAGCCGCGACATTCAATAAAAATGCCGCACAACGATCAGCAAAAGAGGGGTTAAGGCGCTGCTTTAACCACACGTTGTCGTACGATTTCTCCGCTTGTCAGCTCAACAGTGATGAAGTACACAGCTTCTGGCTGATCCGTGGCATCCCAAATCAATTGGGTCGTCAATCGGCCCTCCACCACAATTTCACCTCTCATATTCCAAACTTGATAACGAGAGAGCAAAGCGGGTTCTTCATCAATGTAGAATTGTTCGCCCTGCAAGGGTGAAATTCTAGCACTCGGTTGATGTAAATACGGTACGGAAGTAAGGGAATCGTTGGAGTCTGGCATAACCTCTTCGTGCAAGACCACTGCATTGGGACGGAGCAAACCGCCGAGAGAAGAGGGGATGAGGTCGGTCAGAAATGCACCGTTCGACGCAAATTGCTTTACAGCGGCAGTACCACCATTGCCAATGAGCATGTTGCCGTTTTCGAGTATTGATATGCCTTCGCATTGACTCAAACCCGTAATTAGGCTAGTAATGTACGTGCCATTCGGGTCGAATGTTTTGATAGAGCCTTCGTTGTAATCAGCCACGAAGAGGGTGCCGTTTTCAGCAAACCAAATGTTCGTTGGTCCCACCAAGGCGCTATCGATGAATGTATCGGTCCAAATTCCATTCGCATCGAAGCGCTGGACAAGGTCTTGCCCAAAGGACGAAACATACAAGTTTCCGACTGAATCCCAATCCAGGCCAATGGATTGATTCACGCCAATGCTGGTGAAGTCGTCGACAAAATTGCCCGTCAGTTCATAGCGTTTCACTTTGCCGTTCCCGGACCATTGCAGGACATACAGCAAGCTGTCAGCCCCAATTTTCATCCGTGTAGGACCTCCGATTCCTTCAGCAAATACTTCAATAAAATCCCCGCTATGCTTGTCGTGAACGTTGATTTTACCGCTGTTGAGGTTTGAAATCAAAGCAACAGAATCAAGGAAAACAATGTCTTGCGGCCACGCCATTTGCTCTTCAGTGAACACACCGATGAAATTCCCGTCCAAATCGTACTTAAGTATTTGCCATGGAGGATTGTTCCAGTTTCCTGCGTCAGAAACGTAGATGAACGTTTCTTGTGAGCGTATGGCGATACTTGTGCCAAACACAATGGATAAGATCAACAGTAGTATGCGCATTTGGAATGATTAGGTAGAATGAATTTGAAATATACTTGAAATTAAAAGCAAGGAGAATAAGAATGATGCAGATGGGGGGATCTGTGAGGGTTGGAATGATCATGTGCAAGGCCGTAGATACCTTGATCCAATATCATAATATACGTAACCGATTATACGTAACCGAAAGTCATAATCTATATTATGTTAAGTACAGTAATATGATTCTCACCTCTTTGCTTAACTTGTAAGAGTTATGTTATTAGCTGAAACCAAGAGCACCATCTACGAACTCAAGGAAGGAATTCTGATTTCCCGACTTAAACCCGATGTTGAAATGTCCTTGGAAGACGTAAAGCAGAATGCGGAAGTTCGAAGCTCCTTGCCCATCTCCTTTCCCATACCTTTTTTAATGGATCTTAGAAAGATGAAAGGAATGTCATTTAATGCAATCATGGCCACCTCAAGCCAAGAAGACATCAAGAAGTTCTCCGCTGCGGCGATTCTCATCGATAAGCTAGAACATAAAATCATTGCCAGGGAGGCGCATCGTTTGCACAGTGCTGCGAATCCGCTTAAGACGTTTGAAGACGAAGAAAAAGCCTTCGCTTGGATAAAGCGTTTTGTCTAACGCTTGGCGCGTTGACCTTATACTGGTCACTGATGAGCTCTAAGACTCCTTCAAAACGCGCTCACCTTCAAAGGAAACCTTTTCGATGTGGCCGTTTTCTGTATCTAATACTTCGTAGTGGATTTGTAGGTAATCTGCCCTGTAAACACCAGTACCCGAGTAATGATACGTACCAATGGGCGTCTCTACAACTTGTTCAGGGATAATCAACGTGCTATCTGTCTCAAAAAGCAAGTGAAACCCCTGTTGAACATGCAGTTCGTTTGGCATTTCGCCGGCCGTAAGCGTTAAACTATCTGACGATCGGAATTGGTTTCCGTTGCTTACATCATAGATTCCGTAGTACGTGCCTGTGTAATTGCGGTTGTATTTCAATTCGCATTCATCCCCTGCATACCATTTTTGACAAATGCATTCGCCATCGCTGCAAATTGCTTCGTTTTGACAATCCAGGTTGCGGCACGCATTCTTACAGGAAAACGCAAACAAAAAGGACGCGAGCAGTAAAAAATATGTGCCTTTAAAATGCATGAGGTTCTACTCAAAGTTAAACACAAAAAAGCCCCGAACGAATCGAGGCTTCTTTTAAAAAGATTCTGTGGTGAATCAATTCTTCAATTTTTCATCCATTTCGTTGTACTTGTCCACTTGGTTCGTACGGCCATACAAGGCTTTGAGTGAGGTCATCGTACTCACATCTTCGGGGTTTAATTGGTGCGCCTTTTCTAAAAAAGGAAGCGCAGCTTTTAATTGCGTTTCAGCCACGTCCTTGGCCTTTCTGTATTCAGCGTCGTCAGAAATAAGATTCGCTCTGTTCAACATTTCAGCACCGCGGTTGTAGTACAAAGCCCCCAAGCTGTACGCTGCGTCAAAATAGTCGGGTTTCAGTTCAATGGCTTTCAAGTAATCCTTTTCTGACTTTTTAAACGCTTCTGTTGAGGCGTCAAGGCTTGTTTCGCTCATAAGACTGGCTTGCTTGCTATCGTAGATATTGCCGCGCACGAAGTACAGCAGTGAATTAGAGGGGTCATTCTTGATGGCTAGGTCCAGATTGGCAAGCGCTTTATCGAATTCTTTGGACTCCAGATAAATATTGATTTCGGCCGTAATGATCTCCTGGCTGTTTGGCAATGCTTTTCGGGCTTCTGCCAGCGTTGCCTTGTACTTTTCGGTATCCTTCATCTCCTTGTGCATGTTCGCAAGGTTGATGTAGCTGTCCTCGATCATATAGTTCATGCCGATGACCTTTCTGAAATTCGACTCTGCCAAATCGTACATTTTGCCATTCAATGCAGCTACTGCAGCGCTATAAATGGCACCAGAATCCAATCCCCCACTCGATTCTTTAACGCTGTTGCACGTCAAAAAGTAGTTGGTCGCTTCTTCGTACTCCTTGTTGTTGAACGACTTCACACCTTCTTGATAGCAAAATGCGCCCAAGCGTGTATACCGGTCTTGTACGTCATTCATGTTGATGCGCTTGCTACCAAGTTCCATCGCTTTTTCAAATGACTTTACCGCTTCCAGCAAGCTTCCTTTTTTGTGTTCTGCAAACTTCGCTTCTTCTGAGAAATACAATTGCTCGTAAATCTGACCTCGGTAGTACCAAGTTTTACCGTCTGCTTTTGTTTTCTCGTGCTCAATGGCCGGCTCAATTTGTTCCTTCGCCTTCAGCAATTCACCATCGTTCAGATAGTTATATGCGTTCAAGACCTTCGCTCCTTGCGCTAAAACTGCGCTTCCCGTTACCATCAATAGCGCAAATGCTACGACCTTTCTCATAGTTGTAAATTTTGATTCAAAAGTAGATAATCAACAACAAGACCAAACTCTAATTAGTCTTCTGATTCGTCATTTTGTTCTTCACCGGTTTCTGAAGCGTCGGAATCGGTTGACTCAGAAGGTGGATTGACAGGTGCAGTTCCGTCCAAACCCTCTACGCCTTCTGCCCCTTCTATTCCTTCTTCGAATTCATCTTCATCCAAGGCATCTACTTTGGCTACCGCCGCAATTTCATCGCCGTTTCGGAGGTTGATCAGCCTGACTCCTTGCGTAGCTCTACCCATCACCCTTAACTCGGCAACGGATAACCGGATGGTAATTCCAGAACGATTGATGATCATCAAGTCATTTTCGTCGCTGACGTTCTTGATGGAGATCAAATCACCGGTTTTGTCCGTTAGATTCAGGGTTTTCACTCCCTTTCCTCCTCGGTTGGTGATACGATAATCTTCCACTAGTGTTCGTTTGCCGTAGCCTTTTTCGGAAACAACCAAAACGGTTTCACTAGGATCATTCACGCAGATCATCCCAACCACCTCATCTTTCGGTCCGGCGAGGGTAACGCCTTTTACGCCACTGGCTCCGCGCCCCATGTTTCGCACGGTATTTTCGTTGAAGTGAATGGCCTTTCCAGATCGGAGTGCCATAATGATGTGGTTTTCACCATTGGTCAACTTGGCTTCTAAAAGCTGATCTCCTTCGCGGATTCCAATGGCAATGATACCGTTGCTTCGAGGTCGACTGTACGCCTCAAGTGACGTTTTCTTGATGATGCCATTTTTCGTACACATCATGATGGAATGGCTGTTGAGGAATTCCTCATTGTTCAAATCTTCCACATTGATGTACGCCAATACCTTGTCATCTGCTTCGATATTAAGCAGGTTTTGAATGGCCCTTCCTTTTGAAGACTTTGTTCCTTCTGGAATTTCGAAGACGCGCATCCAGAAACATTTGCCTTTCTCGGTAAAGACGAGCAGGTAATTGTGCGTGCTCGCAACAAACAAGTGCTCAAGAAAGTCTTCATTCCTGGTACTGGATCCGCGGCTTCCTACCCCTCCTCTACTCTGTCTGCGGTATTCATGCAATTGCGTCCGCTTGATGTACCCCATGTGAGAAATGGTCACGACCACCTCCTCGTTGGGAATCATGTCTTCAATGCGAAAATCTTCCGCGGCATAAACGATCTCCGTTCTGCGCTCATCACCATATTTCTCCTTTATTGCCAAGAGTTCTTCCTTGATCAATGCCATGCGCAGCTCTTCCTTCTCGAGCAAGTCTTGCAGGCCAGAAATGGTTTTCATCAACTCGTCGTACTCAGCCTTGATCTTGTCGCGTTCGAGTCCGGTCAAGCGTTGTAGACGCATATCCAATATGGCTCGAGCTTGGATCTCAGATAGCTTGAATTGGGTCATCAAACCATCGCGTGCTTCGTCTGGCGTTTTTGAGGCGCGGATCAACTTAATGACCGCATCGATGTTGTCCAATGCAATCAACAGGCCTTCCAGCACGTGGGCTCTTTCCTCTGCCTTGCGCAGTTCATACTTAGCGCGGCGAATTACCACGTCATGCCTGTGCTCGACGTAATACTTGATCAAGTCTTTCAGATTCAACGCCATCGGTCTACCTTTTACCAATGCGATGTTGTTGACGCTGAAGCTTGTTTGGAGTCCTGTGTACTTGTACAAGTGATTCAAAACCACGTTGGGGATGGCGTCGTGTTTTAATTCATACACGATGCGCATTCCGTCGCGATCCGATTCATCCCGTATATCCCGGATACCGTCGAGTTTTTTTTAGTTGACCCAATAGGCCGGACGCTG
>JAVKEP010000071.1:0-23281 GCA_040221375.1 Cryomorphaceae bacterium
CGAAGTCGTTGATGCCCACACCCATTCCAACTCCCATGATTGGACCCATCAAGGGAGAGATCAACATCGCGCCAATAATAACGGCAGCTGAATTCATGTTCAAACCAATCGAAGCCACAAGGATGGCGAACACCAAAATCCAAACATTGGTTCCGCGGAATTCGATGCCCTTCTTGATGTAGTCGATGGTCTCCTGAGGATCTGCTTTGTCTTCGTCTAGACTGGTTCTTTGGCGCATGAAGACCAACAGTTCCTTTATCGAACGCGAAAGCCCAACTCGCGGAGTTCTATCTGGTGAATTGTCGTTAGGTTGGGCCTTGGCTTCGCTCTTCGAACCTTCTTGATCGTTTTGCATGGTTTGCATTTGTCAAACTAAAGTGCGAAAGTTTTTCTTCGTGCATCCTTCGGGGTAAAAATTATTCTTGTCGCCAGCTCAAGAACTATTCCTTGGCCCTATACTATCTTTGAAAGCCCTGAATTTTGGATACATGAGTGAGACAACGAAAGAGGTGAAAACGAAGCTGCCGGTAGATGAAGCCACATTGCTGAAGGCATGGGAGATGATGTGCACCGCGAAACGTATGAGCGACCTGTACAACGAAAACATCCAGATCACCTCAAAGTATGTCCACGCAACCAGCCGCGGCCACGAAGCCGCTCAGTTGGCATTGGCACTGCAACTCAAACCCCAAGACTTCGTAGCCCCGTACTACCGAGATGACTCCATTCTGTTGGGAATAGGTATGGAACCCTACGATCTGATGCTCCAGCTATTTGCTAAGCGGGATGATCCGTTTTCAGGCGGAAGGACGTATTACTGTCATCCCTCGCTCAACGACCCTGACAAGCCCAAGATTCCACACCAATCGTCTGCAACGGGCATGCAAGCCATTCCCACTACCGGAGTAGGAATGGGAATTCAATACAAGGAAACACAAGGCTTGGCAGAAGATTACCAAGGCGAAGACCCCGTTGTGGTTTGCTCCTTAGGCGACGCGTCAATCACCGAAGGAGAAGTAGCTGAAGCCTTCCAGATGGCTGTGTTAAAACAGCTTCCAATGCTCTATTTTATCCAGGACAACGAATGGGATATCTCGGCCAGTGCTGATGAGATCAGAGCTGGAGATGCCACCCATTATGCGAGAGGGTTTAAGGGATTGGAAGTAATAACGGTAGAGGAAGGACACGATTTTATGGCTTGCTATGAAGCCCTGAACAAGGCAATAGTTACCATCCGAAAAGAGCGCCGACCTTTCTTGGTACATCTAAAAGTGCCGCTATTGAGCCACCATACATCGGGTGTCCGAATGGAATGGTACCGCGACGACCTTGAAGACGATCGCCTTCGCGATCCGCATCCCCACTTTAGGAAGCAGCTTTTGGACATGGGCATTGCAAATGAGACCCTTGAGACGCTCGAATCGCAAGCAATCGAAAAGGTTGAATCGGATTTCATCCGTGCCCAAGAAGCGGAAGATCCCAAGCCAGAAGATTTGACGGACCATATTTTTGCGCCGACTCCTATCACAGAAGAGAGAGGGGAACGCGATCCGAAAGGCAAGGAGAAAACTGTCATGGTGGATAGTGCATTGTTTGCCATGCGCGAATTATTGGAAAAACACCCCGAAGCGTTATTGTATGGACAAGACGTTGGCCACCGTTTAGGAGGAGTGTTCAGAGAGGCAGCGACCCTCGCCGAACGGTTTGGAAAGGAAAGGGTATTCAACACCCCGATACAAGAGGCTTTCATCATCGGTTCGACTGTCGGCATGAGTGCTGTCGGACTCAAACCCATCGTTGAGGTGCAATTTGCCGACTATATATGGCCCGGCTTAAACCAACTGTTTACCGAGGTGAGTCGAAGCAATTACCTCAGCAATGGAAAATGGCCTGTGGGATGCGTGATTCGAGTGCCAATAGGGGCTTATGGCAGTGGAGGCCCATACCATAGTTCTTCGGTTGAAAGCGTTCTTTCAAACATTCGTGGAATCAAGGTGGCCTATCCGAGCACAGGGGCCGATTTAAAGGGCTTGTTAAAGGCCGCGTTCTACGATCCAAACCCCTGTGTACTTCTTGAGCACAAAGGATTGTATTGGAGTAAAATCCCAGGAACTGAAGGGGCCAAGACGACCGAGCCCAGTGAAGATTATGTGGTTCCATTCGGAAAAGCACGCGTGGTTCAGCGCGCCGACCCTGAGACTGTTGAACGGGGTGAGAGTTGCGTGGTAATTACCTACGGAAGAGGTGTGTACTGGAGTGAAGCCGCCGCGAAATCCTTTCCTGGTCGAGTGGAAATTTTGGATTTAAGGTCCATTCAACCCGTGGATGCTGAGGCCATTTTTGAAGCGACCAAACGCCATGGCAAAGTAGTCGTTGTGACCGAGGAGCCGAGAGGAAGCAGTTTCGGACAAGGAATTGCCGGAAGGGTGGTTGACGATTGTTTCGAATACCTAGATGCGCCTGTGATCACGGTAGGTTCGGTGGATACCCCAGCCATACCATTGAACGAAATTTTGGAGGCAACCTACTTGCCTAATGCAGATAAAGTCCGCGAAGCTTTAGAGCGTGTACTTACTTTTTAGATCGACGAGATCGCACGGACGAATAAGTCATTTTCAGACTGTGTTCCCGTCGAAATTCTGACGCAGTGTGCAAGCCCAAAAGCGCGTAAGTGTCGGACGAATACTCCTTTAGTCAACATTTTTTCTGCGAATGCTTTGGCCTCATCTTCGGTCCCCAAGTCTACCATTACAAAGTTTCCAAACGAAGGGACGTACCTCAATCCGGCGCGATCCAAACCGCTGTAGAATTCAGACAGTGCCTTTCGGTTGAGTTCGATGGTTTTTTGAACGTGTTCATGGTCGTGCAATGCTCCGATCGCGGCAGCTTGCGATAGTTGGGAAGGGGCAAAGGTCATGCGTACCTTTCGAATCGCTGCAATTAGATGAGGAGGTCCCAACGCATATCCGACACGGATTCCTGCGATGCCATACGCCTTACTAAAGGTCCTTAAGCTAACCACATTGGGTCGGCGCATCTGAAAACTGTCCGGATAGTCATCTGAAAGTATTTGGGCGTATTCGAAATAGGCCTCATCCACGATGATTATCACATGGGAAGGAACCGATCGCACCAATCGGCTCAGGTCATCCTTACCGATCATCGCTCCGGTAGGATTGTTCGGATTTGCCACGTAGATGGCCTTGGTTTTTGGTCCAACGCCTGCGATCAGTTGATCGATATCAAACTTAAAATCAGCAGCGAGGGCAATCCGTTCGCAATGCACATTGTTGGCCTTGGCCCAGATGTATACAGCCACAAAGGTGCCTTCACACGTGAGCAGTTCATCGCCAGGCTCGAAAAAAGCACGCAACATGCAATCGAAAACAGATTCCGAACCATTGTCGACGGTTACGTGATCAGGCGTGCACTGATTGGCTTCAGCGATGAGTGAACAAAGCCTTCCAGCCGAAGGGTCAGGGTACAAATGCGCATCGGACATTGCACGCTGAATTTCAACCAAAGCCTTCGGTGCAGGCCCGAGGTTGTTTTCGTTGTTCCACAGCACAGCCCACTCTTTCAGATTGAGTTCATCGACAATCTGTGCTACGGGCTTCCCCGGTTTGTACGAAACGAGATCTTGGATGTTGGAAGGTATGCGTACCATGCGCCGTCAATTCATGGGGTGGGTTCAGTCCACCACTATGAAGACTAAAAGTACGCTTTCGGGATTAACCCAACAGGAGCAACAAGAAGATGACGATCAAAAGCCCTGACACCCAAACGATTCCGAATCCACCCATGGTGCTATCGAATACTGTGTTGAGGAATCCTTCTGGCTTTTCTTCGTGATGATCGTGTGACATGCCTTTGTAATTTGAGACGAAAATAATCGATTCGCTCGATTCTCACGTCTGTAGAAAAGGAAACCTTTTTTGAAAGGTATATTCGTACGACTGAAAACCATGACCATGAGACCCTTGCTCTTATTTATTTTGTCCTTTGCTTCCCTTCTCGCTAATTCCCAAGATCATACTCGCGTCAAGATTTGGTTGGATCCAATCACCGAAGGTCTCTTGCAAACGCATGGGGTAGAAATGGATCACGGCGTTCGAAAGCCAGGGGTCTTTCTTATCAACGACTTCGACGAGGCTACGCTGGCGTGGATGGATGAAGCGGGCGTCAAGTACGACGTGCTGATCGATGATGTAACAGCCTTCTACCGTTCGCGTGTTGAAGAGGTCGATGCTGCGCGAGGCGGTAGGTCAACATGCTTTGAAGGGGGAGGGGATACGGTTGCCGTCCCCGACAACTTTATAACAGGAAGCATGGGCGGATTCTACACGTATGAGGAGTACCTCGCCCAACTGGATTCGATGCATACCCTCTATCCGAATTTGATTACATCCAGAGATTCGATTGACACTTTTTTAACCCATGAAGGCAGGCCCATCTATTGGGTGAAAATTTCAGACAATGCTTCCGTCAACGAAAATGAGCCTGAAGTGCTCTACACTGCGATCCACCATGCACGTGAACCTCAATCCCTTACCCAACTCATTTTCTACATGTGGTACTTGCTTGAGAATTATGGAACGAATGACGAGGTGACAGGTTTGGTGGATGAGGTCGAGATGTATTTGGTGCCGATGTTGAACCCCGATGGCTACAAGGAAAACCAAACGGCTGAACCCAATGGTGGCGGCCTTTGGCGTAAGAATAAGCGCAACAATGGCGATGGAACCTTTGGAGTTGACCTCAATCGAAACTACGGATACGAATGGGCACACGACAACAATGGCTCATCGCCCAATACCAATAGCCAAACCTATCGGGGGCCATCCGCTTTTTCAGAACCTGAAACCAAAGCCATCAAGTGGTTCTGCGAAGAGCACGCGTTTGGAATTGCATTGAACTACCACAGCTACGGGAACTACCTCATTTATCCATGGGGATTCAACGATCAGTTTACCCCTGATTCGAGCACGTTCATCGCCTTTGCAACCGAGATGACCAAGTTCAACAACTACGTGTACGGTACCGGAATGGAGACGGTGGGCTATGCCGTGAACGGCGATTCGGACGATTGGATGTACGGCGAACAGAATACTAAAGACAAGATCATTTCCATGACGCCAGAGGTTGGTAACCAGGGCGACGGGTTTTGGCCTTCGCCTAGTCGAATTGAGCCCTTGAGTCAAGAAAACGTTCACCCGAATTTGACCATGGCCCACTTAGTCGGCGACTATGCAAGCATTGCCGATCACTCCCCCAACATTATAGACAGTTTGAACCCGACGATCCCGGCTACAGCAACGCGACTTGGAATGCAGTTTAACGGCCCATACACCTTTAGCTTGGAAGCCGTGAGCAGCAACATTGCTTCCGTTGGCAATTCGGTAATCCTCAACTCAATGGATCAGTTGGTTCCGAATGCAATCGATTTGCAAATGGAGCTCGATCCACTCATCCAACAAGGCGAAGAAGTGGTCTTCGATTTGGTTGCCGCGTTCGGGACATTCGAGACCAAAGAAAGGGTGACCAAGGTATTTGGATCACCAACCGTGCTGTTGAGCAACCAGGGAAACATGGATGATTTTTTAACGGGCAGCCTATGGGATGCTACAGATGAAACGTACTATTCGCCAGACCATTCCATTACCGACTCTCCTTATGCCCAGTACCAAAATGGCCAAAACAGCGAATTGATCTACAACCGAATCATTGACTTGAGAGAGGCTGATAAGGGATTGCTGACGTTCAAGGCAAAGTGGTTTGTCGAAGCCGGTTGGGACTTTGTTCAGGTACTTGCCAGTCCAATAAACGAGGAGAATTGGTCCCCGCTTTGCGGAAAGTATTCCGTTGAAGGAAATCAATACCAAGACTTAGGCCAGCCGTTGTGGGACGGATACCAAAGCGATTGGGTAGACGAAGAGGTAGACCTGGATGATTATCTCGGTGAGCGAATACAGATAAAGTTCAAACTCGAAAGCGATAACTTCCTCACCTATGACGGGTTTTATTTCGATGACCTTGAGGTAGTTGCGTTGCTTTCGGACGGTTTCACCCAATTTCCAGATACGGGCTACGTAGATACTATCGGAACCACGCCAGTGGATACGAATGATTCTACCATAGGTGTAGGTGCTGCGGCTCCTAACACTTCGTTGTGGACGCCTTTTCCGAACCCAGCAGATGATCTGATTCTCATCCCGATTTCGAGTAGGCTCAATGCCGAAGCAAGGTTGTATACATCCTCTGGGGTTTTGGTGAGGAAGCAACGCATCAGCCACGGAAAAATCTATGTTGAGGGATTGCCTAGCGGAACCTATTTCTTGCGTATCACAGCGGAGTCCATCGGGCGCAGCGAGGTCCATAATGTGGTGATCTTTCACTAGATGCGGTGACCTTAGTAGAAAACTGGTTCATCGAATACCTCTTTTGGTGTAGGGTTTCTTGCCATGTGCAGCGCTAAGTTTGCTAAGACTAAGCAACCCTAGTATGATTGATCGATCCACGTCATTGATTGCAGCTTCGAACCTCGAGCCGCTAACCCACATCGTCCTCAATAGATACTTGACGCACGAGATGCGCAATGATTTGACCTTTGACTCATTGGGTAGTGAATCCATCAAAGACGTTCAATTTGTACTCGACCTTATTAATTTTTGTGCTGACCCATCTGAGCGTTCTGTAGATAGATTTGGAAAGTATTCCATTGGGGTTCTCTTAGATTATTTGAGAAGGACGCACGAAATGTATGTTACTAGGGTGCTTCCTCGCATGGAGATGACCGTGCAAAGCGTTCAACAAGCGTTCCCTGAACATCCCATGGTTTCTGTTCTCAATCATTTCTATCAGAATTTCCAGAACGAACTGATAGAGCACATTGAGCTAGAGGAGAATCGGTTGTTTCCTTACGCAGAGGCCTTGTACGACGGAAAGTTCATGGGCAATTACTCCGTGAAAGAGTTTGTACGTCAGCATGATCACAACGTTGAGGATGAGGTTGAGCGTGTCATGCGTCTGATTGCAAAGGATTTCCCTGCTGTTTCGGCATCCTTTGCATACCGTTCCTTCAAGCACTTATTGGATGAATTCAGAGCCGACTTACACGTCCATCATCTGATTGAAGAACAGGTGTTCCTCTTGAAAATAAAAAACCTCGAAGACGACCGCTAGGTGTCTTCGAGGTTTGTTCTTTAGCCTTGTGTAGATGTGTCTATTTCTTGCTTAGAGCTAGGTTGGCGTCCCGAACCATGATGTACTTCAGGGTGCGATTGCATCGACCGTCCATATTTTCTGCAGACGTTTTGCTCACACGATAGCCGTCGTCACTGTACTTGTCGAGTACTTCTCGAATTGTGTTGAGGTTGTAAAAATTGCTTGCGGCATTCCGAAGACTGGATTCGTGGTAGAGGAATGCAATCTTTTCTTTTTTACCGTCGATGAGCTCCAAGATGGAGGATTCATAACCGAGGCATTCTTCGGCATTCCTGACGATCAGGAGCTCTACGAATTCTTGTTGATCGGTTGGCTTGCTCTCATTGTTAAAACTGAGCTGGGCGAAGAGAGATGTGGTGCACAGGAAAAAAGCTGTGATCAATGTAATCGCTTTCATGGTTGCTAAATTTTAATGCTGACGCAATGCTACGTACTCTTCAGAAGCCGCAAGCATGGCGATTTCCGACCGTGAACAATGAATTGCCGATGGTGACAATCTCCACTGATATGACGGATTAAAAAGCTTTCTAGGCGGTAGGGTGCAGTCCTTCGCGATGAACCCATAGACGAAGGAACCCCCGTCTGTGATGAAATTTCAGCTAGACACCCATGATTGACTTGGTCCAAACACTTGATCGACGAATCAGCGGTCTCTAGAAGATGAACCCCCATGGTGCGTAAAGTGTCAAAGTCAAATGGTACGCGCGTTCGATGAATTCAGAATCCGCCTATTTAAGCTTAATTGGAAGCATGATTGAAGTAGTGATAAATCGCGTCGGGTTTGCTATCTTTAAAAAATCGCTTAGCCCTTTTCTAAATTTTTACGGTTTTCGATCAAGGTCCCTCAAAATGGGAGGGTAAGTAGGGTGCTCCACAATCTTTCCATGCTTCTTTCGACGAATAGATTTTGCAAGTAAGATACTGACTGCTCTATGTTTCAGAGACCCCATCAAAAGGACTCCGAAATACGATTCACTTGTGATTAAACCCTTAATCGTTGCTAAATAGCAAACCAACAAGCCAATATGACACGTTTTGCCGTAGCAGGAATCCAGATGAAAGTATCCGCGGTCGTCCCCAATGTGGAGATGATGAAATTGAAAATTGAAATCACCATGAGCTTATATCCATGGGTTAAAATGATTGTATTCAGTGAACTGTGTGCCTATGGCCCTTTGCTTCACAACGCATCAGAAGTCCCCGGGAACTTCGAAGAAGAGATGTGTGCACTCGCAAAGAAGCATGGGGTATGGTTGCTTCCGGGGTCCGTTTTTGAGAAGGCGGAAGGCAAAATATTCAACACAGCAACGGTAATCAACGCCGAGGGTGAAGTGGTTACCCGCTACCGAAAAATGTTTCCGTTCTACCCATATGAAGAAGGGGTTTCTTCAGGGACTGAATTCTGTGTATTTGACGTCCCAGAAGTGGGAAGATTTGGAGTTTCCGTGTGCTATGACATGTGGTTTCCTGAAACCGTTAGAACGCTTGCGGTCATGGGCGCTGAGGTTATTTTACATCCAACGATGACGGGTACAATTGATCGCGAAACCGAACTTTCCATTGCGCGTGCGATGGCAACGGTAAACCAATGCTTTTTCTTCGATGTCAATGGTTTGGATACGGGTGGAAGTGGTCGCTCGGTAGTTTGTGGGCCGGATGGACGTGTGCTCTATGAAGCCGGAAGTACCGAGGAAATCATTCCCATCGAATTGGACTTAGAACGCGTTAAGCTAAGTAGAGAATTGGGTGTGTTGCGTTTAGGTCAACCTCTGAAGAGTTTTCGAGATCATCTCGATGTGTTTTCCATTTACGGTCCAGGAAAGAAGCACGCGTATCTAGAAGACCTCGGCCCTCTGATCAAGCCAGGAAAGCTCGAGAAGCTAACCGAGCTGAAAATGAAAGAAACTAGCATTGAGCAGTTGCGAAATGCAACATCCTATAAAGGGGAAGCATAAGTAAAGAATTACAAGGAAGCATTTAGTATGAAGTCATCAACAACAAAAAAAACGCCGGTCAAAGCGCCCTATCATAGCCTAGGTCAACTGCGCCTAGATCATTGGACCGTATTGAAACACGAATGCGCAGAATTGTCAAGGTGCCACCATGGTTCAGCGAACGAAAAACGACATCGAGACAAGGCTGAAAAAGTGCTCGATAAACTGAAATGCATCGAACGTTATTTTGCGTTCCCCGGAATCGCAAAGGTAGAGCGGCTCGCTACTTCCTTAAAAGCCGGAGAAAATGTGTCGCTTTCGAACCGAGTGAAGGAGATTACGCGCCATCTCGTAAGCGATGTCTATAGCAGCGACTCATCGACCTTTCCTGATGACGATGCCGTCACTGAAGTCGAAGATTTTGGTGACGATCAGACCGGGCCTCGAAAGAATTATTTCGAAACCATGTTTGTAGAAGACATGAGCGCTGCGGATGAGACAGCGCTTCGAAGGAAGCTGAGAGAATTACGCGACCCCGCTGAATTGTTTACCTACGACATTACGGTACAGCGTTCATTTCAAGATGCCCTGATCGCCTTGTTGTTTAATCACAACATTCAGTCGGTGATTATTCGGTATGCTCCACACTACAAGACGTCAAATCTCCATCCGGTCATCGAGCCATTTGTGCAAACCGTTATGGACCTCGGACTAGATGGAAGAAGTGAAACGAGCCTCGGGCCACTACTCGGCACCTACATCAAGCGCTTTCGTCCAGAAATCGACATATACTACATCACAGACACAGCCTTATCTAACCTCAAGGATTCCACGCTTCAGATTTTCAGGCGCGTGTACTATCGGAGGGAGGATTTTCAGGAACTCCACTTGGGAATACTGCGAGGCGTAAGAGAACGGTATGAAACGCCCTTCTTTTCTGCTCTGAAAGAATACAGCCAAAAGCCGACTGGCATATTTCACGCGATGCCAATTTCGCGTGGAAATTCGGTCTTTAAGTCGCGATGGATGAGGGATTTTGGCGACTTCTACGGGCGTAACATGTTCTTGGCTGAAACATCCGCTACTACTGGCGGATTGGATTCGTTGTTGCAACCAACTGGCCCGCTAAAAAAGGCGCAAGAGATGGCGGCGAAAGCCTACGGTGCTAAACGTACGTTTTTTGTTACCAACGGAACATCAACGGCCAATAAGATCGTAATGCAAGGCTTGGTAGAGCCGACCGACGTGGTACTCATCGATCGAGATTGCCATAAATCACACCATTATGGCTTAGTACTTTCAGGAGCCTACCCGGTTTACCTGGATTCGTATCCTTTGGAAAAGTATTCCATGTACGGCGCGGTGCCCTTGTCACAAATCGTGGAAAAGCTGCTTGAACTGGAGTCGGCCAAGCGTCTTGACAAAGTGAAGATGCTTTTACTCACCAACTGTACGTTTGATGGATTCGTGTACAACGTTGAACGCGTCATGGAAACAGTGCTCGCGATCAAACCAGACATGATTTTCTTATGGGATGAAGCCTGGTTTGCCTTTGCAGGATTCACATTCAACTACCGGCAACGAACGGGCATGTACAATGCATCAAGGCTGCATCAGAAGTACAAGACCCCAGAGTATAAGAAGCAGTATTCGGCGCACATCTCGGGACTAAAAGAAGGAGAACGGAGTCGCATGCCAGATCCGGACAAGGTGCGCATCCGTGTGTATGCCACTCAAAGCACGCACAAGACCCTCAGCAGCTTTCGACAGGGATCGATGATCCATATCTGGGACGAAGATTTCCGCAAGAAATCAGAAGACACCTTTCTGGAAGCATACATGACCCATACGTCTACATCTCCCAACTACCAAATGTTGGCGTCCCTTGATGCTGGAAGGAGACAAGTGCAATTTGAAGGCTACGAAATGGTAGAAAAAGGAATCGAACTCGCAATGGTCTTGCGGGCGAAAATTGCCAGTACACCGAGCCTCAAGAAATACTTTGATGTACTCACTGTAAAGGACTTTATACCGGACCAATACCGCAAAAGTGGTTTGACCGAGTACTATGACGAGGCGCACGGATGGAGCCGGATGGAAGAAGCGTGGCAAGACGATGAATTTGTTTTAGATCCGACGAAAATCACCCTGTTTGTAGGCAGGACAGGAGTGGATGGGGACACGTTTAAGAACAAGTATCTCATGGATCAATTCAATATCCAGATCAATAAAACCTCCCGCAATACGGTCCTCTTCATGACCAACATCGGAACCACTCGGGGAAGCATTACTTACCTCACCAATGCATTGCTCAAGATAGCTGGGCAGCTAGATGATGAATTCAAATCATTGAATAAGCAGGAAAATGAAATAGCCGCAATGCAAATCAAATCGTTCATCGAGGACGTGCCGCCGCTGCCCGATTTTAGCCACTTTCATTCCTCCTTTCAACCCGTACCAGGCGTTCCGGGAGGCGATATCAGAGAAGCATATTTTCTCTCATACAACGCCAATAACTCCACGTACTCCTCCCTGGCTGATTGTCAAAAGGCAATTGAAAATGGAGAGGAGATCGTATCGTCATCGTTTGTCATACCGTACCCTCCAGGCTTCCCAATCTTGGTTCCAGGTCAAGTGGCAAGCTTGGAAATCATTCGATTTATGCGTGCCCTCGACGTCACCGAAATCCATGGCTATAGAGCCGAACTCGGGCTGAGAATTTTCAAGGAGCATGTTCTTAAGAGAAACGAAGCAACGAAGCCGCGCAAACAATCCGCTACCATAAAAACTAAAACGAAAGCATGAAAGCAACTAAGCAGGTAACCAAGTCCCTCTCTGGTATTTCTGATGTCAGAAGGTTTTTCTACATGAATGAAACCCCGATCTACTTCATCGGCGCCACCAACTTCAATCTCTTAGGTGCAGACGAGTGGATCAAAGGATTCAAGTACATCTGCTACATCGAGTGCTTTGATGGCCTGCATCCCAATGTGTTTTCCCCTCAAGAAGAGCTCCCGCATGATGAGTTTCAGAGCATGGAGGAAATCAACAATTATTTGCTGGAACACAAAGAAGTAGGCGAATTCATCGCCGCGAGAAAGCGAAAGGGTAAGAAATCGAAGGTCATGTTCCTCATGTTTGACGAAACCACAGAGAAGTTGGCAAAAAGGCTCGGACTTGAAATCATGTTTCCAAGTGCCGAAATGCGTACGTCGATGGACAACAAAGTCAACACCAATCGACTTGCAGAGAAAGCCAAAGTGCCTTGTGTGCCTTACGTCTTGTCACCGGTTAAAGATTACGCTCATTTGAGGAAAGTGTCCAAAAAACTAGGAGAACACCTGGTGATTCAAACGCCCTTTGGAGACTCTGGCCATACTACTTTTTTCATCTCCAATGAGGCCGAATTCGACAAGCATGCCGTAGAGATTGCGGCGGAAGCCGAAGTGAAAATTATGAAGCGAATCAATTGTCGTGGTTCTGCGGTGGAAGCATGCGTTACGCGTCACGGAACGATTGTGGCGCCTTTGATGACCGAGTTGGTGGGCTTCAAAGAACTTACGCCGTACAAAGGAGGTTGGTGTGGAAACGAGATCTACCCGAATGCCTTTACCCCAGCCATTCGGAAAAAGGCCCATGCCTTCACTCAGCAATTCGGAGATCAACTGCGCAAGGAAGGATACAAAGGATATTTTGAATTGGACTTCCTTATCGATCAAGACAACGGAGAAATCTACCTCGGGGAACTCAATCCGAGAGTAACGGGCGCGAGCTCCATTACCAACCATGCCGTTTTCGCCTTGGCAGACGCACCGCTGTTTGTGTTCCACATCTTAGAATGGATCGACGTAGATTATGAGCTAGACGTGAATGCCATTAACAAGCGCTGGTCAAACCAAGACAACATTGATGGATGGAGCCAATTGGTAATCAAACATCCCGACGGAGATGTTGCTAGAATTAGTGAGGCCCCAAAATCTGGAATTTGGCAAATTGGTGCCAAAGGAGACATTACCTTCAATAGAATGGATACCCACAGAAGAGCTGTAGAAAACGAGAACGAAGCATTTTTTCTTCGGATTACTCGAAAAGGTGATTACGTGTACAAGGGAGCCGATTTAGGGATACTCGTAACTAGAGGCCGCATGATGACGGACGACTTTGAGTTGACCAATCGGGCCAAATCCTGGATCGATGCTATCCGAAGTAAGTTCATCCCAGAATCCATGGATCCCGAATGGATGGAACCGAAATTGACGGGCAGCCTTTCTAAGTAACCACAAAAAGCAATGCAACGCATTTACTTGCGTTAAGGCATGTTGTTGTGAGTTTTAGCTTCGTAACACAGGCCCTTTCTCAATCCTTTAGCCCAATAAAGGGCGGTAGTAATGTGCACGGTTACGCTGTTCTCTGCCCGTTCTTGAATGGCGAATTTCCAAATGATATCCTTCGCCTCTTCAAAGTACGGACCGGCAATTTTATCATCAAATAGTCGATTGATGATGGCGTGGTCGTCTTGGCCAAATGCCAGAACCCTTGCAAGTAGGGATTCGTCAAGGGAGCGAAGCGCTTGGACTCCATCCGGCGTTTTGGATCCGATGGTCATGACCAATTCAATCGCGTCGGGGTGGGGAAATTTACCATTGAAGGCCGTGTACAACAACGAAGTGATGTTGAAGAGCTCTTCGTGCATCGACATGTCACCGTATTCTTCCCAAAGGTTTTCCTCCAGCATGTCGTGGGCCATGGACTGGATTTGACCCGCTTTGAGTCTATCACCTAAGCGGTGTTTTAGAACAATTTCTGCGGCGTCAGCCGGATCCAATTCTTGCATTGCCATGGCTACGTATTCAAACAACTCGTCTTTAGAAACTGCATCGGCTCCATCGAAGTCGCACAAGTCTAAAAGGGACACATAGTCATCTGAACTCCAAGCGTCAGGTAACGCGTGGATGATTGAGTGTGACAAAACCTCAATGGAAAAGGCGTGATTCATGTTGGAAAGGAATTAACTTTTACGCGTAAGTAGATCGGCGGTATGAAAAGAATTGCCAAGAGAAACAGTAGAAAATTCGCGAGGTCTTCTTGAGCTACGTGAGTATCAAATTAGCATGGAAGGTACTACCAAATCATGAATACGATGAGCCTTCGAGGAGGAATTAAATATTCCGCCTGGTGCGCATTGATTAAAACGAAGAAAGGGAGCCTCGAGGGGCTCCCTTTCATTCTTTATAGTGACGTCTCACTTGGACGATGGCTATATTCAACCGAGTGATCCAAGTTGTGACGGAGGATGATTCGGTTTAGAACAATCCCAACACCACACTTACTGAAGTTTCGCTCTTTACGGTTACGGTGTTTCCAACGCTTCCGTTAGTCTTGAGCATCAGGTCAAGCGTTGAGTCAAACTCCAACTGTCCGGATGAGATTACTCTATATTTCGCAACCACTAGTTCGTACTTACCTTCCTCGAGAAACGCAAGTGTGTACTTTCCTTGAGCGTTGACTTTTGCGCTTGTTTCGGCCTTGAGAAAGCGCAGTTGTGTCTCTGAGTCCAGATTCGCTTCTGATTCGCTGTACGCACCTTGTTTGTACGCGTAGACTACCATCACTTCGTCTTCCTCACGTTCTACATTGAGCTCTCCTTCAATGTGTCCGACGGCGGACATATCATTGGTTCGGAATGCTCCCTCGAACCTCGTTTTTGAAACGAATTCATAGCGATCATCTGACGATGCGTCGCCTTCTTTTTGGATGCACTTTCGTAAATCCATGTCTACGATGAGTTCGGCGGCCGAAGTAGAGGTGACTTGTATAGCTTTTCCAAGTGAAACGCTGCTTTTCAAGCCAGAAGAAGAATTAAGGTCGTGCTTCTTACCGTCGTTGGTGAGTACATAGCACCCAGGACTGTTTCCGTTATCCGTCGACTTATAATCGAACTCCAGTTCTACTTCGTTATAGCTTCCTACGTCGATGGAATCATCGAAAACGATGGTTGAAGATCCTCCGGTATAGGCAGAAATTTCAATGGTCTGGGTTTCGAAATTTTCAACGGCTTTTCCGTCAAGTGAAATTCCAGCTACGGTAACAAAGACCGCTTCAACTTCTGAATTATCATAAGGAGCATCTGTCATTTCAACTTTCAATTGTCCTCTTGTTTGCTCTTCTGCATCTTTCTTGTTGCAAGAAGTAAATCCGATCATTGCGACTGACAATAATCCGATGGTGATTTTTTTGATCTGTGTTTTCATAATAATTTGGTTTTGCTTCGGTAATAGAAAACCCCGTGCCACTGACTTTTGTAATGTGTGATTGTTGGGCGGTAATAGGCTATTAATCCTTGAAATACAAGGGATTACGTATAAATCTAGCTTTTGGCATGCACGCTTTTTACTCGACTTCAAGTGTGTCATAATGATACACCTATATCATTTTGACACGTCGTTTGGTCTTGAATACTCGTGCCTCGATTTCTGATCGATCTTTGAAACAGCGGTGAATACTGAGGTTGGGCCACTCTATTACTCAGGACGAGTGAAAATGGTACAATCTCCGCAATCGGGTAGCCAGCTAATACATCCAGTGTACCTTAACTATGGCGATCACTTAATCATTAAAAGAATGAAACTACTCGTACTTATTCTATGCATGAGCTGTTCAATCGGAATGGCAGATACGCCCATTGAACATCACATTTTCTTCGAGAGCTTGGGAAATGACCAAGCGACCATTACGTTGGTCTTAGAACGAAATGGCGGGGTAGTCTTGACCTATGAAAGTGTATCAGGCGAAGGCACACTGCGTTACCGAGGGAAATGGAAGTGTCAGGCCTCGGGGTATGAAATAAAGTTTAACGTATTCCGTCATCCAAACGTAGCACGCATGCTCGGTGAGGAGAATTCTACGGCGGCGATCAATGGACGAACCATGGTCATCAACGCCGAGGAGAAAGAGATAAGGCTATGGGGCATCATCTGCGCCAAGCGCAAGAGCGCTAAGTCACTTAAGGGCGGGAATAAAACAAAGAAATTATGAGAACCATTCGTGTTGGAATTGTAGAAGACAACAGCTTTTTTATTCGTGTCATGCACAATAAACTGGTGAGACATTCCTACCAGCTAGAGCGTTATTGGGATTGCAACTTTGAATTATTTGCCTTCAGCCGCGGAGCAGAATTTCTTGCGTTCGATAAAGTGGAGCTCGACATCTTGTTCCTTGATTATCATTTAGACAATGGAATGAATGCGGCTGGATTGATAGAAGCAAAGTACCCGATTTCGACGCATCATCCAAACATCGTAATCGTCACCGAAGACGCAAAAACGGCGAATGCATTGAGCGCGAACGACCCCAGAATAGCGGAAGTCATTAGGAAGGATGCTTATGTAATTCCAAGAACTTGTATCTATGTGGAAGACTATACGAAACTGGAGTTGAGACACGATGCCTAAACGAATTTTTAAAGACCGAGTTGAATCTGCGCTGCTCGTCCTCGTTGCGATTCTCTTTGCCTTAATCACCTTAGTGGGAATGAGGATTGGTGGCCACTTCGATGATTTGACCCATTTTCAGATCAATGAATCGAAGAAGCTGAATGTGCGGATATCGGTTGAGAAAATCAGGTCGGCGATGGGTGAAGCTGAACTCGCAATCAAAGCGTATACATTAACCAAAGACGAGAATTTTTTGGATCAGTTCATCGGGCAATCATCAAAGATTATTGATGAATTTGATCGGGTCTATGCTGATACCCTGAACAATGATTCCATTTCCCTACAATGCTTACAGCACCTGGACACCATCGTGTTTCGCCAGCTAAAAAAACTTGAGCACTTGGTAACCAATACGGATGAATACAGAGTGAGCAGGGCGATGAGTCAGGTACGAGAATTGGTTCCCCAGCCCGTAAAAACAACACCGAAATCGGTGGTAAAAGATGACAGCACCAAAACTAGATGGCTTCGGAAGTTATTCAAGAGAAATCCAGAGCCGAAAGTGTCGGATGTGAAGAAGGTCAGTCGTGACTCATTAAAGCAAATTGGACAGCAGATCGAACATCTTTCAGTAAAAGAAAGCCAACGAGAAAAAGAAATTCGGGAGACCGTCTTGGCCTATGCGGAATTTACCAAAGACGCCTTTCTAAAAATTGATTCGATCTCATCTGAGCTGGCCTCGAGAGAAATAGCCCTCTTGAAAACAAATTCGGACCGAGTAGAGGAGCACGTCTTCAAGGCGAAAAATTTGTTGATTTTAGGATTGTTCATGACCATATCACTCTTGGTCATCTCCTTTGTCTTGATTATCTATCAGATTCGAAATGTCAAAATGTACACAGCCGCTTCAAGGAAAGTGAGCAAAAAATCCCTAGCGCTCGCTCATGCCAAAGAGTCCTTTGTCACCAAGATCACACACGAGTTGAGAACGCCATTGAATTCCATCATCGGATTCGGTGAAATCATTCGAGAGGTAGAAGACGAAGAAAGACGGGAAGATTACTTGGGAAAGTTGATTCGGTCAGCTAACTATTTAAGGGAGCTCGTCAATGACTTGCTGGATTGGTCCAAGATGAATCATGGAAAGTTTGAATTGGAGTACAGAAATTTCTCTACAGCTCAGTTGATTACTGACATCAGCGAAATGTCAAAGTACAGACTTGATGATGATGGTCCTGAGCTCCTTATTGAGGATTGCACAGAATCGGAACATCTCTTCGGGGATGACATTCGATTAAAGCAAATCATCATCAATCTCATCAGCAATTCGGTGCGCTTTACCCCAGAAGGTGAAGTGAAAGTTTCCATAGGGGAGAATAAGCACAACGAACAAGAAACGACGCTCGAAATCCTTGTCAAAGACACAGGAGTGGGGATTCCAGCGGATAAGATTCATCTGATTTTTGGCGAGTTTGAGCAGGTTGATTCCGAGGGCGAGAACATCCAAGGGGGAACGGGCCTTGGGTTATCAATTGTGAAATGGCTGGTTGATGAAATGAATGGTAGCATCGATGTGCAAAGCACAGAAGGCAAAGGCACAGAAGTGTCGGTTCGAATTCCTGTGCTGATTGGCTCCAAACCCAATCGGTCTGAGTTCAGCGAGAAGATCCCTGACTTATCGGATTTCCATGTCTTGATCGTCGACGATAATTCGTTTAATCTAGACTTACTGAGCGCCATTTTACTCAAGACATCTTGTCGCGTCTTACGAGCTGAATCAGGTGCCAAAGCCTTGGAAATTCTTAAAGATAACCAAGTCAACTTATGCATTTTTGACCTTAGAATGCCCCACATGTCCGGCTTTGAACTGATGGATTTGATTCCCGATGAAGTAAAGTCAAATATGAAGTTCGCAGCATTGACAGCCGCCGTTTCTCCTGGAATCGAATCGCAAGCTATGTCCAGAGGTTTCGAGCTGATCCTTCAAAAGCCGATCAATCAAAACATCCTTTTCTCTTCGATTCGAACGTTGGTTTTTGGTTCCGAAATGGAGATCGAAAAGCCAGCTAACCAGCCGGATCAACTAACAATGAAAGACGCCATAATGACCCAGCAACTCGATCGCATTTTTGGCGACGACCTGGCGTTTAAGGATGAAATGCTCGGTTCTTTCGTGGATCACTTGGACGAAGAAATAAAAGAAATCCGAGCAGGAATAGAAAGCGGTGATTTTCAACAAATCAGGGAAGCCATACACAAGGTCTTGCCTTCCTGCAGACAAATTGGTGCATTCCATATGGCCGAAATTCTGGAGGAACTGCGCAAGCAGCTGAAACACGGAAAAAGTGAATCGCTAGAACGCGTTTTGAAGACGATACTTTTGGAACGAGAGAGGATCAAAGAATCCATCGATAAATTGCTTCGTTGACCTAGATATTATGAAAATAAACATTGCCGTTGTTGAGGATAATGAGTGGTACGCTAAGCTCTTAGAACACACCCTGCGCTTGGATGACACGCACGACGTTTCGGTATTCAAGTCGGCCAAGGAATTTTTGGGTGCTTATACGAACGACACATTGATTGTAACGCTTGATTACCGCCTTCCTGATATGAACGGCAAAGAAGTAATGAGTAAATTGCTCAAGCGCAATCCTCAGGTCAAGGTGATTCTGATTTCAGAACAAAACGAAGTGGACATCGCGGTTGATTTACTCAAGAATGGAGCCACGGACTACTTGATCAAGCATAAAAACCTGAGGGATGAACTGATTCATTCGGTAGAGAAAATCAAGAAGAGTCTGCAACTGGAAAACCGCGTAGTAGAGCTCGAGAAAATCATCAGCGCAGACGAGATACTGCACTCTGAAATCATCGGTGAAGACGCAACCCTGAGGGCACAACTGAAGTTAGTCAATAAAGCAGCCAATTCTGATATAACGGCGATGGTAACCGGAGAAACCGGTACTGGAAAGGAAGTCATCGCCAAAGCCATTCACAATGCCTCTGACCGAAAAGATAAACCCTTCGTTGGCGTCAACATAGCGGCCATACCCCGAGAATTGATCGAAAGCGAATTGTTTGGCCACGTAAAAGGGGCATTTACGGGAGCCAGCATAGATCGGTCAGGTCTGTTTGAACAAGCAGGGAGCGGGACCCTGTTCCTCGACGAAATCGGCGAGTTGGACATGGCGCTGCAAGTGAAACTTTTACGGGTGTTACAAGAAGAAGAATATGTACGAGTAGGCGACACCAAAACGCGTAAGGTGAAATGCCGCATCATTTCCGCGACCAATCTCCCTCTCGAGCAAAGGGTGCAATCGGGTGATTTTAGAGAAGACCTTTTCTATCGGTTGTACGGCATCAGAATTCACCTACCGCCACTGAGGGAGCGAGGTCAGGACAAAATTCTGTTGGCGGATCACTTTGTTACGGCGTTTTGCAAGCGCAAAAAGATGGCGAGGAAGGTGCTCTCAAAAGAGGCCAAAGCGAAGCTGAGTTCGTATGATTTTCCGGGCAACATCAGGGAGTTGAAATCGGTTGTGGAATTAGCCATCACCTTGACCGATGAAGATGTAATTGAAGCCGACAGCATCCAATTCCCTAGAATATCGCTTGAAAAGAAGCTGTTTGCCGAGAACAGAACCATGAATGAATACGAGCATTTGATTTTGAAGCACTTTTTAGATCGATTCGATGACATATCTAAGATCGCCTCTATTTTAGACATCAGCAGGTCCAAGATCTATCGAATGATGAAAGAATCGGGTGTTTCAAAATGATATAACCGTCTCATAATAGCACACAGCTGTTTTGCTAGAATTATCATAAAAGTTTAACTATCAGATAGTTAACGTGTAATTTTCGATGTGGTATGGCATCTGCCTCTCCATAACTAAAATGACACGTTATGGAATCGAATGAATTCAAATCACCCAATGTCTATGAGACGGCATTGATCGTAGTATTCACATCCATTCTAGCCCTTGCAGGATGGACAGCAGGACTGGCGCAGGAACAAACCGGAACGCCAACATTGACCCCGAGCAGTACCTATAAGAATGCAGTGGGTGTTCGAGCGGGTGGATCTTCAGGACTCACCTTCAAGCATTTCACTTCCAGGGGTAACGCCCTAGAGTTCATCTTATGGGGCCACAAGGATGCCATTGCAATCACTGGCCTGTATGAAATCTATGTTCCCGCGTTTGACGTTCCCGGCCTCAACTGGTACTACGGTGGAGGTGGACACGTACGCGCATTCTCAAAATCCGATTCACCCGATTACTGGACCCCAAATTCATCCGAAGGAGTTGGATTGGGCGTGGATGGAATCGTAGGATTGGAATACAAAATCCAGCCAATTCCCTTCGCCGTTAGCATTGACTGCAAACCCTATGTAGAAGCGAGGACAAACGGGGATTTTAGATGGGGAATCGACCCAGGAATCGGAATTAAATTCACCTTCTAAACGAGGTGGAAACAGTAGAAATAAGAAAAGGCCCATCGTTGGGCCTTTTTACTTTCTTCGAGTTGAGCTGCTTGATCTACACGAGCTCTGAGTAGCCCCGGGCAGGATCCCCGCCGTATGCGGGGTAAACTTCTCACCTGCCTATGACGCTTCGCATCATCTGTGACTTGCTTTGCAAATCACACCGCGTCTACTTCGTAGCCCCGGGCAGGATCGAACTGCCATCTAAAGTTTAGGAAACTTCTATTCTATCCATTGAACTACGGGGCCAAGGAGCCTGCGAATTTCTGAAAATTGAACGGATTAGCGTACCCATGAAAAAGCGGGCCCCGTGTGGAGCCCGCTACCTAACTAAACAATTGAGAAAGAACGATCGTTATTCGATCACCAATTTACTTGACAGGAGTCCTTCTGCCAATCCAACCGTAACGATGTAAGTACCCGGAGCGAGCCCATTCACGTCGATTTCAGTCGTCGATCTTTTCTTGGCGTTGCCGTTGAGTTGACGTACCACCTTGCCGTCAAGGCTCGTCACTTGCACGCTGTACCTGCCGTCGATCGACGGATTGAAGCGGAGGTTGACCTTGTCATTGGCCGGGTTGGGGTAGAGGTTGAATTCAGTAGAAAGTGCCAAGGCGCTGACAGCCTTTGCTTCCGACTGCACGCTGCGCACGATCACGATCGCTGCTTTCATCTCTCCGGAGCTGTGCGCAGCAGATTCTTCTTCCAATCGAATTTCGTGGATTTCTCGGCCTGACTTGCTGTCGAGTAGGATGATCTCTTTTTCTACTTTTCCTCCCATTGATTTTTCGTGTTCTAGTTCCAAAGCGTGCAGTTCTTCTTCGCTCGCTTCGTTTCCATTGATCCAGATCATTCGCTTGTCCTGACCATTCACGTTGCGGTCTTCGATGCGCACTTCCATTTGTTCTGCTCCAGCTTCATTACGCGCTCCTTCCGAATCTTTAATCATGACCACTTCCTTCTGGAGCTTTTCGCCCTTCCCTTGCTGGTGCTTGGCTTCAAGGGCCTTGAGCTCAGCCTCGCTTGCTTCCTTGCCATTGATCCAGATTTTCTTGACGGCTTTTCCGTTCTCCATCTCTTCTTCAATGCGCACTTCCATGTGCTCAGCATCTTCTTGCGTTCCGCCTTTTTGAGATTTTTCAACCATGACGATCTCTTTCTGGAGATTGTCTCCCATCTTTTGTTCGAGTTCGGCTTCAAATGCCTTAAGTTCAGCCTCTGTGGCTTCTTCGCCATTGATCCAGATCTTCTTCACGGCTTTTCCGTTCTCGATCTCCTCTTCGATGCGCATGTCCGCCTCGCCTTTTGCATGGTCGCGATGAAGTAGGTTTCGCTCTTCAGGCGTGAGCTCCTCGCGGGTCTTTCGCTTGCCATCGATTTCGATGAATTCTGCACGTCTAGGAGCTTTTCCGTCTTCAGCGGATTCGGATTCGATCACGATGATCTCCTTACGGTCTCCTTTGCCTTCCTGTGGGCCGAATCGGTCTATGTTCAGGATGTGGGTGTTGTCCGCGCTTAAGCCTTGTGATGAGAGGAGCGCGTTTAATGCGTTTTCTCCGGACGAAATCACGGTGTCAACAGTTGTATTTGCCTTAGCATCCGTAAAAATGATGCTCACGGCTTGAAGCTTCGTTGGTCCTTGACCAAACGATGTGGCAGCTACGAGAAGGGCTGCGCAAAGTGCAATGTATGGATGATTATAATGCATAATTAAACAGTGTTTTGGTTTATGAAATCGAATGTAGATGAGGGGCCACCCCTACATGGTTAACGTCCGACTAAATCCGGTTAAAATTGGGTTAAAGCCCGCCAATTCGTGTATTCTTGGGATAGATTTGAACCATGAAACCGAGCTATCGATATTGGATCATCCTCGCTGCCATCGCCTTGGTGGGTAGCGTAGCCGTGCAGGTGGTATGGATCGTAAAAGGCTACCAGCAAGCCGAGTCGCACTTGCAAATTCAATTGGAGAAAGCCCTGTCTCAAACCATTGAAGACCTTACCGTAGCCGAGGACATCGCATTCATCACCCAGGTTGAAGCTAAGCAGGAAGGAGAAAGACACGTGGAGGTTCTAGAATACCACTATGTTCAAGATTCTACGCTGGAATGGCGTGAGGTGACTGAGACCATTCGACAGGAGGAAGTGGTCCATGACGATGATGATGACCTATTGGAGCTGCGCACCGGAAGCCAAACCAC
>JAVKEP010000072.1:0-89250 GCA_040221375.1 Cryomorphaceae bacterium
GTGAAAAACCAGTCGCATTTACTACATGAAGATACAATTAAGAGCTACATAGGCTCTTTGAAGACAATCATTCTATATTATGATGCAAGAGAAGGGAATTATCTTTCAGATTTTAACTCCTCCAAGGATGTAACAAAAAGAATAAGACTTATCTCACTAGAAGATTTTGAATCAACTCTTGTTCACCGTATTTCATTAAGCCAGCTGAACAAGAAAGAATTTATGCTTGAATTGATACTATGGATGACGAGAATTGGATACGCAAAGAATTCGTGTGGCAATCGTGTAAAACATGCCAAAGCAATCCTGCTAGACGCCTTTGACAAAGGTTTAGTGGAATCCTTTAATTTATTAAAAGTCCAAAAGCCATCAGAAGCAAAAACACCTGTGACACTCACCAATGATGAAGTAATGAGCATTGTGCAACTTGACAATTTGACTGATGAGGAAAAGGAGATTCGCGATGCTATGCTTTTAGTAATGTTCACAGGTCTAAGAAGGGGAGACCTTGTAGAACTTGAGTATGACCATCTCTTTAGTGACGAAAAATCACAATTGGAAATAGTTAAGTCTATGCAAAAAAATAGAAGGAATATTGTGAAGGAATTGCGAATCCCTGTTCATCCATTAATCAAGGATATGATTGCAGATAAAGGAGGGTTACCGAATTTTAGAAAGCTTCAGGACTCATTCATTGAAGACATGAGAAAGCTTTGCATCAAAGCTGGAATAAAGTCAAAGACAACTTCATACCATACCAAATCAGGTCATTCCAGCCCAGTTTTGACCCCAAAAACAAGCGTCATTACTCTGCATGATTTACGAAAAACATGGGCTACCTTGGCTGTTGAGAACAATTGGGCAACAATCGATGAAGTTTCTGACATCTTCCAGCATGAGAGTCAGGACATTACCAAGCAGCATTACATTTCGGAAAGTCAAAAACGCTCAGTAAGATCGGTTCAATCTAGATTTGATACAAATCCAATTTTCAGCTATTTAAGCTAGGATTCTGAAGCGCTGTCCGACTTTTTTATACTGAACTTCATTGTCCCTAATTAACTTGTAGACTGTTGTTCTACAAACTGAGTTTTGCTTAGCAAATTTGTTCACGGACAACCATGATCCATTCTTGATTCTCAGAATTTGTGATTCTAATTCCTCGATTTTGTTCTGTTGTGTAGTCAAATGTTGATTTAATTGGTCATAGTCTTCTCTTGATAGTACGACACAATCCTTAAATCCATGTATATTGTTATTCATGGTATTTATAGAAAATAGGATTGAAAAGTTTAATTAACCTCCTGTTTTCTTGCGGTTAAATACTATTCCATTTAGTTAAACTTAGCCCTTTCTGACATGAACTGTTTCAACTGCGGCACAGAGTTATTGAGAAATAGTAAATTGAAAGGAACTACTGCAACGCAGTTCCTTTCAATTCGAATGTTCCATATTATTGAACGGTGTCACATTTGGTCTAGCATCCAAAAGCATTTTTGGTGCTACAAACACATTTTTCAGACTTTTTAAAGCTTGATTCATTAAGTAGCGTTGAACTGAAATCGAAAACTACTCGATTAGAATACGTGTCAGAATAAATTCCAATTAAGTTCAACATTCTATTAATTGCCATCGATGCAACTGCGCTAGTTAGGCTTATGACACTTGGAGCTTCTGTCACCTTCATCAAATAACCATCTTTTTGACGCTGCGCGAGCTCATCTTGACTTAAACTGTCCTCCATTATTTTAATGGCATTCAATGTTTTTGAGCACCACAGACAAGCTGATCCGGGCATCACCGTGTTAACCACCATTACCGACTGTTCAACTTTACCATTATCATTCTGGGGAATAGCGCATGCAGAGTCTATCAAGGGAATAGCATACTTGAAGGATGCCGTATTCATTATATCCCTTGCCGAATGATTATCTACACAACCAAAAATTAAATCAAAGCTTTCTAATTCATTTGGATGATTAAGCATCTTCAAATTGACCAAAATTTCGGCATCTGAAAATGTCATAATAAAATCTTTCACGACCTTGGCCTTGTAAGATCCAGTGGATGATTTTGTCGCTCCATGAATTCGAGGGAGATTGTGCTTCTCAACCCTATCTCCATCAAAAAAGGACATACGCTTAACTCCCATTTTCGCGAGCATTACAGCAAGTGGGGAGCCAATACCTCCTAATCCGATTATGGCGATATTAAGATTCGTGAGACATTCTACACCTGACTTTTTCATAAATAGAATTTGTCGACTAAGCTCGTCTTCATCAAATTCACCTTGTTCTCGTATAGTGTCGAGGTTGAAATCGATGGTTCTTCCTAGAATGCTATAATCAGATATTGTTTGATACTCTGAATTCGCATACACGACTCCATGAATGCCTTTTGTGCTAAACACAAGGCTAGCGAGTGGTTTCTCTACAATTTCAGTTAAATTTCTGAACATCTTCTCGTTAGATATCACATCAATCGCACTAAATGTTGATGGATGAAAATCTCTAGGATGAGAATGTACAAACAAAAGTGCTTTACCTTCCTGATCAGCTTTGTTTGCAGCATAAGACAAGTAAGCAGAACTAGGAACGCACCTACCCTCTCCAATATCTAACCAGTTATCTTCTTTAGGATAAATGATACTCGTGATGAGCAATAGCTTACCAGTGCTATTCGCTAGCAAAAAACAGCCATTCTCGCTTGGTGAAACATCGAATAAGTATTGATGAAGCTCATCATACTTTCCTCTTTGAAATTTTACCTTCCAGTTCATGCTAAATGATTTAAACGTTTAGTGATGTAGGAGAGATATCCTTCCAAGCTATCTTCAGCTGGATTCCAAGGCTTATGCTGATATGGGTGAATACTGAATCGCCTCCAAGGTTTCCCAAGATGAGCTTCAATTTCTTGAGCATTTTTCGGAATCACATTATTATCAAGTAAAAGCCTTTCATCTACCCAAAACATATCAAACGCTGCACTTGGGTATGCAGTAGAAGTGAATACAAGTAACTCGGTCTGCGAGATATTATATCCTTTTGGTAATGCGAAATTTTTGAATTGAACATAAACCTTCGTTCCAGCTTCTATAAGCTGGATTTGGTAGCCAACCTTAATTAGGTCGGCTACCTCTTCCATTAGTTGATCCGGAATCATCCTAACCAAATTTAATATCACTCAAAATGGCTTGAAATTTCATTCCATTTTTTAATGACACTACTTGATCATCAGAGATTTCGTCTTGATCATTACCTCGAACAAGGAATAAGTCATACTTGCTTAAATCGAAGTCTCCCAAAGCAAGAATCTGAGCGCCATTGAGGGTGTCAGATGAAACTTTGTAAGGCTTTTTATTTAAGATGATGTTAAACTCTTTTCCATCACTATGACCTTCGACCTTAGTTGTCTTGCCATTTGATTTAACAGAATCAATACCATTCTCCATTGCTTGGGTAGAACTGTACATTTCGCTCTTTCCAATAGGCTCTCCATTCTGTGCTTTAAGGACAAAATATGGCGATCCGTCTTTTGCGACCTTTCGTTCATAGTTGTCATCATCACCACAGTTTGACTGTACCGATTGGATTCCATTTAGGGCTCCCTGTTCAGATGTATACCCTTCGCTTTGAAGGATGATTTCATTATTACCTGCTTTGAGGTTAAAGTAAAACTGGGCATCACTGCCAGTAAATAAGGTAAAGTAACCTTTCATTTTAAAAAAATTAAATTGTTTAAGAAACCGTCATGTTGTTAATTTTTATGACGGTAAAAAATAGCTGCTCCTTCTCCTTCCTCAAATTGAGAAGAGTGTTTTTATTGAGAATAAAAAAACGCTAATTATTGCCTTTTGAGCTTCTTGCGGCAACTGGACAGTATCGAGAATACTTGGATATCTGGAATATTCTCCTATATTTGAATAACGACAAACAAATCGTGGAGAAATTCATGATATCCAAGAAAACTCAGCTTGACTGGGTTTTTTTTTGCTTTAATATTTAATGTTTGCCACGGGCAGGTTCAATTTTATTTTGTCCATACTTTTGGACAATTAATACAAAGGTACAAACTTTTATTTTGTTTCCTTTTATTAGTTAATTAATTTAATGCTGACGAAAAATTGTGAACATAGTTGCGTACAGCTGACAATCATGTTGATAAATTATTTTGCCCAAGATGCAGGGATCCGAAGAGTTAAACCTATATCTTTGCACTATGAAAGAAGCTGTTCACCCTGGGAAGAAGTTGGACGATATTCTTAAAACTCGAGGTATATCCCAACGAGTATTTTCTTCCTTAATTCAAGTTCCACATTCAACCTTAAATAGTTTCATTGTCGGAGACAAGTCAATAACTGCGGAGTTAGCCATAAAACTCCAAGCTGCTGACCTTGGCATTGACGCTAAAGAATGGATGCATAAACAATTGGATTATGATTTGGAGAAAGCAAACGAAAATGCTTCGCATGATTCAGAACTCATAAAAATTTGGAACGTTATTCAATCAAAGATTCCTGTTAGTTTTTTTAGAAAACAAGGAATAATTGGAAATGATCTTAAAAGGAATATTGAAAGTATCCTTAAGGTATATGGTGCCACTGATGTGAATGAGTTTACCGAAGTAATAGACTCGTATACCTTTAAACACTTCAGAAAATCTTCAGCTTTCAGTGAACTACGCACAAACGTAGTAGCTTGGTCTTTTATGGCAGAACATAAGGCTTTAGAAATCACCCCCAAGGAAAAATTCGATGACTCTATTGAAAAGCGATCAGAGTTAATTAGTGAACTAAGGCAGGTATTCAAAAAGAACAAGGGTGTCATAGAAAACACTAAAAAGGTCTTATGGAACTATGGAATTAAACTAATTCAATTGAATCGTCCATCAAAAACCCCAGTCGATGGTAAGTGTTTTATGTCTAATGGATACCCAGCGATTGCTCTATCAATGAAATATGCTCGCTTAGACAATTTCGCCTTTAATGTCATACATGAGCTTGGGCACGTCTATTTACATCTCTCAAAAGACTATTCGAACGAATCATTTTTTACAAACAACTCGGATAACGATAAGCTTGAGTTTGAAGCAAACGAGTTTGCACGGAATTCCTTGATACCACTGAGCCTATGGGAAGAATTCGAAATGAATTCATTCGGTTTTTCTGATGATGAGATCACTGAGTTCGCGAAAAAAATCGGAATTCATCCTGCTATAGTATGGGGAAGGGTTTGTTATGAGCATAATAGCTTTTATAGGAGAGCATCGAAAATTCGAGAGACTAACTACATCGGTTAACAATATTAACTTTCTAGATCTCGAATAATTAAGCTTAAATAGTGATTTAAGAAATCAATGAAAATGATAGTACACGACTAGACATTTTTTAAATTTAATCGTTAACTTATCCATCAATATCGTTTAAAGCACAAGCGTCAACAGGTCGCACTAATGGACTAAGGATAGTTTAAAAAGTGAATCAAGTTAATTCGTAATTCGCCAATTTCAACAGACAGTATTTTATATATAGGTAAACGAAATACCTATATATGATCTTTAAAAAGCCCCAACACCAACTAAACTACATTCAACGAAGACCACAGGATATCACGATTCAAGAGCTCGTGGCTGGTGAGCTTTATCTGTACCAAAATGGTGGCATAGTTGTGCTAGTTACGTTGATAGATAAACTGTGCGATGAAGAATTCGTAATCTTTCGACTCCAAGGATTATTTGGGGAAGTTGAAGGTCTAAACTTTATTGCTCAAATTCAACGTGGGCATAATATGGTTGGGACAATGTGGGAAGAAGATGATCTTGAAAGATATATGAGTAGCTATTTCGACCAACCATGACACCGGGGAATAAAAGGTTCCCGAACTTTGAGGAATTGAAAACAGAATTTATTCATAATCTATTGGATACCATAGTTTACCTCAACACAGAGGAAGATCCATTGGATAGGCTATTTGGGAAATCCGAACCTGATCAGATCCCACCTGTATCGAAGAGCTTATTGCTTGATGAGCTCTATGAAAACCTTTCTTTTTCCAGTTTAACAATTCATTTATTAGGTTGCTTAAAAGAAGCGGTTTGGAATGAAGACTATGAATCTGCCCACTTATTAAAAATCGAGATATCAACTAATATTGGATGTATCGAAACTAAGTTATTAGAAAGGGGAGCGCAATTATTAACTGATTTCGATGAAGGGTGCAACAAGTCAAACCATCTTCGAGGCTTTACACCTCTGTCAAATTATCTAAGACTTCAATGGGAATACCAAGTCAAGCTCTCCAATTTTGAAATTATTCTGACAAGATTGAGACGCGAAATGAAAATCCTAAGCATTTTAGATTTAGATGAGGAAATAGATGATTCCATCTTCACCGAGCACTACTCTCACCCAGTTTTGACTTTTGATTATCTGGATTTCTACTTCAGCTTACTAATACCTTCGGATCTCTCTTCCAACTGATGTATTTTCTCACTTTAATCACGGTGTTCATTGAGCACTTCAAGCGACCCGCAATATCTCTTACACTTTTCCCTTTGCTCAGAAGTCCAATAATCTCTTTGCTCTTCGGTTTTTCAAGAAATTTTTTGACACTCTCATTTGATTTTTCTGGCCGCCCAATTTTCCCACCATTAGCAACATAAACCTCTCGTCCAATTCTGGTGCGGTTTAACAAATTCTCTCTCTCAAGCTGATAAAGACTAGACAAACATGCGGTAAGAATCCCCCATATTTCATTCTTCCTTCCATTCACCCTTGAGCAAAGGTTACCCATGGATTTAATTATTACTGTGACCTCGTTTTGATCTAGCCAATCGAGAACATTGATGGTGTCAACCATATTCCTACCAATATCTCTCAATTCTTCAACGGTGATAGATGCTATCTGACCCGATTCAACCATTTGATTGAGTTTGGATGCTTCAGTCCTTTGTCTAAATGGAAGCGTACCACTCACTCCCTTATCAAATAGGGTCAAATCATAGATTTCCTTATCGGCTTGAAATCTATTTCCATGTTGTTGTAAAGTGGATGTCCGTTGATATTTTACCCTCATTTCAGTGTTGTATTTAATGTCTGAGATTTAATATAACACAGGAATACCGGTCCACCTAGGGTTTAGAGTGATTTTTTCTGTAGGTGCTGCTGTCAATTATATTTTGACTTAAATCACAACGAATCAATAATTTTAACCGTGTGGTTTTCAGAAGCCATTAAAAATGTCATTATACACTCTGAATTTCCATGAATCCTTTCCCCCAAAGTCAATACAATCTTGTCTTTTTAGTGAAATGGATATAGCATCGCGTTTAGTTTTGAATTTTCCTATATGAGGTCTTCCTAGGAACCAAAGTCGATTTGGGTTCTTACACGCGGAGTCAATTTTCAGTCTTACCAATTTCCCTTCGCTTGTAAAGTATTCATGTGACAATATGAAATTGACTTTATTGAAGAGAATTGTTTGATATTCCTTAACCAACGTTGCTCTAATTTTATTTAGATCAGTTTTAGTGTATCCATTGCTTTTCCATTTCTTGAAGTTCAATAAGGCTTCATCTGAAAGATCAATTTTCAGAATTGGTCTAATGGTATTTGAAGGGCTCATTAGAACAGAATATATCGAGAAGTGCTTACTAATCGCGTCAATCACTTCTTGATTGTTATCGATTGGCAGATCGATGTCTAACGCCATTAGTTGTGTGTGACTATCCATTTCAGAGCACTCGATTAAGTCACTCTTCGCGTTGAATGTTCCAAAGACAATACCCGGATTCAACTCTTTGAACAAGCTGTAAACACCCTTTTTTGCTTTCTTTTTTATGACATCAAATACGTTATTGGGTATCCCTTCAATATCTATAAAATCACCTCTTGAAATAGGATCCATTGAGTATCGGTTGATTTTGGTGAACTTCAAGAGATCTATTTCATCGCAGTTGTAGATTGAATAATGAAAAAAAGCTAAGTAACTCCAGTGTTTTTCAAGATCCTCCCAATCTTCATTAATCACAATACTTTGAGCTCTCCTTCTTAGGCTTTCAAGAGCACTTTGGTAACCAAGATTTTTTAATCCTTGAGTAAATTTTCGATCAGATTTCTCATTGTATAAATTGATAATTTCTTTGAGAGAAATTATCTTTCTACTCAATTCTTTTTGAAAGCGAAAGTTGTTTAAGAAGGTGATTTTTTCATTCATTATAAGGGTTATAGATTTAACTGGGAAAAAGTTTAATTTTCTTCTATTATCCTATTTCCCTCCCTAAATGATTCAAATGAAATTCCCGTAACCTTCTGTACATCAGTATTTATGGGCAATTCAATTAACAACTAAAACCCTCCCCCCCTTTAGTCGAGAACCGTCCCCAATTTAAACGCTCGTGTTAAGTCCTATTTCCCTCGCACAGTTGTTCATTATATTCCTCACAATTGCTTCATTGCTTTTCTCTACTAAAAGTGCATCGTAGATATAAATGGCTGGTATGTGAAGCGCTCTAAGCTGGTTAATCACTTCGGTCATAAGCTTAGTTTCAATTCTAAATAAATCATGACTCACCTTCTTATATCCGTATACATCCTTGATTAGAACAATTTCATCAAGCATAGAAGGAAACTCACTTTGATAATATTCGAAGAGAGGACATGCTTTCATATCCTTTACCCTTTTGTTGAAGAAAGACATGTTCATGATCTTAGCCTCTTTCTTATCAATTTTCAGAAAATTAGCTGCGTCTGTATGTGAGATTGTATTCTTATTATTTCCGTAAATGTGATTGGCTATGTTTGGGTGGAGAGTGCTATAGTCTAGCTCCACCAGCTCGGAATTATTGACTGTTAATGAAGATCTAATCCACTTGGGCATAAGCGAAAAGGAATCGTAAACTCTACCGCCACATCGCGTTGATCCAATCGTTGGAACTTTAAAGCCCCCTTTTGTGAGTCTCTCATAAAGCAGAATGTCATCTTCGATATATCTGACATTTTTCCTTTTTAGAGAATTCAATCTTGATTTATGACCCCTTTGTTTCAGGAACTTTCCTTTTGAAGTTGAATATCCACTCTTTACATGATTTTGACCAATTTCGAGGAGTTCCTTTTTGGATTTGAGTTGGATGTTAGGGTAGACTTCTTCTATTAAGAAGGATGAAATTGGGTTTTCTAGAGCATGGGCAGTTACGTCTTCATGTCTTTGAAGGAGCTTCTTACGGATTTTCTCATTAACAATTTGATATTCTGTAATTCCCGATGTGACATACTCATCACGCATCTCATATTTATATGACTGTTTTCCTGGGATGTAATATTCGAAAACATTGATTACACCTTTCCGGATTAATAGCTCTCTTAATTTATTATAAGATGCGCCTACGTTATCTCTTAAATAGATTGATTTAAGTGAAATCCAAGGATCCTCTTTGCGACACTTTTTGAAAAAGCTTCTGTTTAGCTCCGAACAGAACACTAAAACAAGCTCCTTAGCTCTGTCCGTGTTTGGACTTATGCTTTTTAATTCTTGCTCCGAAAACGCGCTAAGCTCGTTGAGTAATTTTCGATTTACCCAAAGTATACACGGGTCTTTTGCTAGTTGTAAATTCAATTATCATATCCATGATTTTTTAGTCCACATCAAGTGGATATGATATATATTGAAAAAACAGATTTTGTTTATCTAGAGCCCCCTGATCTATGTTACCATAGGTTGAGTACTTCTTAGACACATGTCTCTTCTGAGTGTAACTTTACGGAATGGAAACCCTTAAACCAATTCTTATCGGTTTTTTAACCGAGTATTATATTCCTATATCGATCTATCTATTAACCTCTTTTGTACTAATTGTTTACTTAGTCCTAAGAAGAAATTCTAAACATGATAAAGCCAGAAGATTAGCAAAATCGAGTATAAATCTTTGGTTATACAAGAGAGAAGATGAATATGAAAAGGATGATCAATATTCAGTTCTAGTTGAGGAAAATGAAACTTTAAAAACAAAGCTAGATCACTCAAAAAAACAAGTAAGAAACATCTCCTTCTTTTTCATTGTAACGGTGCTCGCAATGATCATTGTCTCTTGGTTTAACAATTCGATACGAGTCACTAAAAAAGGCGATAAATCGGCTTTAGTAAATGATGAAGAGAATTCATGAATGTTTGAAGATTCACTTGAGCTGTTGTTCTAATCAATGGATTTTAATTAGAACTATTATCTTTTAAAAAACTTGACCACCGTTCCGTCTACTTGAATAAAGTACGCTCCCTTAGAAATTTCGTCCAAATTCAGTTCTCCACTTGAATATCCTCTCTTTACAACCTGACCATTTAGATTAATTATTGAATACTCCACATTTTGAGGTGTGTTAAGAGTTCCGCTAGTTGGGTTTGGAAATACTATGAAGCCATGTGTTTCAATAGTTTCAATTGATTGTGGATAATCCAATGTGATATATACTGTTGTGTTTACTGTAGTATCATACTCAACATCGTCATGAGTTATTGAGATCGAGTAGTTAAACCTACCCATATTAGATGAAATGAAATTGATAATATCATTTGAATTTTGATTAAGAGTAGTCTCAAAATTTCCATTAAATGGTGCGTTATTAAACTCGTTATTTTCCTTCCACAATAAAGTATCGGAACTATTAACATTAACCATAACATTTCCAGTATTAGTAGTAGCCAATCTCCAAGCTCGAAGACTAACAGTACTATTATCATATGATACTGTGTGTGAAGCCGAAACTACTGGATTGGAAGCATCACTTTGTAGGTGAGCAGAATCAATCGATAGATCTGTAATTTCAGTTACAGTAGAGTCTACAAGCGTTTCTACAACAGTTGTAGTGTCAATTTCCACTAGGGTACTACCAGTTGGACGATTTGTGGTTGTGTCGCCATTAAAGACATACACTGTGTCTTGCGAATAGACTAAAAAATTTAATCCAATCAATAGAATACTCATTAAACATCTGATCATAATAGTCTAGGTTTGATAGTATCAAATGTAATACTAAACTACTTCATGTAGTACTATAAGGTTACAGCCTAATGCCGAGTTCCCATGACATTTGAGATGTGGCGGAACTTTCCAATAAAGAAATTAATAAAATCAAAATTGATGTACCGATTCTAATCGGAAATAACATCAGAAATCTCCGCATGGAAAAGGGTCTATCTCAGACTGAATTGGCGGATAGAATTCTTAGCGATAGACAATACCTGTATAAAATAGAAACTGCCAAGGTTGGTGTTACAATTACCAAATTAACGATGATCGCTCGTGCATTGGATGTTCCTGTATCGCGTCTGGTTTATGGAGTTTAGTACAAGCTTGACTAAACAAAGACTTTAACAGAGCCGCTCCAAACTTCCCCGTTACCCCAAACTAATTTCAATCGTAGAGGAATCCTGTTATTCTCTTTTGCGATTGATTCTACCTCTACTTCTTCTATGCGATTAATAAAACTCAAGGCTGGTTTCTCAGCATTGTCAACAAAAAAATCAGGATAAGGAATTGACACTAACCTTGTGATTTCAATTTTCATCATTCGATTAAGCAATTCAGAATTGTCTTTAAACTTATTATAGTATTGGGAAAAGTATGAGCCTACCAAGGGAGCGTGGGAATAGTCTCCATGCTTTGTTCCTAAAAGACTGGTAATATTCTGTTTCGCCATGTCTACTCCTCTGATTATTTTAATATCCCCATTTTCTATTATAATATCTCCATCATCTCCAAGGGCAATGTCCCCACCAAGACCATTTGGATCTATTCTTAATTGCTTTTCCTCAATCAATGTTTCAATTTGATATTTCCCACCTTCATTACTCCATATAAATTCACTTATTATTCGACCATCTCCTTGTGACTCTACAACTATGTAATTGTCTTGTGTTTTTGATGTTTTAAGGACTGAAAACTCTCTCAATTCTTCAATTGATCCAACAATAAACTGACCAACTTCAAAATACCATCGATTATTAGTTGCTGATTTCCAAATACCCTCGAAAATGAGTCTTTGACCTAGACTAATCAAGGTGTAAGACAAGTCATAGTCTGCTTTCAATTCTACTAATTGACTATAAATGTTGCGTTCAGCGTTGTGTTTCCATTGTTTCAATGTTGCCGAGGAATAATTCAAATAATCTGTATCGATCATCCGCGCATGATGTCGACACATCCAAATTCCATTATCAATTGATTTTCGCTCATCGTTGGTCATGCTTGGATCGTATCTAGGTCCACCTTTAGAAGCTGCGTTTATATGCGCTGCTTCTCCAAGATTTTGAACAGACTTTGAATCCTCTGTCCCTGGTCCACAAGTAATCCGTTTACACCCAGAATAGGAACACCTATACGCCACTCTAAGAGCCAGTTTGGTTTTGGTATCCTTGCTAAAATTATCGCGCATCATGTATTCCTTTCGCCTGAATCGATTCGAATTTATCACTTATTTATTGAGGATTATAAATCCTTGTCTAGTAGTTATTACTTTCGAAAGACAACACTCTTGCCATGACAACAGAAGAAGCATTTAACAGGAAAATCTCAAGGTTTTTACGTGACGAGCCAGAATCGAGCGCGTCTCACACAATTCGAAAAATCCTAGATAATGTTCCTTATTCTGGGTCGTATATGTTCAAAATTGAAGAGTTCGCCTACAGTTTAGGACTAGGATTTCATCTACGAGAAATTGAAATAAGTAAAGGCAAAACCAGATTCATTCCTTGTTTCAAATACTATCCTGAAAACGTGTTAAATGAAACTCCGCGAACGGAGGATTTGATTGGTCAGTTCATGCCAATGACGAAAATCGATGCCTATTCATTTGTAGCTAAAGAACTCGTCTATCGCTTAATGAGAGTTGAAAACCTCGATCAGTATTTGACTAAAATGGAAGAATCTCCGATCTAGATTAGCTTGAATTTAGATTTTATCTTGTGACCCTGAAAGAGTGATTCGTAAAATAGGCTTATTCAAAGGATCTCTCAAGCCAAGCGTTACTGTGCTAGAGAAAAAAACGTATTATGGGGTTAGCTGAAATATTAGAATAGTATCCCATACTATTTTTTGTAAGAGAAGGTAGACGTTAGTTCAGAAACGCAATTAGATCAAATTTTTAGTGATCACTTAGCTTTAAATCAATTTAAATAGTGTATTCCAAGGCAGGATCTACCGTTAGTAAATGTCGAGTGTATTATTTTCATTGTATTGATTAACGAACTGCTTCTAAAATTTCATTCCTTGAATTCTTACCGCATTAAAAATGGCTAAAAGTGCGACCCCCACATCAGCAAAAACTGCCTCCCACATAGTTGCAACCCCACCAGCTCCCAAAACCAGCACAATCAGTTTTACTCCAAAAGCTAATCCAATGTTTTGCCAAACAATTTGTTTGGTGACCTTACCTATTTTGATAGCTGTGGCAATTTTAGACGGGTGATCAGTTTGTATAACCACATCAGCCGTTTCAATGGCTGCATCACTTCCCAGTCCACCCATTGCCATTCCTACATCGGCAATCGTAATAACCGGAGCATCGTTTACGCCATCTCCAATAAAAGCAACTAAACGCCCTTCGCTTTTCAGCCGTTCTACTTCTTTCACTTTGTCTTCCGGCAACAATCCTCCATAGGCTTTATCCAGTCCCAATTGATTGGCTATCTTTTGTACGACAGCCTGCTTGTCTCCTGAGAGCATTATGACCTCTTTAATTTTCGCTTGATACAAGGCTTTTATGGCAACTTCTGCATCATCTTTCAGCGTATCGGCAATGGTAATGTAACCGGCAAACTTACCGTTGGCAGCTACTAATACAGTCGTATCGGTTAACATATTAAGTTGCTTATCAAAATCCACATTGAATTTATCGAGCAGTTTTCCATTTCCTGCCAACACTTCATTATTGTTCACTCTTCCCTTTAATCCATGCCCGGATATTTCTTCTACCTCTGTAACTGAAACTTCTTTGTAAGCCTCTCCGACATATTCGACAATGGCTTGTGCTATGGGATGAGTGGAGTTCACCTCCAACGCTGCTACCATTTTTACAAACTCTGTTTTGTCCAATTCTTTTGAAACCACATCCTGCACTTCAAAAATGCCTTTGGTGAGGGTTCCAGTTTTGTCCATCACTACAGTATCTACTTTAGTAATTTGGTCAAGAAAATTAGAGCCTTTGAACAGAATCCCGTTTCGGGATGCTGCTCCGATACCTCCAAAGTATCCCAGTGGAATAGAAACGACTAATGCACACGGACAAGAAATAACCAAAAAAACGAGTGCCCTGTATAGCCAGTCGATAAAGACATAAGCATCTACAAAAAAGTATGGCAGAAAAGTTAATGCCACCGCCAGAAAAACAACAATGGGTGTATATACTTTAGCAAAACTGGTGATGAATCGCTGTGTTTTTGCTTTTCTTCCAGTGGCTTCTTGTACCAGTTTCAGAATTTTAGAAAGCTTGGTATCTTCATATTTACTGGTAACTTTTATCTCTGCCAACGTATTCAAGTTGACCATACCAGCCAACACCGTATCGCCTTTATTCTTGTCGTCTGGTACTGATTCACCAGTAAGTGCTGCGGTATTAAAAGCTGCATGTTCAGTAAGCAATTCTCCATCCAATGCCACCTTTTCACCCGATTTGATCTGAATGACCTGCCCAATTTCAACTTCTTTCGGATGTTTTATGAAAGATTCTCCATTATCTATTACTGTAACTTGTTCCACCTGCAATTTGAGTAGGGATTCGATTGATCGTTTTGCCCTATTCACGGCTGCTTCCTGAAACAATTCACCTATAGTGTAGAATAGCATCACGGCCACTGCCTCGGCATATTCACCAATGGCAAACGCACCAATAGTGGCAAGGCTCATCAGGAAGAATTCATTGAACAGGTCGACTGTGAATAGTTTTTTCAATGCCTTCCATACCACCATTCTACCAACAGCGAAGTAGGCAATACCATACATCAATAACTGCAATTCCTGGTTGAATGTTTTCGGGCTTACTTGCTCCAGAATAATACCGGTTAGCAGAAATGAGAAGCTTAAGACTGCCGGAAAATAAGGGCGGAACTTTTCTAACAGAGAAGTTTCACCCTGTTGATTACTCAATACTTCATTAGAAGAACTTTTACTCATAACTCTTTAATTATATCCATCTTCTAACAGCATTCATATATTCAACATAGGTGTTTCCATGTGTCTTCTTTAGGTATTCCTCTTCAAGCCTAACCTGTATCTGAAGTATTACGAATGTCAGAAGCATTATTGCAAAGCTCAGCGCATTCGGAATGATTAAGAACGTTCCGATGTATGAAACAATGACACCGAGAAAAATCGGATTACGTGAAACCCTAAATAGTCCTGTCTTCTTTAACTCAGTTTTCTCCTCATAGTTAATTCCAATTCTCCATGAATTTGACATTTGATTCTGGGCGATTATTATCCAAACGAAGGAGATAAATGCCAATGCAAACCCTAAGTGTTGTGCCCAACCAAAATCCAAATACCAAAAGGGTAACAGAAACTTATACTGGCTCGGAAAAAATGAATAGAATACGATTGAAGTCCAAGTGCCAAATATCATGAGCCTATATACCCGCCCGCAAAAGTCATGTGGACTTGCTGTATTGCCAAAAACGTAAGGTTTAACCCCAGTTTTTTTCCATTGGATCCAACTCTGGATAACAAATACTTGAAGAATATAGACCAACGTGAATATTGGTAATGCAATTTGATAAAACGTCACGATTTGAATTTTTTAGTGCTCATGTTCTGCTTCGCCTTTTTTCATCTCAGCGAGTAAGTAATAGGCATTATTCCAAGCCACAGTTGCTTTTTCTGGCAATGCATTGAGGAGTTTTATCTCAATCCAACCATCATCTCTGGTTCCAGCAATGACCTCTATGGGCTCAAATGCCCATTCTATTTTACCGTTGTCATTTTCATTTTTGGCAGTGAATATGAAATACTTCTCTCCTTCACGAACAACAGCAGCTTCCGGTAAAGCGTAGCTGTGATTGTCATTTATCATTATACGTCCTCTTACATACATACCTGGAATGAGTAATCCTGTTTTGTTTTCGATTTCTGCATGGATGTGAATTGCCTTTGGATCTTGCTCGAATGCTTTCCCAACTGAATAAATGGTAGCCTCCAATTCCTGTTTAGGCAAGGATTCAATGGTAAACCGGATTTTCTGACCTTTTTCAACTTTGTGCATGTCCTTTTCAAACACCATTAAGTCTGCATGAATATGGTCGATGTTGACAATCTCAAACATTTCAGTTTGAGGCTCTACAAACTGTCCTGTTTTTACTTCCACCAAACGGATGTGTCCGTCAATAGGACTGATAACAGGAACCTGTTCATAGATTTCACCTTGTCTGATTTTGTCAAGACCTAATCCCATCATTTTCAATTGAGCTTCATAACCATTTACCATACTTTTCATTGATAGGTAGTCTGCCCGTGTTTTCTGAAACTCCTTTCCTGATCCTACCTTTTCTTCATACAGCTTCTTTTGTCGCTGATATTCTTGTTCCAGGTATTGAAGCTGGTTCCAGCTATTCGCATAATCAGTTTGTAGTTTAATTAGGTTGGGATGGCTTAGGTAGGCCAATACTTGTCCTTTACTAACCTTGTCTCCTTCAATGACTTTAATAAGAGTAACATTGGAACCTACAATAGCCGTAACCGCTGCCTCGTTTTGTGGTGGCACCTCCAGTTGACCGTTTGCTTCTACGTAGGAGCTGATGTTACGGAAGGGAAGGGTATCAGATTTCATACCCAACGATTGATATTGTTGCTCCGAAAAATGAACTTCTTCTTCATGTCCTTCTCCGTGTTCATGGTGTTCAGATTCTGCACCGCTTTCATGTTCACCGTGTCCTTCTTCATTATGCCCGGAATCTTCACAAGCAACCACAAATAAACTTGCTGCAAATAGCAGTATGTATGTTTTTATATTCGATTTCATAATATTCAGTTTTTTAGTTATTGACCAATGAGATATTCCAGGTTAATAATAGCCTGATTGTACCCGTTTAATGTATTGAGGTAAGTGAGTTTTAGTTCCGGACCTTGATTTAGGTTTTGGAAGTATTCGACATAATTAATGGCTCCATTCTCAAAGCTCTTTTGAGCATTACCAATGACCAAGTTCGCCTGTGGAACTGCCTTATCCCTGTAATAGCTTAAACTACCCCTGTATTTTAATACTTCCTGCAACTGCTGTTCATACTGTCCTTGAAGCACGTTATGGTAGTAGTCAGCATTGGTTTGAGCCATTTGTTCTTTTAGTTTGGCTGATTTTATACTCGCCTTGTAAGAACCATAAAACAAAGGGATGGATATACCAGCCTGAACACCCGAAAACCGAGTGGATCCTCCAGCAATATCTCCATTTACAGTAGGGTTACCTATTTGGGATTGATTAAAATAACCAACCGATAAATCAGGAAGCATCTTAGCTGATTGTACTGCTTTTTCTGCGTTGGTAATGTCAATCTGCTGTTGTGCATAGGCTAACATTGGGTTACTACTCAATTGTGTAGAATCCTGTATATTGGCCAGAACTCTTTCATCCAAAGGAGCTGGAACAAAACTTAAACCGGTTGTATCGTTCAATAGTATCCGAAGTTGTTTCTCCTGAATACTTATGTCAGATGCTATCAGTTTAAGTTCATTTTGTATTTCCATCATCATGGTTTCTGCTGTTGCCTTTTCCAAATATGAGGTAGCCTCGGTTTCATACCGGATAGTGGCTGCATGAAGGAACCTACCATAAATGGTGTCCTGGTATAAGAGTAGCTTTTCCTTTTCTTGGAGATAAACTAAATCATACCAAGTCTGCCTGATGTCTCGTTTCAAGCCATTTTCAGTGATCGCCAATTGCATTTGGCTTCCTTCTGTTTTTTCTATCGCCAGTTTTCGTTGGGAAGTATAAACAGTCGGAAATTCAATGCTCTGATTCAGGTCAAAGGCAAAGTCATTTTCAAAACTGTTGTACTGACCGTATTGAAAACCAACGCTTGTTTTCCCCAGATTAAAAGCCTCTTTTTCACCTTGTTGTTGTAACTCTATAATGGTTTTAGCTACCTGCACATTCCCATTATTGGATAGTCCTATTTTGACTACTTCATCCAATGTGGTAATGGTTTTGCCATTGACATCCTGGGCTTTGAGTTCACCAGAAGAAAAAAGAGAAATTCCACCTATCAACAATATAACAGTCAATGCTTTTGGCATAACCACTTTTACACTTCTATTTTCTACCCAACGGTAGAGTATAGGCAACACGAATAGTGTTAAGAGTGTAGCAGATATCATTCCGCCAATAACTACTGTGGCTAATGGTTGTTGAACTTCAGCTCCGGCAGAGGTAGATATTGCCATCGGTAAAAAGCCCAAGACATCGGTTAATGCTGTGAGTAGGATAGGTCTAATCCTCCTTCTTGCCCCTTGCTTGATCCGTTCGTTCAAATCTGACATGCCCTCTTCTTTAAGCTCGTTCCATCCACTTATCAAGACGAGACCATTCAATACAGCAACGCCAAATAGCACGATAAATCCTACACCTGCAGATATACTAAAAGGCATATCTCGTAGCCATAAGGAGAAGACCCCTCCAATGGCTGCCAGTGGGATGGCCATATATATCATCATGGATTGTTTGAATGATTTTAATGCAAAAAATATGAGTAGGAATATTAACCCTAATGCAATAGGAACGACTATTTGTAATCGCTTACTTGCTCTTTCAAGATTCTCAAATGCACCACCGTAACGTATATAATAACCGGGTGGAAGATCGAGCTGTGCATCAAGCTTTTGTTGAATTTCTTCCACCAACGACTTTATATCACGACCTCTCACATTGATACCCACGTAAGTCCTTCGATTTGTATTATCCCGACTTATTTGCATTGGCCCTGATTGATAGCTAATATCTGCAACTTCCTTTAATGGTATTTGCGCACCACTGGCCAGGTTGACGTAAAGGTTTTTAAGATCATCTATACTTTTGCGGTGCTGTTCATCCAAACGAACAACTAAGTCAAAGCGTTTTTCACCTTCAAATATGACTCCCGCCTTTCCCCCTGCAAACGCAGATTGAATAACCGTGTTCAAGTCTTCTACATGTAAGCCATATTGAGCCAATTTGTACCTGTTGTATTTCACGGTCATTTGTGGAAGTCCACTGGTTGCTTCCACTTTCATGTCGGCTACCCCTTTTACAGTAGAGATGATTTTACCCATTTCCTCTGCCTTGACCGCAAGCATATTCAAGTCTTCGCCAAAAAGTTTCACGGCTATATCTTCCCTTACACCAGTAATCAATTCATTGAACCGCATTTCGATGGGTTGGGTAAATTCATAATTAATTCCAGGAACCTTCTCGACTGCTTCTTTCATTTTATCTATCAACTCCTCTTTGCTGTCAGCTGAAACCCATTCATCTTGCGGTTTGAGAATAACAAAAACATCTGCTATATCCATTGGCATGGGATCGGTGGGTACATCTGCAACTCCAATTCGACTGAGTATATGTATGACTTCCGGAAAATTGGATTTTACAACTTGCTCAATTTTTGTCGTTGTCTCGATGGTTTCCGTTAGAGAACTTCCCGGTTTCAGGATGGCGTGAAATGCTATATCACCTTCATCCAGTTGAGGCACAAATTCGCCTCCCAATCGCGAGAAAGTAAATACTGCTAACCCCAGGAGAACTATTGCCGAACCCAATATCCATTTGGCTCTTTTCAGCGCTTTTCCGAGCAGGGGTTCGTATAAATCTTCCAACCAAATAACGAAACGATCACCCCAGGACGTCTTATTCTTATTACCCATTCGCATAAACCAGGCTGACATCATGGGAACATAGGTCAAGCAGAGAATCATAACACCTATCATGGCGAACATGAAAGTAAGTGCCATTGGCTTGAACATTTTGCCTTCAACTCCCTCTAATGCCAGTATTGGAATAAATACTATCAGGATGATTAACTGACCGAAAAAAGCGGAGTTCATCATTTTACTAGACGATCCGTAAGCTACATCATCCCGTACTTTGGAAGTAATATTTTGCTTTTTAAGTACTTTGTCATGCAGGAGAAATACGGTGCTTTCAACTATTATTACTGCACCATCTATGATGATTCCAAAGTCAATAGCTCCTAAACTCATTAGGTTTGCCCACACTCCGAATACATTCATCAGAATAAAAGCAAAGAGTAAGGATAGTGGAATCGTAGAGGCCACAATTAAACCACCTCTCCAATTACCAAGTAAGAAAACCAATACAAAAATGACAATCAATGCCCCTTCCATTAAATTTTGGCTAACCGTACCAGTAGTTTTTGCTATTAATGCACTTCTATCTAGGAATGGTTCAATGCTTACACCTTCGGGTAATGATTTTTGAATATCTATGATTCGTTCTTTTACCGCTGCGATTACATTATTGGAGTTGGCTCCGTTTAGCATGAGGATCATTCCACCAACAGCTTCTCCTTTTCCGTCCTTAGTAAAAGAACCATATTTGACAGCTTTTCCAAATTGGACTTTTGCCACATCCTTAATGGTAATAGGCAAGCCATTTATGTTTGTAATGACAATATTTTCGATGTCCTGAATACTCCGCGCTAACCCTTCGCCCCGAATAAAATTGGCGTAGTGGTCTTTTTCAATGTAAGCTCCACCAGTATTTTGATTGTTCTTTTCAAGGGCAATGAAAATATCAGTAATGGTCAGTCCGATAGCTTTAAGTTCATCAGGATTAACGGCTACTTCATACTGCTTTACATCACCACCAAAAGCATTGACTTCTACTACACCAGCGACCATTGCCATTTGCCTTCGTACTATCCAATCTTGCATAGTACGCAGGTCGGATGAAGAATACTGGTCTGTGTAAGCCGAATCTACTTCTAAGGTGTATTGGTATATTTCTCCTAATCCGGTAGATATTGGCCCCATGGCCGGCTCCCCGAACCCTTTAGGTATTTCTTCTTTTACCTCCGTGAGCTTTTCGGCTACAAGTTGCCTTGGCAAATATGTTCCCATGTCGTCTTCAAAAACGATAGTAACAACGGATAATCCGAATCGGGAAACAGATCGAATTTCCTTTACTCCTGGTAAGTTGGCCATTGCCACTTCAACTGGGTAGGTGACAAATTGCTCAATATCCTCCGTCCCTAAACTGGGTGCTTGAGTTATAACCTGTACCTGGTTATTCGTAATATCCGGAACGGCATCAAGCGGAACCTGGCTGGCACTCCATAACCCCCCAACAATAAGGGCAACGGTAAGCAAGCCAATAATGAGCTTGTTCTTTATTGAGAATAATATTATTTGATTAATCATATTGATTTAATTTCTTGTTAAAATGAATATAGGATTGCCTCTCCGGGGAATCCGAAAAAGGGAATATGAATACCTGCCCGATTAAATTATCGGGCACAAACTCTTAGCAAGAAAGGGATGGTGGTCCCCGGTGTGGGGAATCTCCTATCGGTGGTGATAGGCAGACAGTAGCAACTTCACTACTAAATTCGGAGAGAGCCTTGTTGGAATCTGTAAAACCAAAAACCGTAAGTAATATTGATACAAGCTTGGCATTGGTAAGTCGTATATCAACGTTATCATTTGTTTTTGAAAGAAGATAATGTTGCAAGTTGCAATCCTGATACGGATGCTCCATGTCACCTAATAAGCATACCACTAAATCGTATACGCCACCATCCAAATGATCATTATGAACGATATCCTCATGGTCAATATGCTTATCATCAAAAGCATGCTGATGATGTTCATGATGGTGATGTGGATTCCCCTCATGAGCAGCTACTTGGTGTTCAATATTGTTGGCTTCACAATGGGGAATAAGGTAATGTGCAAACCCTAATGAGTAGGTAAGTAATAAAAGTAACGATATGAGTGCTCTTTTAATTTGCATTTAAGGACAAATAAAACTAATGTTTTCGTGCAATGGTATTGCAAAGCTACTATTTGCAATTTCCACATGTTCCTTTTATGACCATACTAATTTCGTTAAGCTCAAAATTAACAGGCAGTTGCACCATGGGCACACTTGTTTGAATTAAACAAAAAGTTTCCTTACAATCGGTACAATGAAAGTGGATATGAAGGTCTTCAGGATTACATTCACATCCTTCAAGACAAAGTGCGTATTTAGGAACACCGGTTCCATCGTCAATGCTATGAATGAGTTTGTTTTTTTCAAACGTTTTTAAAGTGCGGTATAAGGTCGTTCGATCTACCAGTTCAAATGAACTTTCCAATTCGGTCAAACCTACAGCACTAGAAAGCTGCATCAATTGTTGCAGCACCAATAACCGCATTGCAGTGGGTTTTATTTTTCTTGATAGTAGTTTGTGCTCTAAATTTTCATTCATCACCTTTTTTGATAATTATATTTTTACAAACTTGATGGGAGATTATTTTTTCTGATTCATCTTTGGTTTTAATGACATAAGATTTGTCATAATCAATGATATTAACTACCGATATTTGCCCTCCCAAGCTAAACTCAAGGCTTTCTAGGTACTTCAAAAAATTGGGTGAATGGTCTTTTACTCCGACCATCACTACTTGATCTCCTGATTCAACTTTGTCTAGCGTTTTTTCAACTCTTTGAATAATCATTCCATTTTTATCTGGAATCGGATCACCGTGAGGATCAAATTGCGGGTAGTCCAAAAACTCATCTAAACGGGTGACAAGTTCCGGAGAATTAATATGTTCAAGTTGTTCTGCAATGGCATGTACTTCATCCCATTTAAACTTAAATTTTTCAACCAGAAATGTTTCCCATAAACGATGTTTCCTGATAATCTTTAAGGCAATCGTCTCTCCCTCTTTTGTTAGCGAAACTCCTTTATAGCGAGCATATTTTATCAACTTTTTATCACTTAGTTTCTTCAACATATCAGAAACAGTTGGTGGTTTTATTTCCAACATATCTCCAATAGACTTTGTTGCCACCTCTTTGGGTTGGAGTTTAGACAACTTGTAGATGGCTTTTAAATAATTTTCTTCAGTTTGACTGTATTCCATGATAAGACCTTATATGGGCACAAAACTACAATAAATGTTTAGCCAATACACTAAATTATGATTAGATAAGACTAATAATAATATTAGATTTGCAGAAATATAGTCGATTATGAAAAAGCAACTAATAGTTTTATGTGGTGTTTTCTCAACCGCTTTGTTTGTTATTGCCTGTGAAAAAACAATGCCTCCTGCTCCTGATGAAAATGAGGTGCTAGATGGGCCAATTGAAGGGTTAAGCACTGCGGAACAAGCCCAATTCCTCAAAGGAGATGGAGCCTTTGGTGATGTATTTACCATTGAAAAAGGACTGGGTCCGATATTTGTCGCCAACCAATGTTCCAGTTGTCACCCAGGGGATGGAAAAGGTTCTCCTTTTGTGAAATTTACAAGGTTTGGGCAGCCCGATACATTAGGCAACCAGTTCCTTAGTTTTGGCGGGCCTCAGTTGCAGCATAAGGCCATACCGGGCTACCAGCCTGAACAGCTTCCTTCCGGTGCTGCTTTTAGTGATTTGATTGCTCCGGCAGTGTCGGGCTTGGGTTTTCTGGATGCTGTTCCTGATGCAGACCTTATTGCTTTATCGGACCCGAATGATTTCGATGGAGATGGAATCAGCGGACGACCTCACTGGAATACAATTCCAAACTATGTTACGCTGCGCCCAAATAGCGTATCACAAAACGGAAAATACATCTCAAGGTTTGGAAAGAAAGGAGGAGCTTATGATTTATTACACCAAACTTCCGGAGCCTATAACCAAGATATGGGTATCACTTCATTATTTGAACCTATTGACCCATATAGTGGCTTGGAGGTAAATCCGGAAGTAAACAACCAAACGGTTCATGATGTGGTTTTTTATCTTAAAACCTTAAAAGCTCCTATCCCAAGAAACCAGGATGATCCTGATGTGATAGACGGGAAGCAGATTTTTACGCAAATTCAGTGTGCTTCCTGTCATACCCCTACATTGACTACTGGATTTTCGACTCTCAGTGTGCTATCTAACAAAGATTTTCATCCTTATACTGATCTGTTGTTGCATGATATGGGGAGTGGGCTGGATGATGGTTATACCGAAGGGTTTGCACTCACCTCTGAATGGAAAACACCTGCCCTGTGGGGACTTGGATTATCCAAAGATGCACAAGGAGGAATTTATTTCCTGCTGCATGATGGACGTGCTTTGAATATTGAGGATGCCATTTTGCAACATGGAGGTGAAGCTCAACAATCCAAAACGAATTACACGCAGCTTTCCAGCATTGAAAAGGAACAGCTAATTAAATTCCTTGAATCTCTTTAAAATGGAACGCAGAAAGTTCATAAAAACTTGTTGTTACTGTGCAATTGGTATTCCTTTAGGAACTGCTTTGCTACAGTCTTGTGGAGCTATTTTTTATGCTGCTTCCACCCGTGATGCAGGCAAGCTCGTTGTTGCCCTGTCTGAGTTTACGAAGGTTAAGAAAAACAAACAGAAGAGCCGTGATTTTGTCCTGCTAAAAACAGATAGCATGGGTTTCCCTATTTGCCTGTATAAAACAAATGAAGGCAAATACATTGCTTCACTGCTTAAATGCACACACAATGGCTGTGAGTTGAATGTAGGAGGTGGGATTTATAGCTGCCCCTGTCATGGTAGCGAGTTTTCTACAACCGGAAAAGTGTTGGAAGGCCCAGCAGACCGAGATTTAAAAACGTTTAAAACTGAAACTGATCATGAGAATATTTACGTTTATCTATCCTAAACAATGGATGCTTGGATGCCTGTTTGTAATCTTTGCCGGCAGTTTGAAGGCACAAACACTGGATTCGCTAATCACCCGTATTCCAACCGATACGGCATCCACAATAATGAACATGGATGCTGCTTATAACCGTCCTTTCCTAACCGTTAATAAGATGCCGGTAGCACTGGGCGGATACTTGGAAGCCAATTCATTCTACAGTTCGGAAGATGGAGTGTCGGAAGGCTTATCGTTTCAGGCACGCAGGTTAACCATGTTTATGTCGGCCTCTATCACCAAACGGATTAAGTTTCTTTCGGAATTAGAGTTTGAGAACGGAACAAAGGAAATAGGGATCGAGTTTGCTGCGATGGACGTGGCTTTTCATCCGGCACTGAATTTCAGGGGCGGGATTATAATGAACCCCATTGGCGCTTTTAACCAAAACCATGACGGCCCGAAATGGGAGTTTGTAGAACGTCCTGATGTAGGAGTAAATATGTTGCCTGCCACCTGGTCGAATGCCGGGTTTGGTCTGTATGGAAAAACATACAAAGGGAATTGGATGTTGGGCTATGAAGCTTATTTATCCAATGGGTTCGATAACAGCATCATTGACAATGAGGAAAACAAAACCTTTTTACCTGCTACCAAAGAGAATGAAGAACGCTTTGAAGAAAATAACAGTGGCAAGGCTTTAATGAGCGGTAAAATAGCCATCAAAAACCGTAAAATTGGTGAGATTGGATTTTCTTACATGGGTGGTGTTTACAACAAGTTTGAGGACGATGGAGTAACCCTTGACCAGAAAAGAAGGTTGGATGTTTTCGCTGTTGACATGAATACAACAATAAAGAAGACAGGAACTTATTTTGTTGGTGAAGCAGTTTGGGTATTGATAGATGTTCCATCTACCTACACTCAGCAATTTGGAAATAAACAGCAAGGTGCATTTATTGATATTGTACAACCTGTAATGAAACGAGAGGTGTTTAACTGGGAAAATGCTGTTCTCAACCTTTCTGTACGAATGGATTACGTTGATTGGAATGTTGGTAAATTCAATAAAACAAACACCGAAATTGGTGATAATCTGTGGGCAATTACACCTGCTGTTAGTTTCCGGCCTTCTACGCAAACAGTATTCAGGTTGAATTACCGTTACCAGTGGCAGACAGACATCCTGAATAATCCACCTGCCAGAACCGCAACATGGCTGTTTGGGTTCAGTACTTATTTCTAAAAAATTAACAGCATTTTTTACTTTTTTGAATAGAGGGACAAAGTACAGTTCCATAGGAGCAATAAACGCAACAATCTCCTTCTTTTGGTTTGATAATTTTTTGACAGCTCACACAGTCGTAGAAATAATGACAAGCATCCGTAGGCATGGTTTCCGCTTTCTGATAACTGCAATGAGGGCAGGTGAAAGTTGATTGTAATTTAACTTGATTTTTCATACTATTTTGTAATATTCTTTTTCGTTATTGGGTATATTCCGATTCTTTCCGATGGCTAATAATAATTCTACATAAACAAAAGATATCGCATTCACGCATCATTCAATAGCTTTAAGATCTGATTTTTAAGGTATTATAGTTGTTGTTCTCAAGTTAAGAAATCGTAAAGATCATTTGGATATATAACGGCTTGCAAAAGTCTTTCTAACGTATCGATCTCCTTATCAATAGAGCTAAAGTAGTCTCTCATTTTCTGATTCTCTGTAATAATCATCTCATCATCCGAGCCTAGAAAACATTCCAAAAATTCACAGGCACCATTTATTCTAATAATCTGACTTTCTATTAATTCTCCAAGCCTCTGAGAGCTGATATTGTATAAATATTTTCTAACATTAAAGTGGTGTTTACCAATTGGACTCAAATTGACTTTGGCTAAATTCATGAAGCAGTGAATTTCAATGACTTGTCGCCTTATTTCACCAACTTTTATGTATATGTGATAACCTTTAGTTAATTTACGTAGAGAGGTTCGAACATGTTTGACCACCTCAAAGTGATCATCTAATATTTCATTTAGGTCTGGTTCGTTTTCAAGAGTGCTCATAATGGATCTAATTATTGATTTTTATTCAGTTTCAATTTCCTCGTCAAACGAGGTTTTTGATTACAATTCATATAGCAATTGAAAAGCAAAAAGTTTATTTTATTAATTATGTTTTCTCATTATAATAATTGATTGTGACTTTGTAAGTCTAATAGCTCCGTTAAGGTTGAATATTATATTCTTCCGAAGTTTCATCAAGCAGCTTAATATACCAGTAGTAGATTCTACATCAACTTTCTGCATTAATGAAGCCCGATATAGCCTTGATATTTTCTAACGATCCAACATCCGATAAAATGGTATATGTAGTGATCGTTGAATTAAAGAAGAAGGGAATTACACTTGAAAAAACCATGGTTGTTGAAACTCAATTGAAGAGCCGTGCTATCAAACTCATAAAGCATTATGGAAATAGAATTTATTGATGAGATTGAACAACACTTGAGATCAGATTTTAAGCAGCTCCATTCAACTGGAAAAATGTACTACCGATCTACCGATGCTGTCACACAGCTCGAACCAGAGATTAGGCCTCAAATTGGAATATTTACGATGGATTTCGATTCAGTCGTTATCGATGCTGATTCTCGGAACTCCAGGTTTCTTAATCTTATCATGAGTAAGTTTATTCACGTCAGGAATAAAGACTCAAACACATAATTGAGATAGAATCAATACTAAACTAGTGGGATTGATCTTAGTTAATCTCCATATTTTCTATTTCCTCGATGAGTTGAAAAATCTCATATTCGATATCGAACGTATTGATACTAGGACATTTTTGCTTGATTTCATCAAGTTTCTTGACTAATTCTTCTTTCATTTCTAATAGCTCTTTTAAGCTTAATTCCTCCTTGGGTTCTCCGTTCGTTAGTTGTTCATTTTTCATGGAGTATATATAAAATCTTGGGCTCCATTCAGCGACCAATATTCAATCTAAACCTTTTTCAACTTTCTTATATAATCACAAATAAGTGGTCACTGACTCAAGAAGGTTTGAATTACCCAATATCTATTGAACTTAAAGCAATAAAGAAATTAAACGTTCTGCTCAACGATTATGTAGAAGTTGGTGCATTTCAAGCTATGACATACAGCGCCTCACTAAGGTCTCGTAATGGACTGAGGTTGGCTTTAGCTCATTCAATGAAAATGTAGAATTAATGACTTGTTCTTAATAGATTTGAAGTCTCTGGCTCATTCTAGAATAAACAAGTTCTCGAACTTTGGAATTGATTCAGTATAGAAAGTATGATCAATTATTATCCAAAAAGAACACAAAAAAGAACACCTACCCTTGGAAGGGTAGGTGTTACTGAGAGTGTTGTGGTCCCACCTGGGCTCGAACCAGGGACCACCTGATTATGAGTCAGGTGCTCTAACCAACTGAGCTATAGGACCAAGAAATGAATCTCATTTCCGCGGCCAAAAGTAAGCATCCGAACCATACGTAGATCGTACCTTTCACCCATGGGAATCGATTGGAATAAAATCAACGCGGTCATCCTGGATTTGGGCGGCGTCATCCTCAACATCGACTACCAATTGACCATCGATGCCTACCGGAATTTGGGCTTCAATGACTTCGATCAGCAGTACTCCAAGATGCAACAGTCCGGATTGTTTGATCGCTTGGAAAAGGGCCAGATCCAACCTGACGATTACGTTGCCGCAATGCAAGATCACCTTCCCCATGCTACCCCAACCCAAATCATCGAAGCCTGGAACGCCATGCTCCTAGATTTTCCTCAAGGGCGGGTTCAAACCGTCCGGCGCATTGGTGAACGGTGGCCTACCTTCCTATTGAGCAACACGAATGTCATCCACTACAAAAGCTTCACTGAAACCTTGCGCAAACAGACTGAATTAAGCGATATCAAGCCGCTTTTCAAACGCGCATATCTGTCGCACGAAATCGGCATGCGCAAACCCGACGCCGAGGTCTTTCAAATCATCTTGGCTGAGAATCAACTGGTGCCCGATGAGGTCCTCTTCGTAGATGACTCACCACAGCACATAGAAGGTGCTAGAAAACTCGGGATTCAGGCTTACCATCTCGAGGAACCGGAAAGCTTGGAGGATCTATTCGGCCCGTTCCTGACATAGCTCCACTAGCACGCCGTTGGCGCTCTTGGGGTGAAAGAAACACACCCACTTATTGTCGGCACCCTGTTTAATTTCTCCAATGGCTTGGAATCCCTCTTGAATCAACCGCGCTCGTTCTTGGTGGATATCGACAACATCATAGGCGATGTGGTGAATGCCTTCCCCCCTTTTTGCGATGTACTTGGCAATGGCGCTGTCCTCATGGGTCGCCTGGAGCAATTCAACTTTGGAATCACCTACCATGAAGAAGGAAGTGCTCACGCCTTCGCTCTCTACCACTTCCATCTTATATGGCGGCGCGTTGAATAACCTGGTGTAGTTAGCATTTGCAGCTTCGATGTCAGCCACTGCAATCCCGATGTGTTCGATCTTTCTCATGGTCTGGAAATAAAAAACCCCTCACGAAGGAGGGGAAAAAAAAGAAAACTTAAGTCAATGTCTTATTTCTTCTTCATGAACTCGCTGGTGGAGTTGTCATAATTCAGATAGTAAAGGCCTTTCTTCAAATTGGAAGCGTCGATGTCTCCTGAGAATCCTTTCTTCACGATGTTTCCGTGAATGTCAAACACCTCGTACATCGTTTCCGCCGTGAACGTGATGGTGCCTTCAACGCCTTTCTTGGGATTGAAATCTACCAATGCCATGTCTGACATGTAAGTCGCCGTAGGGGAGTACCTGGGTACAGCCGTATAATCCACTTGCTTGACGCGAAATTTGTTCTCACCGGAATGGGGAGTGATCTTAAAGCTGTAATTGTTGACTTTTCCCGTGCGGCCAGCGCCTTCCACCTCTCCTACGTATACCCACTTATTCCAGCGGTATTGCTCCACTACGTAGGTAAGAACGCCCGCTTCGTTAGTCGTAGACCACTTCAAAATGCCGTCATTGCTCACTGCAATGCTTTCGGTTTCAAAGGTGCTTTGAGGATTGAGTACTTCGGGATTCAACACTTTCGGTGCGCAATCATCCTTGTGCTTGATCACCACCACCAAGCGATCACCTGGCTCTAGGTTGTGAATGGACAGGTCTACTTCGAATGCACTTGAATTCCACTCGTCTGTTGTGACGCTTCCGTTCACAGTGACTTCGTAGGTGCAAAAACCCACGCCTGAACCGGCGAAAGGATTCCTGACATATAAATTCTTACCCTGGTAATTGCCTTCAAGTACAATGTTTCCTGCGAATGACAGGGCCGTACTGAAGATAAGAAGCAACGCTAGCAACAGTCTCATCAAGGGTCTTCTTTCGGTTGATTGGTTTAGAATCGGGTTCATTAGCAGCACAAATTTAGCATTCCATTTAATCTAACATCAAGATGCAGCACTATTTGGGGTAATATGATTCACACTTTCCATCATCAAGCGCACAATCGACTCGGCAAATGGGCCTTCATCCTTGTTGTCTTTGAACTCATAAGTCGTGCCATTCACGTCTTTAACCATATAAAAATGGAATTCAGTATCCAATGGCGAACCTTCGATAACCGATTTATAAATGATATAATTATCTCCTTCTTCTACGATGGTATTGGTAAACATCAGGTCATCCATCACCTCCGCTTTCTTGGTGGCAACATCTCCCCCTTCGGCGATCACTAGGTTGTAAACGCTGCCCACGCGTACGATGGTTTCACCGTATCCCGTCTCTTCTACTTCTGCGTACCCCCTGGATGAATCGGGGACAAGCATGGTAAACGGCATAAAATACTCAGATAGGTTTAATTCGGTCATGCCGCGTGAAAGCACCGCAGGCAAGGCCTGTGCTGCGCTGTCTTGTGCATCGACATCTCCGTCGGCACCCGAACCGCAAGATTGTGTTATCAGGGCAATCGCTGTGAGGGCTAAGAATAAAAATCGTTTCATAAAGGTGGAAATTGAGGCGAAATTTAATGGAAAATACCGAGCAATGATTAGAACAAAGTAGTCGGAAGGCTAAAGAGTTGCATCAGACCGATGAGCATGAGCCACTTCAAGCCTTTATTGAGGCGCGGTGCTGCCTCGGAAAATCCGAGTTTTTGGATCCAACGCACGAACATCAACAGCAAGAAAAAAACGACCGCAGAAAATACCGAAAGCAGCAAGGAGCGCGGTAAAAGAGCGACCATCAGCGTTTGTACCCCCGCAATCATGAGTAAAAACGCCGTCATCAGCAGGCTTGTTCCAGCCACCCCAATGCGCAGCGGAAAGCTTCTTCCGTTCACCGCTTGATCTCCACGCATGTCTTCCACATCTTTGGAGAGCTCCCTCGCTAAGTTGCTAAAAAACATGAGTGCGGCATAGCAGAGCAGCAGTTTGGTCACGCTTTCAAAATGAACGGGTGAAGCGTCCTTTAGGCCTTGAAAAAGTTCGATTTCGGCGAGGATCCAGAGCATCGGCAAGGCAGCAATCATAAAGCTGACGAACGAGTTGCCCCACAACCCCCAAAATTTTCCGTGCCTTGCGTAGAAAAACAACCCCAATACAGCCGCGGGATACAACCCCATCCATTCCAGGCGACCTTCCCAATAGCCGATCGCTGCGGTCAGGCAAAGTCCAATCGCAACGAGCCATACAACCCAGGCCTTTGCCTTACTGGCGTACGCCGGATAGCGAACTAAAAATCGATCTGGGCGGTTGATGCTGTCGGTCGCAACGTCTTGTAGGTCGTTTAACCAATACCCGATCAACGTCACGATCAAGACATCCAGGATCAAGAGCACCCGGGGGATGCCATCCAAGGCCGGGGGCATTCCAATCGAAGCGCTAATGGCACCCACAACTGCTTGGTCAAAAACGAGCAGAAACAAGGTGATCAATAGCAAATTTGGCCAGCGCAAGAACCTCAAGAATGCATCGAGGGAAGGACGCGCGGCTTTCATTGATCCTAGGCTGAGAGGGCTTGTTCCAGATCAGACAGGATGTCTTCAATGTCTTCTACCCCTACGCTCAGTCTGATCAAGGAATCGGTGATGCCCACCTTCACGCGCTCCGCTTTGGGAATGGCTGCGTGGGTCATGCTGGCGGGGTGGCCTGCCAGCGACTCTACGCCTCCCAAGGACTCGGCCAAGGTGAATACTTCCATTTTAGAGACTATATCAAAAGCCTCTTCCATGCTGTCGCCTTTCAATGTGAAACTGATCATGCCGCCAAAATCGCGCATTTGTCGTTTGGCTACTTCGTGGTTGCTGTGTGATTCAAAGCCAGGCCAATACACCTTATCCACTCGTGGGTGGTCTTTGAGCCAGTGTGCAACGGCGGCTCCATTTTGACAGTGGCGCTCCATTCGGAGGTGGAGTGTCTTGATACCGCGTAGCACCAAAAAGCTGTCCATCGGGCCAGGAATGGCTCCTACTGAGTTTTGTATGAACGCTAGGTCTTCCCTCAATTGATCATCGTTCAAGGCCAAAAAGCCCATCACCACGTCGCTATGGCCGCCGATGTATTTGGTGACGCTATGCATCACGATGTCCGCCCCCAAATCCAAAGGGTTTTGAAGGTAGGGTGAGGCGAAGGTGTTATCGGCTACGAGGATCAAACCGTGCTCCTTAGCAACCTTGGAAAACGCCTCGATGTCGATGATGTTCATCGTGGGATTGGTCGGCGTCTCCACCCAAATCATCTTGGTGTTCTCGTTTATCAGGCCCTTGATGTCATCCGCGGATTGCATTCCTGTGAAATGAAACTTTAGTCCGTATTTCTCGTGGACTTTTGTAAAAAGTCGGTAGGTACCTCCGTAGAGATCGTTGGTGCTGATTACCTCATCTCCAGGAGACAAAAGGCGAAGGCATGCATCAATGGACGCCAATCCGCTGCCGAAGGCCAAGCCGTGCTTCCCGTTCTCCAAGGCAGCGAGGTTTTTTTCCAAGGCGTCGCGCGTAGGATTAAGTGTTCGGCTGTATTCATATCCTTTATGCTCTCCCGGGCGGGGTTGGGCATAGGTTGATGTTTGATAAATAGGGGTCATGATTGCCCCGGTGGCCAGATCTGGCTCCAATCCCGCGTGTATGGCCTTTGTGCCAAATTTCATTCCTTTCTTCATGGGTGCGAAATTATACGCTTGATCTCGATTACCAATTCTTTTGCCGATCCTCAAGAAATGTGCACTTTTCATCCATGGTAAGTGCCCCTGTGGATGCGAATGCGTTCGCCTTGAACACCTCATTCACACTTTCTCTTTCTGCGCACAGGATTTCAGGAATGGTCAGTAACTTCGAGCCGTTGGTCCTTTGCGCACCCAGTTTACGTCGCTCTGTACGAATAACCGATCCAACCCTATGACCGATCCAAATCATTTTGGCAAGCTAGAACGCATGTACCTTGGTGCCAGGATAAATCGCCAAGTGTACGTGGGAACGCGTATCAAAATCACCCATGGCGAGGCACGGATTGAGTACGATGTGACCCCTCATCTTCACCACGCTGCAAATGCGATGCACGGATCGGTCTATTTCAAGTTGTTGGATGACGCAGCCTATTTTGCCGTCGCCTCATTGGTCTTGGACGTTTTTGTGTTGACAAAATCATTCACGATCGATTTAAAACGGCCATTTACCGAGGGCCTCGTTAGATGCGAAGGCCGGGTAGCGTCGATCGGAGATAGTGAATTCATCGCCACCTCTGTCCTCACCACGGAGGACGGAAAAATCCTCGCAGAAGGAAAAGGCCACTTCGTACGCGGCCGTACGGCGCTGGATACCGTCATAGAATATCGTTGAGGGCTCGTCATGCTTCCGATTCGACTCCTTGGTCGAATGCTCCAACCAACAACATTATACGTGGCAAGAGCTGAGCCGAAGAGCGACCGAAGCCATCTCCAACAGGTGTTTCGTTCAAGACTTAGGTGTCTTGAATGAAATGAGTTTTCTTCCTAGGTAGACCCGTTGAATCCACCTCGGCAAGATGATGGCCCCCAGCAGTAGGTAAGGATAATACGAAATGATCCTCCAAATGACCCCGATCGAAATGGCGAGCCCCATCGGCGAAATGAACTGTTGTAAAAACCCTGAAAAAGCGACTTCGGCAACACCGCTGCCTCCGGGCGTTGGCGAAATCAAGAGGATGACCCACATCACCAATTGACGGGCATAGATCATGAAATGGTCTAGCAAGGAAAGGTCTGTCAAGGTAAACGACAAAATCAAAAAATTCACCACCCAGAACCGGGCCGTCCATGAAAGAAACGTTGCCACAAACGCTTTGGTCCAAAAACTGAACGGTTTGGATCTCAGCTCGAAACTCGTGGTGATCAGATCATTGCCTGTGTCAACTGCTCCCCTTCGCCATTTCTTCAAAAATGGAAGGGTAAAAACCCAGACAATCAACCTTTTTGCGGCGGTCGGATAGCGGAAAATTCCCAGCCAGATCATCGTGATCAACAACAAGATAAATACATAGCCAACGATGAATATTTCCCTCGCTCCGAGGGTGACGCCGAAGAGCTCTTTCTGCAGTGCTACGGGGAAAAGTTCGGACCACCCAACGATCAGCAACAAGAGTGGAACCATCAGCACGTAGAACAATTCATCCAAGAAGGCAGTAATCATCACCACGGCGGTACTGCGCCCCAGGGGAATGTTTTCTCTGTTCACTATAAAAATGGCTACGCTGGAACCGCCTACGATGCTCGGTGTCACCGAAGATGCAAACTCCCAGAGCATGATCACGTCAAAGGCTTGGCGCCAATTGAGGTGATTATCGGTCAAGATGCGTATCCGGATCATGTAACCCACGTCTCTGAGTGCCACCATGATCAACGCAACTCCAAACCACATGGTCGATTTCCAGCTCCATTGAATCATGCTGAGCGCTTCTCTTTGGGCCGTGAAGTCTTGGATTAAAAAGTATGCAACGATTGCCAAACCGATTCCGATCGGAATGAAGACTTTGCTCGGTGAAAGCAGTTGCCGTATTGGATTTCGTCGCTTTGACATGGACTTCTCCTGCAAAGAAAACCTATAAAAAACAGGATTTCGGATTGACCCGAGATAAATTCATTGCAAGCATTTGCGTAAGCCTAACTTTGGGCTTGAAAAGTGAACCGATGAAGAAGATTCTTTACCTGAGTTCTTGCGATACGTGTAAACGCATCATGAAAGAGACCGGCGCCGATGGTTTTGAGCTTCAAGACATCAAAGTAAATCCCATCGATGCAGAGACCTTGGACCGATTGTACGCAGAACATGGCAGCTATGAGGCATTGTTCAACAAACGGGCTGTAAAGTACCGCGCTAAAGGGCTCAATCAGCAAGGCCTGAGCGATGACGCATACCGCTCGTTGATCCTCGATGAATACACTTTTCTAAAACGGCCTGTTTACATCATCGGACCTTCTTCGTTTGTCGGAAACAGCAAACAAACCGTAGAAGCCATCAAAGCGGCATTGGGTGAATAACGTCACCAAGGCACATATCGCCCTAGTGGCAGTTGGGATTTTCTACGCCGTAAACTATATCGTAGCTAAGGGCATCATGCCTGACTACATCGGTCCCTCTGGTTTCATTTTCTATCGCGTATTTGGGGCCACAATCCTCTTTTGGATCGTACACCGATTTATCTCCAAGGAGAAGATTTTGCGTGAAGATTACCCTCGTTTCATTCAAGCCGCCTTGTTTGGTGTTGCAATCAACCAGCTCTTTTTCTTCAATGGACTCAACTTGACATCGCCACTGAATGCGAGTGTAATCATGACCTCCAATCCAATTTTGGTGTTATTGGCTGCCGCGGTGATACTGAGGGAAAGAATCACGGTGTACAAAGTAGCGGGGATCTCCCTTGGCCTCGTTGGCTCGCTTTCGTTGATCATACTACCCGTGCTGCTAGGTTTCAGCGATTTAGAATGGCGCGCAGGCGACCCCGTTGGGGATGGCATGGTACTGATCAACGCCTTGAGCTACGGCATTTACTTGGTCACCGTGAAGCCCTTGATGACCAAATACCAACCCATGACCGTGATCAAGTGGGTATTCACCTTTGGCTGCGTGATGGTATTTCCTTTTGGTTACGACCAGGCCTTGGAGGTAGACTGGGCAAACATGCCGAACGAAATCCTTTGGGGAGTTGTGTACGTAGTCGTTGGAGTTACGTTTTTAGCGTATTTCTTAAACGTCTATGCTATGAAGACAGTCAGTCCGTCCGTAGTGAGCGCATACATCTATCTGCAACCCGTGCTCGCTGGCACGATGAGCATTGCCCTAGGCATGGAAGAGATCCATTGGGTTAAAATCCTCGCCGCTGTGATGATCTTTTCTGGGGTCTATTTAGTCAGCATGCGGGTCCAACCCTCGCGACCTACTGAATGATCAACGGCTTCACGCGAAGACCCTTGTCGGCCGTTCCAATGCGTAAGAAGTAAGTTCCTGGCTCAAAGGATGAGACATCCAAGCTTCTGCTCAAGCTCGTCCCGGTCCATGCGCCCGATTGAACGCGCCTTCCACTCAAATCGAGGATTTCAATCGAAACGATGGCCGTACTCGCCTTCACGGTGACCCGGTCTTCGGCTGGGTTGGGGAAGATGACCAAGTCATTTTCAGGGCTTGCATTGCCGATGCCAACACCGGTATTGCTCACCCGGAAATTCCAGTTATCGCTCCATTCTGTGTAGACGCCGCCCTTACTTGCCCGCACCCTCCAGTAGTACTTTTGATCGAGCGTGAGGTCTTCGATCAAGGCTTCGGTATCTTCATTCTCTGGAGATTCATCCAAATAATCCTTCGATCCAGTGCGGAGTTCTGGCGTATCAAACGATGTTTCGGTGTCGATCTCATATTCGTAGAAATCGACGTCTCCGACAGACTTCCAATCAAGTTTTACATCCTTCGCCAGACCTAGCTTTCCATTGTATGGGGCGTTGAGGAATACCTTGTTCTTGTAGGTGCCTGAAATCGAAATGTCATCCAAGAAAAGGTTGTTCCCTCCGTCACCGCGAAACTGGAATTTTATCATCGCACCTTCTCGTTTATAGCTATTCCCGATATTGAGGGTGTGGGTTTTCCATTCCGTCGTATCCGCCGGCGTCCAAGCGCCAAATTCTAGGCTTTCGACGGAAGCGAGGGTTGTTCCACCCACTACTGCTACAAGATCCCAAGTCACTCCGTAGTCTTTACTCATCCAAATCCTGATGTTGTCGCTGTTGTCATCGGTACGTCGTGCAAAGGCTGCCTTGAAGTTGAGCGAAGCTTGATTGAAAGGTTCTAGATCCAGTGTGTTGGAAATCAGTTCGTCCTGTGTGGATCCGCATAGACCATGATTCTCGATCATGATTGACGCTTCGCCGCTAAACGACGCTTCTGTGGTCTTTTGCCAAGTGATTCCATCTTCATCCAAATCAACCACGTGCCATTCTTCTCTATCAAACAATTGACCTTCTTCAAAGGATTCGATGAAGGGTACCGGCACTCCGCGCTCTGAGACCACCAACACTTCCTTCTCAGCGCTCAGACTATCTGAACCACTGAATGCGGTGAGACTCACGGGCATTCGCCCTGTTTGAATAAAGGTCACTTCCGGATTCTGTTGGCTTGCTTTCGGTGGGAAGCTCGAAGGTCCAAAATCCCATTTCCAATCATCTGACTCATAACGCGTGTGGTCTTCAAACGACGTCGGTCTGTCGGCTACGATGATGTCATTCGCGGGTGCAAAATTTGCTTCCAAGAAGCCCGCAACACCAGTTGCTTCTAGATTGTCTTCATCCACCAAATCCTTGATCTTGTATGCGCTTGTAGTCGTTGCCTGGGTCATTCGGGTTACCTGCCCTTCTGTAAAGATTGCGCGACAACTGCTGTAACTCATGATGTTTTCCATCATATCAGGCGCATCAGAGCTATAAGGAGAACCCGAGCCTGTGAATCCACATGTATTTGCCAGGGATGAGCAATCCCAACGGATTTCTCCAACGGGTGGTGTATCGCATACCTGGTCCCCAGCACTGCACGACATTACAGATGAGCAAGCCGAACCGCCAGCCTCGATGGGATAGAACGTATGCCATAGGTTAAAGCAATGGCCCACTTCATGTGACAACGTGGTTGGATCTGAACCCGCAGTTCCTGTCGTTCCAAATCGATCGTGCCTGATAACGAGGCCCCACTTGCGCCAATCGACTCCTCCGTTGGCTGGAATCATTCCAAATCCATTGACTTGTCCAGACACGCCCAAGTTGATCTCCTCGACCACCCAAATATGGAAGTACTTCCGCGCCGAAGAGGAAAGCATATCGCCCCAACGGTAGTCATCGCGTACGTCATTTCCCTGGGTGTTGACGTTCAAGGTAATCGAGTTTTTGTCTCGATTGATGCCGTTGGTCGGGTTCCCAGAAGGATCAATTCCTGCGAGCCTGAACTCGATGTCCATCGCTCCCATGTGCGGTTGAAAAACAGGTCTCACGCTGCTCGTATCCGGTACTTGTAGGTTGAATGATTGATTGAGAAAGTCAATTCCACTCTTGACTTGTGCCGTTGAAATATTGGCCTCACAATTCCACCAAATAACGTGCACCACCACGGGCACGACGATTTTCCCAGTTCTTCGTGAAGCATCCGACTGAGCAAATTCGGCGCGGATCAAGCTGTCTTGCACACGTTGCTCTTCCAAGAGGTTTGGATTGTTTTGAAAGGCTTCTTTGATGAAGAGCTCGGTTCCGCACGAAGCGTTTTGCCCAAAAGCAAATGAAGTGATCACCCCAAACAAGGTGAGTGCTATTATATTTTTCATGTACGTACTGTTCTTCGCTGATTAACGGCTTATTGTGAACCGTTGATTCCAATGATTATCCGCGCTTTTGGCTTGAATGAAGTAAATCCCGTTTGGCAGGCCATTGACAGGAATGCTAAGGTCTTGATCCGATTGCATGGATGCCACATTGCGCCGATCCATGAGCTGTCCGTTCATCGAATAAATCGAAACTTGCAGGTCTTGGACGGAAGTAGGAAGCCTCAAATTGATTTGCCCCTTCGATGGGTTTGGATACACGATAAGCTCTTGAGCTGAAAGCTCGGATAATCCTACGCCATCATCTGCAACCGTAAAGCTCCAAGCATCACTCCATTCGCTGTTCGTACCTCCGCTTACCGTCCGTACACGCCAAAAGTAGGTCTGCCCAAATTCAAGGTCGCTTGTCTTGAATCGCGTGTCTTCTTTTCCAGAATCTTCGTCGTCTATGGCCTCTTGGGTTCCCGACGCAACATTCGCTGTGAAGGATGCATTCTTGCTCAATTGAAACTCGTAAGCATCGGCACCGGGTACGGCCCGCCAATCAAGCACAACGTCGCTGTTCATTTGCGAGGCGTTGTTATCAGGATAGACCAAGAAGGGCACGATGGAGTACTCTCCGTCGATGTTGATGTTGTCAATGTACAGTTGATTTCCCCCTCCAGGCTCGAAATCGAACTTGATCATCGCATTTGGCCCTAACCAAGTAAGTGGAACATTCGAAATCGAAAAGCTCTCCCAGTCACTTTGGGAGGAAGGCTTAAAAACGCTCGTCGTAAGGGGTTTGCCGCCGTTGAGCTGACCTGAGGTCGCTGACCAGATGGTTTTCCACGTATCGCCGCAATCGTTGCTGATCAGCACGAAGAGCTTGTCGTTGTCGTCATTATTCGTTTTGCCATAGGCCACCTTAAAGTCGATATCTACTTGCGTCATAGAACGAAAGTCCACTCCTGCTAGGATAAGTTCATCGTGATTCTTATCGTCATTTCCGATGTTGTAGACCATATAGGATTCATCGTCGTCGTACCCGACGTCGGTTTTGTATTGCCACTTATACTTGTCGTCGTCTATTCCAGTATTTACCGTTATCCATTGATCTGCCGGCGAAGAAAAATCCTCTCGGAATGGCATCGGGGCTCCATATACATCCGTGACGAAGAATGCATCATCATCGCTGACGGTCATCGTTATGGAACCTTGCGTTACTGTCAGTTCTACGGAGTACATCCCTGGAACATCAAACGTGAACGTCGGGTTTTTCTCAGAGGAAGTGAAGTTCTGTGGTCCCGTGATGTTCCAATCCCAGGTTTCAGCATCGTACCTTGAATCGTCGAAGAATTGAACAGCTTCTCCCCTGCACGCTGTATGCCGGGCAACGCGGTAAGCCGCTGACGTAAGTTCAGTCATTCCTGTAGCCGCATAATTCGCTTCCGTATGCAACGACTTTCTGGCCGCAAAGGCGGCATTGCTCGAACTGTTCAGTGCCGCCCTCATTCTGGCGACCTGCCCTTCGGTAAACATTGCTTCACAACTCGCATAATCCATATGGTTCTGGACATTGTCCAAGGATCCGCACGTGGTCTGAGCTGTATTGCAAGAAGAATTATCGACTCCCAAGCAATTAGGCGTGTCGCTCACGCCGTCATCGTCCGAACAATTGTCTAAGCCAAAGCAAGGATCATTTGAATTGGTTGCTGTTCCGTCACAACCAGGAAAGTTCCCCGTACCCCATGTATGATGAAGGTTAAAAAAGTGACCCGACTCATGCGTCAATGTGTGTCCATCAGAGATGGCAGTCCCTATCGTTCCTAAGTACCGGTGGTTTGAAATGATGCCATCTGTACCTGCTTGAGGATCATATACTGGCATAGTAGAAAAGGCAGAGGCACTTGCCCCAACGACAGTAATCACATCAGACACCCAAAAGTTTAGGTACATAGATCGTGGCCATCCGGATATTTTTGAGCCGTTGTCGCCAACGTAGGTTTCCATGGATTCAATGCGTTGGATTCCCGTAGTGAAATTTCCATTTGGATCCTTGGCTGCTAATCTGAACTCCAATTCAGCATCTCCGATGATACCTTGGAAGGCGCTAACCACATCATCTAATTCAGCATTCTCGGCATTAAACCCCTCATTGAGCACTCGAAGTGCATCGCGGATTTGATCATCTACAATGTGCTCAGGGCCATTGTCGTGAAGGATGGTAAATACTACTGGAATAATGATGGTTTCTGCTCTACCGCTGCGCACCTCCTCAAGTTGAGCTTGCAATAAGCTTGGATCCAATTCATCCGGCGCACCAATCTCGGGGTGGATTGACCGCATGTGGTTCGCATGAATGGCCGTGCCACATTCGTCTTGGGCATCTGCGAAAAAAGGAATGCAAACCAAAAGTGCAAAGAGTAAAAAATTCCTCATGTTGTTCTCGTTAGGGCTAACGAAATTAGCGAATAGGAATTTGACCTTCGGCACGAATTAGCGCGGATAGAGGTGGCCTAATGCTAGCAGTTGATGTCTGTGAAGCGCTGAATATCCTTTACCAAGCCAAAGACCATCAGTGTATCGTTCTCCGTAATCGTCGTCTTCGAACTTGGAACACCCAGCACGTGCTGCTCGGTGATCTGTTGGCCATTCTTGGTTTCGAGAAACTCGCGCTTGATAGTGATTACAGTCAATTTGTACTTATCCCTCAGCCCGATGTCTTCCAGCGAGCGGTTGATAATTCCCTTCGGCGCTTTGATTTCTACGATCTCATAGCTGTCAGGAAGTTCGAGGTAACTCAAGATGTTTGGATTCAACAATCGTTCGGCGACGATCTTCCCGACTTCGTCTTCTGGAGAGAGGATTTCGCTCACCCCTATGCGCTCCAAGATCATGCGTTGGTGTTGACCATGCGCCCGGGCGATGATGCGCTTTACATCCAATTCGAGCAGGTGAGCCGCGCAGAGAAGGAGCGCTTCGAAATCTTTACCTATTGCCAATACAACGGCATCTACTTCATGAACGCCTTGAGACATAAGCGCCTTCTTATCCGTGGCATCCATCGTAATGGCGTGGGCAACATCGTCTTTGATCGACTCGATGTGGACTGGATTATTGTCGATGGCAATCACCTCGGCGCCTTTACCTGCCAACACAGAAGCAATCGCCCTTCCGAATTGTCCCAGACCGATTACCGCATACCTTTTTGTTGTCATATTTCTTGTTAGAGAGAACAAACATAAACAGGATACTCCGATCGCTTTTTTAAAAATATTTACTGTCCGCTGTAACTTTACGGCATCCGCATCGTCTCATCTTCAGCAACCTCAACCACCTTGACCGTAAAAGAGTACAATGGATTTGTAGATCGATGGGCCGATGGCCTGTATAGATTTGCTTTGTCCATGTGCAAGGACCGAGATGTTGCGAAAGACGCCGTCCAAGAATCGTTTGTCAAACTATGGGAGCGAAAGGATCAAGTAGATCCCTCCAAGGTGAAGAGCTATCTCTTCACTACCGTACATCACAAAATTATCGATGGATTCCGGAGAGACAATAAGCACGAAGCGATCGAAAACGCTTCCATCCAACAGACTACGCATCAGGGCAATCACGATTTACAAGAGGTCCTTCACGAAGCGCTCAACACGCTTTCAGAATTGCAACGAAGTGTGATTCTACTGCGGGACTACGAAGGGTATAACTACGAGGAAATCACGGAGATTACTGGGCTCTCGCTTTCGCAGGTGAAGGTCTATATTTTTCGAGGGCGACAAAAATTGAAGCAATACATCGGAAGCATTGAAGCAGTATTATGAGTCAAGTCATTGACATATCAACGTACGAACACTACGCCTTAGACTATATCGAAGGAAGCTTGAGCCCTTCTCTCATGGAAGCGTTCGATGCTTTTCTTTTGACCCATCCCGAAATTGCAGCGGAGGTTGATTCACTCCGAGATGCTGAAGTGTTGATGCCACAGGACTTGGCATTTGACAAAGCATCTCTAAAAATCAACGTGACGGCGACCAGCGAAATTGACGAGGGCAATTATGAATCCTTCTTCATCCAAGACGTTGAAGGAATGATTGATCCATCCATTCAGCAGGAGTTGGTTCGTTTCTTAGCGCTCAACCCCTCGCTTTCCAGGGATTACCAGTTATATCAGCAGACGAAACTCTTACCCAACCAAAACGTTGTCTATCCCGGGAAATCGAACCTCCGTCGTGCCATTCCTCTGTGGGAGACGACCATGACCTACGCTTATCGAGTCGCCGCAATCTTGGTGCTTGCTCTTGGCGCTGTGACCGCCATGAATTGGCTTGCCGATGAAGTTTATTTGCCGCGCACCGGCAGTTCAGCCTTTACCGTCATGGACGAGCTCAAAGATCCAGTGAAGTCTTCCATTGCCAAGACCGAAGCACCCACACCAATCGGGAAACACAGTGCGTCATCCCCTAGCCTAGCTCAGGATGCATCACCCAGTGCAGGATCTTCTAAAGTTCGGGCAGAATTACCTGAGCAGATACCAACGCTATTGGCCCAAATCAAACATCCCATTCGATCGAAAATTGAAGACCGAGACGTCGGTTCATATATTCCGCAAGTTGCGGCTTGGGCGACAGAAGAAGTGTACGCTCAGAATGAATCTTCCCAGGGGCAGTCGATGAACTTGTCGCAATTTATTGGAAAACGAATTCTGGGAATTGACCCACAAAAAACACCCACGACAAAGGATTTGCTCCGAGAAGGATTATTCAAAACCATCGACGACCGTGAGTCGGTTTCGTTGAGTACCTCAGACCCCGATGATAACAAGCGGTCATTCGAATTCTTGGCTGGAAATTTTGAGTTCAGACGCGTGAACTACAAATAATCTTTCCTTCCCCTGTAACTTCTTTCGGGTCCCACCGTCCTACATCAAACAACAAGGAAAAACATGAAAACTCCTATACTATTTACTTTGGTTTTGAGCTTGATGGTCTCCATGGCATTTGCCCAAAATGATACCGGTCAAACTCCCAAACCCGACACAGGCGATGTTGAAGTGGTCATCTCTCCAAAAAGAGGGCAAGACTCAACAATCGTAAGGGTTGCAGGCATGAAAATCATCGTGTTGAGCGACAATAAAAAAGACGACGACGCGAGCGTTGTGGATCAAGCAAAAGAAAACGATGAGGACTGGGAAGATGACGACGACAAAGACGACGACAACAAACAGGATCCCGTTAGCCATTGGGCGGGAATTCGGCTAGGGGTGAACGGATATTTTGCGGGCTATTCTGACCTCCCCCTCCAAACGGGCGACGAGAACCTTGAATTGGATTATGGACGAAGCGTGAGCTGGGACTTGAACCTCATTGAAAAGGACTTTAGGATTTACAAAGAGTACGTGGAAGTAGTAACAGGGCTCGGATTTCACTTCGCGAACTATTCCTTCAATAGCCAATACGCCACCTTGCGACCAACGACTCCTTTCACTTACGCCGTCGACAGCGCGCGCATATTGACCCGCAACAAGTTAAAGGCCGTTTACGTCACAGCGCCATTGATGATCGGTTTTAGCACGCATAAAAAAGAAGAGAAGGCCTTTCGATTCGCCGCTGGCGGTCAAGTTTCTTGGAGGATCAACTCAAAGCTCAAGCAGCGATACGCTGAGAACGGTGACAACAATACGACTAAGTACAAAGGAGATTTCGATTTGAATCCCTTCTTATTTCATGCTACGGCGAGCTTGGGATATGGACCAGTTAACATTTACGCCAACTACGGTCTCAATTCACTCTTTCAAAACGGAAGAACGAACGGTGACCTCCGGCCCTTTGACGTAGGCGTTCAGCTGATGTTCTAAAAGATCTCTGTTTAGTTAGGTTGCAAGAAGGTTTCGTTCATCGCTGGCGAAACCTTCTTTTTTATGGCCTTCTTTTGTACAAATAGGTATCGGAGACGGGGAAACGTTTCAAAAATTCCACGTCCTTGCCATCCACGCAATCCACATCTTTCGCGAACAAATAATAGTAAGGCGTTTCACCGGCTTCGTCGCAGAACTCCAAGCCCGCAGGTAGAATTTGATGCACATCCAATTGCCGCTTGTAAAACATGATGGTCGCATTCATGTATGTCGACTTTCCGATGTGAAACCTTGCTTCTGGTGCAGCGTGTTCTTGGATGATGCGGATTGCTTTCCCCGTGTCTGCGTGTTCTTTAAAATCCAATTGATAAGAGAAGTTCAGGTTGAGCGCCGTGTTAACCATACAAGCGGCGGCAAGCAGAATTCCTATTCTGTATTTCCAAGGCGAAGACCTGGAATTGAAGAGCAACCAATAGCCACTCAACAACAACAAGGGAAGCAGAAAAAGTGCCGTTCTGTCGATCAAATAGGGTGAACCGATGAGGTAGTGCTGAGCCACGCTTCCCCCGCTGGTTAAAACCATGATCCACGCTATCCAAAACCCAATCTGTTTATACGTTCCCCGCGCTAAATTGAGCAAGAGCAACCCCGACGCTAGGGCTAAGGTCATCGCATAAAAGACGCTCAAATAGAACCCGCCAAAACGGTTGTACAATGTCCTGTTGGCCAACGACCCCAACGTGTCGGTAAAGAACCCTGTGCTCCCACCGTAGTATAGTTCGTTCGCTTCAATTAGCCTTGAAATTGGTGCGTAGTACATCAGAATGGCTACGAAAAGTCCGGAGATTACCGGCCACAAGAATCGCTTGCCGTTCTTGTCTTTCAAGTAGCCAAAAACCAATGCGAGCATGGCACTGCAGAGCACAAGTAAGTACGTGAAATTCGCGTAGGCAGCCAAGAGACTGAAGCCTATTGCCCACCAAGCATCGGTACTGCGTTGTTTGGTAAACAAGCGGTCAAGGTGGTAGATGACACCCGACGTACATGCGAGCGCCAGTGCGTACCCTCTTGCGGTCGCAAAATAATCGAGCAAATAAGGCTGATAAAGCACAGAGAAAAAGGGCAGCCACCACCACTTGCTGTGCAGTCGCAACGACAGTTTGAACAAGAAGTACATAAACACCAGCATGCTGACCAACACAGGAATGCGCAATGCATATTCGGAAGTGCCGAACAAGGCAGCCGTGAGTTTCATGGCCAAGGAGTGTAACACGTGGTTGTTGGCCGCTGGATTTGCGTTGGTCAGGACGCTCAAAATGTCAGATGAAGCATACCCTAAAAACGTCCAACACTCATCGTACGTGAAATCGAGACAGGCGGCCCTAAAGTGCACGATCAGTACGACCGGAATCGACATTAGAATTGCCGCAAAAGATGGCCGTATGTTGATCTGCGAAATACGCATGGCTTGTTATCTCAAGAGCCGACCAATACGCTGAACTTTACTTAGTTTTGGCCGCCATCGGAAAGGTAGCGTACCTAAAACTAAGATCACAAGGCATGAGAGAAAAGTTTGAACGATTAGAAGCGAAAAAGTCCGAAGCAAAGCTCGGAGGAGGTAAGAAGCGCATAGAATCGCAGCATAAAAAAGGAAAGCTTACGGCCAGGGAACGGATCGAACTTTTGTTTGACAAAGGGTCATTCGAAGAGATCGGCATGTTGGTTACCCACCGCAGCACCCATTTCGGATTGGACAAGCAGAAGTTTCTTGGTGATGGAGTTGTCACCGGATACGGAAAAGTAAACGGTCGATTGGTCTACGCCTTTTCTCAGGACTTTACCGTTCTAGGAGGTTCTCTCGCGGAGGCTCATGCTGAGAAGATTGTAAAAGTGATGGACTTGGCGATGCAGAACGGTGCCCCAGTCATCGGATTGAATGATTCAGGCGGCGCTCGGATTCAGGAAGGGGTGGTATCGTTGGGAGGATATGCAGATATATTTTACCGTAATACCCTATCCAGTGGGGTGATTCCTCAAATCAGCGCAATTTTAGGCCCCTGCGCTGGTGGGGCTGTGTACTCCCCAGCACTGACCGATTTTATCTTGATGGTTGAGCATACGAGCTACATGTTCGTAACCGGACCAAACGTCGTTAAGACGGTGACAAACGAAGACGTTACTGCTGAAGAGCTAGGAGGCGCAGATACCCACGCCTCTAAATCCGGAGTGACCCATTTTGCGTGCGAAAACGAAGTGGAAGCCTTGGAACGCATCAAGCAACTGTTGAGCTACATGCCTTCGAATTGCGAAGATGAGCCGCCGATGCTGCCGTACGAGCCCGGTAACGAAAGTCGGCCAGCACTCAATGAAATCATTCCTGAAAACCCGAACCAACCTTATGACATACGCACGGTCATCGACGGTACGGTAGACGATGATTCTTTTCTTGAAGTGCACAAGGATTACGCGGAAAATATTGTGGTAGGATTTGCCCGACTGGCGGGTAGAAGCATAGGCATTGTGGCCAACCAACCCCAAGTGCTCGCAGGCGTACTCGACGTGAATTCGTCGAAAAAAGGCGCGCGGTTTGTACGATTTTGTGACTGTTTCAATATTCCGCTCTTGGTTTTTGAGGACGTGCCAGGATTTCTTCCGGGAACTGACCAAGAATGGAATGCCATCATCACCAACGGCGCAAAATTGCTCTATGCCTTTAGTGAAGCCACCGTGCCGAGGGTTACGGTAATCACGAGAAAAGCATACGGTGGCGCTTACGACGTGATGAATTCGAAACACATTGGCGCGGACATGAATTTTGCGTGGCCAAATGCTGAAATCGCGGTTATGGGTGCCAAAGGTGCTGCAGAAATCATCTTCAGAAAAGAGATCACGGAATCGGCAGACCCAGCTGCGAAGCTGAGGGAAAAGGAAATCGAATACGCTGAGTTATTCGCCAACCCTTACAACGCTGCTGCTAGAGGCTATGTGGATGAAGTAATTCTACCAGAAAAAACGAGGGAGAAGCTGATCCGAGCGTTTGAGATGCTCGAAAACAAGGTCACTACCTTGCCGAGAAAGAAGCACGGAAACATTCCCCTTTAATCGTTCGTCAATTCAGGGAAGCATCGATGAAAAACGTTCCATCGCGGGAGAAGGATGGTTGTTGCCTTAACGAGCAGCCTCCATTGAGAATTTTCTCATAGCCATTGTGAATAGTGGCATCCAGAAAGTGCGTAACGCCGGTGGGCTGGAACCGTATGATGAACATCTCGTCGAAATCAACGCGGCTGTACAATCGTCGGTGTGTGAACTCCATGTTGGTAAACTGTACCGATTGTCCTGGCTCTAGTGGAACCAATTCGGTAATCGAGTACTCGCCTAATACGTCCCCTTCGGAAATGGCGTACGCTACTTGAACTTGGCATTTGGTCTGGTCGCTGCTGCTGATGGTTTGTGCATCGGCGCAAGACAGCATGAGGACGAAGGTCAACGTCGCGAGTAGATGTCTCATAAAAGTTAGTTCGGTTCAACCCAAAGATTGTCTTTTCAGATTCAAATCCAAAACAGAAACGGCGCTAAATCGGGAGAACGATTGATTAGGTGAGCAGCACCCGTACGAAGTTTACCCCTTCACGGAGGATCACTCCCAGCCCCATTTTGCTGAACGTCACGTCGTTACGAAGTTTCACAACGACCGGTTCAATCACGAGTCCTTCGGTTCTGACGGCTCGTTTGATGAAGTCCATGTCGACCAAAAAACGATTGATTCGAGTAGCTAAAAACACATCCCGCCCTTTGCGATTCATTCCTTTCAAACCACATTGTGTATCGGTTATAGGGAAATGCAGTATGCGTTTTAACAAAAATCGAAACGATTCACTCATGCCTTTTCTAAACCATGGTACGCTCGCGTAGTAGTCTTGTTCACGATATCCAAGCGCGATATCAACGCCATTTTCTACGGCATGGGTGATGGCAGTCATGCTCTCGACGGTATAAGGAAAATCTGCATCGGTGTACAAAATGACATCACTGCTTGCGTTGAGCACGCCTTGACGCAAGGCAGCGCCTTTCCCTGAATTGTCTTTTATACGGATGACTCGGACGTTTTGGTCTCGACCCACCAAGGCATCAAAAGGAGCGGTGCTAGTTGAACCATCATCCACCACGATCAAGCGTACGTTTTTTCCGGAAGCCGTCGCTAGCTGATGCTTTCGTTCCAAGGTTTCCTCGACCCACCCTTCGCTAGGGTTGAGTACCGGAAGTACGACGTCTATGGAGTGCTCTTCGTTCACGGGTGCTCAAATGTAAGGATGTGCTGTCACGCCTATCCAAACAAGGATCGAAACACCTCATCGATTCGTTTGACTGGGTGTATGGTAATGCCAAATGCCTTTGTATCCAGCCCTTTCAGTCCATACCCAGAGATGTAAATGTCTTCAAAGCCGAGTTTCTCCGCTTCTCGAATGCGTTGCTCGATGCGCGTAACGGGCCTTATTTCGCCACTCAAACCGACCTCACCTGCAAAACACGTGTGGCCTGGTATCGGATAGTCTTCCGAACTCGAAAGCGCGGAACAAACGACAGCAAGGTCGATGGCAGGGTCATCAACTCGTATTCCTCCGGCCATGTTGACAAACACATCGAATTTACCAATCGCCAATCCGCATCGTTTTTCGAGGACGGCCAAAAGCATGTGCAATCGGCGTTGGTCGAATCCCGTGGTGGTGCGTTGTGGCGTTCCATACGCTGCGGTGCTCACCAGGCTCTGTACTTCGATCATCATCGGCCGGGCTCCTTCCATGCTGGCGGCGATGGCAGATCCACTCAGGCCTTCGTCTCGTTGCGACAGCAAGACTTGTGAAGGGTTGTCAACCTCCTTCAAGCCGCTTCCCTGCATCTCATAGATGCCCAGTTCGTTCGTAGACCCAAATCGATTCTTTGATGATCTCAATAGGCGATAGAGGTGCTGTCGATCCCCTTCAAACTGCAGAACCACATCTACCATGTGCTCCATGACCTTAGGCCCGGCGATATTTCCTTCTTTGGTGATATGGCCGATCAGAATGACCGGGGTTTCAGATTCTTTCGCAAACTGGATCAATTCGCCTGTGCATTCGCGAATCTGAGCGACCGAACCGGGTACGGAATCAATTTCGGGGCTCTGGAGGGTTTGGATCGAATCTATGATGACCAAATCGGGGTTGGATTCGTCGATGCGTTCCATGACGCGCTCCAGTGATGTGTCGGTAAGAAGGAGCAGTTGATCGTGTAAATCGCCAATACGTTCGGCGCGCATCTTGATCTGATTGGCGCTCTCTTCACCAGATACATAAAGGGTTTTGGCCGATTTGAATCGCAATCCCAGTTGGAGAAGTAAGGTGGATTTTCCTATTCCAGGATCGCCTCCAATGAGGGTCACGCTGCCAGGCACGAGCCCACCACCGAGCACTCGACTCAATTCACTATCGGGGATTGGAATGCGTTCGGCGGTATCCGAACTTACCTGGGTAATCGGAACGGGCTTCTTGGCGAGGTTGTCTGAGTAATTCCGTTTGATTCCGGATTTTGACTCCTTATAGATCACCTCCTCGATGAGGGTATTCCACTCTGCACAAGAGGAACATTTCCCCATCCATTTAGGGAAATTTGAGCCACAGTTTTGGCAGACGAATGCTGTTTTAGTTTTGGCCATGATAGGGGGCGAAAGATGCGAAAATCAAGTGAGTAAAGCAGTCCAAATGAATCAAGATAACATCGTCACCGCTTTCTTTAGGGCTTCGATGAAAAGGTCCACTTCGTGCTTGGTGTTGTACACCGCAAACGATGCTCGCACGGTGCCAGGAATGCCAAATCGATCCATCAGTGGTTGGGTGCAGTGGTGGCCTGTCCTCACCGCGACGCCTTGTTGGTCTAAAATGGTACCGACATCCGAAGGGTGTGTTCCTTCCACAAGAAAGGAAACGACCCCCGCCTTCTCATCGGCAGTGCCGATGAATCGGATTCCAGGAATCGCCATCATGGCGTCAACGGCATAGTTGTGCAGCTCGGTCTCCCATTGTGCGATTTCCTCGATGCCTATCTCGTGGATAAAATCCATGGCGGCTCCCAGCGCGATGGTATCGGCTATGTTGGGTGTACCTGCCTCAAACTTGAAGGGTAAGGCGTTGTAGGTAGTTTCTTCGAAGGTCACTGACTCGATCATTTCTCCGCCCCCGTGATACGGAGGCATGTCGTTGAGCCAATATTCCTTGCCGTATAAAAATCCGATGCCGGTGGGACCGTACATTTTATGTCCTGAAACACAATAAAAATCGGCATCGAGTTCCTGTACGTCAATCGCGAGGTGTGGAGCACCTTGGGCGCCATCGATCAAAACTGCCGCGCCTACCTTATGTGCCTTAGTAATGATTTCCTCCACTGGGTTCACGGTGCCTAAGGCATTGCTGACGTGACTAACCGCTACGATTCTGGTCTTCCCTGAGAGCAGTTCGTCGAAGCGGTCCATGATGATTTCTCCTTTGTCATCGATTGGGATCACCTTCAGCACAGCACCCCAATCTTGACACATCATTTGCCACGGAACAATGTTGCTGTGGTGCTCCATCGTAGAAATCAAGACCTCATCTCCTTCTTCAATGAATGCTTTGCCAAAAGAGGTCGCAACCAGGTTGATCGCTTCGGTCACCCCTCGTGTGAAGATGATCTCGTGCTCGTGTTCAGCGTTGACGAAGGCCTGTGCTTTGCGTCGCACCGCTTCGAACTTATCGGTCGCTCGCTGGCTTAGAAAATGCACACCGCGATGGACATTCGCGTGCTCTTTGGTATAGTAGTGCTGCAGCGCTTCTACCACGCAGATCGGTTTCTGTGAAGAGGCTGCATTATCAAAGTAGACCAGTGGTCGGCCATTGACCTCTTGATCCAAGATGGGAAACTGTGCTCTTATTTTGTCGATATCAAGCATCGAGGTCTTCAAATTTCTGTTGAAGGAATTGTTCCGTATAGATGCGTAGCGCTTCGATGTCGATGTGCTCAGTTACTTCACCGGCGAAGGCTTGAACCAGCAACTTGCCTGCGGCCTCCTTGCTGAGGCCTCTGGTTTGTAGGTAAAACATCGCCTCTTCATCCAACTGTCCGATGGTGCATCCGTGCGAGCATTTTACGTCATCCGCGTAAATTTCGAGCTCGGGCTTGGTATTGATCGTCGCCTTATCCGAAAGTAGAATGTTTTGGTTGCTCTGGAAAGCGTTGGTCTGTTGAGCTTCGCGGTGCACCATGATCTTCCCGTTAAAGACTCCGGTAGATCGATCGGTCATCACGCCCTTGTACAACTCATTGCTGTTGCAATTTGGCGCCAAGTGGTCAACATAGGTATGGTTGTCGATGTGCTGTTTCCCTGAGGTGAAATACACTCCGTACATATTGCTTTCGCAACCTGTTCCGTTCACTGTGAAGTTTAAGTTGTTTCGCACCAAATTCCCAGAACTGGTGATCGTCACCACCTTGCTGGTGCTGTCCTTTTCTTGCGCAACCTGCGTAGAGTGAATTTGTGCACTCTCCGAGCCTTCGTCTTGCATCAAGTAGAGGGAGGCATTCGCGCCTTCTCCAATGCTCATCTCGGTCACGGCGTTTGTGAATGCTCCTTGGTTATTCTGCCCGGCAAACAACTGAACGAATTCCGCTTTCGCGTTTGCGCCCACCAAAATGAGGTTACGCGCATTGTTGGCTTGAAGTTTACCGGCGCTGATTTGCAGTATACAAATTGGCTTTTCAACCTGAGCGCCATCAGCGACGGTAATGAATGCGCCGTCCTGAAAATAGCTCGTATTGAGCGCATTAAAGGCATGTCGGTCTCGGTCAACATAGCGATCTAAGTGATCGAGCATTTGGTCTTTTCGCGCACCTTCTGCCTTGCTCATCGCTGTCATTTCTACCCCTTGGATTGACCCGGTATCAGAAAGCCGTTCTGAGTATTTGCCGTTGATGAAAACGAGGTAATGGGCGTCGAGGTGGTCGATTCGGAACGATTCAATGGAATCTATGTTGACCAAATTCCTTGCATAACTTGCCCCCAACAACGCCTGAACACGCGTGTATTTCCAATACTCATCCCGTGTAGTCGGAAACTCCATTCCGTTGTGAATAACGGCCCTGGCCGACCCCTGCGCCGGGAAGAGGGCAGTCAATTCATCGAACTGTTTTAGAAAATCTAGTTTATTCGCCATGGTTATCGTTTAGACTGCTTCTACTTCGTTGATGATCCAATCGTATCCTTTTTCTTCGAGTTCCAAGGCCAATGTCTTATCCCCTGACTTAACGATTCTTCCATTGTACAATACATGGACAAAATCCGGGACGATATAGTTGAGCAAACGCTGATAGTGTGTGATAAGGATGAAGGCATTGTCCTTCGATTTCAGTTTATTCACCCCATTCGCAACGATTTTGAGCGCGTCGATATCGAGTCCAGAATCGGTTTCATCCAGAATGCCGAGTCGGGGTTGTAACATTGCCATTTGGAAGATCTCGTTGCGCTTCTTTTCTCCTCCCGAAAAGCCTTCATTGACCGAACGATTGGCGAGTGATTGCTTGAGCTCAACCAGGGCCTGTTTTTCCTTGACCAATTGCATAAACTCTTTGGCCGATATGTCCTCCAAGCCTTGATGCGCCCGCTTGGCATTGATGGCGGCTTTGAGAAAGTTTATGTTGCTCACGCCTGGAATTTCGACTGGATACTGAAAGGCCAAGAACAGTCCTTCGCGCGAGCGCTCTTCCGGTGCCATTTCCAGCAGGTCCTTCCCAAGGAATTTAACGTGGTCGGCTTCAACTTCGTACTCCTCCCTACCTGCTAATACAGACGACAAGGTACTTTTCCCGCTCCCATTGGGACCCATAATTGCATGTACTTCTCCCGCGTTTACTTCAAGGTTGATCCCCTTTAAAATCTGGTTGCCCTCGATTGAGGCGTGAAGGTTTTTAACGTCTAAAAAATCACTCATTTCTCTTTGCTTTTATGTAGTAAACAATTGCGTTTTCTAATTGATCGATGGTGTCGACCGAATAACCTGTTCTTATCTTGGCTTTCATCTCCGAATTACTCGCCAAAACCTTGTCGCCAGGATGAATATCCCAGTTCGTAATCTGAATGGACTGGCCTTGGCTCTCAAGCTTGTGTTTATAAAATATCAACGCCCCACTGAACCCTTTGTGCATCACTTTCAAGCCATCTATATCCTTGTCTGACTTGGATGCTTGCCATAAGTACCTGGCACTCATCTCGTCCTTGGCGTGTCCAGATTCCATATAATTCGCCTGGGATTTTCCAAACATCCTGATGCTCGGCAACACCAATAACAAGGCGACCATTATCATTGTTTGCTTGTCCCCCATTGCATTTGAGACCCGAGCGCCTAAATAGGCAATCATCAACGCGAACAACGGCAGGACTGGGTTTAAGTAGTGTTCATATCGCGTACTGGAAAGGTTGAGAACGAGTAAGAAGCTTATGGCCATTACCGCTATGAGCTTTTGGACGTTACCTTCTTTGTATCGATCCTTAAGCGCTACGTATATCGCAACCAAAGCTATGCTGGTCCATTGAACAAACCTCGCCGACGTGAGGGTCTTGATATAGTGGTCGTTCGATTTAAAGTATCCCATTGCTTCTGTGTACCGACCAATGTGTCGTTCAAACATGAAGGATAGGAAGCCGGGGTGGGCCGACTCTCTGAGTGCGATGTACAGCACAGGTATTCCCAACCCGATGCCCAGTGCCACATAAAACCCCTTCATTGTAAAGAGCTTTGGAATGCTTTCACGCTTGTACAGCATCAAGTACACCGCCATGCCAGGAACGAACAAAAAGCCTGCTACCGACTTGGTTAAAAACGAAAGAGCTATCGCCGACCCCAATAATACCACCGACGCATTGTCTTCCTTCGCAAGGAACCTCTTGAATGCCAATAATTGCAGCAACATGGTGAACGCGAGCAAGGCGTCGGCCTCCATTCCTCTTCCTGTATGGTAGTGAATAAAGCCGCCACTGGTCAGAAGCACCCCTGCGCCAAGCCAACCAGCGAGCGTTCCAAATTCGCGCTTTGCGAAAAAGAACACCATCAATACCGAGAGGGCTGCCGCAATTGCGCTCGGAAGCCTCAGCGCCAATTCATTGATTCCAAGCGTCTTCAGAAACAGGATTTGAATCCAAGATTGCAAAGGCGGCTTCGTACCAAGGTTGATCGGCGACCCGTCAAAATATGGGACCAACCATGAATTATGCATCATCATTTCGGTTGCGTGTACCGCGAAATAACTCTCGTCCCAAAGCCTCACTGGAAAACTGTCTAGCTTCAGAAAGATGAACAGATAAATAGGAATTGTCAGCAGCAACCAACTCCATTCTTTGTATGAGCGGCTCGTGGTCATGGCTGTATGACTTGCGTTTCAAACGGTGTTACAGAACTGTCTTTAGGAAGGACGGTCTTCTTCGAAATGATCTCAAACAGGTACACGTTTTCTAACTGATCCAATGTGTCCAAAACAAACAAGGAGTCGATCTCTTTCTTGTGCTTATCAGAATCCACGAGCGCTAGTTCGCCTACCTTCAAATCGAGGTTATTCTGCAGGTTGATATGTTGACCTGCAATCTTGAATTTATATTTATAGAACAAGAGCGCGCCATCAAAATGGTCATGCACGACATTCAAACCATCGATGTTTCGGCCTTCGTTGTACGCGTTGAATAGGTACTGCTCTTCCATTTCGTAATACTTAGACCACATGTCAATTTTGTTTTCTTGCGTTTTTCGCAACATCACATGGCATGGCCATGCAAATAAGAGTGCAATTAAAATTGCTTTTTGCCATGCTTTTAGTGGGGTAATCGCCAAGGAAACCAGGTAGCCCAAGCTCACCCCAATCAAGGGGTAAATTGGCATTAAGTACCACTCAAGCTTACTTCGCGCGATGCTGATTAGTAAAAAATACACGAGGGTCAGCGTTGAGGCAAATTGGAAGGGCTTGGCCGCTGGATCTTTTTTAAAGAACGGAAGAAAAACGGCCACCATCGCAAAGGGCAAATACATGCGAAGTCGCTCGTCTTTAAGTCGGTTGAAATAATAATCAATGGGTTGATCGTGCCCTACATCATTGACCAAGCGTCCGGCTTGTCGTCCAATTAAAAAGCTCATGTGGCCGGGTTGTGCAAGTTCGCGCACCAACAAATAGCTGAGTCCACCCAACACGCCTGTGCCGATGATTAAGTAGGTTTCTTTGGCCTTCAACGCGTCGATCAGGCTGCGTCGGTCGTAGAGCAAGAGGTACATCAAAAACCCAGGAAGCATCATGAATCCGGCGACATTCTTTACCCAGAAGGAGATGGCGATCATGGCCGCAAGTCCCCAAAGCGCCTTTTTTTGTTTCGATGTTAGCCAGTTCCAAAAGAAGTATACTTGGGCAATAATAGTCAGCGTAAGCAGGGCGTCAGCCTCGCCACCTCTCGCTGTATGGAAGTGCACAAACCCGTCTATTGTGAGCATAAACAACGCGGCCATCCATGCCACCGACTCAGAAGACACCTTGCGTACCCAATGAAAAATTAGGAGAACTGTGAGTCCAGCGGCGATTGCGCTTGGCAAGCGAACAGCCAGTTCATTGTATCCGATCGCCTTAATGAAAACCATCTGAAGCCACGTCTGCAAAGGAGGCTTGCTGCCATAAAACACAGCCTCCCCGTTGTAGTACGGGACGAGCAGCGATCCACGTTCGAGCATTTCATATGCGTGAACCACGAACCAGCCTTCATCCCATAATCGAATATGGAACGCGCCCAACTTCACGAATAAGAATGCATAGATAGGGACGAGCAAGAGGACCCAACTCAGGTGGCGGTATTTCGAGAAAAACTCCATGAACGATTAACCGACGCTTCCTTCTAGGGATATGCTCAGCAGTTTCTGTGCTTCAATGGCGAATTCCATGGGGAGCTTATTCAGGACTTCTTTGGCGTACCCGTTGACAATTAGGCTAACCGCCTTTTCTTCATCAATACCCCGTTGCAGGCAGTAGAATATTTGATCCTCTCCAATCTTAGAGGTGGTGGCTTCATGCTCTACCTTGGATGTGCTGTTCTGCGTTTCAATGTATGGAAAGGTGTGCGCTCCACATTCGCTTCCTAAGAGGAGCGAATCGCACTGGCTAAAGTTCCTTGAATTGCTTGCTTTAGGCAGTATTTTCACCAAGCCTCGGTAACTGTTATTGCTCTTTCCGGCCGAAATTCCTTTCGAGATGATCGTGCTCTTGGTGTTTTTGCCAATGTGGATCATCTTGGTGCCCGTGTCAGCTTGTTGGTGGTTATTGGTCACGGCTACGGAATAAAATTCTCCAACGGAATGATCGCCTTTTAAGATGCAACTCGGATATTTCCACGTAATCGCCGATCCGGTCTCAACTTGGGTCCAGCTGATTTTCGAATTATTTCCCTCGCAAAGTCCACGCTTCGTCACAAAATTGTAGATACCCCCTTTTCCGTTCTCGTCTCCCGGATACCAGTTCTGAACTGTGCTGTACTTGATTTCAGCATCGTCCATGGCAATCAACTCAACTACTGCTGCGTGCAATTGATTTTCATCCCGTTGTGGAGCCGTGCATCCTTCCAAATAGCTCACGTAGCTTCCTGATTCAGCCACGACCAACGTGCGTTCAAACTGGCCCGTTTGCGCTTCATTGATGCGGAAATAGGTGCTCAACTCCATCGGGCATCGTACCCCCTTGGGAATGTAGCAGAAAGATCCGTCTGTAAAAACAGCAGAGTTCAGCGCGGCGTAAAAATTGTCGTTGGAAGGCACCACTGTTCCCAGGTACTTCTTCACCAATTCAGGATGTTCCTTGACTGCTTCAGAAAACGAACAAAAGATGATGCCCAGCTCACCGAGTTTCGCTTTGAACGAAGTCTCTACACTTACGCTGTCGATCACCACGTCAACCGCCACGCCGACAAGTCTTTTTTGTTCCTCGGTGCTGATGCCCAACTTGTCGTACATGCTCTTGAGCTCGGGATCTACCTCATCCAAACTGTTGAGCTTCTTCTTAGTCTTGGGGGCGGAGTAGTAATAGATATCTTGAAAATCGACTTCAGGGTAATGCACATGTGCCCATGTTGGCTCCTGCATTTCCAGCCAGATTTTATATGCATTAAGCCGGTATTCGAGCAGCCACTCTGGCTCTTCTTTCTTGGCGGAAATCAAACGAATGATGTCTTCGTTCAATCCTTTCGGAGCCTTGTCCGACTCGAAATTTGAAACAAAGCCGAATTCGTACTTCTTCTGCTTTAAGTCTTTTGCTAATTCTTCTTCTGTGTATGCCATCCTCGATGCTTAGGTTCAAATAGAAAAACTCTCGCCGCACCCGCACGTGCGATTCGCGTTTGGGTTGATAAAGGAGAAGCCCTTTCCATTGAGTCCTCCGGCAAAATCCAATTCGGTTCCTACCAAGTAGAGGAAGCTCTTTTTATCGACCACGATTCGGACGCCCTTGTCTTCAAAGACCTTATCGTCTTCACGTAGTTGGGTATCGAAGTCCATCAAATAGGTCAACCCCGAACACCCTCCGCCTTTCACTCCTACACGGATGAAGGAATCCTGACTCACTTGTTGATCGGCCTTCAATTTGAAGACTTGATCCTTCGCGTTATCGCTTACCTTAATCATGCTATTCAAACAGTTTGAGTTTCTATTGGATTTGGGTCTATTTAGATTAAGTCTAAATAAAAACCAAAATCACCGCGAAAATACCGCAAATAGGGGAAAGAAGCAAGGTCTCCGACTTAAAACTTATCCGTTGGGCATCATCCAGCCACTTCTTGCGCAAACTTGAGTTTCAATCGTTTACGAATGAGCCAGGTACAGAAGTAGAGCACGGGAGTATCGGCGAGCGCTGCCAGCGACTTGAACATCCAGCCATCTCTGACGAAACCGCCGATTTGTTCCCATGACAACGTTCCAGCAAATAGTACCACGACCACCAGCGTTGTGTCTACCAATTGAGAAACGACGGTCGATGCGTTGTTTCGTAGCCATAAATACCTTCCTCCTGTCAATTTTTTCCAAAAATGGAAGAGGCGTACATCCACGAGTTGAGCTATGATATAGGCCACCATCGACGACATGATTACGCGCCAAGAATTGCCGTAGGCGGTTTGGTACAACTCATCCGATACTGGGGATTCAGCGATCGATGGGAAGCGACTTCCCAGCCATAGGATGGCAAGAGTAAACACCAATGCTGCGAAACCCATCAGGACTACCTGATTGGTCTTTCGTTTTCCGTAAATTTCGGATAGAATATCGGTGACCAAGAAGGTGATTGGATAGGGCAAGACGCCCGCCGAAAGGATGAAGGTTTTGAATCCCAAATCGACCGTCACAAACTTATTTGCGATCAAATTGCACACGATGAGCGCCGTAACAAACAGCGTAGCGAGTAATAAATAGAGCCCGTCAGCTTTCTTTCGAGTAGCACGATTCATGGACACAAATGAATGGAATTTAGGCATGGATCCTTTGAAAAACTTGCTTATGGCCTTGCGTCAAAAGTCCTGAACTGCGTCTGTGCACAGGACATTTCTTCATTCCACAATTTACCTCGAATGCATACCTTGGCTTTCCAATATTAAAGTTGCTCGACTCTTGAAACTGTTATCTATTCTTTTGATAGTCGTCTGTCTAGCAGGCGAGGCCGTCGCTCAGAATCCAGAAATCGATTCGCTTCGAAAGCGCATGCGGGCAAATCCTGATGTTGGGGTAATTGCATGTGAACTGTGCGAAGCGTTTGTTCGCTACACCATGCCAGACAGTGCAAGGATTTGCTTGAATCGAACGCAGTTGAGGCGAAGCAACTCAGACGAAATCAAGATCCGTGCGCAACTCACCGCTTCGCGAATAGAAACGATCACCTATCAATATAAGCGCGCGAAGGTGCATTACGACAGTGCACTTAGGATTATGCGGTCGGGCAAACCTAGTTTTCGGACCGCACAAAACGTCTATGAAACCATCTTGGTTCAAAGCGCTTTTTTCGCAGACTGCGATTATGGGTCGCTCTTGGCCGATGAATTTATCCGGCTCTGTCAAAAGCAAAAAAATGATTCTCTCTACTTAGTGTCGATCATGCAAAAAGCGCGCTTCTTAGAATGTCAAGCCGCTGGTGATTCTGCTCATGTAGCATTGATTGAGGAAGCAGAAGAACTTTGCTTCAGGCATCCAGAGCTTTACGGAGCGTATTACGAACTTCTCGGCAACCATCACTATTACTTCGGTCGACTTCCTAAGTCCATTGAATTTTGTCTCCTCGCGGAGAATGCGTACAGACAAAACAATGACCTAAAAAGGCTAGAAGGCCTTTACGGGATATTCGTGAGCGCGTACGAAGAAATGTCAGATTTCGATCGAGCCCTGCAATACATGTTGCTCGCCCAGCCGATGGTGGAAAGTGAAGTAGACGAAACGTGGGCGGAGTATTACAATACCCTAGGTTGGATCTATTACCGCTTAGGAATGGTAGACAGTGCGCTTTCGGCCATCAGAACATCGTCGAAGCACCACAAAGAGCTTACGCCGGGCAATCCAGAGCTCGCTTATCCCATCGGAAACCTCGGTCTGATTTTCAAAGCCTTGGGCGAACTGGATAGCGCGAAAATGTATTCAAATCGGGCGATTGAGTTATTTACAATTCTGAATCTCGATAATGGTGTCGCGGAAGCACTGAATAACTTGGGAGCCATAGCATTGGAAGAATCTCAGGTTGATTTGGCTATTCAATACTTTGATCGGGCACTACAACTCCTCGAAGAAAATGTGGTTGATCGTTACGAAGAAATGAAGTCTTTGGAGGGTCTTTACTTAGCACTTCAAGACCGGGATCCGAAGCGTGCAATTCGACATTTTCAGCGATTCACTGAACTGAAAATTGCTTTGCTCAGTAAGGAGGAAGCGTTGAAAGCGCTCCAACTCGAGGCCGAGTTCTATCAAGACCGTAACGAGGACCGCATCCGTGAACTGAAGTACGAATCTCAGCTCAAGTCGCTGGAAATAGAGCAGAAGAACAACCGTATCCTACTTACTTCGTTTGCCTTGCTCTTCATGATTTTCGTATCTGGCCTCATATTTTTTTATTGGCTACAACGCAGGAGCATGATTGCTTCTCTCGAAGAATCGAACATGGTCAATGAGCGAATCATTTCAATGATCAGCCACGACTTCAGGGGTCCGCTCAACAATGTGAAAGTTACCTTGGAGTTATTGCAGTCTAAGGACATGGATATCAATGAATTCATGATCATTTCTAAAGACCTTTACAGGCAGAGTTCGGATCTTTCTCTCATGTTCGATTCATTCGTCGGATGGGCAATTTCTCAGCGAGACGGCTACTTGCCTGCCAAGGTGTCTTTTAAGTGGTCGGTAATCGTTGACGAAGTGATCAGCCTCTCTGAACCGCTGGCAAAGCTTAAAAACATACGGATCAAGCTCAAGGCGCTTTCCGATGTACATCTCGAAACGGACCGGATGGCTGCCTCGCTCATTCTACGCAATCTCTTGGCCAACGCCATCAAATATTCCCACGATAATTCTTCCATCGAAATCGAATACTTTCAAGAAGAAAATTGGGTACACACCTCGGTCAGAGATTATGGCATCGGCATTTCTCAAGATAAGTTACACCGCTTACTGACCACGGGAGATGGTTCCACCATGGGGACGAAAAATGAATATGGGGCTGGACTCGGCCTTCGAATGGTCATTCGATATATAAAAAGCATTGGTGGAAGCATCAAAGCCGAAAGTGAAAAGGGAAAAGGGACCAAATTCATGGTCAGCATTCCTTTGACGCTCACCTCAACGCGCTGAGCAGGAAGTCGCATAAACGTTGGCCATGGGCCGCAAAGGGCTACCAGAATGTGGGTCGTTTAACGCAGAACCGTGGAGACCACAGGCGCACGCTTAGCAAGACTCCTAGCAGTTGCATCGCGCGGATTTATTATGCCTGGCAAGAGAACAATAGCAGCTTGGTGTATGTTTGAACGATCCGTCCTAATCCCATCCCATGCACACCGTAATCATAGGTTCTGGAATAGCCGCACTTGCCGCTGCAATTCGCTTGCGTGCCAAGGGAATGCACGTTTCGGTGTACGAAGCAAATGAAGTAGCCGGCGGCAAACTCCATTCATTTCAACTTGGCGATTATCGGTTTGATGGCGGACCTTCCCTTTTCACCATGCCCCAGTTCATCGATGAACTGTACGAACTCGCCGGACGCGATCCACGTGCTCACTTCAATTATATTCCGTGCACAGAGGCGTGTCGCTATTTCTGGGAGGACGGAAAGCAAATACATGCCCATTCCAATCCCACGCTATTTGCTGCCGAAGCCGAACGTGTGTTTGGTTTCCCTTCAGAAGAGTTATTGGATTACTTTGATCACATTAAGAACATATACGACCGTTCTGGGAAAATTTTCTTGGAGCGCTCTTTGCACACCGCCGCCACCTGGCTCAGTAAAGACACGCTCCATGCATTGATGGACATCAGAAAGTACGACCTTTTCCGATCAATGCATCAAGCAAACTCGATACGCATCGGAGAACCGCATTTGGTGCAACTCTTTGACAGATTTGCCACTTACAACGGCTCCAATCCGTACAAAGCCCCTGGCATCCTAAACGTCATTCCTTGGTTAGAACACGGCTTTGGTACCTTTTTTCCATCCGGTGGCATGGCTGAAATTCCCCGTGCGCTGGTAAAGCTTGGGAGGGAAATGGGAATTAAATACCATTTCGAGAAGCGCGTGGAACGCATACGAACCGAGCGGGGAAAGGCAGTGGGAATCGAAGTAGATGGTCATGTCGTAATGGCCGATACGGTGATCAGCAACATGGATGTGTACTACACCTACCGCTACCTCCTGCCAGAACAACCCGCTCCTGAGCGCATCCTCAACCAAGAACGATCGAGCTCGGCGATGGTTTTTTATTGGGGCATTCAAGCAAGTTTTGACGAGATTGGCCTCCACAATATATTTTTCAGTGACGACTACAAGCAAGAATTTTCGCAACTGTTTGAAGGAAAGGTCATGGCAACCGACCCTACGGTTTACGTGAATGTTTCGTCCAAACTAGAACCCACTGACGCTCCCAATGGATGCGAAAACTGGTTTGTCATGGTGAACGCTCCGGCCGATGAAGGCCAGGATTGGGAAGGCCAAGCAACAAAGGTCAGAGCAATCGTTTTGAACAAACTCTCCAGGCGACTCGGGCGTGAGATCGCACCCTTGATCAAGGAGGAACGCATATGGGATCCAAAAGGAATCGAAGAGGACACCCTGAGCTATAAAGGGGCACTCTACGGCAACAGTTCAAACGATCGATTCGCGGCGTTTCTTCGCCACCCGAACATGAGCAATCGAATACAGGGCCTTTACTTCTGTGGCGGAAGTGTCCATCCAGGCGGAGGGATACCTTTAGCTTTGTTATCGGCTAAAATCACTGCTGAATTGGTCAACGGAAAAAATGGCAAGTAAGCACAACATATCCATCGCTGTATTAATCGTCTTCCACGCAGTAGGCATTGGTGGTATTCTTTATGGCGACGCGGCAACTTTCCTCCGGCTTACTCCGCTCAACTTGTTGCTGACCTTCGGAATAATTTGTCTGAATCATCTGGATTGGAAGCGGGCGTGGATCTTCATTCTCACTTATTTCGTAGGCTTTGGAGTCGAAGTTTTAGGCGTGCAAACCGGGGTGCCGTTTGGAAATTACGCATACGGCCCTGTGCTCGGGCCAAAGCTTTGGTCAACTCCTTTGCTCATTGGGGTCAATTGGATTATCCTGTTGTATGGCGCGAATGCCCTCGCTCGAAAATTCGCGATGACTCCATGGGCGCAAGCACTAGTAGCGGCGGGGTTAATGGTGCTGTTGGACTATCTGATCGAACCCGTTGCCATCCGTTTCGATTTTTGGAGCTGGGAGAACGGTGTACCGCCTCTCTCTAATTATTTGGGTTGGTTCGGGACGGCGTTGACACTTTCACTTGTATGGCAGTATGCTCGTTTTCGCCTAAACACTTCAGTGGCCATGGCTGTTTATGCGGTTGAATTGGCCTTCTTTGGAACCGTGAATTTGATCCCATGAACGTACTCATCAATGCATCGCTTCTCATTGGAACCTTCTTCTTCATGGAATTCATGGCTTGGGCTGCACACAAATTCGTGATGCACGGACTGGGATGGCACTTTCATCGAGATCATCACCAACACGAGCCAGGAATTTTTGAAAAAAACGACGTCTTCTTTCTCATTTTTGCCATTCCAAGTTGGTTATTTATCATGTGGGGAATGATGGCTGGTAACGATTGGCGACTTTGGGTTGGGTTGGGTATAGCCGTTTATGGCTTGGCCTATTTTCTGGTTCACGATGTGTTCATCCATCAACGACTGCCATGGTTCAAGCGAACGGATAACCTCTATTTTCGAGCGATCAGAAAGGCTCATAAGGTGCATCACAAGCGTCTGGGCAGAGAAGACGGAGAGTGCTTTGGCATGCTCCTCGTACCGATGAAATACTTTAAAGAGGCCAGTCGTTCCCAATGATTCCAGAGCACTACCACTACCTTCTAATCAACGCAATCACGATTGCCTATCCGCTTGCACAAAGCTATGAACGGAGAATTCGATTTTTGGCGAACTGGCGCGCTATTTTGATGGGAACCGCCGTGGCTGGCGGCATCTACCTCGCTTGGGACGAGCTCTTCACCTCGCTTGGCATTTGGGGGTTCAACGAGGACTACTTGCTTGGTGTTTACATCGGAAAGCTCCCGCTAGAAGAATACAATTTCTTTCTGACCGTTCCCTTTGCCTGCCTCTTTATCTATGAAGTACTCATCCATTTCATCAAGAAAGACCCGCTGTATGATCACCACCAAACGATCACTTTTTTCTTCTTGTTGTGCACCCTCTTTCTAGGAGTCTACTTCTATCCCCGTCTGTATACTAGCGTCTGCTTCTTGCTCACCGCCTTGCTCATGGCCTTGCAATTCTTTGTATTCAAATTCCGATGGATGGGGCGGTTCTATGCTGGATACTTCGTTTCGTTGGCGCCTTTTCTTGTGCTCAACGCTTGGTTAACAGGGGCGTTTACGCAAGAGCCGATTGTCTGGTACAACGATCTCGAAACCATGGGTTTACGTATAATTACGATTCCTATTGAGGACACGATCTACTTGCTCAGCTTCCTCTTCTTGGTAACGATATTCTATGAGCGAAGCAAAACCAATTCGGCTTCTCTGCGCTAAGTGCAGGAGGAAGTAACTATCTTTGAGTGCCTAGACTCAATGGCTATGAAAGTCCTAACAACTTGCATTCTTGTCCTCTGCATTTGCACATTAACTGCCCAAGACAGTGTACATCGCTTCGAGGCATCCCGGGTAAACATCAATAAGAAAGGCGAACGCATGGAGACGTCCACCGTGGAGCCCGCGAAAATCACCGTTGACTTGGGTGCTGGAACCGTGACCGTTGAAACCGGAAACACAGATATTCGAGAACTGTTCAAGGAAAAAATGGTGTTCAACATTGACCGCCAAATGGGAGATATTGGGCCCCAATACAGCTTGCAATTGGACCAATTTATTTTTGCCCATTTCTATTTAAACATGGGCATGATCATCTTTACGCGCAATGACATCCATCCGCTAGAATGGGGCGTCCAATTCAAAGAAGTGCAGAAGCTTTAGGGCTATCCCCAGTTGAAAAGGAGCGGTAGATATACAGCAACAAACCCTGTTCCCCATCCCAAGTAAATTTGACGCAAATCGTGCGACTCCAGAATGTAGCGAGCACTGCCCACCATTCCGCTCGCTAGAATGCTCAACATGATCAATCCAACAATGGGCAGGTCATAGCTCTGTCCAATCCCGTAAAGCGCCGCCGTGAGTCCTCCCATACCGATCATGTGGATGCTGATTTTTGTGAAGAAGGTGAAGGCGAATGCCGCGGCTACGGCCAGGCTGCTGCCAAAGAAAATGGAATACAAAATCTCTGGAAGTGGAACATCCAGCATCAAGTAGTAGTTCATGAAATACAACGTCATGGCGAAGGCAAACGGAACGAGTCGGTCCTTTCTTGAATGAAGTTGGATGGAATCCACTAGGTTTCTCCACCTTAAAAACAAGGTAAACATCAACGGAATGACCACCGTGTTGATGAAAATCCAAGCCACAACGAAAAATTGTTTAGGCAGAGGGGTGGTTTGCGCGATGTAGGTATTCAAGCTGAAGACGAACATCAATCCCGCCGTGGGTAAGAAGATCGGGTGAAAGAGATACGATGTAATTAAGGCAGCTTTCCTCATAATTCCTTGCGCAATCGGGCCACCGGAATATCCAGCTGTTCTCGATACTTGGCCACCGTTCTGCGTGCAATATTATAGCCTTTTGCCTTCAATTCTTTCGCCAAGCGCTCATCCGTTAACGGCTTGCGCTTGTCTTCTGTGCTGAGCAGCTCCTCCAAAATTTTCTTCACCTCACGCGTGCTGACTTCTTCACCGTCGTCATTCGTCAAAGACTCTGAGAAGAAATACTTCAGCGGAAACGTACCGTAGGAAGTTTGCACGTACTTGCTGTTTGATACCCTGCTGATCGTACTGATATCCATCCCTACTATTTCCGCGATATCCTTTAAGATCATCGGTTTCAACTTGGTTTCATCGCCGGTTTCGAAATAAGCTTTTTGGTATTGCACGATCGCCTCCATGGTCCGGATCAGCGTGTTCTGCCGTTGCAATATGGCATCGACAAACCATTTCGCGCTGTCCAACTTTTGTTTCACAAACATCATCGCCTCTTTTTGGGCCTTGTTTGGCTGGCCTTTGATCTGCGAAAACTCTTGAAGCATATCTGAATACTTCTTTGAAAGCCTCAACTCGGGGGCATTTCGTCCATTGAGCAACACCTGTATATCATCCCCTTCGTGTACGAGGGAAAAGTCAGGAATAACTTGTTCAACGGGCCGTGAAGACTCGTTCAATGAATTCCCCGGCTTTGGGTTTAGGTTGGTGATCTCATCGATCGCCTCGCGCAGGTCTTCATCGCTGATCTCTAATTTATGCGTGATTTTATCGTAGTGCTTTTTGACAAAGGCGATGTAGTGTTTTTCTAGAATCTCTAAGGCCGTCTTCACAGTGACCGTAGCTTCCATTCTTCGCATTTGCACCAACAAGCACTCTTGCAAATCTCTCGCTCCAACGCCGGCAGGATCCAGGTCCTGGATGCAGGTGGTCAGCAATCGCTCCACTTCTTCTTCACTGGTCATGATGCCTTGTGAAAACGCCAAGTCATCCACTACCGCAATGATCTCTCGTCTCAGGTAACCGCTGTCATCTAGGCTGCCAATCAGGTGTTCACAAATGAGGTACTCCTGCTCAGACATGGATCTCATATGCAGTTGGTCAAGCAAGCGGTCGTGAAATGTGGTTGACGTGGTAACGGGAATCGTTTTCTCTTCGTCGTCAGAGGAGTAATTATTGGCTTTATAGCGATACTCGGGCGTGTCGTCGTCGTCCATGTAATCGCTAAAATCAAACTCCTTCTCTGCTTCGCTTATCTCATTGCCGTAATCATCGTTGTCAAGGTCGTCGTATTCATCTCCCTTGTCTTCTTTACCCTCCTCCAACGCAGGATTCGATTCTATCTCCTCCTTAATCCGTGCCTCGAGCGCGATGGTGGGAAGCTGCAGCATCTTCATCAACTGAATCTGCTGAGGACTCAGTTTTTGAAGGAGCTTTTGTTGTAATGATTGCTTCAATGCCATGGTTCGAGCCTAAGGGTTCGGTAAGTTACACGCATTCGCATGATCGAACTGCCGTCTTTCAAAATTGAGAAAAGAAATCGTTAGAATTCGGCATTTTTTGGAGTTCGGGGAAATGGGATGACATCTCGGATATTCGTCATGCCGGTGATGAAAATCATTAGACGTTCGAATCCCAAGCCGAATCCACTGTGAACGCAGGTTCCAAACTTTCTGGTTTCGAGGTACCACTCCAACGACTCCTCTTCTATCCCGAAATCTTGGATCTTTTGTTTGAGTACATCGTATCGTTCTTCCCGCTGAGATCCCCCTACAATTTCTCCAATTCCAGGAAACAATATATCCATAGCCCGTACCGTGTTGCCGTCTTCGTTCAGCCTCATATAAAACGCCTTTATTTTAGCAGGATAGTCATACAAAATCACGGGCTTCCCAAAGTGCTTTTCTACCAAGAAGCGTTCGTGTTCACTTTGCAGATCCGCTCCCCACTCCTCTATTAGGTACTGGAATTTTTTCTTCTTATTTGGCTTAGAGTTCTTCAATATCTCTATCGCTTCCGTGTAGCTGCAACGGACGAACTCATTCTTCGAGACAAATTCGAGCTTTTCGAGCAAGGGCATGGTCCTTTTGTCCTGGGGTAGCTGCTTTTCCTCATCTTGCTGGCGGTCGTGGAGGAGTTGTAAGTCAACCTTGCAGTTTTCGAGCACGTAATTGATCACGTTCTTCAAGCAGTCTTCGGCCAACTCCATGTTATCAAACAAGTCGTTGAAGGCGACTTCTGGCTCGATCATCCAAAACTCAGCCAAATGCCGAGTGGTGTTGGAGTTTTCGGCACGAAAGGTTGGGCCGAACGTGTACACCTTTCCCAGTCCCAGCGCAAACAGCTCTGCCTCCAGTTGGCCCGAAACGGTCAGGTTTGTTTCCTTTCCAAAAAAATCTTCTTTCCAGTTTACTTCGCCGTCGTCGGTGAGGGGGGGACGCTTGGGGTCCAAGGTAGAAACCCTGAACATCTCGCCAGCCCCTTCCGCATCCGAACCGGTGACGATCGGAGTGTGCACCATGAAGAATCCGTTGTCATTGAAATACTTGTGGATGGCAAATTGCAAAGCGTGCCTTAACCGGAAAATAGCACCAAACGTCTGGGTTCGCGGTCTTAGATGCGCATTCTCTCGCAAAAATTCCATCGAATGCTTTTTGGGCTGAAGTGGATAGTCCTCCGCATCGGCATCGCCTAGTACTTCGATTTCAGTAGCCATCAATTCTACCCTTTGCCCCTTACCTTGCGATTCGGCTACATCTCCTTTGATGCGCAGGCAAGCGCCGGTTGTAATACGCCGAAGCTGTTCTTCGCTCTCCTTCTCGAAATCAACCACCACTTGCAGGTTCATGGAAGTAGAACCATCATTCAATGCGATGAAACGGTTGCTTCTAAATGTTCTGACCCAGCCTTTGATCTCCAAGGACTCACCGATCGGTTCTTTTTCTATTATTTGCTTAATATGCATCTAGCCTGCTGTATTAGAGAGCCGCAAAGGAACAAACAAAGAGTGAATCTGTGCATTCTGCGCTGAATTGTTTGAAGCGTTGCATCTGCCTAGTCATTCTCCCTTCCGCGACCGACTATCCTTTTCTCAAACCATTCAACACATTGGAAACATTTTTTTCATGTAATGTTTCCAATGTTGCGTTTGTGTTTACATTCGCACCCCGAATGAAAAACTGGACAATGGACGAACGAGGCATAGAAATATTAGGCAAAACGGCACAACTGTTCATGCGGAATGGCATCAAAAGCATGACCATGGATGATATTGCGCGGCAACTGGGCGTGTCGAAAAAAACGCTTTATCTCTATGTATCAGATAAGAACGATTTGGTACTGAAAGTGATGCAGCAGATCGTAGAGCACGAAAAGGTGTTGGCCAATCAGCTGTGTGAGAAACATCAGAATGCCATCGACATGTTGTTCGAATTGAGCAAAGACATCAGCCAAAAATTTGGACAAATCCACCCTTCGATCAACTACGACATGCAGAAATATCATCCAGAGGCATGGACGGTGTTCGAAAATTTCAGAACGGTGTTCATCGCCGACTGCATTCAGGAAAACATCGAACGAGGGATTGAGCATGGCCTTTATCGCGAAAATATAGAACCGTACATCGTATCAAGGATGTACGCCGCCAAAATGGATATGTGCACCGACAGTGAAGTCTTTCCTCCAGACAAATACAACTTCCGTACGATCCACCTTGAACTCATGCGCTACCACATCCGAGGAATCGCAAGCGAAAAAGGTTTGAACTATTTGAAAGCCAAAGTCAAACAAGAAAACATCGAACTCTAAACCATGAAAAACTACCTATTGTACCTAATGTTGGGCGCTTTTTCGCTCAGCAGCATGGCCCAGTCGACCTACTCTTTGGAAGAAGCCGTTGGTGCAGCGCTCAAGCAGAATGAACAGCTTAGGCAAGCTGGACTCGACGTTGAGATCTCACGTGCCAAGGTCAGGGAGACCACCGCCATCGGCTTGCCCCAGGTTTCTGGGGAAGCTACTATGAATCATTTCATAGACATTCCAACCCAAGTAGCACCGGCCAACGCCTTTGATCCTTCTGCACCGTCAGATATTTTGCTCCCGCTGCAATTCGGATTGCCTTACTCTGCCTCGGCAGGACTTACCGCTTCACAGCTCCTGTTCGATGGTTCGTATTTCGTAGGTCTGAAGGCCGCTAAAGCCTACCTCAACTATGCCCTATTGGGCCAAGAGAAAACCCAAATTCAAGTCCGCGAGCAGGTTTCGCAGCTCTATTTCTCTGTCGTTGCGCTAGAAGAATCTTTGGCCTCGTTGGAGAAGAACAAGGCCAACCTAGAGAAGAGTGCCAATGACGCCAAGGCCATGGCAGAAGTGGGTTTTATGGAACAACAAGATGCGGATCAATTGATGTTGGCCCAATCCAACCTGCAGTATCAAATAGACATGGCGAGCCGACAAAAAGAAAACCTGATCAATCTGCTCAAATTTCAAATGGGAATTCCGGTGGACCAAGAGATTACGCTGACCGATGACTTTGATGCCTTGTTAGGAACACCTGCAGAGGCTGCACAGCTAGATCCGCAATTCAATATCGAACGTCACATCGATTTCAGGACCGCTGACCAGGGTGAGGCCCTATCAAAATTGTCGGTCGACAACCAACGAGCGAAGTACCTTCCTCAGCTCGCGGGATTTTTCACGCACAGCCAAAATGGATTCGGTCAAGACTTCGGCAAGTTGTTCAGCAATTCGTTCTATCCTACGACCATCGTAGGCCTCCAGTTAAACGTGCCCATCTTCAGCTCTGGAATGCGCTACTACCAAACGAAGCAGGCAAAGCTGGAACTCGAAAAAACGCAAAGCCAAAAACAGATGGTCGTGCAGAACCTCCAGCTCCAGGCGATGAACGCACGACGCGATTACGCTAGCTCCGTTGACAACCTCAACCTGGTTGACCAAAACCTAAAACTCGCCGAGCGCATTAAACTCAGCACGGAAAAAAAGTACGAACAAGGAGTGGTCACCAGTCTGGAGTATACCCAGGCCGAATCACAATACCTGCAGACGCTTTCTACGTACATCAGCACTGCACAAGAAGTCTTCAATGCCAAACTCGCTTTGAACAAAGCACTAGGAATACAGTAATATGAAAACAACGAATCAACGATATCCCCTTACGATGAGAACCATAGTCCACCTGCTAGCCGTTGCAGTAATCCTTTCGGCATGCTCTCAGCCCACAGCAACAAATGAGGTTGAGACCCTCAAAGCCGAGCGCGACTCGATCAAAGGCTTACGAACGGAACTTGCGACCCAGCTTGCGGCCGTAGAAGTCAAAATCGAAGCCCTCGATACCACCAAAATGCTGCGCATCACCAATGTCACGGTCAGGGAAGTAGCCCCTACTCGATTTGAGCACTTTTTCACGGTTCAAGGAAGCGTAGAAACCGATCAAAACGCATTGCTCTTCACCGAGGCGGCGGGTCGTGTGACGAGCATCAAAGTGAAAGAAGGAATGAAAGTCAGCAAAGGACAACGCTTGCTAACCTTGGACAATAGCATCGTCTCACAGCAAATCCAAGAGGTTAAATCGCGCCTCGCCCTTGCCGAAATTGTCTACAAAAAGCAAGAAAAGCTTTGGGAACAGAAAGTGGGTTCTGAGATCCAATACCTCGAAACAAAGAACAACTACGAGTCCTTGAAGCAAAGCCTTGAAACCTTGATGGCTCAAAATGACATGTACGTATTGTCCGCCCCTTTCAATGGTGTCATCGACGAGATCAATATCAAAGAAGGCGAAATGGCAGGGCCACAAATGCCGGTGATTCGATTGGTAAACACAGACGACGTGTACATAAAGTCCGATGTTACCGAGCGATACCTGGGTAAAATTAAATCAGGTGATTCTGTCACGGTCACTTTCCCTGGTTTGGATGAAGTGCATTACACAACGATCTCCAGGATGGGTGAATTCATCAACCCAAACAACCGAACATTCAAGGTGCGGTTTGAATTGAACAACAAAAAAGGCACGCTGAAACCCAACCTTCTCGGAGAACTCAAGATCAGAGATTACATCAGTGAACGCGCCATTGTCATTCCTTCTTCAGCCGTACAAATGACGCCGAGCGGCGAATCGTTTGTCTACTTGTTAGAAGACAACCACGCAAAAAAGGTCGAAGTAAACACTGGCATGACGTACAATGACCGAGTTGAGATCCTTTCTGGACTTACGCCCGGCGCCATCATGATTGAAAAAGGAGCCCGATCCATTAAAGACGGCGACACGGTAAATGTGATCCGATAGATCCTTGAATAAGAAACAAGCCAAATGGAACAGCAAAAAAACAAACTAACCCGTCAATTCGGTCTCAGCACAGCCAGTATCGAAAACCGCATGACCGTTATGGTGGTTCTCGTGATCATGGTGATTGCGGGGTTGGTATCGTACATCAACATGCCGCGAGAGGCGTTTCCAGAAGTAGTGGTTCCGCAGATTTATGTCGGAACTCCTTATCCTGGTAACTCCCCGGTCGACATCGAAAAACTGGTAACTCGTCCCCTCGAAAAGGAGATCGGCGCGATATCGGGCATCGATAAAATGACCTCGACATCGGTAGAGGGGTATTCCACCATCTTCATCGAGTTTGACTTCAGCGTTACGCCAGACGAAGCGTTGGATAAAGTGAAGGACAAGGTGGACATCGCAATGGGTGATCCAGAATTTCCGCGCGACTTGCCGGCAGACCCCAACGTGTTTGCGCTCAATATTTCGGAGTTAACGCCGATCATGAACATCAACTTGAGCGGTGATTTTTCCATCGATCAATTGAATGCATTCGCAGAGTACCTCGAGGACAGAATTGAGAAACTGTCAGAAATTACCGAGGTAGACATTCGCGGCGTTCAAGACAAAGAAATGAAGGTGAACGTAGACCTGTTTCAAATGCAGGCCAACGAAATCAACTTCAATGACATTTCGGCTGCGATCAGTTCCGAAAACATCACCGTTTCAGCAGGAAGCATGCTTCAAAACGACATGCGTAGAACCGTCCGCGTGGTGGGCGACATCAAAAGCACCGAAGAGCTCGGCGACATCATCGTCAAAATGGAAAAAGGAAACATCGTTTACCTGAGAGATATTGCGGAAGTAGTATTTGAATACGAAGAACCCGAAAGTTACGCCCGTCAGAGCACCGCGCCGGTGGTCATGCTGGATATAAAAAAGCGCGCCGGCGAAAACCTCATCAACGCGTCGGATAAGATTCAGCAGATCCTCGAAGAGGCTCAACTCAAAGAATTCCCCGCCAACTTAAATGTCACCATTACGGGAGATCAATCGAAGCAGACGAGGACACAAGTCAGCGAATTGGAAAACAGCATCATCTTCGGAATGATCCTCGTGATTACAGTGCTGTTGTTCTTTCTCGGATTGAGAAACGCCCTTTTCGTTGGAACGGCCATCCCACTTTCGATGTTCATCGCCTTTTTCGTGTTGAGCATCATGGGAGTCACGCTGAATATGATGGTGCTCTTTTCCTTGGTTCTCGCGCTTGGAATGCTGGTAGACAACGGCATCGTGGTCGTTGAAAACATTTATCGCCTGATGGATGAAGGAATGAACGCCATCGACGCTGCAAAATACGGTGTAGGCGAAGTCGCGTGGCCTATCATCGCCTCTACTGCTACCACCTTGGCGGCTTTTACCCCGTTGATGGTATGGCCGGGAATCATGGGGGAATTCATGTTCTACCTTCCCGCAACGCTCATGATTGTCTTGGGTTCATCCCTCTTCGTAGCATTGGTAATCAACCCTGTACTGACTTCGATGTATATGAAGCTCGAAGAAAAGGAAATGGCTGCGCGGCGCGCGATTTCTATCGGCACATTGCTCATCACTATTGGCATTGCCATCTCCTTTGCAGTTACGTGGTTTGGAAACCTGATCCTGCTGGCAGGCATATTGGTGATTACGACCAAATTCATCCTCACACCAGGAACCAAGTTCTTTCAATCAAGGTTTCTTCCTTGGCTTGAGGCTCAATACGAACGCACCCTGCGTCACGTGTTCAGAAGAAAAAATCCGATCGCTTATTTCATCGGAACCTTCGTTCTCTTGATTTTTTCATTTGGTCTGCTTTTCGCTTTCATGCCTAAGGTTGTGTTCTTCCCTTCCAACATGCCCAACTACGTAAATGTCTTCATTGAAGCGCCCATTGGTACAGACATCGAAGAAATCAACGCCATTACCAAGGGAATCGAAGCAGACATCATCGACTATACGAAGCAATTCGAGGTCACCGAAGTGGACAATGGACTCACGTACAACTACAATTATCTCGTAGAATCGGTCATTGCACAAGTAGGTGCAGGTACCAGTGACCCCAACGAAGGGCCTTCCATGGCGGCAACTCCTCATAAAGCACGCATCACGGTTTCATTTGTTCAGTTTCAAGAGCGCAGAGGAACCAGCACCACGGAAGTAATGGAAGATATCCGAGAACTTGTGGCGGGAATACCTGGCGTGCAAATCACTACGGACAAAGATCCTGCTGGACCTCCACAAGCCAAGCCCATCAACATAGAAGTGGCTGGAGACGATTACGAATCTTTGTTGGCCGAAGCACAGGCCGTGAAAGAGTTCATCGAAGACAAGAACATCGGCGGCATCGAAGAATTAAAGTTGGACGTAGAATTAGGAAAGCCAGAAATGCCCATCATCATCGACCGGGCTAAGGCGCGTCGATTCAATCTTTCAACCGCACAAATTGGACAGACGCTGAGAAATTCGTTGTTCGGGCTTGAGGTCAATTCGTTTAAAACAGGTGAAGACGATTACCCGATTGTGATCCGCTTGAAAGACAAGTACCGATACAACGAAGATGCGATGATGAATCAGTTGATTACGTTCCGCGACCAAACCAACGGGCGCATCCAGCAAGTTCCGATTTCCTCCGTAGCGACGGCCGAAAACTCGACTACATTCAGCGCCGTTAAGCGGAAAGACCAGGTTCGGTTGATCACCATTTCATCGAACGTACTCGAAAGCTACAATCCCAACGAGGTAGTAACAGAAATCAAAGAGGCGCTTGACGTGTACGAATTACCAGAAGACATGAGCCTCAAATTCACGGGTCAGCAAGAAGACCAGGAGAAGGAAATGGCCTTCTTAAGCACCGCCTTGATGATTGCTGTCTTCCTCATTTTTCTGATCCTCGTGGCACAATTTAACTCCGCATTGACACCGTTCATCATCGTTGGTTCTGTCGTGCTGAGTTTGATCGGTGTATTCATGGGACTGGTAATTTTTCAAATGGATTTTGTCATCATCATGACCATGATCGGAATCATTTCCCTCGCAGGAATTGTCGTGAACAATGCGATCGTATTGATTGACTATACCAAACTGATCATCGACAGAAAACGTCTCGAAATGGACCTGGGTGAAAACACTAAGCTTCCTATACCTGTGTTGATCGAGTGTATGGTTGAAGGCGGTAAAAAACGCCTGCGCCCTGTACTACTCACGGCCATCACAACCGTTTTAGGGCTTATTCCGCTCGCCATCGGGTTGAACATCGACTTTATCTCATTGCTCACGTCGTATGACCCTAAAATCTACGTAGGGGGCGACAACGTTATGTTCTGGGGGCCGATGAGTTGGACCGTTATATTCGGTCTCACCTTCGCCACCTTCCTCACCTTGGTAATTGTACCTGTAATGTACTACCTCAAGACAAGGCTTGCCTATCGACTTGCCGGTGACAAAGAATTGCACATTTAACCTCATTAACAATCATAGGTAGTAGGTTGGAAAGGCGGTGGCCCGAATGCGTGGTCCCGCCTTTTTTTAATCCGCGTTCTTGCAAGCTCATTTATTCTAAGGAATGTTAAACCAATCATGCGGTAAGAATCCAAACTGTGCCGTTCCTTTCTTCCGCCAACCGTGGCCTTTCACTATTTTTGTGCCCTTACAAATTCAAGGAAATGAAGGTTAGGCTACTCGTTATTATTGCGCTGATTTTTACTGCAACACAAGCTTTCAGTCAGATATACAACCCGGTTAAGTGGAATTTTGAGCACACCTTGGACGGCGATGAACACGCCATTCTCAAGTTCAGCGCGACCATAGAAGACGGCTGGCATGTTTACGCCACCAAGCTCGAGAGCGATTTGGGGCCGATTGCTACCGAAGTCGTTTTCGATGAAGTAGTGGGTGCCGAATTGGTAGGAGAACTACACGAGCCCAAGCCCCATACAGAGTTCGACCCCATCTTCGACATGGAGCTATCTTGGTTCGATAAGTCGGTTACGCTGAGTCAGCGGGTTAAGCTCACGGCGCCAATGGCCACGGTCACGGGTGAATTGACGTACATGACCTGCGATGATTCGAAATGCCTTCCGCCTGAATACCTTGATTTTAGGTTTGACATCGAAGCGGCATTGCGACCGTCAGCCACGAATTCAGCACAAAAAACGGCTCCGTCGTCGGTGGAAGTTTCTAATGCTTCGGCTGCCGCAACGGCAGAAGCATCCACTTCCGTTGAACCTATCTCGAGCGATGGAAAGGAGAATGAAATTTTTCAACCGGTCAGCTGGGCATTCACGTCAGCAGAAAAAGAAAACGGCGTGGTAACCATCATCGCCACGGCTACCATTGACGAGCATTGGCATGTGTACTCCAAGGACCTTCCCAACGAAGACGGACCCATTGCGACCGAATTCAATATGCTATCGGGGGACTATAAAAAGATTGGAGCCGTAAGAGAAATTGGAGAATTGGTCTCGGAATACGATCCCAACTTTATGATGGACTTGAATTACTATTCTGATAAAATGGTAATGGAACAAGACATCGAAATCACTGGCAATACGCCCATTGAGGGAGAAATCTACTTCATGACATGCGACGAACAACGATGCCTCCCTCCGGAAGCCGCACCGTTCACATACGATCCCGTTGCCGGAATGATTGTTTCTGGTGGCGAGGAGACAGAAGGGGCGATTGCCACCGTAGAAAGGTTGACTTCCCTTAAAATCGGCTCCATCGATTTAGAAAATCCTGCCAACGACTGCGGTGAAGAGCAGGAATCTGGCACCGAGGAAAAAGGCTTTCTGTCCATCTTTCTACTCGGATTCTTAGGGGGATTGGTGGCCTTGCTTACCCCTTGTGTGTTTCCGATGATTCCTTTGACCGTGAGCTTCTTCACCAAAGGCAGCGAGAACAAAGCAAAAGGCTTGATGAACGCTTTTCTTTACGGATTGTCGATCTTTTTGATCTATGTGATTCTATCCTTGCCTTTTCATTTTTTAGACAGCCTCGACCCTGAAATACTCAACACCATTTCAACCAACGTCTGGCTTAACGTAGGTTTCTTCGTGATCTTCGTAGTCTTTGCCATCTCATTCTTCGGGTATTTTGAACTTACCCTTCCAAGTGGAGTAGCCAACAAGGTCGATTCCGCCTCTAGCATTGGCGGCTTACTCGGTATTTTCTTTATGGCACTCACGTTGGCCATTGTATCGTTCAGTTGTACCGGACCAATTCTAGGGTCGCTTTTGGCCGGCTCATTGACGTCCAGCGGAGGAGCCATGCAATTGACCATGGGTATGGGAGGCTTTGGTCTCGCCCTGGCGCTTCCCTTTGGGTTGTTCGCCGCCTTCCCGGGTTGGCTGAATTCGCTGCCACGATCGGGTTCCTGGCTTACCAATGTGAAGGTGGTCCTTGGTTTCGTTGAGCTAGCTCTTGCCGTAAAATTCCTTTCAAACGCCGACCTCGTCGAGCATTGGGGATTGCTCAAGCGCGAAATCTTCTTCGGCTTATGGATCTTGATTGGAAGCGGATTGGCATTGTATTTACTTGGTTACATAAAGTTTCCGCACGACAACCCCAATGAATCCATCGGAATGGGTCGCAAAGGATTAGCCGCTGTGGTGATCGCATTTGTTCTTTACCTGATTCCAGGATTGACCAACACATCGTATGCAAACCTCCAGCTCCTCAGCGGATTCCCACCTCCGTTGTTCTATTCCATTTACGAGAAAGACTCGAATTGTCCTTTAGAGATCAATTGCTTCAAAGACTACGAAGAAGGCCTAGCCTATGCCAAGGCAAACAACAAACCGATCATGATCGATTTCACAGGGTGGGCCTGCGTGAATTGCCGGCGAATGGAGGAAAACGTCTGGGTGAAACCCGATATCTACGATCGTCTCAACGACGACTACGTGCTGATCAGCCTGTACGTAGACGATCGAAAGGAGCTTCCTGAGTCTGAACAATTCGAATACACGACGGAAGATGGAAGGAAGAAAAAAATCAAAACTGTCGGCAACAAGTGGGCAACCCTTCAAAGCGAAACGTTTCGGAACAACAGTCAGCCTTACTACGTCTTGATGAACCATGACGAATCATTGCTCACCCTGCCTGTTGGCTATACTCCAGATGTGGAAGAGTACAAAGACTTTCTCGACTGTGGATTGGATGCGTTCAACGCCATGGAGAAATAGCCTCCGCCCTTTATGATCATAAGAATTTTCCTGTACACAACAATTTGCCTCTTTTTCTTCGGTGTCGCCTCCTGTAAAAAAGGAGAAATGCCAACGGTGAAGGTTGACAATGAGCTAATTCCTCCATCCGACGATCCGGGCGATCCGGTAATCAATACCGCCAGCATTGAGGGGTATGCAGATCGGATGAGCTATTTTCCCGGTGATGAAGTACAGCTCAAAGTCTCTTGTCATGAAGATTCGATCATGTCGTTTTCGCTTTACCGATTTGGGGCAGATCAAGAAATCCTTCTGCGTGAAGACGCCATTCCCGTTCAACGACAGGATTACTTCAAGTACTCGTACAGCTTTGGATGCGATTGGTCAACCACGCATGCGTTTCAATTGCCCAATAACTTGACGTCTGGGTTGTACGCAGCCGTAGTTAAAAATCAAGCGGGAAATACCGATTACATCACATTCGTAGTGAAAGCCAACCCGAGTGCTCCACGGATACCGATCGTTGTTGTAGCCTCTACAAATACCTGGCAGGCTTACAATAATTGGAGTGGAGCGTCTTTTTATCGGTACAACCTTGGAGACCTTGACAGTGAGGGGGATGGCATTCGTCACTCGGTAATTGTGAGTTTCAATCGACCGAATAAGGTAGACAGTCCCTTTGGAGAAAAGGGGCATTTGGTCAATGCTGAAGTATACCTCTTGGCGTGGCTTGAAAACAACGGGATTGCGTACGAATTAATCTCCGATGAGGAACTACACAGCGATGCTTCGATCCTTGATGACCGCAAAGCCGTTCTCCTCCACGCGCATCCCGAGTACTACACCGCTGAGATGCTAGACCGCTTAGAAACTTACAATGAGGCAGGGGGAAACATCATGTACTTAGGCGCCAATGGCCTGTACTGGAAAGTCGGTTTGAGCGACGATAGGCAAATAGAATGCAGGAAAGACGGCGATTCACACCGCTTTGCCGAAGGTTCTGGAGGCCTTTGGAGCGAAAAAGGACGTTCGCCGGCAAAATTGATCGGATCTCATTATTCATCTTCAGGATATGGGACCTATCACCCCTATCAAACGAAAGATCACGATCACTGGGTCTTTGAAGGCACCGGAATCGCTAACGATGCACTTTTCGGTACAGTTTCTCTCAATGGGGGCGCAGCCTCAGGTCACGAAACCGACAAAAGGACTTCAGACACCCCTTCTGACTTTCACCTGTTGGCAAAAGGCACCAATCCAGACAACGGCGGAGCTGAACTTTTGATCCGAGAAAGTACCGGAAGGGGGCTGGTTTTTTCTGTCGGATCCATCACCTATACAGGAGCACTTTCAGTCGATTCTACCATCCACCAGATTACATTGAATGTGCTCAATCGTTGCCTTGAGGAATAAAAGGGGCGACCTTTTGTGTTAAATCACGTCTACTTAGGCAACCTGTGTGAATTTCAAGACATTCAGTAGTTAGAAATTTCCGAAATTTACGGCCGTTTTGAGGTTAAAGTCGCTGTGCTATGATGAGAACTCTACTCCTGTCCATTGTTTTAGGAATCTTCCTTTCGCTTCCTTCTGCTGCCCAACTGGTTAGTGGAAACGCATTTCTTCAAGGCAACTATCTGGAAGTCGGAATGGCTCCATGTGGGGTTTTTGGCTCTTCGGTTTACGCACCATCCGGATACCATACACAGGGCAGTTCGTACCTCGGCTTCGTTGCAGACGTGGACAAAGATGGATGGACCAACGGCACCCCTGCTTTCATCGGCGATTATTTCAGACCGGGGTCTCCGGAGGAAGGGTTTTCCATCGAAATCAACGGAACCAATTATGGCAATTTTGAAGTGTGCGATGAAGTGGACATTTCTGGCTCTTTCAGCAGCGTTAACAACAGCGGTGCGACGGTGTCTGCAGTTTGGACCGGAGCTGTCAGCGGGTTGAACATCGTTCAAGTCACAGAATTCGACACAAACACGGTCTTTTTCAGCACTACGGTGACGCTCACCAACACAAATTCTTACACGTTGGAGGATGTTTATTACATGCGCAACGTGGATCCGGATAATGAGCAACCATTGACGAATTCCTGGTTGACCAACAACACGATAGAGTACCAAAATCCCAACAGCCAACACCTCGCCTTGGTATCAGCGACTGCGCTGACCTATGGCTCTGTTGTTGCACTTGGTGCCAAAGACTCGCGGGCCAAGGTATCACACGGTGGATTTCACAATCGAAGCGCAAGTCAGGTATATAATGCTACGGGTTCCCTCAATGGATCAGGCACATCGTACTCGGTAGACCAGGCCATATCCATTGCCTTTGATTTAGGGGATCTATCAGCAGGTGAAGCGACTTGCCTGACATTTTTCTACATGTTCGACACCACAGAATACGCGACGGCCCTTGCTTCGACCTCGTTCGAATGCATCAATCTTTCCATTCAGTCGTCTCCTTCAAACCTGTGTCAAGAAGATTCTTTCCAAGTAGGATACTTCTTGGATACTGCAAACATTCAGCCCACATCCACCAACATCTTCTCCGTCCAACTCTCCGACTCAACGGGTTCATTTGACAACCCGGTCGTCATTGGAACGCTCCAATCAACTAGCCCAGAGGACTCTATTGGCTGCATGATCCCGAGCAGTACCCCCTTCGGCACTGGCTACCGAATCCGAGTTGTGATGAATTCTCCTTCAGAGATTGGGGCTGACAACGGCATAGATATAACCATTGGCCTTCCTCAACCCTTATTCGGTTCGAGTATCAGTTCGTGCACGAGCACACCAACGGTCCTCGCGGTGCAAGAAGGAGCAGAATTTTATGTCTGGTCGAATGGAAACACCACTCCCAGCATTACAGCTACGACCACGGGTAACTATAGTGTCACAGTCTTGAATGGCTCTTGCTTAGACACATTTTCTACCTATGTAACCGTCTACTTGTCTCCACTGTTATTCTTGGATGACACGGTGACCGCTTGCAACGTGGATTCTGCAGCCGTCACCGCCGGACTCGGTTATCCGCAATACGCGTGGTCGAATGGCGGAACCGGAAACGTTACCTATGGATACACTTCAGGGACGTACACACTTACGGTCACCAATTCCAATGGTTGTACAGCCATCGATTCTTCGTACTTAAGCATTCTTGATGCGCGGATCAGTTCCAGCGTTGACACTACGTGTGCCCAAGAATCCGTTTTGCTGAGCACTCCGCTGTACTCGTCCTGCCTTTATTTCAATGAATTTAGTTCGGATGTGACGTTATCACAAGATATCAACGCGTACAGTGGAGACGACTACGGTTCCATCGCCGTTACCGAAGACTACGTGTACTACACGGGTGATCTCGCTACCGTTAGGATGGACGCAGACAATTTTTCAAACAAGGTTCAGTACCTAAAGAGAGACGGCATATTCTCCGATTTGAGTACAGGTCAGTTGTATACTTTCTGGAACAGCAATTACAATTCTTTCTACGCAAATCAAATCACTTCATTGAGGCCAATGAATGAGAACCTCACCTATCAGAACAACATATTTCTGAGCCAGGCAATTCTCAATTATAGCAGTGGAAATGGTGTTTTCGTAGGACTGGGCTTCGTGATTCTGTATTCGAATTACACAGATGAGTTCTACCACATTTCATTGCCATCAGGCGTAGTGACGGAGTTGGGCGGTGCCACCTCTGGGTTTAATGCTCAGTTGTACAATGGAGAAGGATGGGCTGCCTATGGCGTTGCCGAATGCAGCGACGGTGAATTCGCAGTCGTGTATCGACAATATGGGTCCAATAACATCCGCCGGTACAACATCACCAATGACGAGTACGAAACGATCTCAAGCTTTGGTTCAGTCGGCGACTTAGCGTCTTTCACCTATTCCCCTTGGAATGAGCATTGGTACTTTGAGATTGAAGGCGGATCACCGACGTTTGGCTATGCCGCTGAGCTTTTTGGAATGGCTCCTGCGACCTTAGGAAGTAAAGAATTTTCTTACCTGTGGAACACGGGTGACTCTTCTAGTAAGATTACCATTACGCCAAACGCAACTCAGACGTATTCGGTCACCATCAGTGGTCAAGGACAGAGTTGTTCAGGCAGCAAAACCATTCATGTTAAAGGCACACCGCTGGTCGACCCTGTTGATTCCATCCTAGCTTGTGACACTCAAAACCTGACCTTGGATGCAGGAGCTGGCTACCAATCCTATGAATGGAGTAATGGCGGAACTAGCCAAATCACAACCATCCAGCCGGGTTACAATAGGTACAAGGTTACCGTAACGGACTCTTTGGGATGTTCTGCCGTTAAATCGATCACCTACATCGATGCCTCTTCCTTCACTGAGATCGACGGCGATAGCTTATGTCCGAATGACAGCATTCTCGTCGCAACTAGGCACATAAATAGCTGCAACGAGTTAGAACTTTCGATCAGTAATGCGAGCCGCACGGAGGTGAGCAGCGTCTTTACTAATGACGCGTCTGGGCTGGTCGTTACAAAAGATTATCTCTACTACAACACCACTACGGCTACCATTCGATTCACTAAGGACCTTAGTTCCTCCACCACGCTTCCTCAACGACGCGGCATTTTGGTCAATACCCTGACCGACCAGCTGCTTTCATTGTATGACACGGCATCCTTCGGGTTCTTTGGAAGCGCTGCAAACTGTCTTGTTACGCTCTCGCCCACGCTGGGCATTCTGGATACGATTCCTCTTTCTACTTCGATTAACATTGGCAATTATTCCGCTGTGTATCACGGCAGCGGATACATTGTGTTGTACTCCGGCAATACGAGTTTACTTTCTAAGATTGATTTGTTTTCCGGCGAGGTGGAAATACTGGCCACTACCTATATGAGTTTTCCTTATGCTGAAGATTTTGCCGTGTACGGCGTGGCCAGTTGCGATGCGAATGGAGGTCTAAAGCTAACCTCCTCGATCAATACCTCGTACGTAAGCACTTACTCTGTCTCTACAAATACGTATGAATATGATTACCTAGGCTCCTCCACGCAATTGGGGTTCTTGGAAAGCATGTTTCCCGACTTCCACACAGGTAGGTGGTTCTTTCACTACGAAGGCAACAGTAACACTTTCGGCAGTGGATCTCAATCGATTGGTTCTTGTGATTTTTCTTCTGTGGGTCACGATGTCAAACTTCTTTGGTCAGACGGGGACTCGTCCTCGATTCGCAGCATTCCCGCTTCTGTCATTGATGGTTTGTCGTATTCCCTTACGCTAGGTTCAAGCAGCTGCAGCGATACCTTAAGTGTGGGCTTGATAAATTCGCTGGATCTCGGGCTGGATGACAGCTTGCTAAATTGCCAAGACACCGCGGTGACCTTGTCGATGACCAACCACGGCTCGGTTGCTCATTATTACTGGTCTACAGGAGACTCTGCTATTTCATTGACCGCAAACACAAGCGATGTCTATCGAGGATATGCGCTAGACACATTCGGATGTTTGCATTCAGACCTCATCGACCTAAAACTCGTGAAGGCGCAAATCAACGCTTCGGCGATGGCAAGTTGCGCGGGAGATGAAGTCATTCTCTCGGTTGACGGAGAGAATACGTGTTTAGAAATTGACGCCATCTCTACTTCTGGAGTTATCTCCGCCGAAATCTACTCTTCGGTGATCGATGACCGTGGGGGCATCGCCGTAAATGAGGATTACGTTTATTACGTAGGAGATGCCGGCACAGCGCGCTTGACACATAGCCTCGATTCGTTGATTACACTTCCTGTGAGGGACTATCTCTTTTATGACGTAGGTAATGGAGACTTGTACCAATTTGAAGGAGGGCCGCATACGTCGCCAAACGAAATCTACCGACTGGATGACTCCTTGAATGTGACTGACACCATCGAATTGTCGTCATCCCTTCCATACAGCGGATATACGAACATGATGCTCGGATCGGGGAACGGCTTTACCATCATCGGTACGAGAGTATCCGGTAATTATTGGAATTTCTACTACCTCGACCTCGCAACTGGGGGATTGAGTATGGTCGCCAGCAGCGTCTATTTCGCACCGCACTATTCGGAAGGCTACACAATTTCGACGTTAGCACGTTGCAATGACGAAGGATTTGAGATCATTTTCAAGAGCGGTAACGACTACTACCTGTACAGTTTATCGTTGCCTAGCGGAGTCAGTTCCACCTTCCATTATTTTGGCTTGGACTTGAATGACAACGACGGATTTGCTTACTCCATTTCAGATGACCGTTGGTTTGCACACCAAGAGGGGTATTCCAACCTTGCTTCCGGATTTGAAGTGATGGTGTCAGGAACGGTTGAACTATCGCAACCCAAAACGATCGAATGGAGCACTGGTTCTACTTCACGTGCTATTGCCGTGACTCCGCTTACCCAAACCACCTATTCGGTAAGCGTTGGAATGTCCGGTGATACCTGTTCAGATTCAATCACCATCAATGTGGCGGTACCCGCACCTTTTGCCCTGCCTGATACGGTCAGCGGATGCGGTACAAGTGTCGAAATTGACGCTGGATCAGGTTTTACAAATTATGCATGGAACAATGGAGACACTACCCAAATAACACATTCTAACTCGACTTCGCGGCTGATTGCAACCGTGATTGACACCAACGGTTGCGCCATCTCAGACACGGTTCGGGTCGATCTTTTTGGCGTCGAAATTCAACAACCTCAACCCGGCATTTGCCTTGGTGATTCCATGGAGATTTCGGTCTCTGTACCCGCTAGATACACATGCATAGAAGGATTCACCCCTTACACTTCCGGGTCGAGCACCCATACGATTACGAATAGTTTCGATGATAGGAGTGGGATTGCGATCTCGGACAATTATGTCTTTGCAACGGGAGACTACGGAACCGTTCGATTTGATAAAAATTCGTTCAACGAGACAAACTTCGGACTCATAGACGGCATTTTCAGCGACCTCTATACGGGCAACGTTTATTCCTTCTGGAATCAGAGCAGCAGTGGGTTTTCGTACAGCATCGACGCACTTAATCAATACGATGAAAACCTGAGTTCATTGGGAGTCATTCCCTTGAATCGCACCATCACCATATCGTCGTATGACAATACAGTCTTCGCTGGCGCTGGCTTCGTTTTTCTTTATGCGAGCGTTACCGATTCCGTTTATAAGATCGACCTTCAATCTGGCTACGTTGAATCGATTGCATATGGCAACATAGATTATTACAGCTACAATACGGAAGGATTCGCTTCCTATGGAGTAGCTACGTGCGACACCGGCGGCAACTACCTACTGCATTTCCGGGCAGGATCTTTTTACTTGTACACGTTTAACACAGGAACCGGTTCCATTACGTCGAGTACAATCAGCACAGGACATCTAGGTGAGCTGGCGTGTTTTACGTTCGACCCAACTACTTCACGATGGTATTTTGTTTACGAGGGTTACACTGCGATGTTTGGTGGTTCTTCAGAAACTGTTGGCTACGCGAATGCCCAAGGCGCAATCAATATCGGCGGCGAAATCGAGTGGTCAACCGGCGATAGCACAACTGCAATTTTTGTTTCACCAACTGGATCTACGAACTATAGCGTAAGCTTTAGTGCAGGGGGTCAAATTTGCTCAGACACATCCATGGTCTTGGTCAGCTCCCCGCCATCGATCAACCTTGACTCGAGCTACTCGGCTTGTGTGGCGCCTATTTCCGTCGCTCTGCCTGCACACAACTATTACGCTTGGTCTACTGGAGATTCAGCGCAGACCCTTTCGCAGGAACGTAATGGCACCCTTTGGGCAGGTGTGGCAGACACCTTAGGATGTTGGGCATACGACACATTTGAAGTTCGAATCTTACCCACTTCCATCTTGGCGAGCGACAGTGTAAATTGCTTCGGTGATTCGATCGTGTTGAGCGCCAACCTCGGAATATTGGGTCCCGATATCACGTCTTTCAACACATCCTTGAGTGGTGTCGCTTCCATCTATCCACAGCTCACAGATGATCATTGTGCAATTGCAATTACCCAAAACTTCGTATACCTAAATGGCGACAATGCCGTGCTGCGTTATACGCCAGATTTCGCTTCATACACGAGCTTTGACTATACGCCTTCTCTTTTCGCCGAATACGGCGAGGGCAGGCTCTACAAGTTTTGGAATGGGAGCGGAAGTTTCAATAGTACGATCAATCAGGTCATTGAGCTGGATGACGAGTTGAACCCCATCGATACGATTACGTTGAGTTCGAGCATTGTCGTCTCTACTTCTTATGGCACGACAAATGCTGTTTTTCCGGGTGCTGGTTACGTTATTCTCTACAGTCAATACGCCTCAACGCTTTACCACATCGACCTTTCTGACGGCCAAGTAAGCGTTCTGAGTTCGGTCAATCTTGGCTCAAACATCTATTCATCAGAAGGCTGGGCTGCGTACGGCATTGCTCAGGAGTCGGTTGGAGGATATGAAGTCATGTTCAGGTCTACCAGCAACAGCATCGATCGATACGACTTAAGTACCGTATCTACTGTAAGTTCTATTTCATCGCTAGGCGACATTGCCAACATCGCCTACAGTCCATGGAATAAGCGTTGGTACTTCTCGTGGGAAGGCACCGCCTTCTTGGGTTCTTATACTGAAGCATTGGGTTACGCTTCCATCGATGATGGTTTTGACTACACCTATCTATGGAGCAACGGCGCTACCTCGCGCAGTACAACCGTCGCTCCTACAACGACTTCATCTTATGCCTTAACGGTTTCATTTGCCGGGGACACATGCATAGGTTCGTATCAGATTCAAGTCCCAACAGTAGCTACTTCCATTGGGCTTTCAGATACTACCTTGGTATGTGGAAGCAGCGGCTTCCTTTCCACACCGTCTGGATTCTCATCCATTCGATGGAACGGCGCAACGATGGGCGCTTCCTACGAAGTAAATGCTAGTGGGAATGTATACGTAGTCGCAACCGACAGCTTCGGATGCCCGGTTGCCGATACTACGAGGGTCATACGTATCAATGGCAGCATACAAGCCCTGAGTTCAGCAAATTGCTTGGGCGATTCGGTAACGTATGTTTTCATTGACTCGGGAAGCAGTTGCTCAAACATTTCAAGTTTTACGTCCACTTCGTCTTCTTATATTCAAGTATCTGGTTACACAGGGGATGATGATTGCGGTTTCGCGATTACGGAGGACTACGTCTACATCAATGGAAATAGTTATGTCGCAAAAGTCGAGTCCGACCTTTCGAGTATTGTTTCGTACTACAACGTTTCGTGGCGCAACGCCATTTTTTCAGACCTCGGATCTGGAACGCTCTATGCGCTTTGGTCTTCGTATGGCTATTTGAACGTCAATTACATCGACCGACTCTTGGTCTTGGATGAGAACTTGTCTCCCGTAGATACCGTAGTGCTCTCAGAAACGTTGGTGCTGGGATATGGCTCTGGACTATATGCCGGTAAAGGATATGTCATCCTGTATGGAAATTACTACGACGAATTTTACAAAGTTGATCTCGTTTCAGGCGGGGTCAGTGATGTAGGAAATTATACTTCAATCTATCAACCCTATGGAACGGAAGGTTGGTTGAATTACGGAATTGCAGACTGCTCTGATGCTGGCGATATGATTTACTTCCGATACGGTTCTGCCAACTCCATTTTATCCTATGTCACCCAAACCGGACAAGCAAGCACAGCCGCGTCCTTCTCGAATTTGGGGGATGCAGGCATGATTGGTTTTTCACCATGGCTGAATCGATGGTATGGAGCTAGCGAATACACAACCCAATTCGTTTCTACCAATGAGCACGTTTTCAGCGCAGATGCTACTACCAATGGCTGGTCATTCGGTGAGTTGACTTGGAGCAACGGGGCAACGGGAGACACAGTGGTATACCACATGGATTCAACCGTCAATTACGTGACATTGAGTTTGGATGACGTATGTGATTCGTGTACTTCCTGTACGTTTAACGACACCGTGGTTGTTGATTCTTCTTTGATTATCAGTACAACCGTAGTTCAGAACAATTCGTGCCCCGAAGACAGCAATGGAATTGCTTACGTCTCTGTAGGATCCAATTCTGGGTATACAGTGATGTGGTCAAACGGCATGACCACTGATACCATCCAAGGGCTTACCACGGGTACCTACGTCGTTTCGGTATCCACCCCCAACGGTTGCGAAACCATTGACACAGCATCCATAAGCTCTCCAGAAGGTATCACCATACAAAAGCAAGTTGATCCACCTTCTTGTCCGGGCGACTCTAATGGAGCCATTTCTTTGATTGTCACGGGACCATTTTCCTCCTATGACTTTTTATGGTCTACAGGATCCACCTCTTCGGGTGATTCAAACTTGGTGGACGGCATTTACTCTGTGACCATTACCGATTCCAACGGTTGTAACTATTATCGAACCTACAACCTTCCTAGCGCATTCCCAGTAAACAGTCCAAATCCGCTTACGGTCAGCCAGAACCCCGTTTGCAGCGGCTATCCTGTAACCGTATCAGCATTTAGCGGTCTGGGCGCCGGGGGCGGTGTGTCAGTATATACCCAAACTACGCCCGTTTCTTATACCTATCAAAACGCAGACACGCTCTACTACGAATTCGTTGGCATGGGAACCGTTTTTTCTGAAACTGCCATCCTTCAACTGTATTACAGAGGAGACTTAGACAATACAGGTGAGCACGTAAGTTACTATGGAGAGGGTGGCTACTTCATAGGCACCTCAGATCCTACAGCAGGTTGTGCCAATTATTACGGGACCAAATCCATACCTGTTTCCTCGTCACTTCTCAACACGTGGAACTTGGATGATACGGTACGTATAATGGCCG